>NZ_BROC01000004.1 GCF_024345205.1 Lapidilactobacillus luobeiensis | reverse complement strand
CAATTACTATTCTAGCATAAAGGGAATCGCTCCCTTTTTATCTTCAACAATTCCACCCACTTAAACTTTACGCCAACCTTTGCATTGGCTAAGCACTTTGTCTACGAGCATAATCTGTTGGTATTTGGATTCAATAACATCCGGATAGGGTTTTACTCTTGTTCCAGAGAGTCGCCGCTAGTCCGGATTGTTTCTTGATAAATTCTATCGTATTTATAACCGTTTTATCGCCGCTTCCCGGAGATAGGGTCAATTCTTTTTCAACAACATCCTCCGATTCAAGCGGTGAAAACGGCGTTATGAAATGCTGATAGAATTTTCAACTATCCGGTCCTCAGTCTCCAAATGACTTTATATCATCGTCGTCATTCCTAATCCTGCCACGCAGACGTCATCACCAATTGTTTGCGAAACGTTTTCGGATCGTTGATCGCTGCGAGCATCACGGCGGCGACGTCTTGGCGATTCGTTCGGGGGGCGCCGGGGAGTTTGATGCCACTGGCGGCGTCACGAACGAAGGGGTGGGGTGTGCGGGGGCTGTTCATCAGTGGTCCGGGGTGGATGGTGGTCCAATTAAGGTCGCTGGCGCGTAGCTGTGATTCGCCGGCTTCATGGTCCGCAAAGTTGCCTTTTAGAAAAGTTGCGGCGCCGAATTTGTAGGGATAGCGCGTATTGGTGACGAGCATTCGGAGTCAATTTCCAGAAGTGGGCGCGGCTTGACGCTCACTTCGGCCGGTTGCCAATAGCCGCTCGTGGAAGAAAAATCAGCAGGGTTGCCATGCCCAAATGTGTCTCTATCAAAAAACTTGTCAGATTACCGGCTGACAAGGTTTTTGACGTTTCTTATTTTCTTTGACGATTTGCGAAGCTATTCGGCGTCCAAATAAGGGCCACCATGGCCACCCACATTAGGAGCTGAATATACCCTGCGAAATGATAGTTTAGAACAAGATAAAATAAAAGAACCATCAAGATACTTTTAGCGATTTTGATGAGTAGTTGTTCTTTGTCCATGGGCTGATCTCCTCGTTTGCGTCAAAATATGTTGCTGTCAAAGTGGCGTTGTTAAGTGCGAGTAGGGCGATGATTACGTGGAAAATCCTCAGCGAGCGAGATGGTAGCGGCCAACTCGATGATGGTCCAGATCGATGTCATCATTCTTCTGAAGCTCTGCGTTCGAATTAGTACCATCAATATTGTCATTATCATAACAGTTTTTGAGTTGTCTATACAAGCTTGGCTGGGAAAATAGTTGTACTAGGTGGGTAGCTAATCAAAGTTTGCTTTGGCCGTTATTAGACTACTAAATTACCAAAAATTTTCGAAATATTGCTCTGAAGGAGTTCGCTCAATGGAAGCGATCAGCGCTTCTTTTTGCTAAATATTCAAGGACAGCACTATGGACAGCTCTGCAATCTGTTGAGCGTGAATTTTTACAGTCTGTTTATTGTGAGAAAACCAGTTTGAAATTTTGAACGTACCAAAGACCAATTCTTCGTTCATTAAAAACCTCATGCTTGATTGCTGTCATTCTCCATCAAAGCGCCGCTCCTGCAGCCAACTAGTCAGCCGTAAATACTGGCGCTGACTGATGCGATTAGCGCGCCAAGATTCCAGAAGTTGGTAAGCAGCGTCAAAATTGTTTGTTTTGATTTCTTGGAGGAGAGCTTGATTTGAATTTGCGATTAGCGGTAATTTTGTAATTCTTAACAGAGTAAGAATCACGAGATGTTGATTTAATAAGCCAATTATACCACTGAGGCGACTGGATGGATTCGGAAGAGTGGATACACGTGTATTAAACTATTTTTTGTTAGCTGCGAGTGAGGAGAATATTACCAAGGCGGCGAGCTTATTGCATATCACGCAACCGACTTTATCTCGTCAGTTAAAAGGGCTTGAAGATGGGCTGGGCGTGCAATTATTTCTAAGAGCCCATCATCGGATCGAACTAACAGATGCGGGTATTTTATTTCAACAACGGGCCCGCGATCTTATCAGTATAGAAAGACGAGCCAAGGAGGAGCTCACACAGAGTGGTATTCTGGCTGGGGAAATTGCTGTTGGGGTGAGTGAACTACAAAGCTTAACGGAACTGTCACAATTAATTGCCGAATTCCACCTCATGCATCCCCCCAGTTCATTTCGCGCTCCACAGTGGTAATAACCAAGAATTACAATTTTGGCTGGAGCGTGGATCAATTGATTTAGCACTGATGTTGGAACCCATGGATGTTAAAAACTATGAATTTGTGCGAATGAGCCAAGTTGAAGAATGGGGTGTTTTAGTTGCGGAAACCTCCCCTTTCGCAACGTATGCTGAGATTGTTCCTGGAGATTTGATTGGTACACCAGTGATCACGATTTTGGATGAAGTTGTTCAACGTGAATTGGCCAGTTGGTCAGGCCAGTACGCAGCGCAAATGGCTAGTTGGGCGAGATACAACCTGTTGTCAAGTGCAATCACGCTAGCGCGACAAACCGACGGCGTAATCGTGTGCTTGAAATTGCCTCAAGAGTTCTCCGGCATGCGGTTTGTTTCGTTAAAGCCCAAACTGTCTTTGGATTCAATCGTAGCATAGCGAGCAAGACGACCCCATCCCAAAGCCACTGAAGTGTTTTTGGAGCGGTTGCGTGAATATGGTCAGGCAACAAAGGTTTCAAACTAACAACGGAATTAACAAATGGTTGGCTACTAAGGCCGATGAGTTGGAAATTACGGAACAGGTCCATGAATTAGCGGAGAAACAGCAAGTGACGCTGGCTCAAATCGCATTGCTTGGCAGCGGGGGCAGGGAGTCATGGCGTCCATTATTGGGGCGACTAAAAATAAAACCAAGTATCTTGATGACGCGGTCGGTGCTTTTTCCCTGCAATTAACGGCGGCTAAGCTGGCCTAACTTGAAAAACCTTGACCCACAAGATAGTCGGCGCAATTGATCAGAATCTGGCCCAAGGGGGTAGTTATGACAGATGTGGTCAAGAAATAAATAAACAGGTTCTTTGGCGTTGGTGGGCTGTTCATTCGTCAGGCGGAAGGTCGGGCTGGGGGTGAGTCAGCCGCGATATTATTCTTGGCGGCTCTGCCGCCTAGAATAAGGCTCGGCTTTGAGATTCGTGTGGGTTTCGCGAAGCTTAAAGTGACACCCGCAGCGTTCCACCACCCCCAGACCGACCTGGAGCCCCACCACATCTGCCAACCACCAACGTCACGGCGGTACCACATCGCAAGCAGTTATCGCAACAACCTCATTTCAAGCCTAGGTGAATTTCCGCCTAAATTAGCCGGTAAGTGCTATAGTTAGTTTATCGATTTTTTTGCTGAGAGCTGAGAATGGAGGTCAACGATGACCAAAACGACGAAGCGAGTGCTGGCCGATAATTTGAAGATCATGATGACGCAGCAGCCATTGGCGCACATCACGATCGACGCGCTGACCAAGCGAGCGCATGTCAACCGCAATACGTTCTATTATCATTTCGAAGATATTTATGAATTGTTGGAGTGGACTTTCGATCAGGAAATCGTCACCCAGATCCAAACCAATTTGTCCGCCGCGAATTGGCAGGAGAAGTATCAACAAATGTTGACTTATGTTCAGGATAACCGCGACTTTTGTTTGGCGGCGGCAAATTCAGTCGGTCGGCATTTTTTGGAAAACTTTCTCTATTCGGTTGGGGTTTTAGTGGTGCGGCCGGTGGTCAAGGATATTGATAGTCATTTGGCGCCCGCCGTCGCTGACGACATCGTTGACTTTTACGCGGGTGCTTTGGCGGCGCAATTGCTGCGGTGGTTGGATGATCAATTGCGCGAGACCGAGGCGCAAATGTTGGCGCGGGCCAAGTTGATGTTGCAGGGGACGATCGAATTGATCGTGCAGAAGTCGCTGCATGAAAATGATTCGGCGGCGGATCATTAGCGATGTTTCATAGTTGACTGCGGCGGTTGTGCTGGGGCAAACATTGCCTGCCTCCGTGTTTTCTGCGGTTCGCGCACCATAAATTGCCTATCAAAAAAGCAGGTCGAGTGCGTCGTTCACTCGATCTGCTTTTTAATTAGGCGCCAAGTCTGGCGGTTACTCCGGTTTAGAGACCTTGACCATCAGTTAAGGTTTCGCGCAGATAAACGGGTTGATCAGCGGCCGCCGCATTGTCGGTTGCCGGGGCATCACCGCAGTGTTCATTGATCGCGGCGGCGATAGAGTGGCCGAAACGGTGGCCAACATAAATACCAGCGGCCAATACGATGGGAACCAGAATCAAATTTTTATGTTTCATGAGAAAACCTCCTTCAAAATCAATACAGATAGCTATGAGCCAGCTTAAATCAATTTCGCGTCATGCAATAATTGTTCAATATAGGTGCCTTTGACTTTCTTCAAGAGGGCACTGACGCCCAGTTGTTCCGCTGAATTTAATGGTAACTCTCGCAGGGATTTGTGGTCGTTCAAATAATAAACGGCCCGCATCAAGACTCGGACGTCGAAGGATGAATCGAAGACTTCGGGCACGCCCCGATCCACATTCAATAATTGATAAACGGCTTCCATGGCGGTCCGAACGGAATACTCGGTCGTGAAAACAGTATCGCGTTCCGTTTCCGCGAAGTTACCAATAAAGGCCAGGTTGGTTGAACCAGTTGGCACAACCAGCGGCCGGTCACCTGTGGACCGAGGCATGAAGTAGCTGGTGATGTAAGGCATGTGCTGAGGAATTGAATTGGCGTCGGCGGCGATGTCGGCGATCTCATCAGTTGGTACGCCGATGTGATACAGAAATTCCTGACAGATTTCCTGGCCGGTGCATTCGGTGATCTTCTTATGAACATAATTACCAGGTTGGTCAGAGAACAGACCATATAACCAAACAATCAATTCGTTGTCTTTTTGTTGTTGGAAATGGGGTTGCCGGCTGATGGAGATGCCTAATAGCCAATTGGAATCGCGAATCGTCAAGGGACCACTGGTGACGATCGAGCCACTGTGGGGATCCTTGCCAGTGATTTTCTGGATGTAAGGAACGATGCGATCATCGCTGAAGGTACAAGTGGCGGACATGACCCAGTTAGCCGCTGGAATATTCCGATAAAACTTATCTGGATGACCTAACGCCGGGTCTTGTTTGGCTAAGTTTTCCCACAATTGCCAGCTAGCGCCGACTTCGTGTTCCATTGGCGCCGGATGATCGTTGTCGCCGTAAGTGGTACTCTCAGTGATCGAACCGTTGGTGACGAAAACCAGATCGTTTTGGGTCAACGGAATCGTCGTCGCTTTACCCGCAACGGTCAAGTCGATTTGGGTGGCGGTCAGGCCGTGATTGTCGTGATTCAATTCAATATTGTTGACCACCGTGTCAAATTGGAAGTCCACGCCTCGATCTTGCAGGTACTTGATCATGGGCTTGACCAGGGATTCGTATTGATTATATTTCGTGAACTTCAAGGCGGACATATCTTGCAGCGTGGCGACGTGGTGAACGAAACGCATCAGATAACGGCGCATTTCCGTGGCGCTGGCCCATGGTTCGAAGGCGAACATGGTTGACCAGTACAGCCAGAAGTTACTTTGGAAGAATTCTGGACCGAAAACATCGTTGATTTTAACATCTTGGAGATCAGCTTCCGGCGTCATCACCAAATCGATGATTTCCTTGATGGCTTGTTTGGATAAGGTCAACTGACCATCGCTAGCCAAACGTTGACCGCGATTTTCAATGACCCGGCAGGCGGACTTGCTAGGATCCTCTTTGTTGAGCCAATAAAATTCGTCCAGCACAGAAACTTTCGGGTCCTCCAAGGTCGGGATCGAGCGGAACAAATCCCACAAAGTTTCAAAATGGGGCTCCATTTCCCGGCCGCCACGAATGATGTAGCCGTGGCTGTTCAGAATACCATCCATGCTCCCGCCAGGTAGGCTGAGCTCTTCTAGAACGTGGATCTTCTTTCCTGCCATTTGACCATCACGAACCAGAAAAACCGCAGCGGCCAGTGACGCCAGACCAGATCCAACTAAATAAGCCGATTTTTGATCGACATTTTCCGGCTTTTTCGGCCGTGCAAAAGCTTCATAATTACCATTTGAATAGTACATATGTTGCCTCCTTAGTGTGATTCCTCGAATCACTTGCCTCTAGTCTAGAGCGATTTCCCAGCAGCAACAATGGACAACTCAGCACGTTTGTCCAAAAATAGAAGCCCCATTTTGGACTTTTTCGCAATAATTTACAAAATTCACTTGCCTTCTACCTACTACAACGTTGTAGACTAAAATCAGAGTGCGAGCCGACCTGTACAGCTTCTGAGCATTAACCTAACTAGGATTATGGAAGCGGGTTTCGCTTCCGGAATCCTAGCGTAGTTAAGCGGAAGAAGCTAGGTCGGTGAGCACGTTTAAAATCAGAGTGTGAGCCACCCCGGCTAATGCGCAAGCACTGGGGTGGCGAGCGCGTTTCAAATTGCAGTGCAGAGCACATTTATCGGAAGATCAAAGAAGGAGTGTTTCAGATGAAAGCAGGAATTTTTGTTAAACCTGGTCAAGTTGCGGTTGCAGAGGTGGCCAAACCAGAATTGGAAAAGCCAACCGACGCGATTATCCGCGTCTTGCGGGCTTGTGTTTGTGGGTCGGATCTGTGGTGGTATCGGGGGATCTCGCAACGGGCCGCCAATTCGTTGATCGGTCATGAGGCAATCGGCATCGTCGAGTCAGTAGGGTCAGCGGTCAAAGCCGTTCAACCTGGTGATTTTGTGATCGCGCCGTTCACCCATGGATGTGGGCATTGTGCCGCCTGCCTGGCTGGTTTTGATGGGGATTGTTTGAACCGTGAAGCCGGTGGTAATGGTGGTTATCAAGGTGAATATCTCCGCTTCACTAACGCGGATTGGGCGCTGGTCAAGGTGCCCGGCCAACCCGCCGATTATACGGACGCGCAATTGAATTCACTTTTGACCCTGGCCGATGTGATGGCCACGGGTTACCACGCCGCCACTTCCGCTGAAGTCAAGGCTGGCGATACGGTGGTGGTGATGGGCGATGGCGCCGTAGGGTTATCCGGTGTGATCGCGGCGAAATTGCTGGGCGCTAAGCGGATCATCGCCATGAGCCGCCACGAAGATCGCCAAAAATTGGCCCGGGAATTTGGCGCGACGGACATCGTGCCGGAACGGGGCGACGCGGCGGTTGAAAAAGTATTAGCCATGACGGGTGGCGCTGGCGCGGATGCGGTTTTGGAATGTGTGGGGACCGAACAGTCTGTTGCGACCGCGGTCAAAGTTGCGCGTCCCGGCGCCGTTGTTGGTCGTGTCGGTGTTCCGCAGCAAGCAGAAATGAATACCAATGATTTGTTCTGGCGTAATGTTGGGTTGCGCGGCGGGATCGCTTCCGTGACTAGCGATGACAAGGCCGTTTTGTTGGAGGCAGTGTTAAAGGGAACAATCAATCCTGGCAAAGTCTTCACCCAGCGCTTCAGTCTTGACCAGATCCAAGCCGCCTATCAAGCCATGGATCAACGGCAGGCGATCAAATCTTTGTTGATCATCAGCAAAGCGTGATCATCCAGACCGCTGTCTGTAATAGTAGGAACATGCTTATTCTGACCTTGAAACACGAATAGCACAGTCGTTTGAGCGACCGATCTGATTCACTGATCATAAAGACCCCAAGCTAGTTTTTCAACTAACTTGGGGTCTTTTGCTGTCTGCAATCACTTTAAGCGTACTTGGCACTTTGCAGGATAGTTATCTTTCAGGAACGATCGTAAAATCAAAATCAATATTTTGGGCAGCGGAGATTTGATAGTCAGATTCGACATCAGCGCCCCAGCTATCGATCCCACCAACACCACGAACTGCGCCGGCGATACAGAGAACGGTTCGTCTAGGCAGCGGCAATTCTTCGTGATGGGTCGCATTTTCCAATTCCTCAGCGGTGTACGGCAAGCAACTGAAATTAAAAGCCTGACTGGCAGCCTGGATCGTTAATGAAAATGGCACGGGATCGTTATCGGCATTATTCTGCGTGCTTGCGCGGGTGATCTTGAGCCACTGCGTTTGCATGTGCATACCACAATCTTGCGGGACCAGATAAGGAGTAACGGGTAATCCCTTGATGTGATAAGTGCCCGGGATCCCGCCAGCCATGCGATCTGGATAAGTTTCACCAGAAAGTCCTTGATAAGTAAAGCCGGTGGCACTGGTCGGCATAACCAGACGCAAACCAAGCACAGGAAGCTCTGGCAGGTCGGCCTGCCCCAAATAGTGGACAGCGATTTTGATCGCGCCATTAGGTGAAACGAGGTAGTTAACGTGAACCGTGGTTGTCGGGAGCGTATTCGTCGTGAATTCAAAATCTATTTCGGCTGTCGCCGCCGTTTCAGCGCCGGTATAGCGATTGTTCAAGGGTGCGATCGGGAGCTCGATCACTTGCCCATCGATTTTAACGGTGACTTTAGTACATGCTGAGAACTGATCCGCGGCTAGCCATTGCGCTGATTTACGGGAGAAGCCATTGCCACGATCGTTGTCCGTCGTCGCCCGCCAAAAAGTTGGTTGGGGGACGCGGTAAAGCCACTCTTTGCCATTGATATTCAAGGATTCTAAGCCACCACGCTCATAACTGAAAAGGTAACGAAAACCATGTCCTTGGACCCCTAAGGAACCATCACCATAAACAAGTTTAAGTTGATTATTTGTGTAAGCCATAATAGTATTTCACCTCCTGTAGTGCTGGTTTTGGTTGACGATCAGCGAATAGTAGACCATCGCCGGAGAATTCATAATCTGCGTGACGTTCATCAAAATCCCCGCCGTAGCGCAAGACTTTTTGCTGAGTAAGTGGATCAACAACGAACAATGCTTGATCGATGAAGTCCCAGATAAAACCGCCTTGATACATGTCATATCGATCTAGTAGGTCGATATACGACTTGAGACCACCAAGCGAGTTACCCATATCATGCATGTATTCACAGAGGATAAATGGTTTAGCCGGTTCATCCTCCAAATAAGCGGCAATATTGGCTGGTCGTTCATACATCCGACTTTCCACATCGGAGATCCGCGCTTTCAGTTCAGGGGCGTGAACGACGCCTTCATAATGAGTCAGTCGTGTTGGGTCGCTATCTTTAAAGAATTGATTCATCGCGGCGATATCTTCACCAGCGAAAGATTCATTGCCTAAGGACCAGAAAATGATCGCGGTGTGATTTTTGAAGGTTTCGTAGTTACTCCGCGCCCGGTCCAAAACAACGGCTAACCAATGGGGATTGGAACCGGGCACGTTGACAGAGGGTTCGATTGCCCCCATTTTTTGCCACGAGCCATGGGATTCCAAATTCGTTTCTGCCATCAAATAAATTCCGGCTTGGTCACAAAGATAGTACCAAGGGATCTGATCAGGGTAATGACAGGTTCGATCAGCGTTGATATTGTTAGCCTTCATGGTAGCAATATCAGCCTTCATCTCAGCCAAGGTGATCGCACGCCCAGTCTCAGCGCTCCATTCATGCCGATTGACACCGTTGATGATCAGGCGTTGATCGTTGACATAGATCACTTTATCAGCGCGTAATTCAACGCGACGGAAACCAAAATCGTAAGGAATGACTTCTAGAAGCTGACCAGTCTGATCCCTGACCTCTAGTTGCAAATGATAGAGATAAGGGTCTTCAGGTTGCCATAGTGTCACTTTGGGAAAATCGATCGGCTCAAAAGTGACTTTTTCAGCAGCTGTCTGAGTTTGTTGCGCCAACAACTGGTTGTTTTGGTCAAACAAGGCCAATTTTAGCTGGGCTGTTGGGAGCGCCGCACCAGACAGTTTCAGTTGAAGCTCGAAACGGCCTGATTTGAAATCTGGATCAACGCTAGGCGTCATTTTGAGATCATCAACGTGGACTGCGGGTAACGCTAATAAATTAACATCACGAAAGATACCAGAGAAACGGAACATGTCTTGATCTTCAATGAAAGCGGCAGTCGAATATTTATAAACGCGCACGGCTAGTCGATTGCGACCAGAGCGAATGTAGGGCGTCAAATCAAATTCAGACGGGGTGAAACTGTCTTCGGCGTAACCGATGAAGTGGCCATTGAGCCAAACGTAGCAGGCCTCTTCAACGCCTTGGAATTGAATGATCGTCCGCTTACCGATAAATTCAGGACTGAGGTCAAATTCCTTTAAATAAGAACCAACGCTATTATCAGCGGCGGCGCTAAAAATCCCCGGTGTCAGTTGGTCGCTCAACGTGTAAGGCGCGCGTCTAAAAGTTTTGCCTTCCCAAGGGTAAAGCGTATTGATGTACTGGATCTGACCATAACCGGCTAGTTCGATATGGCCGGGAACCTTGATCATATCGAAGTCGCGCGCGTCAAAATCCTCGCGATAGAAATCTAGCGGACGTTCTTGCGGTGTCGCACTATAACGAAATTGCCAAGGGCCATTGAGACTTTGGACATAACTACTTTGACCAGTTGCAAGCTCGGCTGAATTTTTGTAAAAATAATGATCGCTGTGGGCCGGACGTTGATTGACCCGGAAGACCTCAGGATCATCAAGCCATTTAAGATCAGGAATCATGATAACACTCCTTTCAAGAATAAAACGCGTTGATGTAAGCGCCTTTATTTCCATTCTAGAACCGAATTTCTGCTTTGTACATAGCAAAACCGGAAAGGTTCAAATCAACTATTTTACAAGAAAAGAAATAACTAAGAATAGTGTTACAATAAGGATAAATCGGAGATCACTATAATAATATAAAAAATCGAAACGAGGACGACCATGGCGCTTTATTTACAGATCTTACCTAAATCATTACCTTTGGCCTTGGAGTCGATCGGGCATCACTGGCCTGAAGATCAAGTTGAGCGACCACAAGGCTATCCTTATTATCATTGGCTCCAAACTGAGACTGGCGTTGGGGTCTTGACGATCGAACAGCAGACGTTCTTACTTAAACCAGGTCAGGGTGTTTTGATCAGACCTTTTGTCGCTCATCGTTATTGGGCTAAACAACCTTGGCGCACAAAATTTGCCACTTTTAATGGCCGCTTAGAGCCGAATATTCATCAAATCGTTGGTGAGGCGCCATTTATTCGTAGTGAGGATCAGGCCATATTCTCATTTTCGGCATGGATCGACCAAACGATCGCCGCTTACTTGGATCATGCGCTGGACCAGCAGCAGACTTCGGTTGCAGTCTATCGATTTCTACTGGCGCTGAGCCAGAATTACGAATTGACTGATGTTAAGAATGATCAGCCCCGCTATCGCGAATTTGTCTTACCCACGATCAAAAAAATAGAAACTGATTTTGCGCAACCATTGACCGTGGAATTATTAGCACGAGCCTGTTTCATTACCCCGCAGTATTTGACCCGTTTGTTTAAACGTTATACTGGGGTCACCACGCAACAGTATCTTTTGGAAACACGTCTGAATCAGGCCAAGGAATTATTGATCAGTCGACCACAATTACCAATCGTTGAGATCGCGCACGCAGTCGGGATCGCCGCGCCAAGTAATTTCATCAAACAGTTCAAGGCGGCCAATAAAGTCACACCAGCCAAATTCCGCAAATTTTATCAATGATAATGGGGATGTGGGCAGGTGTTGTGTTTTGTCTTCTGCAAATCAGCGGGCGCTATTCTTAGTTTTGTTAACTGGAAGCAAGTAAAATGAAACTATGTGTTTTGTATTCATCAGTTGCAGTTGATCGTGGCCGACTGACGATCGGCTACAGAACGAGCGACAAGCGGGCGGATAAAGTTGTATAATAAATCTATTGATTTTTCTCAGCAAATATAATTATTGGAGGCAATTATGACAGAAACAACACGTTTTTATCAGGCATTTCAACCAGACCATTATCAGGTTTATCTCGACATCGATCGTGGTACGAAGGTGATCAGCGGGAAAACCACGATCAGTGGCCAAGCGAGCACGGCACAAATCGCGATCCATCAGAAGGATCTGGCAGTGACTACTGTTGTTGCAGACGGCGCGGCAGTGCCCTTTACTTTGGATCAAGCAAATGATGCCCTGCGGATCGAATTACCACAAGCAGGCGCTGTGTCCCTGACCATTACCTATACCGCGCCGTTGACCGACACGATGATGGGGATCTATCCTTCCTACTATGAATTGAACGGCGTCAAGGAACAGATCATTGGCACTCAATTTGAAACCAACGCTGCTCGGCAGGCTTTCCCCTGTGTGGATGAACCCGAAGCTAAAGCAACCTTTGATTTGGCCATCAAATATGATGAGCGACCAGGTGAGACCACTTTGAGCAACATGCCGGAACTGCGTGTGGAAAATGGCGTCCATTATTTTGAGACCACGGTCAAAATGTCGACATACTTGGTTGCCTTCGCGTTTGGCGAGTTGCAAAGCAAATTGACGACAACTAAGAGTGGCGTGCAAGTCGGTGTTTTTGGCACGAAAGCCCATGCGGCCAAAGAGCTGGATTTTGCCTTAGATATTGCCAAGCGATCGATCGAGTTTTACGAAGACTTCTATCAAACACCTTATCCACTGCCCCATTCTTGGCAGTTGGCCTTACCTGATTTTTCCGCCGGCGCGATGGAGAACTGGGGGCTGGTGACTTATCGGGAGGCCTACTTGTTGATCGATCCGGACAATACCGCTTTACAGATGAAGCAATTGGTCGCGACGGTGATCGCCCACGAATTGGCCCATCAATGGTTTGGTGATTTGGTGACGATGAAGTGGTGGGATGATCTGTGGTTGAATGAAAGTTTCGCCAATATGATGGAATACGTGGCCATCGACGCGATCGAACCAGATTGGCATGTTTGGGAATTGTTCCAAAAGTCTGATGTGCCGGCTGCTTTGACGCGGGATGCCACGGATGGCGTTCAATCCGTCCATGTTACCGTGGAGGATCCAGCCGAGATCGATTCCTTATTCGACGGCGCCATCGTTTACGCTAAAGGGGCGCGGATGTTGGTGATGGTCCGGGCACTGCTAGGCGATGAAGCTTTGCGAGCTGGTTTGAAGAATTATTTCGCCGCCCATCAATATGGCAACGCCACCGGCGCCGATCTATGGGCAGCTTTAGGCGCGGCTTCAGGAATGGATGTTGGCGCAATCATGCAGTCTTGGCTGGAACAACCAGGCTATCCAGTGGTCAGTGCTAGCGTGGTTGCCGGACAATTGACCATTAGTCAGCAACAATTCTTCATTGGCGCTGGTCAGGAGTCTGGTCGCCAATGGCAAATTCCATTGAACAGCAATTATGACGCCGCCCCAACGATCATGACCGAAAAACAAGTTGTGCTCGGCGATTATGCCACCCTCCGCGCCGCTACGGGCCAGCCTTTCCGTTTGAATGTGGGCAACAATTCCCACTTCATCGTCAAATATGATCAGACGTTATTGGCTGATCTTTTACAACAGGCGCCAGCAATGGACCCGATCTCACAATTACAGATTTTGCAAGACTTGCGCTTACTCGCGGAAGGACACCAGATTTCCTACGCTGACTTAGTGCCCCTTTTACCAAAATTCGCCAACAGCGCTGCCAGCCTGACCAATGCAGCCTTATACCGAGTGGTGAACAACCTTAAGAAATTCGTTGAACCAGATTCCGCCGCTGAGAAAAACTTACAGGCGTTTGTCGATCAGTTGAGCGCTGGACAAATGGCGCGGTTAGGCTGGACGGCTCAAGCCGGTGAATCGATCGATGACCAAATGACCCGACCATTTATTTTGGACGCGGCTCAATACGCTAAGAATCCGCAAGCCATTGCGGCGGCCCACGAAATTTTCAGCGCGAATCAGGCTGATCTAGGGGCTTTGCCGGCTGAAACGCGGCCGTATATTTTGACCAATGAAGTGGTCCATTATGGCTCGACGGCACTCTTTGACCGCTTGTTAGCGGATTATCGTCATTCCGCTGACGCCAGCTACAAGAGCAGCCTGTGCTTCGCGTTGACCAAGACGCCGGATCCAGACTTGATTGCCCGGCTGGTGACTGCTTTTGAAGATGCGGACACCATCAAACCTCAAGACCTGCGAGCTTGGTACAGCAATGTTTTGAATAACAAGGCCGGTCAACAAGCGGCTTGGGACTGGTTGCGCAACGAATGGTCCTGGCTAGAAAAAACCGTTGGTGGCGACATGGAATTCCCAACCTACATCACAGTGACCACAGGCGCGTTCCGCACCCCAGAGCGGTTAGCTGAATTCAAGGCTTTCTTCGAGCCAAAAATCAACGAGTCCGGCTTGATGCGGGAAATCAAGATGGATACCAAAGTGATCGAAGGTCGAGTCGCCTTGATCGCTGACGAACAGGCGGCGGTCAATGCCGCTGTGGCAGATGTTGTCGCTAAATAACGTGTGTGAGCTGTTGGCTGTTTAGATTGCAGGTTTTGGTGGGTTTGGATGGGAACGCAACCGCCTCAGGACGTTTGTCGTGGCTGGAAACGTGCTTACCGACCCAGCTCCCTGCGCTTAGCTACGCAACTATTCCGGAGGCATAGACCGGTCTCCAAAATAGTTGCTAGGCTAATGCTCAGGAGCTACCCGGGTCGGATCGCACTCTGTTTTGAACGCGGTGGGCACTGTTTTGAGCCAATCCGCAAAAAGCGCGGCTTGTCTCAAAATCAGGCCTTATTCTAAGTATCTGCTCCGCAGCTACAAAGAAAAATCTCACCGCTGAGCCACACGTCCTGAGGCGGTTGCTAGGCAGAATTGAGCCTATCTGCAATCGAGGCGAAGGATTAGACGAAGTGCTTTTGCAAGCTAGAGGTCAAACAATCACCCACTTTTGGGGTGGTACGGCAACATCAACGGAATTGGATTAGGAAATCGATACACCTTGTGTGAGCTGAACATCTGAATCTCGCTGACTTGAACGGGTTCCGGTTGGAAGCCGGCCGCTTAAGCTGATTCATCAAGATCATGTTCTAGTTCATCAAGCAGGCTGCACCGGTGTCACAAATTCAAAGCCGGTGATCACTAACCAAGGTCGTCAATTACGTGGCTCTCCATCAATTGACCATAGCCTGCCAGTCGGCGTGAGTGCTCAAACGGCTGTTAAAACGTTGAGCGGCTGGAGCGGAGAAATTCGGGGTGCGATCGCCGTGAAATTGTCCTTGGCGGCTTTGCCGCTTAGGACAAGGCCTGATTTTGAGACAAGCCGCGCACTTTGCGGATTGGCTCAAAACAGCGCCCACAGCGAGCTCACCCCGAATTTCGCAGCGCAAGCTGCGGCCAAGCTACTTTTATCTGAAAATCTATGCTTAATTTAGTTGCAACCCGTTGTGCCCCGCACTCAAAACGTGTTCGCCGACCTAGCTTCTTCCACTTAGCTACACAATTGTTCCGAAAGCAAAGCCCAGCTTTCAAAACAATTGCTAGGCTAATGCTCAGAAGCTGATCAGGTCAGCTCACACTTTGTCGCAGCACCAGATTATTTTTGGTGAAGGGGCTTTACAATTCGGACGAATCTGGTAAGATTAGATTCACAGAATAAAAAACAAGAAGCAAGACAAGTAAAACTCGTCAGCCTGACAGTGAATTGGGAATAGTGGAAACCCAACCAGTGCCTGCCCCGTTTGAAAAACACTTGCTTAGTTGCTCGTCAAAATGATCCGCAGATCAAAGTAGGTCGAGCCGTTGCCGGTACGTTACCATCGGTGGTGTATGTTTGTACACTATTGAGGTGGTTTGTTCGTGAACAGGCAACTTGGGTGGTACCGCGAAGTCTTTCGTCCCTAGATTTAGGGATGAGAGACTTTTTTTATGGAAAAATCAGGAGGAAAATGTAATGAAATTAGTGATCCCCACAGCTTATGACCCCAAATTGTCGATTCCAGAAACGCAAAAAGCGATTCGTTTTATTCGGGAGACGTTCCAGGATGAGTTTGGTCGGGAAATGAATCTGTCTCGGTTGTCGGCGCCGATGTTCGTTGACCAGGCGACAGGTTTGAATGATAATCTGAGCGGTGTGGAGGAGCCGGTCCATTTTACCATGGCGGATCTGCCGGATCGACGGATCGAAATCGTTCATTCGCTGGCGAAGTGGAAACGGGTCGCCTTGAAGCGTTATGGTTTCAAAATGCACGAGGGCTTGTACACCAATATGAACGCGATTCGTAAGGACGAGGAGCTGGATAATATTCATTCGGCTTACGTTGACCAGTGGGATTGGGAGAAAATCATCGCCAAAAACGAGCGGACCTTGACCACGCTGGAGGAAACCGTTCAGACGATTTTTAAAGTGATCAAGCATATGGAGCACGAAGTTTGGTATCGCTATCCGCAAGCGGTCCATCATTTGCCAGAGCAGATCCATTTCGTGACGACGCAGGAATTGGCGGATCGTTATCCTGATTTCAATGATAAGGAACGCGAAAATGCGATTTGTCGTGAACTGGGGTGTGTGTTTCTCATGCAGATCGGCGGTCGCCTGCGCAATGGTGAACGTCATGATGATCGCGCGCCGGATTATGACGACTGGCAATTGAATGGCGATATTCTCTTTTGGTATGAGCCATTACAAATGGCTTTGGAGATTTCCAGCATGGGCATTCGGGTGGACCAGGATTCGCTGGTGTCGCAATTGCGGGAACTGAATTTGGAGGAACGGCTTCAATTCCCTTATCATCAACAGGTTTTGAATCACCAATTACCATACACCATCGGCGGCGGGATCGGTCAGTCGCGGTTGTGCATGTTGCTTCTGGGCAAGGCGCATGTTGGTGAAGTCCAAGCGAGTATTTGGCCGCAAGCGATGCTGGATCAATGTGCGGCCAAGCGGATCCAGATCTTGTAAGTGAATTTAAATGCTGATTTGGGTTTTAAAATCGGAATTTTAAAGAAATAATGTCAAAATACGGTATTTCGAACGGGAAACTCGTTTGAAATACCGTATTTGCGCATGAATGACGGTGGGTTTTTTTATTCTTTGAAATTTTCTCTGCCAAGCGCTTGCCTTCGTCTTACTATAAGGGAGTAACCTAAGCTCATTGTTAAAGTGAAACAAAAACGATGGAGGCACATGAGATGAAAACAAGAGAAGTTATGATTGTAACTGGCGCTGGTCAAATCGGCCTGGCGATCGCCCGGCGAATGGGTGTGGGTAAGAAAATTATTTTGGGTGACAAGGTGTTGGCCCATGCCCAAGCGCTGGCTAAAATCCTGAACGAGGCGGGTTTTGATGCACTGCCGGTGGAATTGGATTTGGCGTCACGGACGTCAATCAAACAGTTGATTGCCACCGCTCAAAGTTTTGGTGTGATCAAATCTTTGGTCAACGCGGCCGGTGTTTCACCGAGCCAAGCATCGATCGAGACGATTTTACAGGTCGATCTTTACGGTACGGCGGTCTTGCTCGAAGAAGTTGGTCGGGTGATCGCACCCGGCGGTGTTGGCGTGACGATCTCCAGTCAATCGGGCCATCGCATGCCGGCGCTAACGGCGGTGGAAGATGAACAGCTAGCGTTGACGCCGACCGAGGAGCTCTTGGATTTGCCCTTGTTACAACCAGAACAGGTCCGCGATTCGCTGCACGCTTACCAATTGGCTAAACGATGCAACGAGAAACGCGTGATGGCCGAAGCGGTCAAATGGGGTCAACGGGGCGCCCGCTTGAATGACATCGCGCCGGGAATCATTGTGACACCGCTAGCCTTGGATGAGTTTAATGGGCCGCGTGGCGATTTTTACAAAAACATGTTTGCTAAATCGCCGGCAGGGCGCCCCGGCACCGCTGATGAAGTCGCGAACGTAGCCGATTTGCTGATGAGTGAGGCGGGAGCTTTCATTAGCGGGTCCACTTTCCTGATCGATGGTGGCGCCACCGCCGCTTATTTTTACGGACCCTTGCGACCTGGCACAACGAATTAAGCGGGCTACGTTCTTATTGCGGAACAAAATCTCAGGATAAACAAGATACACGAAAGCATGATCGTCAGTTGGCGGTCATGCTTTTTTGAACCTGTGCCTGATTGCAGGTGTAGTGGGTCTGACGGTGACGCAACCGCCTCAGGACGTTTATCGTGGCTGGAACGCAGTGGGCACTGTTTTGAGCCAATCCGCAAGCCCGGCGGTTGCTGAACAGAATTGAGCCTATCTGTAATCGAGGCGAAGGATTTGACGAAGTAGTTTTGCAAGGTAGAGGTCAAACGATTCCCCTCTTTTGCGGTGGTACGGCAATGCCGACGGATTTGGATTCGGAGGTTGGTGTATTTTGTGTAGTCTGAATATCTCCACTCGTTTCCTTAGCAATCCATGGGTAAAGCCGACCGATTCAGTTGCTTCACTGAGAACTAGCTTGTTCATCAGGCAGACTGTACTGGTGTCACCAATTTCAAGCTGGTGACCACTAACCACGGTCGTCAATTTGCGTGGGTCTCGATCAATTGACCATAGCTTGTCAGTCGGCGTGAGTGCTTAAACGACTGTTATAACATTGAGCGGCTGGAGCGGAGAAATTCGGGGTGAGATCGCCGTGAAATTGGTCTTAGTGGCTTTGCCACTTAGACCAAGGCTCAGCTTTGAGATTTTCGGTGCCCTTCCGAAAAGCTCAAAGTGACGCCCACAGCGAGCTCACCCCGAATTTCGCAGCGCAAGCTGCGGTCATGATAGAAAAATGGTTCGCCAGAGTAATACTGATGCAAACACCGGTTCGACATTATGTTACAATCATGGTAGCGATTGAGTGACAGTTAGGTTCTGATAAGTTAGGTGATTATAATGAAACAAGCGTCCTTGTTCGATAGCGTCAATGATAACAATACGCCTTTAGCCAATCGAGTGCGCCCAGATACATTGGCGGATTTCGTGGGGCAGCAACAACTGCTCGGTCCCGGCAAGCTGTTGCGCAAATTGATCGATGAGGATCAACTGAGTTCGATGATTTTCTGGGGGCCTCCTGGTGTGGGCAAAACGACTTTGGCTCGGATCATCGCGCAGCAAACAGCTTCGCAATTCATTAATTTCAGCGCGGTTACCAGTAGCATCAAGGATATTCGTAAAATCATGGAAGAAGCGGAGCTCAATCGGGAGATCGGCCAGCGCACGATCGTCTTTGTGGATGAGATCCATCGCTTCAATAAAGCCCAACAGGATGCGTTTTTACCTTTCGTGGAAAAGGGTAGTATTATTTTGATCGGCGCGACGACGGAGAATCCCTCCTTTGAGATCAATTCAGCGCTGTTGTCGCGGTGTAAGGTTTTCGTGCTGAAATCGTTGACGGTGCCGGATCTTGAACAGTTGCTCCAACGGGTGATCGCCCAGCCGACCAGCTTTCCCGGTGTGACCGTGACTATGGATGCTGAGGCTTTGCGGATGTTGGCGGAATTTGCCAATGGCGATGCGCGCGTGGCTTTGAACACCTTGGAAATGGCCGTGCTTAACGCCGATCAGAGTGACCACCAAGTTCGGTTGGATAGCGCGGCGCTTGACCAGTTGATCAACACGAAATCCTTGCGCTATGATAAACACGGTGAGGAACACTATAATATTATTTCAGCGTTGCATAAATCAATGCGCAACAGTGATGTGGACGCCGCGATCTATTGGCTGGCGCGCATGCTGGCCGGTGGCGAAGATCCCCTTTATATTGCCCGCCGTTTGGTCCGTTTTGCTAGTGAGGACATTGGTCTGGCTGATACCCACGCGCTGACCTTGGCCGTGACGGTTTTCCAGGCTTGCCAGCAGATCGGCATGCCGGAATGCGAGGTTCATTTGACGGAAGCAGTGATCTATTTAGCGACCGCGCCGAAATCCAACGCGGTTTACCTGGCCAATGCCCGCGCGAAAAAAGAAATCAAGCGGACGGGCAATTTGCCAGTACCGTTGCAGATCCGCAATGCGCCGACGAAATTAATGGCGGACTTAGGTTATGGCGATCATTATCAATATGCCCACGACAATGTCGACAAATTAACGACGATGAAAACAATGCCGCCAGAACTAGCGGGGCATCAATATTATGAACCGACCGAACAAGGCAACGAAGCGCGTTTCAAGAAGCGGCTAGCCTATTTGCAACAGTGGCACCAACAACATGACCAGCCGACACCATAAAACCGAAAATGTAGGGCCGTTAACGCTGGCGACGATTAAGCACCGGCGTCAATCACGCTGGGGCGATGGAGCGTCAGCGAGAGCAATCACGAGTGAAGCCGAGCGACCAATCACAGAACAGAGGGAAAATATGACGACAATCAGTGTTGCACAAACGTTATCGATCAGTAATCACCGGGTTTTTGCGGCGGATCTCAACGAACACGAAACCGTTTTTGGCGGTAAGATCTTGGCGATCGTTGACGACAACGCCTCGATCCCGGCCTCGCGCGTGGCCCGGGTGGAAACCGTCACCGCGGCCATCGATCGCGTTGATTTCATTCAGCCTTTTCGCTTGCAAGACTCGCTTTGCGCCGAGTCTTATGTGACGGGGATCGGTCACCGGTCGATCGAAGTTTTCACCAAGATCATCGGCGAACATTTACAAACAGGTCAGCGCTTCTTAGGGCTGACTTGCTTTGCCACTTTTGTGGTGACCGAACGTGATTTGGTCCTACCACAATTAGTGGTTGCTGGCGATAATCAGGAGTATCAAGCGCTTTGTCAAGGTTACGCGCAACGACAAGCGGCGCGGCGTGTTCATCTACAAGCGCAAGCGACTTTCCGTCAACAAATCAGTCTAGATCTGCCCTGGCAGCGTTAAATTTACGCGCGCGATGGGCGTTGTTACTAGGCAGCCAACACTCGAGGTTCTCATGAAAACAAAATTAACTCTACAACTAGAATCGACCTTGTATCAATTTTGCTTGGAACAGGGCGCCTATGTGGTGGAAGAAGTGGCGATGCCCGCGGATCAAGGCATTGTCGACACCCTAAGTTATCAACAGTTGGCCAATGGCGAGGTCCAGTGGCGCTGTTACGAATTAAAAGTGACCAAGGCAGACTTCCATTCGCAAGCCAAGTTGTCCTTCATTGGTCACTATAATTACTTCGTCCTCCCCCAGAAACTTTATGAGCAAGTCGCCACGGAGATTCCCAGCAAAGTTGGCGTCTTGATTTATCGTGCTTTTGACCAAGAAGCCGTGGCGCTGGCCCCACAAACCTTGCGGGCGCCAGGTTTCTTAACGGTGGCGAAAAAAGCCCAGTATCAAGAACTGCAGGTCGACGAACAGGAGCTGACCAGTCACTTCATCAGTTCGTTGTTTCGCGAAGTCGACAAGGCTAAACGGGTGGCCAAAGGGTTGCAACTGTATTCTGATGACCAGTTGTATAAGGAGTTACGCAAGCGGTCCCAGGTGGGCTACGATGTTTATCAACCAGAGGCCAATTTGTTCGATCGCTTCAATGAAGAGCTGGAGAATCAGAAGTTGACCGCGCTGCAAGAAGAGTTGGACGCACGCAACGCGGAATATCAAGCGTTACAATTGCAGTATCGCCAATTGCAACACCCGGATCTCGGTGCACAATTATGATTTATTTCCCATATTTACGCGGCCGCATGTATGATTTGCGTGGCTTAAAAGCGTTGGTCACCAAGGGCGAGCTGGCGCCGCAGATCGTCCCGATAATTGAACCAGTCCGTGATTCTCGGGAGCTGCAACAAACGGTGGCGGCCTTGATCACGGCCCGCCATCCCTTTAGTGTGATTGCTAATCCGCAAGTCAGTGTTTACGGTTTGAATAGTGAGAAACTTTATCCGCTGCCAGACTTTAGCCAATTACCTTTTTATTACCCTAGCGCGATTTTAGCGCCGGACTTTAGCCATGACTTCTTGAAGACTGGCCCGGGACAGCGGAGTTTGTTGATCGCGCCGAATTACGAATTATTGCGCGCTTATGCGGTGACCAATGTGTTCCAACAAGTCAGTGGTATTTTGGTGCCGGATGAGGCCCGCTTGCGGCAACTGGCGGGGACGAAGGCTTTGACGCTGACCGACCCCATGCCGTTTGTGGGTCGGGTTGAGGACTATGCCACCTTGCCCGATGCTTTTTTCGCGCCAGCTAATTGGTGGCGCACGATTCCTGACCGGGAAGGCTTTGGCGACTATGGCATCAGTGGCAGTTTCTATTTCGACAAGGGAATGCCGTCCCACGCCATCGCCATCCATCTCATCTACGTCACAGCGGATGGCAGCTTACGCGTCCACCATTTTGTTTCCGACAGCAACGCCACCATGTCCGGGCAAAAGCAGAAATTCTTTGAAGCCTTGGCCAAGCTGGCTGTCTGGGGACCAGAACATATGCACGGATTGAATCAAACACCAGCCTTATCAGCTTTGTTAGCCTATCACACCCAACAAAAGTTTCCCGGTCTAGGCATCGTCAAGCAACTCAGTTTGATGCATCATTTACAGCTGATGGGGCGACTGTTGAACAGCCAGCAAAATTAGCGAATCTACTAGGCTGAACAGTGTGCATGACAGAGCGGTGGCGCTATTTTTCCGTTATGATGAGGGTTCTTGTCAACCCGGTCAACTTTGGCACTTCTCTGACTAGCCTTTTTACCCCAGAATTTTTAGCTTGCGGTTATTCTGCGGTCAGCTCGTTTTTATCGTGGTTCTAAGCCTGTTTTTTAGGAACTTTTGGTGATCAGGGCCGGATCCGCCCCATGCAGACGCTGTTACCAGCCGAAGAGATGGCTGAACGTGCCGCTCTCCCACATCACATAGAGACCTAGCAGGAGATACACGATCGCGGAGATCCAGCGGCCATATTTGCCCAGGACGACGGCGATTTGCGGGAGACGGACCAGTTCGTAGCCAATCAGGCAAAAGAGACTTAACATCACGAGAAAAGTGAGGAGGATCACGCCGATTTCTCCGGTTGAGAGGGGGACGAATAGGGGCACATAAATGCCGATATTATCCGCGCCGCAGGAACTGGCCGTGATCAAAATGACGTTTAGGATCAGGCTGCGCTGATGTTTGATTTTCTGTTGGATGGCATCTTGATCATCATCGTCGGGTTCGATCAGCAGGTGGATCCCCAAGTAAATCGGGATCAAGCCTAAGAAACCCAACAGCCAAGTCGCCGGGACGAAATGGAGCACGAAGGCCATGATCAAAGCGGTGCCAACGAGAATGCTGGTGCCGAGGAGATCACCCCAGTAAATGGCCCAACGGTCGCGCCGATTTTTGGCACGGCCAAAGAGTAGCATCAATATGATCAGATAATCGATACTGGTGGAAATGTAGGCAGTGGCGCCGGTAATGATTAAGTTTAGCATTAGCTTTGCCTCATTTCTGCTGACTGGAACAGGCCAACGGAGTCGCGGCCGTCCAGTTTAAGGCCGTGCTGACCCGATCGATCTCCTGAAGAAGCACGGTGATCTCAGGTGAACTCAAACGATAGAAACTGTATTTTCCAGAGCGACGCTGCTTGATCAAACCGCAATCCCGTAGGCACGCTAACTGTTGTGAAATATTTGATTGACTAGTCGTGCCGATCTGTGCGGTCAATGTATTGACCGTGGCCTCGCCTTGGGTGAGTTGCTCAAGAATCGTTAGCCGCGTGGGATTGTTTAACGCGTGGATCACTTTTTGCTGTAAAATCGTGGTCATGATCATTGGCTCCTTTATTGATTTCGTTAGACTAAAAAAACGAGGCGAAGATTCAGTTTAGCGTCATCATATTAACACTTATTAATATGATTGACAAGATGCAGCTAACGGCCTTTTTATTAGCGTGACACGCAAAATTGAAAAGACTTTTTAGTACTGTTTGATTGAATGATCGCGCTATACTAGCGGTAGAAAAGAGGGGTGCAGATGGTCGAGGTCACGCTAAAACGCGTTCAGGAGACGGAACTTGGTACAGTTTGGCAAATGCAACAGCAATTTTTTGCCACGCCAACGCAAGACCAAATGAGATTTGTTGATTCTTTAGCCCAGATCCATTGGCGGTTCCGTAATGAGCAGAACAATTATTTCTTTATCTTATTTGGCGATCAACGTGCTGGCTATTTGCGACTTCAACGGGATAAGACTGGCCAGCGGGGGCAACTCAGTCCACTGGTACTTTTATCTGACTTTCAGCAGTGTGGGATCGCTAGTCAGGTCCTGACCTTGATCGAAATGACCGCTCCGGAAATCCGTGTTTGGCAAGTCCGACTGCAACTGACAACAAGCTTAGCGCCGATTTTAGCAAAGCAGGGTTATCAGCAGGTCGATGACGGATATTGGCGGAAAATCAAGGATTGACGTTTTGCTTTGTTGAGTTGGGGGACTTTGTGATGAAAAAAGAACAGTCAAAAACGGATGAGCAGCAAATGGCCGAAGTTCGTCAAAAACTAGAAGAATTGCATCAAGATGATGGCCCTAAATTGAAAGAACATTTAGACGTTTTTGACGATGCAGTGATTGCAATCATCATTACGGTCATGGTATTGGAGGTGCCACTCCCCAATAATACCGTGGGAAGTTATCGTTTATTTATGCGCGCGATTTTGATTTTTCTGATCAGCTTTTTCATGGTGGCCAATTTCTGGTACGAAAACCACCAGACTTTCGCGATTTTACCGCGGGCCGATAAAAAATTCTTATTAATGAACTTTGCCTTTCTCGCGGCGCTCTCACTATTGCCATTATTGACCAAATGGTTGATGCAACAGCCGACTAATCTGGCCGTGGCCAACATGGGCTTCGACTATTTGATCATCAATATGTTACGCCGTCTCATGGTCAATCACACTAATCGAGAACTTTTTGGAAAAACTGGTGCCGCACGGACTTTCTTTGATCAGGTTACTCGTTGGCGGATCCTTGGTGGCTTTTTATTAAACATTGCCTTGATCGGGGTCGCCTTTATTCAACCGACGGTGGCAATGATTTTTTATTTGGCCCTACCGATCATTTCATTTGTTTTTCCCAGTGATCGGGTCAAGTGATCAGCTCTTCCATTCGATACTATGTGCTACAATTAGAAGAGCACTTGTTGATAGGCAATCTGATAGATAAAATCGAGGTCAAGGACATGGGAAAAAACTGTTTTATTTGCCAACGTATCGCTATGATCGAGGATCATAAAAATCCGTATTTTGTTAAAGAAATGGCTACTGGTTATGTTGTTCTAGGGGATAGCCAATACTTTCCCGGATATACGCTATTCTTGGGTAAGGAACACATTACGGAACTGCATTTGATGCCCGAAAAATTGAAACGACAATTTCTTAATGAGATGAGCCTGGTCGCGGAAGCGTGTTCGCTTGCTTTTCATGCGGATAAGATGAATGTCGAGCTGTTGGGAAATGGCGATGCGCATGTGCACTGGCATCTTTTTCCCCGACATAATGGCGATACACCCAAGCCTGGTCCGATTTGGTGGGTCGATCCTAAAGTTATGTATGCAGATGAGACTGCACCAACAACGGAAGAATTAGCAGAAATGAAATTCAACCTACAAAAGGCAATTGATGTTGTTGAAGAAAAATATGCAAAGTAAATAATATTGATTCGCCGCAATAATTAGCCCAGTGCTAGTTGAAATCTCGAATGCTAGAAGAGCGCGGTGTTCCGCTGATTTATCCTAGAATCAAGAAAACGGGCAACCAACCATTCCGAAAAATACGAGCAACGCTTCTTATCAGTGTTTTTAGGATCCTTTTTTTCCAAACGCCATTTATAGATGATTTCGTTCGGCCCTGCATAACGCCGTTATAACAAAAAACACAGCCATGCAGTACTACCCTTTTTGTAAACTAAGCATTGATTTAGTTGCTAAGGGTCGCACAAGTATGGTTGTGTTTTTTTGAAACTTAATTGATTTTTCGTTTAGGATTCAGCAGGTTCATTGGGTCGAACAAGGCCTTGATCTGGTGCTGAACGAGATCGACTTCGGGGCCAAGTTCTTCGTTGTTCCACTGATTTTTCAATAACCCCACAGCATGCTCACCTGAGATCGTGCCACCGAGAGCTAAGGCCTTGCGAAACATTAGTTGCAACGCCGTTATAACGGCAGTCGGCACTTCTTTTTCCGCAGCTGGCCAGACGATCGTTGGGTGGACATTCCCATCGCCAGCGTGTCCAGCCGTGTAGATCGTTAAATGAAGTTGGGTGGCGATCTGCTGAATATAGTCGATCATTTCTGCCAGCTTTGATAAAGGCACCGCCATATCTTCCATAACATGTTGGCCGTTGGCGAAAACTGCGGGCAACATGTCGCGACGTAATTGCATGATCTGATCTGCCTTGGCAGGATCACTGGTCAAGGCCAAATGTTGCGCCCCGTTTTTTTCGAGGATCTGTTTCGTTGTTTCAAGAATGAGATCATTGTAACTATCCAAACGTAAAATCAGCATCGCGCCGCTATTATCAGCATAGTGAGTTTTTTTATAGCGATCCAGCGCCGCGACGGTAGGGGCATCCAGTGCTTCCAACATTGCTGGATAAGCACCCGAACCCCGTAATTCAGCAACGGCCTGCGCCAAAGTGGTCATATCCTTGAAGAAGGCCTGACCTGTGATGGCCCCACCTAACGGGATCGGGAATAACCGCACCGTGATCTCAGTAATGATCCCCAATGTTCCTTCTGAGCCGACAAAAAGCTGGGTCAAGTCATAACCAAAGGCTTGTTTCAATGAGCGCCCGCCTAATTTTAATTCGCGGCCATCTGCTAGGACAACAGTTAATCCTAGTACCGAATCTTTCGTTGCGCCATAACGAACGGTGCTCATCCCACCAGCGTTTGTGGAGACATTCCCGCCGATCGAGGAGATCGGTTTCGATCCAGGATCAGGCGCATAGAACAAGCCTTGCGCCCGGGCCGCTTTATCCAAGTCACCATTGATCACGCCGGGCTCCACGATCGCGATTTGATCGACGGGATCGATTTCTTTGATCTGGTTCATTTTTACCATGGAGAGTACGAAACTATCGGCGATCGCATCTGAACCTGAGACTGTGCTGGTCGCCGTTGTTTCTGGCACGATCGGGATATGGTAGCGCCGGGCCGTTTGTAAGACGCCTTGGATATCAGCGACGGAAGTAGCCTCGATATAGGCTAAAGGTAAGCCACTAGCCAATTTGACGCCGTACTGGTCGTTCTCGTGGGCCTTTAAGGTCGCGACATCGCTATGAATGGCACTAGCAGTGACATGTTGGCGCAGATCAGCAATAATTTCCTCATTCGTATAAGCATTGAATTTAACCATTGAATTCCTCCTGAGCTAGGCAGGATCCTGTCAGCTTATTATCATTTGATTATGGTCACTTTAGCACGTTGTTGACGATTGTCAAGAATTAACAGATCGCCAAGCAGGTAGGTTGCGATCAGCATTGCCTAGCGTTGAATTGGGTAAATGAACGACATTTTTGCAAGCGGCACCAATATACTGATCTAAGTTCGAGCAAAGAAAAATCGTTTTATTTTTTGTTGCAATTACAACAAAAATAGTTTAAACTAAAAAAGCCAAGAAAGGCGGATCAACTAATGACAGAAATTTTGAGAAGAATTGGTGAAGTTGCGCGGATTTTTGATGCCGTGGCGAATTTGGAATTCAAGTCACTTGCATTAACCAGAGGTCAGTACCTTTATTTAGTACGAATCGCCGAGAATCCTGGGATCATCCCAGATCGATTAGCGAACATGGTCAAGGTTGATCGTACTACGGCAGCCCGCGCCTTGCAGAAATTGGTGGATAGCGGCCTAGTTGAAAAAAGAAGCGATGCGAATAATCAAAAAAATCGCCAGCTTTTTGTCACGGAAGCTGGTCAACAGGCGGCGACTTTGATCCAGCGGGAGAATCAGTTGTCTGAGGCCACGGCGCTGCAAGGTTTTTCTCCTGAGCAGTTGGTGGCGTTTGCGGCGGACTTAGATCAACTCTTGCAGAATGTTCGTCCGCTTTGGTTAAATGCGAAGCAGGGAAAAACGCGTGAGTATTAAGGTTGCGATTAGTAGTGACAATCGACAAAATAAGAAAGTAGGCGTGGATATGGTAGTTTTGCACCAATGCACCTTGAATGATTTAGCAGAATTACAACAACTGAGTCGAGCAACATTTATAGATACCTTTGGCGGGGTAAACCAAGCGGCGGATTTAAAGGCCTATTTAGAGCGAGCATATGCGACATCTGTGTTAGCGGCTGAATTGGCCAATAGGGATTCCTTTTTTTATTTCTTGCAGGATCAAGGTACGACCGTTGGTTATTTGAAACTTAATGTTGAAAAAGCACAGACGGAGCATGTGGCCCCTAATGCATTAGAAGTAGAACGGATCTATATTTTACCGGCCTATAAACGCCATGGTTTTGGTCATCAATTGATCAAACAAGCCGAGCAGCAGGCGTTACGTCTGCATAAAACGGCGTTATGGTTAGGCGTCTGGGAACACAATGAGCCTGCTCGCGCCTTTTATCAAAAAAATGGCTTTCATCAAGTCGGTCGTCACACCTTTCAATTGGGAAGTGATCAACAGAATGATTTGATCCTGATCAAATCGCTTCATTGATCAAGGTGCAGCGATCAAAAAGGCACTCAGGTCGGTCATCTTTGCTAAACTCAAGGCCAAACTCAAGAGGGAGCTCAAGCATAGTAGGTGAAGCAAGTCGTAGCGTTAACTGACGTTCTTAAAAAAGAGCACAATACCCAGAATCGACCTGGACCAATTTGGCGGAATGGCCAGCTAAACCTCAGAGATCTGCGGGCTTGACCTAAATAGTGTATAATAGAATTGAGTTATTAATTGTTAGCTGAGTCCGTAGACCAATTTTTGAGGGCTCGGTGTCATTATTTAGGAAAGGTGACGTTATGGCAAGTCCAGTGAACAAACCAATGTATAAGATCGAGTTGTTTGAAGAAAATGAACTGAATAAGCATTTTCACGAGAACCAGGTTTTACCTTTTTATTCCGAATTGTTAGGGCACGTGGTTCGCGGCCGTATTACCAAGAAATACCGTTATTCTTGCATGATCGATATTTCGCACTCACAGAAAACAACAGACTTTCAAAAAGAACAGTATAATTCGCGGATCGTGGTCAGCTATCGTGATCTGCAAACGGAAGCGGTTCAGTAACGCCTTTTTTGAAGAAAATCGATTTGACGCATGAAATTTGACTAAGGGATGATTTGAATGGAATACTATACACTTCGTGATGGCTTGCGTTTACCAAAAGTTGGGTTTGGGACCTATCAACTGAATGGGGCCAGCGGTGTTAACGCCATGAGTTCGGCTCTGCAGCAAGGCTATCGACTTTTAGATACAGCCTACAATTACGAGAATGAAGGGGCTGTTGGCGCGGCAATCAAGCATTCCGGTCTCTCGCGGGCGGATGTGTTGGTAACTTCAAAATTGCCAGGCCGTTATTATCAAACGGATCAGGCGATCCAAACGATCCAAGAATCGCTTTATCGGAGTGGGTTGGATTATTTTGATTTGTATTTGTTACATTGGCCTAATCCACGGCGGGATCAGTACGTCGAAGCCTGGCAGACCTTGATCACGGCTAAAAAATTTGGTTTGATCCGGTCGATCGGCGTCTGCAATTTTTTGCCTGCTCATTTGGCGCGATTGCAAACAGAAACAGGTGAACTCCCAGTGGTCAATCAGATCGAACTACATCCGTATTTCAATCAGGCTGCTCAGCGCGCTTATGATCAAGAATATGGTATCTTGACTGAAGATTGGAGTCCGTTGGGTCGGGCCAGCGTCATGTTGAAAGATCCGCGCTTACAGACATTAGCGACTAAGTATGGTAAAAATGTGGGTCAATTGATTTTGCGCTGGGAAGTTCAACATGGGACTTTACCGATCCCTAAGTCGGCTGATCCGGTTCGTCAGGCCGGTAATCTGCAGGTTTTCGATTTCTCGATCTCGGCAGCGGATATGGCGCTGATCGATGCGTTAACGCGGAAAGATGGGCGGACCACGGATCAAGATCCAGCCGTCTACGAAGAGTTTTAGATTACTAATAAATCGAAGTTCAATCTAGTTTGCCAGTCTTCAAAGTTGCGTTATGATAGAACTAATAAAAAATCAAAGGGAGCATTAGTCATGCTGGCTTTTATCTGTTGCGCTGGTGGGGCCACGTCAAGTTTGTTTTGCAGTCATATCGCTCAAGCCGCTGACCCTGAAGAGATCCATTTCGATGACCTTAAAACCTTATTGGATCATTATGATGACTTGAGCAGGCGTTATCCGATCTTGATCGGTTATGGTAGCGAGCAGTTGGTGGATTGGCGGCGGGTGAACACAATGTTTCGTCCCTATGTGGATCACGTTTTTGTTTGTCCACAAGTGCGTTATCGAACACCAGTCTTGCGTCAAACTTTAGCGCCTGTGGGGATCCCAGTTGATGATCTGGATATGCGGATGTTTGGTACGATGAACGGTGAACTCGCGTTACGGACGATCATTCATGACCTACACCCGCGTTCTGCGGCGGCCAAGCAGACAATGACACCTCATGGCTTGGAGCAGTAAGATCTTTCTTGATATTCACTTGATTTTTGAGAAGGTTGATTTGATCAACTTTCTCTTTTTTTGCAAAAAAATAGAGTAAGCTCGTATTGTTGTACGGAGTTTTAGTGTAGAATGGCTGTATCATGTCCTGGCATAGGTGGAAGAAAAATGACCAATCGTTATCGTAGTGTCTTTGATATTATCGGCCCGATCATGATCGGACCCTCTAGCTCGCATACAGCCGGCGCAGTGGCGATCGGTCACGTGGCGAATCGGTTGTTTCACGCGCCGATCAAAACAGTCCGAGTTCGTTACTTCGAGTCTTTTGCCCAAACGCATCGGGGCCACGGGACTGATTATGCAGTGATCGCCGGTGTTTTAGGCTTTGATCCGGCAGATCGGCGTGTCCCCAACGCGGTGGATCTGGCGCGGCGCCAAGGAATCGAGATTACCTTCATTGAAGATCAACACCCCAGTCCGATTGGTCACCCGAATACGGCGGCAATCACTTTGGAAAACGCTGAGAAATATTTAACGGTTTGGGGTTGTTCTGTTGGTGGTGGCGCGATCGAAATTCGGAAGATCGATTTTAACGGGTTGATTTTTGAACCACAGGGGAGCCTGCCATTGATTTATGTGGAGGCCGAGCAAGAAATTGGGCAGGCGTTGGATCAGATTTTCGGTGCGAATTATCGCCTGCCCCGGGTGACCTTGATGCGCGGCCGGCATCACATTTATCAGCTAGATCTGTTGGACAAGCCTTTCCCGGAACAATTGGAGCAGGCGCGGCGGATCAGTCAAGACTTGATCTCACTTTAAGGATAGGGCAAATATGATGTATGAAACAATTGCGGATTTGTTGGCAGCCGCGGCGGCGCAACAGCAGCCGATCTCAGAATTGATCATTGAACAAGAAATCAAATTGAGCCATAGTAGCCGCGAGATCATTTGGGCCACCATGGGCAAAAATCTGGAAGTCATGCACGAAGCGGCCATCAAGGGTGCCAGTGGTGCGGGGGTGACTTCAGCCACCGGGATCAGCGGTGGTGAAGCGGTTTTGTTGAAGAAATATCGGGAGAAGGGCCAGTCCTTGTCCGGGGATACCATGTTGTTGGCCATGCAAAATGCGGTGGCGACCAATGAAGTCAACGCCGCCATGGGCATTATTTGTGCCACGCCCACGGCCGGTTCTGCTGGGACTTTACCTGGCGTTCTCAGTGTGGTCACCGAACGTTTACATTTACAGCGGGATGATCAGATCCGCTTTCTCTTCTGCGCCTCGGCTTTTGGAATGATCGTGGCTAATCAGGCGATGATCGCTGGCGCCACTGGCGGTTGTCAGGCCGAAGTTGGCAGCGCCTCGGCCATGGGTGCCGCGGCTGCTGTGGAGGTTGCTGGCGGCACCCCGGAACAGGCGGCTCAGGCGTTTGCGATGGCCATGTCTAACTTGCTGGGGCTAGTCTGCGATCCCGTCGCCGGACTAGTTGAAGTGCCCTGCATCAAACGGAATGTGGTGGGCGCGGTCAATGCGTTAACGGCCGCCGACATGGCCTTGGCTGGATTGACCAGCCAGATCCCGGCTGATGAAGTGATCCTAGCGATGAAACGAATCGGGCAGAATTTGCCCGCTAGTTTGCGAGAGACTGGGCTAGGTGGTTTGGCCGCGACACCGACTGGGATCGCCTTGAAGATGAAAATTTTTGGTCAGGATGTTAGTATCCATCCTGACGATGAAAATAACGATTCGGCCCGGGAAAGTTAGCCAAGTAGTTACCTGAAAAGCAGTCGGTGATCGTTCTAGTTTATGGGAGCGTAAACTTAGTAGGATCCTACGGTCGATTTGATGTAGCTAGTCAGTTCAAAAATAGCCTTGTCCGCGAAGTTGATCGGACAAAGCTATTTTTTGATTTGTTTGGGTTTGTTTGTCAAAGAATGTTTTCCTGTTAAGTGACCTGCTAAAACTATGGTGACATTATTTCTTTTCACGTGATTCTTGGGAAGGGCGGGTTTGGTCGGCCGTAATTTTTTGTTGATGGTTTTTCGCGTGATTTTGCCACCAACCGATCAGCCAAGTAGTCAGCGGTACGATCAATAGTACACCAATAAAGGATTCCAGCAGGACCAAGGCCTCTTGGACGAAGAGCTTGTCATTCAGCAGTTTGTTGAGGCGATAGTTTAGCCGCAGATACCAAATGAATAACGCCAAGTTGCTCCCGAAAAAACCGAAGAGGATCGTATTGATCGCTGTTCCAAGAATATCTTGCCCCATTTGTTGGGCACTCCGTTGGTAGGCGGCGGGTTCAATCGTTGGTGTTTGCCGCAATAATTCCAACAATCCTGCATTCATGGCCACAGCCGCCTCGGAGATCGCCCCAAGAGTACTGAAGATCGCCACCAGCGCGGTGATCAACAGGTAATTGATGCCCGGCGCCGTCGCTAAGCCGATCAAGTCCTCGTCATCTTGATCGCCTAAACCAAAAGCCTGTCCCAACCAAGTCAGTCCTAGGATCAGCAGAACAATGATCACCGTGACTAATAGGGAACTAAGAAAAGCTTGATCGGCCAATTTTTGCTCATTAGTACCTAGATAAACGATCGTTGCTAATTTCAAGGGAATAAAAATCACCGCGATCAGCCAAATATTCGCGCCGCCAGCAATCAACCAAGCCGCCATAAAAATCAGGCAGAAATTGATCAAGATACTCAGATAACTTTTCAGCCCGGCGGTGCCACCCACCAAGACGATCAAGACTAACAAGACCAAAAGCAGTGCTGTCATCGTACTCATTGAGCCTGCGCCTCCTTGGTCAGTGGCCGTAGTAAGAAGCTAGCCAGGGTCGCGATCGGCACGGTCAAAACGATCCCGATCGCAGAGATCAGACTTTGTAAGACACCTAAAGATAGGGTGTATTCGAAGGTATAACTGATCGTGTTGTTGTCGCGCAAATAAAGAATCGTCATCGGCAGTGCCGCGGCCATGAAAATCAAGAAGAGTACATTGATCAGCGGCCCCATGATCTCCCGACCGATCGTCAAGCCGCTGTGCCAAAGTTGCCGCCGCGTCAGTTGTGGGTTATGCTGCCATAATTCACTTAGGCTGGTCACGATGTCTGTTGATTCATCCATAACTGCCCCCAAGACGCCCAGTAACGTTTGCCCTAAGAAAAGTGAGCGCGGACTTTGCGTAGCATAAGCAACGGCCATATAAGTGATGCCCTGTTCGTTCGTCGCACGCATGATGCCATAGCTTAGACCGAAGGCGATCACCAACGCCCCGATCGTACTGAGTAACATGATCGCCATTTTACGGCGCCAACCTTGATAAATAAGAAAGGTCACCGTCGCGAAAACAATCGCTGCCGAACTGTACAGCAGAATCGTTGCCGTACCATTACGCCAAATATCTAAGCGGAGCGTTACTAAGAATAGCAAGCAGTTGACGGTCACCGATAGTAAAATCAACCAACTTTTCTTAGCTAGGATCGCCACCAAAATCAAGGCGGTCACCGTTAGCGCCAAAATCAGAACCCAATCCCGTTTCGCGGTGAGAATATTCGCTTTACCCTGATGGGAAACTTGGACGTAGACACGCTGGTTGTGATAATAGCGCTGATTGATCAATTGCGAGGCGTCGTAATCATTGGTTACTTGGTAGGTCTGGCCTTGATGGGACCCATTGAGAATCCTGAGTGTCAGCCGTTGTTCGAATTGGGTGTCTTTGTTCTGATATTGATCCGTCTCCGCCTGGTGACTAACTGACTGGACCTGTGTTACTTGTGCTAACGTGCCCTTGCCCAGTGGGTGCTGGTAGGCCCAAAACGTGACGATGATTCCCAGAATGGCGATGAGTAACAACGCCGTTTTCTTCTTTGTTAATTTCATTTGCGAGTCCTATCTGATCTAGCGTACGTAAATCGTTCTAATTATTTCGTTATACGCCAATTGGCTGGTACCTGCAAATCATCACTTCGAAGTTTTGCAAAAATTTGGAATGATGTTAGGTTGGTCGTGGCTGGCACTGCGCGTGGCGTTGGTGGTTGGCAGATGTGGTGGGGCTCCAGGTCGGTCTGGGGGTGGTGGAACGCGGCGGGCACGACTTGAAGCTTTTCGGAAGTGCACCGAAAATCTTCAAGCTCGGCCTTATTGTAGGCGATAAATCGCCAACAATAATATCGCGGCTGACTCACCCCCAGCCCGACCTTCCGCCTGACGGATAAACAGCCCACCAACGCCAGAGTGCGGAACACAACGGGTTGACTTCGAGCATTAACCTAGCGTAGTTAAGCGCAGAAGTCAGTTGTGTGCAGCACGTTTCAACGTCACGCTCCGCTCCAGCCGCTCAACGTTATCATAATCATTTGAGCACTCACGCCAATTGGCCAGTTGTGGTCAATTAATGGGGAGCCACGCAATCGACAGCCATGGTTAGTGGTTACAATTTTCAAATCGGCGACACTAGTACAGTCCACCTGATGAATGGCAGCATGGTTATGATGAAGTATCTGAATCGGTCGACAGGTTCAACCAAAGTTGGTTTGGAATAGTTACAACGTTATCAACGCTTTTCAAACTGGTGGGCATAATTATCCGAATTCGTTGGTGTTGTCGTACCACTAGAAAAAGGACATTGTTTGACCACCACCCCTGCAATTAGGCCAGAAATCTGCAACAGAAACAGCGGCTTTTTGGCACCGGAACTTCCACTAAATTTTCTTTGCAATTCCGCGTAAAAACCTGTAAGGTGAGGGAGTAATCAAACAAATAATCGATGAATAGTGAGGGCTTCTTATGATCGTAACGACAACAACGTCAGTCGAAGGACGGACTATTACAGCTTACCGCGGTATTGTTTTTGGCGAGGTCATTACTGGAATCAACTTTATGCGTGACATCGGGGCTAGTCTCCGCAACGTTTTTGGCGGACGGTCGCAAGGTTATGAAGAAGAATTGTCCGAGGCGCGGACTGAAGCGCTGGACGAAATGGCACAACGCGCGCGTGATATGGGCGCGGACGCGATCGTTGGTATGAAAATGGATTATGAAGTTTTGGGTTCGGATAATGGCATGCTGATGGTCACTTGTAGTGGGACTGCGGTCGAACTCAGCAATTAAATCATGACGGGTCAGGATAAACATAGGCAAGGGGAGTTTTCTTAAAAGTGACACCGATTAAATTGATCGCTTCAGATTTGGATCGTACGCTCTTAACGGATGCTGGCGAGTTTCCTCCGCATCTTTTTCAACGGATCAAGGAACTAAAGGCGGTGGGGATCGAATTCGTCGCCGCCAGTGGTCGACCGTTGTATACATTGCAGGATATGTTTGCCACCGAGGCGCCAGAGATGGCGTTGATCGCTGACAATGGTGGGGTGATCACTGTTGATGGTCAGATCATCAGCAAAACGCTGCTAACAGTGGCGTCTTATCAAGAAATGGTGACTTTTGTCGAGCGTCAGGGCATTGGTTTTCCGGTGATCTGTGCGCTGGAAGGGGCCTACTTAAATCGCCGCTATGAGGCTTATCGCGCGGAAATGGCCAAGTTCTACACGCAAGTTTACTTCGTAGATGATTTGAGCGCGATCACGGCTGAGGCCAATAAAGTCAGTATCTATTTTCCAAAGATGGATGCAGTGGCTCAGGTCAAAGCAACTTATCGACCGGCTTTCGGTGAACATTACGCGGTCACAGTAGGTGGGCCGGCTTGGGTGGATATCATGCCCCAAGGTGTTGACAAGGGAGCGGCGATCGTTAAGCTTGGGCAACATATAGGCGTCACGCCAGCCGAAATGATGGCTTTTGGCGATACTCTCAATGACGCGGGCATGTTGGCTGCAGTCAAATACAGTTATTTGGTGGCCAATGGCGATGACTTCATGAAAAAGTACGCCAATTATCGTACCGCCAGTAATAATGATTATGGGGTTTTGCAAGAGATCGACAAGGTTCTGGCGGCCGCCAGAGCTGAATAACGGACTAGCTAGAAAAAAATAAAGAGCAAGATCACGTGTTTCAGAGGCGTGATCTTGCTCTTTTTTTGAAATGTGCTGCGTGGGGATTGGCTGTTGTGCTTAGCTACGTCATGGTTCCGAAAGCAAAGTTCGGCTTTCAAAATCATGACTAGGCTAATGCTCGCAGCCACCCATCCTTGCTTTGTACTGTGATTTGAAACGTGTTCGCTGACCTAGCTCCTTGTGCTTAACTACGCTAGGGTTCTGGAAGCAAGGAGCGCTTCCAAAATCCTAGCTAGGCTATGCTCAGGAGCTGACCAGGTCAGTTCGCACTCTCTTTTGAAACGTGCTGTGCGAGCCTGCTTGTTGCGCTTAACTACGCAATTGTTCCGGAAGCAAGGGCGCTTCCAAAACAATTGCTAGGTTAATGCTCACAAGCAACCCGGCTCGCTCCGCACTTTACGCCTCAAAGCCGTTGTTCTTGCTGGCGTCAGCGAACCAACGGCCAGAGCGTTTGATGGTTTTGACTTGGGTGTGGATGTTCGTTGAAATCAGTCCATAGCGGTTGCGATAGGCGTTGGCCCAAGACCAGCAGTCGATCGGGGTCCAGACGTGGTAGCCGAAGCAATTGGAACCAGCCTCGATGCCCTTGTGCAGCCAAGTCAGGTGATCATGCATGAATTTGATCCGGTAGTCATCGTTGACCACCCCATTGGCATCCATAAAGCGTTCTTCGCGAGAAACGCCCATACCATTTTCGGAAACGAACCAAGGAATATTGTGATAGTCATCGCGCACGGTCAAGGCGATGTCATAGAGCGCTTTGGGATAGATCTCCCAGCCTTTATCCACGTTCATCACGCGGCCAGGCATTTCATAATCATTGAAATATTTGGTCGGCATCCAATCCATTAAACTATCAGGCGAGATCTCAGGTCGCTGGACGCGGAAAGGATGGTAGTAATTGACCCCTAGTTGATCGATGGTTTGCTCGCTGATCAGTTGTAATTCCGCCGGTGTCGCTTGCCAAAGGACGCCATCTTTCTTCAAGGTCGTGACTAGTTTCTCGGGGAAGTGGCCGTTGATCGCCGGATCCAAGAATAATTTATTGGTCCACAGATCAGCCATTTTGGCGGCGGCTTGGTCGGCGGGATCCGCGGAAGCGGCATAGGCTGGGGTCAGATTCAGAATGATCCCGATTTTGCCATTGTTGTTGTGGTCCAGACCGCGATATTTCGCCATCGCCTTGGCTGAGGCCAGGGAGAGATTATAAGCGACTTGGACGGCCTTTTTCCCATCAACGATCTTAGGGTAGTGGAATTGATAGAGATATTCGCCATCAACGATGACCATCGGCTCGTTGAAGGTGAACCAATTCTTGACCCGATCGCCAAAGAGTCGGAAACATTGCTCGGCGTACTTGGCGTAAAGGTCGGTGACATGCTTGGATTCCCAACCACCGTAACGGTCATAAAGTTCGACAGGCAAGTCAAAGTGATGCAGGTTGATCACGGGGGTAATGCCATTGGCGATGAATTCATTGATCACGTCATTATAATAGCGCACCCCATCTGGATTGAGACTGGCCGTTTCGAAATCATCGATCAAGCGAGACCATTGGATCGAAGTCCGGACTGTATTCAACCCAACTTCCTTCATCAACTTGATATCTTCGTGAAAACTATGGTAGAAGTCTGAAGCCGTATCAGGACCGACATAATTATAGAAATCCTCGGGGGCAATATCGTACCAATGATCGAAGACGTTCACATGTTGCTTATTGAAGCGGCCCTCGCTTTGTGGACCTGATGTGGCGGCACCCCACCAGAAATGATCTGGAAATGTTAATTTCATGTCAAAACCTCTTTCGATATTTTTTTGATTAGGCTTGCGGGTCAGCAACGGCCCTTAAGGCAAATAGCTGGCTAGCAAAGTCGTGCGGTTGCGGGCGATCCCAATAATCTGCCGGCCGTTCACTATAATCTTCACTGAAAATGATCCCCAGATTCATCAGTTCATCACCGTGCACGAGGAGCGGCTGGCCGAGCTGGTAGTGAGCATCGATCCGCGACAATTGATACGCTTGTTCTGGGACTAGCCCCTGAAGACGCAAGCGACGATAAGGTGGATTGGCAGGACTTAGGATCTGGTAAGCGGCGATCAACCCCTGGCCACTTTGACGATCGTATACTTGCCAAGCTGGTTGGTTCGAAGTGAAAGGACTGACCAGCCGCGTGAACTCCCCTGTCAGCAGCAAATGCTGTTGCTGCTTAACAAAAGCAATTTGACGTTTGATCTGGACCAATTCCGCCTCACTTAATTTCGTGATATCTAACTCATAACCGAAAGTCCCAAACATCGCCACATCACCCCGAGTTTGGAGCGGCGTGACCCGCCCAACTTGATGATTCGGCACTGCGGAAACATGACTGCTGATTGCTTGGAGGGGATAACCCAGCGAAGCACCATACTGGATCTTCAGACGCTCGATCGCATCGGTATCGTCACTGGCCCAAGCCTGAGGCGCGTAGTATAGCATACCCGCATCGAAACGACCACCACCCCCAGCGCAAGATTCAATCATTAGTTCAGGAAAGCTCTGCGCCAGCAGACCGTATAGATGGTACACGCCCATGATGTAACGATGGTAGAGTTCCCCTTGTTGCTGCGCCGCGAGGTAAGGCGAGAAGGCCTCGGAAATGTAGCGATTCATATCCCATTTAATGTAGTCGATTTTCGTGCTGCGCAAGATCGCGGCCATCTGCTCGAAGATTGCCGTGACAACTTGTGGGTTGCTAAAATCCAAAACATATTGATTGCGTCCGTGGGAAATGTTTTTGTCAGGATGACCTAAGCGCCACTCGGGATGGGCCTGAAAAAGTGGCGTGTCGGTTGAGATCATTTCCGGTTCGAACCACAGGCCAAACTTCAAACCTAATTGATGGATCGCGGTCACCAAATGAGGCAGACCTGCCGGCAGTTTGTGACGATCGACCGTCCAGTTCCCTAGCGAACCGTTATCACTGTCCCGCCGACCAAACCAACCGTCATCAAGGACGAACAAATCAAGTCCTACTGCTTGGGCCTTAGTCGCCAGTTGCAATAATTTGGTTTCATTGAAGTCGAAGTAGGTGGCCTCCCAATTGTTGATCAAGATCGGTTTAGGCTGATCCGCCCACCGCCGATCAATCAAATGCCGCCGATAAAAGTCGTGGAACTCATGACTCATCCCATTTAGTCCAGTGGTGGTACAACTCAAGACCACTTCCGGCGTTTGAAAACTTGTTCCTGGCGTTAGTTGCCAAGTAAATTGTGTGGGTGAGATCCCCAGCGACAGGCGGGTGACCGCGTAATTATCCACTTCGACCTGTGCCAAGAAGTTGCCACTATAAAGCAAGGCGGCGCCATAGACTTGACCTTGCTGTTCGTCAGCGTTGGTGGCGGCTAAGGCGATGAAAGGATTGTGCTGATGACTGCTGGCGCCGCGATCGCTGTCGATGCTCATCCGTCCGACCATCAAGGGCTGCCGCTGGATCTGCATCTCTTTGGCCCAAGCGCCATGCAAATGAATCAAGTCATAATCAGCGCTAGGCAAATCAAGGTTAGCGCTCAAGGCCTTGGTCAATTGATAAGTCGCCTTACTTTGCGGTGAATTAGTGAAGGTGCTACTGCGAATGATCAGCGCATTGGTCGTGTTGATCGTGTAGTGTAATTGCAAGGTGAGCGGCGAATTTTCATCACGCAAGGTGATCGTCAAGGTGGTTGCAGTTTCATCGCCGTAACGAGCGTGGGGCAGTTCACCAAGATCAGGATATCCTGGCGTGACTTGATAGCTGGAATATTTAAAGGCCGTGATCTCGTCACCGTCAGGATAGCGAATCGCGTAAGCCCCTTGACGGAAATCAGTCGTCCCGAAAACCGGATATTCCTGCCGGATCGCCTCTAAAGAGGTCGTATAATTACCTGTCAATAAATTGTTGCCCGGTCGGATCTCCCGCTCGTTCAAATGGCCATCCAGGCTGGGTTGCTGGATCCGCGGACCATAATAGTAGTTTTCCAATTGACCGATCTTCGGAATCACCCGAAAAAGGTAGCTGATTTTGTCATTATGAAGGTGGAAAACCAAGTGTTGTTGATCTACTTGAATCAAATCAGTCGTCTGCATCAATAAAGAACCCTCGAATCTGATCACTGACCTTCGGCAAATACTCATGTCCATATTCTGGCAGCACAAGTAAATGCTTCTTAGCTGTGATCTTATTATAAGTTGCGAATTGGGTGATCGGTGGCACGGTAGTATCTTGGAGCCCCATGGACCAGTAAACTTCACCACGGATCCGAGATGCTAAGTTTTGAATATCGATATATTCCAAGGTGTGGAAAATCTCAGCTTCGCGCTGATGAAGCGGATCGCGAAATTGGAACCAATAAGGAATCTCCTCGAAAGCTGACGTTTGCGCGCCCAGTTGATAAGCTTTGCGATAATCGGATAAGAACGGATAACTAACTTGGACCCGATAGATCTCAGGCACCAAACTAGCGCAAGCAATTGCTAGCCCACCACCCTGGGAAGCCCCCATCGCATAAACCCGCTCGCGATCGACCCCAGGATAATTCATCAAGATCCGCGCCGCTTGGGCCGTATCCAAGAAAACACTGCGATAATACAGCGCCTCGGGACCGGCCTCCATTCCGCGAATGATCAAGCCTTTCATCGCGTCACCTTGAGGCACCGCCGCCATTTCTGAGGTGCCACCTTGGCCCCGGGCATCCATCGCCAGAACCACATATCCTTCCGCGGCCCAACCGAACTTATCTTGATAATCCCCAGAGTCACAATGATAACCGTGAAACATCACCATGCCTTTATGGGCTTGACGCGCGTCATAATTCTTGGGCAGGATCAGCTGACAGTGAATCCGCGCCCCTTGCACGCCGGAAAAGTACAGATCATAAGCCTGGGCGACCCGCGATGGAATCGCAACGGGCGTCGTCGTATGATCCAACGGCAAAGCCTGCATTTCCGCTAAAGCCCGCTCCCAAAAGTCATCGAAATCAGCCGGCTTTTGTGCACTCCCAGGATACTTTTTACCTACTTCAAGATCGATCATCATTTAACCCCTTCTTAACTAGCACTTTTGTTGATAAGTTTAGCTTCAAAATAAAGTACAGCGTTTTCAATAATTAGTATAGACTATTAAAAGACGATGTCAATAAAATGTCTGAAAACTATTGAGACAATCACCAGAAAGGCCGATCTGTACCTAAATTAAAAGTCTCCAACAGCGCAATAAGTACGTTGTTGGAGACTCTGGGCGTTCGAGCAAATTTTTAGGCGTTACCTTGATTGATGTCTAAAACAGTGTAACTACGCGCATCATAACGATTACGTGAGAACGAGTATTCAAACGGCGTCCCATCAGCCAGCCAAGCAACTTGCTCTACCTCAAGGACGGGATCATTAGGACGGCATTGTAAATATTCAATGTCTAAATCATCAGCAAAAACCGCATGGATCTTCCGATAGGCCCCACTTAACTTGAGACCAACATCATTTTTCAGATAATCGTAAATCGAGTTAGCGAGAATATCTTCAGAGAGGTTAGGCATCAGTTTTTGTGGCATGTAGGTGTGCTCGAGAACATAGGGCTTTTCATCGACTAGTCGCAAGCGGACAATATCGAAGATGGGCTCGTTTTTATTTAATTTAAGATGGCTTTGTAAAGCCTCGTTGGGGAATAGGATATCAAAGCGAATGATCTTGCTGGTAACGCGATCCTGACCAAAAAAAGCGGTTAGCCCGCGATGTTCATCCGCCGGAGAATTAGTTTCGATTTTTAGAGAAATATCGCCCATAACGTGAGTGCCATCCCCCCGTCGAGTATAGATCAGTCCTTCTAAGGCCAAGGTATCGAGCGCCTTTTTGATCGTCATCCGACTGACGCTAAATTCCTCTGCCAGTGATACTTGATCGGGCATCAACTCGTTGGCTTGATATTCGCCAGCATTGATGCGGTCGCGTAATTGATTGGCGATTTGTTCGTATTTAGGTGTTTTTTTCATCGTGCTAGCTCCTGTTTTATAATTAGACCATTATTTTGATTCGTGATAATTGAAACTATTGTTATCATACCAGATTTGTATGGGAATCGCTCTGGAAAAGTCTAATTTTTTTAGACATTTCAAAACACATTCGTGCTGTATGGTAGGGCCCTTTCCACTGATCACCGATCGCTGCTATTTTTTCTGTTTTATCTCGGCGTAACTGATTTGTTGCTGTTCGATAAGCGAACCATTCGCTGTGTGGTCGAGGATCGATCAGCCATTTTTTGATGTAATCCCAAGTTTCGTTCGCCGCCATTAAATAGCGTTGATCTGTGGATAATGAATATTGATGATAAAAACCCGTGACAGCTTCGGCCTGGATCCACCAGATTTTAGTGCTATCAAGGGTGCCTCCTCGCAGCGAATCATTCAAGGCACCAGTTTTTTGATCGCGACCGAACCGGGCAACGTTTTGGGCCAAGTGCCGTACTTGCTGGCTCAGTTGGGCATCGTTACTGCCAATGGTTGTCAACGCCTCTGCTAAAAGCCAGCTGGTCTCAATATCATGTCCGAACGAAATATGATCATCAATGGGGTGCCAGTCAGAAGTGAATTCTTGATAACAAAATCCTTGATTGGCGATGATCACGTCGCGAAAAAGGGCTAGTAGTGAGGTGACAGCACTTTTGACTGCGGCATCGTGTTGACAACGATAGAGATTCGTAAAGGCTTCTAACAAGTGCAAATGAGTATTCGTCGTAAAGGCCAGGTTTGGTTGTGGTGGGGCCACATGGCTACTTGCCTTTTGTTGCCAGGTCTTGGTAAATTCTTCGTGATACCCAAGCATATCCTGAGTGGCGGCATGGTCAATGATCAAATTGAAAGTTTGCTTCGCCAATGCTAACGCTTTAGAGTTGCCGGTTGCTAGGTAGTATTCTGATAAACCGTAGATGGCAAAGGCCTGGGCATAAAGATGCTTGATAGGATCGATTGGTTTGCCTTGATAATCCACTAACCAATAGATCCCGCCATCAGCTTGATCCCAGAGATGTTGTTCTAGAAAATCAAAGGCCTGATCGGCACATCGACGCCAGCACTGATCCTTACTTAAAGCAAATGCCCGAGCGTAAGTCCATAAGTAGCGACTGGTCATCACACCGCCTTTGACGGCATGAGGTTGTTTCTGTTGGTCAAAATTGATTTCGCCAATGAAACCGCCAAACTTTGGATCGATCATTTTTGACCAGAAAGTTAGGATCCGTTCTGCTTCTAAACGAAAATCGTGTTCATTCATACTTTGAATCACTCGTTTCAAAATAAATGTAAAGATCAATCTTGCAATTGTCTATATTTATTATATACTAAAGCTAGATTTTTGAAAGCGTTTTGAGTCATTTATCTTTTGAATGGTAAATCTGGGAATATTTGAAAGGAAGTGGTCTGATGGAGGCAATCAAAGGCGTGACATTTGGTTATATGAGTCAACGTGGTGAATGGACCACGGCCGCTGCAGCAAAGTCGTTAGCTCTGATGCAAGCACGAACCAGTTGTAATACAGTGATCCTACCAGTAGTTGTTGAGCAGGCGGATCCGTTTAGCGTTGTGATCAATTGGCAGGGTGCTACGGTTTTGACCGATGCAGAGGTGCTGGCAATGGCCCGCTTAGCTCGGAGACGCGGATTGAACGTGATCTTGAAACCCATGGTCAATTTAACCGATGGCCATTGGCGCGCCTTGATCAATTTCTTTGATCATCCGGCACCATGTGAACCTAGTTGGGATCAATGGTTTGCCGCTTATACCGAGTTTATGTTGCATTACGCCAAGCTAGCCGAACAGATGCAGGCGCAGATGTTGGTGATCGGTTGTGAATTGGTCAACACGGATCGTCGGGAGCAGCAGTGGCGTCATTTGATCAGCCAAATTCGCCAGGTCTATCACGGATTGATTACTTATAACTGTGATAAGTACCAGGAAGATGGTGTGCAATGGTGGGATGCGGTCGATGTGATCTCAAGCTCGGGTTACTATCCGATCAATGATTGGCCAGCCCAATTAGCGCGAATCAAGAAAGTTGTGGATCACTATGATAAGCCGTTTTTCTTTTGTGAAGCCGGGTGTCCTAGCCGCCATGGGAGCGAATATCTTCCCAACGACTGGACACTAGCAGGCGAAGTTGATCTCACCGCTCAGGCAGAATGGTATAGGTCAATGTTTGACCAGACCGCACAGCAAACTTGGGTGCGCGGATTCGGTCTGTGGGATTGGCAAGCTCAACTGTATCCCTTGAGTCAAGTAAGCAGCAATGATGATTATGCCCTTTATGGCAAGCCGGCAGAGCAACTTATCAAAAATAAATATGAACTTTTTAAATAAAAGACTACACAAATGAAAATCAATGTGCTATCATTTTACCTGAAAGCGATTTCCAATCATTAGGAGGATGTTAGAATGAAAAAGCGTTTAGCATTATTAGCAGGCGTTTCAGCAGCACTCGTTTTATTATTGGGCGCATGTGGTAGCAAAGATTCAGGCTCTGGTTCCGCAAAGGATAAGACAGAAACGATCACCTTCATCAACCACAAGACCGACTGGACCACTAACGGCAAGTGGAAGGAATACATGAAGGAATTCAACAAGAAATATCCTAATATCAAGGTCAAAATCGAAACGATCACGGATTATGCTGGGCAAATGAAAACGCGGATGAACTCCGATCAATATGGTGATTTATTCATGTTACCTGATACCATCAAGCCGAAAGATTATGCTCACTTTGTCGAACCTTTAGGCAAAAAAGCAACATTGGAAAAGAAATACCTAGGTTTAACGAATAAATCATATAATGGGACGACTTACGGGATCCCCTCACAACTGAACGCATCAGGGATGGTCGTTAATATGAAGGTCTTTAAGGATGCTGGGATCAAGACATTCCCGAAGACAACTGAGGGATTCATCAAGGCGTTGAAGACGATCAAGGAAAAAAATCCTGAAGTAACACCGTTGTACACGAACTATGCGGCAGGTTGGACCTTGGCGAACTGGGACTTCACGCGCCCGGGTATCACTGGTGACAAGCAAGTTACGAATAAACTTTTGACTGATAAAGCACCGTTCACCAAGGGTAAAGTGATGTACACGATCTACGACACTTTATATCAAGTTGCTCATGACGGTCTGATCGAATCAGATCCGACGACCAGTGATTGGGAACAATCAAAAGTCGACATGGCCAATAACAAGATCGGTGTGATGGTTTTAGGTAGCTGGGCTGTTCCCCAAGTTCAAGATGCGAATAAAGAAAATGCTGATAATATCACTTTCCAAACTTTCCCAGCCACTGCTAAAGATGGCAACCAATATATTAGTGTTGGCGCCGACTACAACTATGCGATCAATGTTCACAGTAAACATAAAGCCGCGGCACGAAAATTGTTGAACTGGTTGGTCAATGATTCTGATTACGCCAAAGATAATGGTGGTTTACCAACTTTGAAGGGCGCTGAATATCCTGAAGCTCTGAAGTCGATGCAAGAATCTGGCGTGAAGCTGATCGAACCAGCCGCGGCACCAAAAGGCAAAGAATCGCTATTCTCCGAAATCGATGATGCTTCTGAGATCGGTCTTGATACTACAGATAAGACTAAACAACGGATCATTGAAGCAGCCGTAGGTAACTCTAAGGAAAGCTTTAACGATATTATGAAAGATTTGAATACGAAATGGGCGGACGCCATTAAAACCGTTGGCTCAAACTAATTGAAACGATTGTTAAAAGTCGAGGTATTTCGATCGAGAATCGAGATACCTTGTTTAGGATAGTGGCTGATCATTGGCGCAAAGTAAGGACACTGTCAATATTAAAGATCATCAGAACGGATTGTCGCGCTAGCGAGATGCTGCTCCCAAACGAATCAAGTATCAAGATAAGATTTAGCGCTCAAGTAACGTCACTATTTTTTGCTTGCGGCACTGTGAATGAAGGGTGTGTTTAGGTTGAAAAATTCAAAGTCAGGAAGTTTTGACTACCGAAAGCAGAAGAGACTGATCGTGGTTCTGTTTACTGTGATTCCTGTGATCCTGTTACTGGTTTTTTCGTATTACCCATTGGTCAAGATGATCCAATATAGTTTGACGGACTGGGATGGGTTCTCACCTTCAAGCAATTTCGTTGGTTTGAAGAACTATAAAACTGTTTTTACCAATCCAACTTACTTCTCCGTCTTTCGGACCAGTCTGTATTATTTCATCGCGACTTTCTTCCAATTGGGATTCGCCTTATTGTTTGCGACCTTGCTTTCGTTTAAAGTGAAGTTTGCCAATTTTTGGAAAGGGGTCCTATTCTTCCCTTATCTATTGAATGGGGTCGCGATCGGTTTCATTTTCCTATATTTCTACAAACAACAAGGAACCTTGGATACTGTCATGAATTTCTTCGGGTTACACAATCAAATCAAGTTATGGCTAGGTGATCGTTCGATCAATAATATTTCGTTGGCCTTTACTTCGGTTTGGCGTTACACCGGGTTCAACTTCTTGATTTTTCTGGGAGCGATCCAGTCGATCAATCCAGAGGTTTATGAGGCCGCGGAAATGGACGGCGCTAATCGGTGGAATCAATTCAAGTATATTATTATCCCAGGCATCAAAGAGATTTTGTTCTTGAATATTATTCTTGGGGTCAGCGGTTCCTTGAGCGTCTTTGATATTCCTTATATTATGACAAGTGGTTCCAATGGGACCAATACTTTTGTGATCCAGACCATTGATACGGCCTTTAAGTATAATAAGCTGGGCTTGGCCTCGGCGATGGCGATCATTTTGTTGCTGATCGTTATTGTTGTCACAGTAATTCAGAGAGTGGCCACGAGAGAAAGGAGCGCCAATTAAGATGAAAAAATTCACAGTATCAGCCTTCTTTAAATATCTGATCTTAGTTATTGGCGCGGTCATCGCGATCCTCCCAATTTTAGTTGTCTTTATCGGGTCCTTTAAGTCGAACAATGAATTTTTGACCAGTGGGGTATTAAGCCTTCCGAAACATCTGGATTTCAGTAATTACAAAACAGCTTTTGTTAATGGTCAGATGCTGGTCGGTTTCAAAAATACGGCGATCATCTTTGTTATCAGCATGGCCGGTAAATTACTGCTAGGTTCGGCCTTCGCTTATGCGATCAATCGCTTCGATTTTAAGTTGAAAAAGCCAATCATGAGCCTGTTCATGGTGGCGATGCTGATCCCAGCGATCACCAGTCAAGTCGCGACTTTCCAGTTGATCAATAGTATGGGCCTGTTCAATAAAATCTGGTCTGTGATCATTTTGAATCTAGGGACCGATGTGGTCTCGATCTATATCTTTATGCAGTATTTGAATGAGATCCCGGTTTCACTGGATGAATCGGCCTTTCTTGATGGCGCCAATTATTTCCAGATTTTTGGAAAAATTATTTTGCCAAACTTGAAAGCACCAATGGTGACGATCTTGATCATCAGCGGTGTCCAGATCTACAATGATTTCTATAATCCGTTCCTGTATATGCCTGATCCAAGCCTGAAAGTGATTTCGACCGCATTGTTTGCCTTTAAGGGACCTTATGGCACCAACTGGCCCGTCATCTTAGCTGGTGTCGTGATCGTGATCCTGCCGATCTTGATTGTCTTCCTCGCCTTACAAAAGTATATATACAATGGTGTCGTTGGTTCCGTGAAGTAATCATTAATAAGAAGGGAAGTTGGCTAACATGAAAAAGCCCAGTAAATTAGTGGTTGTCGTAGAAAGGTTTTATCAGTTGGTCAAAACCTCCTGCCTATTTTGGCTGGACCTCCTGCGCGGCTTTCTGGTTTATGGCTGGCTGACAGCCGGCTTTTATGCAGGGCATTACTGGCATCGACCAGGCGAGGGCGCGAAGTATCAACGTCGCAACTATCACTTGGAGATCGCCCATCAAAATCTGTTATCATTTTTAGCAACACTTTATCTGGGTAGTATCTTTTTTCTAGGACATTTCTTGAAGAGAATCAAGGTCTTGCCCGCTGGTGGCCAGCTGGTGATTTTGATTTGGATGTTGGCTGGCGCCCTTTATCTGGTCTACTTGACCGTTTTGCTTTGGTATCTGCAAAAAGAACAACACCTTGTTGCCCAAGCCTTTCTGCAGACTTTGGCCATCGTCGTCCGCAAACCGTTGACCAGTTTAAGCGTGATTTTATCGCTGACCGCATTGGCTTTTCTAGCCTATCTCAGCCTGCCCTTGTTTCTGCTAGTGGGGCCTGGTGGTTATCTGGCTATGACAAGTGCGATCCTTGATCGCACTTGCGAACTGACCGTGACTGCATGAGCTCGAATCAACAAAAAACATCATTTCGTCTAGAAGCGAGATGATGTTTTTTATTTTGGCGACGACTTGAGACGACTTGAATGGAGACTGTTTGTTAAATTTTTTTTGAGTAAGCTATCAGACTCTCTGCTCGATCTAAGGATAAGTTCTAGGATCCTTGGAAGGTTTCCAGAGGGCTCAAAGTCAGTTACATCAAGGGTTTGACCCAATCAACATCACACCGGTTGTGGCTATTATCTGAAAGTTTGCAACACGGCCGCAACAAGATCTTGCGTCACAAGTTTAGTTTTGCTCAATTTGGAAGGTTAGCCTGTTCTTATTATTGCTCGATTATGGTAAAGTAGTGTTGGTCAGGTCTAGACAGGTTCTGCTGGGAGGTGGTCGTTATCATGAAAGGTTCACATTGGTGGTTGGGATTTTTAGGCCTTTCAGCCTTACTTTTGCTAGCGGGATGTCAGAAGAAAGAAAGTCGGCCAGCAACAACGACCACGGCGCTGGTCAGCAAGAAAGCATTAACGATCAAAGCGCATACTGCAACGGTCACAAAAACACAAAAGACAGCACAACAACGACTTGACACTTTTTTAACGAGTAAGATGCAAAGTAAAGCAGGCTTTTATACGAATTATCTGGCCAATGAAACAGGCGGCGAATTGGCAACGGGTCATGAGTTGCTAAGTGAGTCGTCGGGACTTTATTTGCGCTATTTGGCGCAGCAGGGACGGACCAAGCAATTTTCTCAGTTTTATGAGCAGACTAAGAAAACTTTTGGACAGGATGACCAGTTTAGTTATCGTGTCAGCAAAGGCAAACAGGCTGCAGTCAATGCAACAGTCGATGATCTGCGGATCTTGCGTTCGTTGTATGAGTTTCAGGCGCAAACTGGGCGACAGTCGTATCAACAAGAAATCAAGCGCTTGATCAAAGGGCTGCGGCAAGGTGCGTTGAAGGATGGTCGGGTCGGCGATTATTATGATCCCCAAACTGATCAAGGAGCCATGACAGGAACGCTTTGTTATTTTGATTTGAAAACCTTGGGGCAGTTTGAAACCACCGCACAATTGAACGCGCAGATCGAAATCGTTCAAGGCGGCTTTATCTCGACGGCTTTTCCCTTTTATCAAACCCGGTATAATTATCGCACGCAAACGTATTCGGCCACTAAGAAAATCAATACGACGGAATCCTTGTTGACGATCCTACATCTGGCTGATGTCGGTTTGGCTCAGTCAGCGAGTTTGGATTATTTAACTCGATTGGTCCAGACCGGTCAATTGGCGAATGCTTACGATCGTGATGGTCAAGTACTTGATACCAATCAGGCGGTTGCCAATTACGCGCTGGCTCTGATGATCGGGGCAGTAACTAAACGAGCTGATTTACGTAACGCGGCATTACAATTGATTTTGACACAACAGATCGCGGATGAACAGTCACCTCTGAATGGTGGTTTTGGTGATACAGCGACTTTGGCGACTTATTCTTACAATAATTTGATGGTGCTGTTGGCGCTGGACTATTAGTGATGATCATGATGAATAACTGGAAAATATGGTGGGAAAAATCTTTTTTTCATAAATATTGTCGCTTTTTGACACCGGCGATCTTGGCTGTGCTTTTGATTGGCCTGATCGCGGGCTATTTGTTGTTCGTTCCACCCTATGGCGGTTATGCCAATAATGGTGATTTCGAGCGGGCGATCTATGTCAGTGGTCTATACGTGTTGCCTGATCGGCCTTATTATCACTTCGATTATTTAGTTCGTCAGTTTGGGATCATGCAGTATTTCAACGAAAATGGCGCAACGCTGTTCTCGTCACAACCGCTCATTATCAAGACTGCAATTATGATCAATAAGTTGTTTTTTAGCCGGACGATCTTCGATATTCGTTTCTTAGGAGCGTTGCATTACATTTTTTACTTGGGTGGGGTCTACTTATTGACCGAAGCCTTGACTTTCAGGTTGACAAAGGCTCGCGGGTATCTGGTAGCCTTATTGGTCGTCTTTATTTTGGGTGATAGTTCGCTGACGCTTTATTTCAATTCGTTCTTTGCTGAGGCCACGATGTTGATCACTTTTATTTATATCTTTGCGACGACGCTATTGTTGGTCCGGCATCGCTATCAACATAGTTGGCCACTTTACTTGATTTTTGGGCTTAGTACCGTTGTCTTTGTAACGGTCAAGCAGCAGAATGCCCCCTTGGCCTTTTTGATTGCGTTAGTTGCTTTTAGTTTTATCTTTTGGATCAAACGGCGCGGTCGGCGAATCTTGGTTGTCGCCAGTACACTGGCGATCATGGGTACCGGTGTGGCAACCTATGCCTTGATCACAAAGGAGTTCAACGATATCAATCAGTATCAGAGCATGACTCGTGGTGTTTTGTTGAACGCAGAAGACTCGGGTAAGTCTCTCAAAGAGGGGGGGATCAATCAACAATATGCCTTGCTTCGGGGGTTACCTTATTTTGAGACGTACATGCCAGTCTCACTGCATGGCGAGAAATTAAGTAAAGAATTACTTCAGAAATACAATTTTGTTTGGATCCTCCGCTATTATTTAAAACATTTGAATCAATTCGTCCAATTACTGGATCTGGCTGCCCGTGATACCCAGATCGTTCAGTTGGGTGCTGTTGGTGATTATGAAAAGTCAGCGGGCAAGCCGGCCAAAGCGCAGAACCACTATTTTACACTTTATAGCAATTTAAAACGGGCCTTTTATCCACGTGTTTATGCCTTTTATATTTTATTCTTTGTGGTGATGGTGGGCTTGTATAGCTATGGCGCTTATCAAGGATTTCGCCACCAGAATCCTGGAAAGATCACCAAACTAGCTTTAGTGATCTGTTGCTGTGCGACGATGTTGGCGGTTTGTCTGATCTCGATCATCGGTGATGGCGATGCTGATCTGGCCAAGCATTTGTTCATGGCACCAGTTTGCTTGGACTTGTTGACTTTATTACTGATTTCTGACATCAACGGACGCTCGCTTTTTGGTAATGGTAATGGCGAAACTGGTTTACCGACTGCGGATCCAGTTAACGCGGAGCCTGCTGGGCAACTGGTCGAGCAACACATCAAACAAGTTGCGGAGCTGGATGTCAGCCGATCTCTGCCTGCTAAAGCGCCAACAGCAGAGCAGGAAAAAACCGTTTTGTCGGAGTCCCAGAAACAACTGCTTGGGCTGCGGAAGAGTAATGCCAAGTATATTCGTCAGCGAGGTCGCCGCCTATGAAAAAATTTACTTCACCAGTCCACTTCGGCAAACGATCTATCTGGCCTATTGATCATTTGGGGAGCCTGCTACTACTGGCTTTCATGATCATTGGCTTCAAATCTGCACCGCGGCAATTCGTTGATGCCGCGAAGACACAGCCACCGGCTCAAGTTTTATTGGTTTATGATGGCATCAACGCGGCCGCTGCAGGGGATCAGAAAATCCAGGCACTGCAGCGATCACTAACGGGACTTAATCGGCGGACCAAAACTGTGGCGCTGGCCGATTACCGCAAGCAGGCGTTGTTGAATGAGAACTATCAGGCCGTGATCGTCTTGATCAACTGGCCACAAAAAGATGCCAGCAAGCATTATCAGGCGTTTTGGCAGGATCTCGAGCGCTTCTCTGGACGGCAATTATTCATTGGGGGTCAGCCACCCCAGTCATTTCAAAATCATTTCTCGGGAACGTGGCAGCGGGTGACCCATCGACAATTCATTTTGGCTGATGATCAAACCGCCAATCAGCAATTATTAACAACGCTAGACGAATGGCATGTTTTGATGGCAACAGCACCAACGACAGCAATTGGCCAACTTCAAAGCCAAGAAACTGTTGGCGGAGATTTTGCTTTCGGGGCGATACAAGGAAAGTACGCCTACTTACCATTTTATACACCCAGTGGACTGACCAGTCTTTTAGCCGATCGATTGTTGGCTATTTGGTTGCTGAACGCGGCCCAGTCGTTTCGGCCACTATTGACGATCACAGAGGTGACGCCAATGAGTTCATTTAAGTATTTGAAGAAATTAGCGCTATATCTGCAACGTGAAGATATTCCCTTTGCGATCAGTGCAACATCAGTTCAGGTCAACACAGAATTGCCAGAATTTCGGCGCTATACGAAAGTTTTACGAACGGTCGAAGACGCTGGTGGAATCATTTACTTGCAAGTTCCCTATATTTACACATCATTACCGGATCAATTACCGGTGCTCAAAAGTGTGTTGGCGCAGCAGCTGACAGCTTTGACCAAAGAAGCTGTCTATCCGATCGGCATCAGCGCACCAAGTTTTTGGAATCAAGACAAGGTCTATCAGCAAGGTGGGCTAAAAAGAGCCAGCGACGTGCTCTTATTGCCGGATCCAACCACGATCTCCTATCAGCAATATACGAAAACTAGTACAACATTCAAGCAAGCTCGAACAGCACTGACGATCGATAGTCTCTTGACGATCAAGCAACAAGGTCGATTTGATTTGGAGAAGTTGAACTTTGCCGTACCGACGGCGTTGACTCTGGAGCTACCAACGAACCAAAACAAATATGAAAAGGCAATCAAAAAGATCGAGGCGGTCAATCATCAGCTTTTTGACCCCCGCCAGGCCGATTGGCAGCCTCAGTTGAAATATGGGAAGCATGTGATCTCCTATCAGCGGGGTCAATATCTGTTGGATGGTAAGACCCAAGAAATCGTTGTGCCACTGACAACTCAGACCGCAACGAAGAAAAAGAAGGGCGCCACTGGCGAACTGAACCAATTCTTCAAAGTTCAGGGGCACATTTTGATGGTCTTTCTGGGCATTATCTTACTGATTTTGCTATTCTTCCTGATTCGTGGTCGGCGAGTCTACTGGGCAAAATATCGCCGCCAAACAAAGAATAAAAATAAGTAAGGAGACATCGATCATGCAACTATTGGATTATTTTATGTTAGTGGCCATTTTCGTGATCTGGCTGATTCTCTTGATCAACTTGATTTTGACGATTGCAGGTTATCGCTACTATATCGACGAACTGAAACGGCCAGTGCCAGCACTACCGGAAAAACTTCCTTTCGTTTCAGTGATGGTGCCTGCCCACAATGAAGGAATCGTGATCGTAAAAACTGTTTCCGCGCTGTTGAATTTCGATTATCCGCATGATCGTTATGAAATCATCGTGATCAATGATAATTCTGATGATAATTCAGGCGAGTTGCTGCGGCAGCTACAGCTGGCCAATCCACAGCGAAACCTTAAAGTGATCAGCACCGATCGGACCAATGGTGGTAAAGGCAAATCAAATGCCTTGAATATTGGTTTTCAAGCAGCTCGCGGAAGTATTTTGGCAATCTACGATGCGGACAATACACCCGAGAAGCAGGCCTTGGGGATCCTGGTGGCGGAATTACTGGCTGATGACCAACTGGGAGCGGTCATTGGCAAATTTCGGACCCGCAACAAGAACGCAACCTGGTTGACCCATTTCATCAATATCGAAACGCTCTCGTTTCAGTGGATGGCCCAAGCTGGCCGTTCAAAACTGTTTAAGTTGTGTACGATCCCCGGAACAAATTATGTGATTCGCCGGGCGCTGATCGAAAAAATCGGCGGCTGGGATGTCAAGGCTTTGGCTGAGGACACCGAAATCAGTTTTCGCATCTATCTGGAAGGTCAGCGCATCCGCTTTCAACCCCGCGCGGTGACTTGGGAGCAAGAACCACAAACATTGGGTGTCTGGTTCCATCAACGGACACGTTGGGTCAAGGGAAATATCTATGTGATCCTAAAGAATTTGAACCTATTGTTTGATCGGCGCGCGAAACGGATCAGATTCGACTTACTTTACTTCTTGTCGATCTACTTCCTCTTGATGCTCTCGTTGATCCTTTCAGATTCGGTTTTCGTCCTGACTGTTGCTGGATATACCCATGTCACGTTACAGGGCTTTAGCAATCTACTGTGGTTGCTAGCGATCGTCTTGTTTATTGTCAGCACTTTCATTACGATCACCACGGAAAAAGGCGAAATGACGTTTAAAAATTTTGTTTACATTATCCTGATGTACCTAACTTATAGTCAAATGTGGCTGGCGGTTGCCTTCTGGGGAATGATCCAATATATTCGGGAGCGGGTTTTTCATCAACAGGCAAAATGGTACAAAACAAAACGGTTTCAATAGGAGCGAGTCAAAGATGAAACAGAAAAAGAGAATGACGATCGGCCTTTGGCTGTTCTTGCTAGGAGCGTTATTGATTCTGCGACCGCAACGGACAGTGGCAGCTGCCGATTTGACGTATACACAACAGTTTCAAAATCAAACGACCTCATTATCTGGGCAGAGTGTCAGCTCAAATATGTATTTCATTAAGATGGACTATTGGCGTCTCAAAAAAGCGACTTTTAATTTTAGTTTTCAATTGTCGCAATTGGCTGATCAGCAGATTTCTGATATCACAGTTTCTTTGAATAATATCAAAATCTATTCGTTTCGGCCGGAGAACAGTACGGGCTTACAAACCAAAGAAATCGAGTTGCCCTTGGATTTGATCAGCGGGAGTAGCGAGTTGCGGATCAATGGTCAGATCCTTAATCGATCGGGTCAGAATGATTATCGTCTGGCGCAAACTCCGGCCAATTGGTTGACTATTTATCCGGCTTCAAACGTGAATTTTCGTTATACACTAGATGAACCAACGTCTGGGATCAATTCTTTTTACGATCATTTTATTGGTCCTGACACGATCGCTAACAGTCAATCCGTAATTTTGACACCGAGTGATCCAGATGATGCGGAATTGTCTGCAGCCGTCTATGCATTATCGGGGATCTCGCGGATCTTGACGACGGAACAGGCAACGATCCCGATTGGACAGCTGGGCAATAAGGAATATGATCAACGTCCATACCGACTGATCATTAGTCGCTATGATCAGCTACCAGCAAAGTTTCGTCAGGGGATCTCTGCTGCGGAGGTGGCCAAGCAGGCGGTGATCAAGACACAATACAGTGACCAACAATATACATTGATCGTCACGGCCAAACGAGCTCGTGATTTGATCAAGGCCAGTCGTTTCGTAGCCAATCAAGAATTAATGAAGCAGACTAAAGCCAGTCAAAAAATAGTGACTCAGGACACACAGACTGTGACCTCAGTCTTGCAGTATCAAGGTAGTTTTCCGCTGACAACGACAGGCCAGCGGGTCTCAGGACCGGGCCACCAAGAAGCCAGCTTTTTTGTCAGTTTACCGTCAGGGCGGACCAATGCTAACGGGAGTACGATTCGGTTAAACTTACAGTATGGCCAGAATCTTGATTTTAAACGTTCTTTGGTAACGGTCTATATCAACGATACGCCGATCGGAAGTCGACGGCTGAGTGCCAGCAAGGCTGATGGCCAACAATTGACCTTTGATCTACCTAAGAGTAAGTCATTGGGGAATTCCTTTGTGGTGCGCGTGGTGCTCGATTTAGAATTACCGGAGTCAGGGCAAGAAATGAACAACGAGGCCGCTTGGGCAACAGTTTTACCAGGCTCAAGCGCTAATATCAGTTCCCAAGTCAAAAAAGATCTAATGTTTACCAACTATCCCAGTGTTTTTTTGAAAAACAATACATTTAATAATATCTTGGTGGCACGGCCTAAGAAAATGACGCCGGTTTATTTCAAAACGTTGACCAATATCTTTAATTTGATTGGCGTCTATGCTCAAAGCAATACGGGGACGGTCACATTTTCGACCAAGGTGCCTTCAAAGCAGATCCAGGCGAATCAAAATATTATTGCCTTTGGTACGCCCAAAGACAACGCCTATTTACGTCAGATCAATTCACGATTATTCTTCAAGTTTGATGAAAAGTATGACCATTTCCTTTCAAATGAAAAGCTTTCGATCGAAACCAAATACGGACATCAATTGGGGACAGCACAATTGCTGCGATCTCAGGCTAATGAAGACTTAGGTGTTCTGGCGGTGACCGGGGCTACCGCGAATGCGGTCTACTTGGCCTCAACACAGATCAATTACCAACGTCACATCGAACAATATCAAGGCGATGCCATTGCTGTGGATCAGGACAATATGCACTACAACTATCGCTTTAAGACGAAAACCGGGGCTAAAAAGACATCGCTTGTTAATCAAATCAGTCAAAATGTCAACTTGATCGCCTATCTTGGCTTAGCGTTATTGATGATCGTGGTCATCGGCCTCACACTATTCTTCTTACTCCGTAAACATGGCCGATTGACAAGGAGGCAGCATGATGAATCGTAGAAATGATCGTAGTTTATTGACAGATCTCTCTTTACTTGGCGTATTGCTGCTTTTCGTAGTGACCACTTTATATATGACACTGACGGCTGAAAACGTTCTGCTGAATGCGATGTATTTGGGCATCGCCGCGCTGCTCGTGATCGCAACTTATTTCACTGGATTGACAACGGGATTGGTGCTGAATCTGATTTTTATTTTTGTTCAGGGGACCTATATGCTTTACACAGCAGTGGCCTTGCAGCAAGCAGTTGAATTTCAATTGGTTTTCTGGCTCCTGATGCCGTTACTGCTATCCATTTCGGTTTATGCGCTAACAGTCAATCAGCAACTCCTACAACAAGAAAATAGTGTCTTGCAACGTGAAAAACGTCAGCTCAGCATTCTTGATGAAACGACCCACTTGCGGACGCTGACCGCTTACTTGGAAGATACAGCTGTTTATATGGACACGGCCAAGCGTTATGAATTGCCGCTGATCACGATCACGCTACAATTTCGTTATTTTGATCAATTACAGCGTTTAATGACAGCTGACCAACTTCATGACTTGATTTTGGCTACCTCGGAAATTCTTAAACACTCGACTCGAGGGGAAGACATTGTCTATATTTTGGATTCGGATAACTTGACTTGGGGCATTCTGCTCTACACCAATACAGCCGGCGGGCGCATCGTCCGCGATCGGATCGATCGCCATTTTGAGGAAGAAATCGGCAAACAAGCAACGTTACAGCAATTTGATATCCAATTGCGGGCTGGGATCGCCGAATATGATCAAACTAAAATGAAAAACGCGCGTGACTTAATGGATCAAGCTGAGAAAGAAAGCAATTATGATGTTTGAGCGATGATCAATAGTAGAAGCTGGCCGTTTATTTGGGTGAGCTTCTTTTTAATAAGCAAAAAGAGTCGCACTCTCACCGTGCAAGTGCTAAAATAGGATTGCATTAGCAAAACGAATGGAGGAATTTCATGTCAGTTTTAACTGAGACTTATACATTAACGAACGGTGTCAAAATTCCTAAGGTTGCTTTTGGGACTTGGCAGATCCCCAATGGCGAGCCTGCGTATAATTCCGTTAAGGTCGCTTTGGAGAATGGTTATCGTCATATCGATACCGCCAAAGCATACGGCAATGAGAAGAGTGTTGGCCAAGCGATCCGTGATTCTGGGATCGATCGTAAAGATATCTTTGTAACGTCGAAATTACCAGCGGAGATCAAGACCTATCAAGGCGCATTAAAGGCTTTCGATGAAACCATGGCTGATCTAGACATTGATTATTTGGATCTTTACATTATTCATGCGCCATGGCCATGGAATGAAATCGGAAAGAACTGCGATCAAGGCAATCTTGATGCTTGGCGGGCTTTGGAAGAAGTTTATGCCAGTGGCCGCGTCCGCGCCATTGGGGTTTCTAACTTTGCGGTTCGCGATTTAGAGAATCTGTTGCCTAACGCTAAAGTTAAACCAATGGTCAATCAGATCCAATATTATATTGGCTTTACCGAACCGAAGATCACGAAATATTCTGAAGATAACGGGCTGTTGATCGAGGCATACTCACCATTGGCGACTGGGCGGATGTTGACCAACGAACACGTGGTAGCGATTGCCAAGAAATACGATGTTACCACAGCTCAGTTAGCGATCCGTTTCTGTATCGAAAACGGCGCTTTGCCATTGCCAAAAGCAGTGACACCAGCCCACATCATCAGTAATAAAGAACTTGATTTCACTATTTCGGCTGAGGATATGACTGTCTTGAATAGTTTGGCTGATACGACGAATGGTAGTAATCATAATCCAACGCAAGGCTGATTCAGTTTGGTGTTTGATACTATTATAAGATTTGATAAGTAAAAAAGAGGACTTCAATTCAAGCTTAAAACGAGCTTAGAATTGAAGTCCTCTTTTTTGTGATGATTTTGTAGTTGATTAAGAACGTGGCCGATTTAAGAATTGTTTTGAAATAACCAAGCCAATTATTTAATTTGTACCGTGATTTCTATTAGCTAAAGTAATAGCTAGGTAGGCCAATGCTATAATTGTCGGGAAATAGTCTGTTAGTGATTGAAAAAACTTGAAAAGAACCTTTATTAGCGATATTATTTATACGTACAAATGAATTGGGGTTTATTATGGAAAAAAAATACGAAATCGTTACTGAGACAGTGAAGGGCTGGATAATCACTGGTAAGTATAAAGAAAATGAAAAAATACCGACTGAATCAAAGCTAATGGCGACCTTTGAAGTGAGCCGGCATACTATTCGTAAGGCGCTCTCTGATCTTGAGGTACAAGGACTGGTTTATCGTATTCAAGGTGGGGGTACTTTTGTTGCCTCACAACGTCAACGCATTGAAAAATCAATTCATAAAACAGTTGCGGTGATGGCAACACATATCAATGACTATATTTTTCCTGCAATTATTTCGGGAATTGAAAAGGTGCTGAGTGAGCAGTCCGTGTCACTGCTTTTAAGTAGCACTAGGAATGATGAAAAGTTTGAACAAAATAATTTGATCAAGCTACTTTCAACAGATATTTCTGGTCTGATCGTTGAGCCAACCAAGAGTGCATTTACAATAAAAAATGAAGGACTCTATGCTGATCTGCAAAAGACCGGAGTACCTATCATTACGATCAACTCAAAATTTAAGGAGCTTGTTACACCGTATTTCATTATGGATGATTTTGCTGGTGGAAAACTGGCGACGGAATATATTTTAACGCATCGACACCAGAAAATATTAGGTGTTTTTAAAACTGATGATCAGCAAGGTATTGATCGGATGGATGGTTTTACTTACGCGATTCAAAGTTCTAATCGCGTGACCGATATTAATATTTTGACCTATAAATCTGGTGAGCTGGAAGAAGAGCTACCGATAAGGCTAAGAAAGGTAGTTGCCAATCTTGAAAATCGCCCAACAGCAATTATCTGCTATAATGACCAGATCGCGGCATTGGTTTATAATCAGTGCTTAGGATTAGGACTAAATATTCCTGAAGATATTTCGATCATTAGTTTTGATAATTCGATGCTGAGTTCAAATTTTGGTACACGCATTACATCAATCGATCATCCGAAGACTAGTATGGGGCAGGATGCCGCAAAGCTGATGTTACAAATGTTAGGAAACTCTAATCGGAATTTTATTGAGAGTTCTCGAATCTATCAGCCTAAGGTGATCGCAGGAGATTCTGTGAGGACATTAGGTTCGTAAAGGTTTCGTGGTATCGATTGTGTTATTGATCGATACCTTTTTGATAGCCTCGTGGGTGCTGTTTATTGAACAACGAGTAAATAGAAACAAAAAAAGATCGCCACTTGAAAAAGTAGTAGAGATAAGCTAGAATTTGTACTGTTAAATATAAAGTTATATAAAGATGCGGACAAAAGAGGAGCTAAAAATCAATGACCAAGCAACCAATCGTTTTGCAACGTGCTGATCCCTGGGTCTATCTTCACACTGATGGCTATTATTATTTTACTGGCTCAGTCCCAGGTTACCAAGAAATCGAAGTACGACGTGCAAGGACATTAACAGGACTTGAAACTGGTGAGCGCATGATGGTTTGGCATGCGCCTAAAGAGGGAGCGATGAGCCACCTGATCTGGGCGCCTGAGATCCATTTCATTTCAGGAAAATGGTACATCTATTTTGCGGCGGCGGATCAAGATGGGGTTCGAGATGCACAGCATCATCATCGCATGTTTGTCATTGAATGTGACGAGCCATCACCGTTAACAACAAACTGGCTAGAAAAGGGTCAAATCGTGACCGACCAAGATAGTTTTAGTTTGGATGCAACTGTTTTTGAGTTCAAGAATGAAATATATTATGTCTGGGCCCAACAAGATCCAGCAATCCCGGGAAATTCTAACCTTTATTTATCAAGAATGGCCAATCCGTGGCAGTTGATCGGAAAGAAATTATTGTTGTCGATTCCCGAATATGATTGGGAAAGGATCGGTTATTTAGTCAATGAGGGACCAGCTGTATTGCTTTCACATGGCCGGATCTTCATCACTTATTCGGGGAGTGCGACTGATGAAAACTATGCGGTTGGTCTGCTTTGGGCGGATCAGGACAGCGATTTATTGGACAGCTATTCATGGCATAAATGTGACCAGCCAGTATTTAAGAGTTCAAAAAAGCATCACCTGTTTGGACCAGGACATAATAGCTTTACCAAAACAGCAGATGGCTGTCAGGATGTAATCGTCTACCATGCGCGGCCTTATGACAACGAGGGTATTCAAGGAGATTCGCTGGACAATCCTGACCGACATGCCTATGCGCAAACTTTCAGTTGGACAGACCAAGGTTTCCCAAGTTTTGGCGAACCAGGCGATAATTAAAGAGATCATAAGGAGAAAAATATGTCAAAAATCGTAGTGAATGACCAGCGCCAACGCGGTAAAATCAGCAAATATATCTATGGTCAGTTTGCTGAACATTTAGGCCGTTGTATTTATGAGGGACTTTGGGTAGGCCCAGATTCAGATATTCCTAACGTCAATGGATTGCGCACGGATGTCGTTGAAGCCTTGAAGGAAATCAAAATACCAGTACTCCGTTGGCCAGGCGGCTGTTTTGCTGATACTTATCACTGGCAAGATGGCATTGGTCCTAAGGAATCACGGAAGAAAATCGTGAATACGAATTGGGGCGGTGTCGTTGAAAATAATCACTTTGGAACCCATGAATTTTTTGAGTTGGTTCGGCAGTTAGGCACGGAAGCTTACATTAACGGTAACGTTGGCAGTGGAACTGTTCAGGAAATGTCTGATTGGGTGGAATATATGACTTTTGATGGCATTTCACCAATGGCTGACCTGCGCGCTAAAAATGGCCATCCGGCACCATGGTCAGTAAAATTCTTTGGTGTTGGTAATGAGAGTTGGGGCTGTGGTGGTAATATGCGCCCAGAGTATTATTCGGATCTCTACCGCCAATATCAAACATTTGTGCGCAATTATAATGGCGAGAAGCCGATCTACAAAATTGCTTCAGGTCCTAATATCGATGACTATAACTGGATGGATGTATTGATGCGTTATGCCACGCCATATATGGATGGGATCAGTCTTCATCATTATGCGCTGGCTGCGCCGTGGGAAGACAAGCGCCCCGCTTTAGGATTTCCAGAAAACGAATGGTTCTCCTTAATAAGTAGTGCTCAAAAAATGGACGAACTGATTACTAAGCACAGTACGATCATGGATAAATATGATCCTGATAAGCGTGTTGGGTTGATTGTGGATGAATGGGGATCTTGGTTGGCTGTTGAGCCAGGCACTAATCCCGGTTTTCTGTATCAACAAAATACGATCCGCGATGCGATGGTCGCTGCCATCACTCTGCATATTTTTCAAAAGCATGCTGATCGAGTGGAAATGGCTAATATTGCGCAAATGGTCAATGTTCTTCAGGCCATGGTATTGACTGAAGGCAAAAAAATGATCAAAACCCCGACTTATTATGTCTTTAAAATGTTCATGGAGCATCAGGATGCAGTTGCGCTGGATACCCATGATGAACTAGCCACAACGACTAGTGCATCAGTATCAAAGAATGATCAAGGCTATTTAGTCTCGTTATGTAATTACAGTATTGATGCAGCGGATGAACTCTCACTTGATTTTGACAGCGAAGTGATTGATGTCAACGGTGAAATCTTGCAAGGACAGACAATGGATCAACACAACGATTTTGATGATCCTGAGGCGATCAAGACAGCGACTCTCAATTCCGCCAAGCATCAAGGTCATCAAGTCAGCGTTTCGATCCCACCAATGAGTGTGGTGACATTACACGTTGCAACAGCGTAAGGATTGTGTTCGGTGCGAGTTGTTGGAGAGTCTGGATCAGCAGGATACTGACGCCCTGATCACCGAACAACTAAGTCTAGAAGTTGGCAATTTGGTTTCGGATGAGCTCCGTGATCAACGCTTGATCCAGTGTCAGTCATGCCCCTTTTTCCAAAAGGGGTTATGTTTAAAATGTGGTTGTTATACGCGTTTTCGTGCTAGTTTACGGAATAAAAGTTGTCCTGATGGACGTTGGTGAACTTGGAGCGCATTTTTGATGAATTCGAAAGTTATCGTTATACTCTGAAAAGAGAAATCGAACTCACCTAATTTTTTGGGGGTCGATTTTTCTTTTTTTATATAGAAGGTGTTCGAGTGTTAGTAGACCGACAGAATCAGTGGGTCGATGCAATGTGGGGAACTAGAGGTGTTCACGATCCTACGATCGTCAAAGAGGGAAAGCAGTATTATCTTTTTTCAACAGATACGAAAATAAACGGAAAATTAACGCAAGGGATACAGATTCGTGAATCAAGGGATTTTAAGCATTGGCGGTATATTGGCACTGCGTTAGGGCAGGTACCCACTCCTGCAAAGAGCTGGTCCCATGCTAATGGATTGTGGGCTCCTGATGTCATAAAAGTGGGCGTGGAATATCGGATGTACTATGCTGCTTCAACGCTCGGGAGTCGTATTTCCTGTATTGGGTTGGCAACGGCACCACATCTACAAGGGCCATGGACTGATAAGGGTTTGGTAATTAAAACCGATGGCAAGCACTATGGACAGAACGCGATCGATGCCAATATTGTTACTGGCAAAGATGGGCGGCAATGGCTTTTGTACGGTTCATTTTTCGGTGGCATCTTTTTGGTTGAATTAGATCCAGTTACTGGTCTGGTCAAATATCGTGGTGATTACGGGCAGAGAATCGCCCAACGCCCCAGTCAGGCCCAAGATGGTGCAATCGAAGGGTGCTTTATTCACTACCAGGCTGAACAGGATTGTTATTATCTTTTCATGTCATATGACTCATTGACATGGTCATATAACGTTCGAGTTGCTAGATCAAAGATGATTACGGGGCCTTATCTGGATTATAATGGACAAAATGTTTGTTACCCATCAGGGACAAACTATAATTTTATTGGGACTAAAATACTTGGAAGCTATTCATTTATGGATGGTTTTAGTTGGGTCGCCCCAGGACATAATTCGGTTTTTACCGAGAATAATCAGGACTTTATGGTTCACCATGTTCGCTGTCAACCTGATCAGCAGGACTCCTACGGCATTATTCGAAAAATTTATTGGTTAGCTAATGGCTGGCCAGTTATTGATCCTAACTATTATACTGATGCTGAATCTAATCATGAAGTCCTGAAAGAAAGCAAGCAGGCTGGGGCTGGTGAAATTATTTATTGGCCGAGCACCTCTGAACTGATTCCTAGTCATAGAATTGTATTAGATCAAGCATTCTACGATACCTTAGCCGATTATTGCATAATCATCAGTCGAGATTGGGAGACTGGAGTGGTGGCAAAGTATCTGATCGGGTTGTCAAAAAGTGGAACTGGACTGTGGGTAAGATTGACCGATCGGGCCCCTAAGCTTGTTTAATATTAGGGAAAAAAGGCAATAATTGAAAAAAATGTTCCGTACAAATCTTGACAACGTTTACATTATGCAGTATAAATAATAGTGTAATTCAGTTGATTTAATCATAAATCTTTGAGGAAGTGATTCTTGTTGAAGGGACAAATCAAGGTAAGCTCAGATTCGCGAATTTCAGAAATCGATCCACGACTATACGGTTCGTTTATTGAACACTTAGGACGTGCGGTCTATGAAGGGATTTACCAGCCAGGAAATCCTAATGCTGATGAGAATGGATATCGGCAAGATGTTTTAGCGGCGGTTCGTAAATTGAACGTACCAATTGTTCGTTATCCCGGTGGAAATTTTGTTTCTGGTTATAATTGGGAGGACAGTGTTGGACCAAAAGAAACAAGACCTAAGCGTTTAGATTTAGCTTGGCGAAGTTTAGAAACTAATGAGTTTGGTCTTCACGAATTTGTTAAGTGGGCTGAAATGGCCAATTCAGAAGTGAATATGGCAGTTAATCTTGGAACTCGTGGGGTTGATGCTGCTCGTAATGTGGTCGAATATTGTAACTTCCCTAGTGGCACTTATTGGAGTGACTTACGTCGTAAAAATGGGGCTGAAAAACCGTTTGGGATCAAGACTTGGTGTTTAGGTAATGAGATGGATGGTCCTTGGCAGATCGGTGCAAAGACTGCTCAAGAATATGGACGTTTAGCTAATGAGGCAGCGAAAGCAATGAAATGGGTCGATGATTCGATCGAGTTAGTTGCTTGTGGCAGTTCATCCATGGAAAATCCTACTTTTGGTAGTTGGGAAGAAACAGTTCTTGATGAAACCTATGATAATATCGATTATTTATCATTGCATCGTTATTATGGTAATCAAGAAAACGATTTGCAAAACTATTTAGCAAAATCACTTGATCTTGATGAATTTATCAGTAGTGTCGTTGCGATCTGTGACGCGGTTAAGGCACGTAAACATAGTAAGAAAACAATCAATTTGTCTATGGACGAATGGAACGTTTGGTATCATTCAAATAATCAGGACAAAGAAATTAAACCTTGGCAGGTGGCACCGCCATTACTTGAAGATATATATAACTTTGAAGATGCCTTGCTTGTCGGGTGCTTGTTGATTACCCTGTTGAAGCATTCAGATCGAGTTAAAATCGCATGTTTAGCGCAATTGGTTAATGTGATCGCGCCAATCATGACCAATGATCAAGGTGTTTGGCTACAATCGATCTTTTACCCATTTATGCAAGTATCTCAATATGGTCGTGGTGTCGCGCTGAATACCGTGACAAAATCAGAGTCATATAAAGCAAAGGACTTTGATGAAGTCCCTTATCTGGAAAGCATTGCAACTCTTGATGAAGAACATCGCGAGATTAGTATTTTTGCTGTAAATCGTTCATCAAAGGAAACAATGGATCTAGATTTTGTTGCTGACGGTTTTAGCAATTTGAAATTACTTGGTGCAACGCAGTTTTGCGGGTATGATATCAAAGCAACGAACGAGGATGCTAAGATGGATCTTCAAGAACTAAATGAAATTTCTGTTGATGGTAGTGTTCAAGCTAAACTTCAACCGTTGTCTTGGAACGTCATTCGTTTGGGTTATTGATAAGAAGAGAGTGTGAACCGACCTGGACAGCTTCAGAGCATTAGCCTAGCAACTATTTTGGAGGTTGGTCCATGCCTCAAGAAGAGCTGCGTAGCTAAGCGGAAGAAGCTAGGTCAGTGAACACGTTTATAGAGAGTGTTTGATATATAGCGTTTAAATTAAGGGAGTGTTTTTCTTATGAAGAAAAGTTTTGGCAAAAAACTCGGGCTTGCCATGTTGACTGCAGTAACCGCGATTGGTTTAGCTGCATGTGGCAACTCGTCATCTTCGTCAGATAGTAATAAAACAAGTGATGGGAAGCAAGAAATCACTTTTTGGACTTTTAATGATGCGCATGCGAAGTTTTGGAAGGAAGCCGCTACTAGTTGGAATAAGACACATAAACAAAAGATCAAGTTAAAGGCTAACGTACTACCTTTTGACCAAGAAAATCAGAAGTTGACCGTTGCTTTGAATTCTGGGACTGGTGCTCCAGATATGGTCGATGTTGAATTAGGGCAAGGTGCTATTCAGCTGAAATCCGATAATCCTCCTTATTATCCATTAAATTCAGCTTTGAAACCATATATGGATGTTTTAGTAAAGTCACGTCTAGATAACTTTAAGAAAAATGGCAATTATTATGGGTTGGACTACCATGTTGGTACGACAGTAACTTATTATAATACCGAGATCCTTGAAAAAGCCGGCGTTAACTATAAAGATATTAAAACTTGGGATGATTATGTAGCAGCGGGCAAGCAAGTCAAAGCTAAGACTGGTAAATGGATGAACGAAGTAGAATCATCAGCCTTATTCCAGATGGATGCAATGATCGCACAACAGAAGTCTGACTATATCAAGAACAATAAAGCAACTTTAACCAACGAAGCGACTGTTAATGCTTTGACTGAATTACAAAATTGGATCTATAAAGATAAAATCGCTCGGGTAGCGGTTGGTAATAGTCTAGATAATGATCAGTTCTTCGCAGAAATGAATAAGGGTAATGTTGCGTCTGTAACGATGCCTTCATGGTACATGGAGCGGATGGCAGATCATATGCCTAAGTTAAAGGGTAAGATCGCGATCGCACCAATGCCTGTCTTTAAAGATGGTGACTATCGTTCTGCTGGTGGTGGCGGTACTGGTACCATGGTAACAAATCAGGCTGCTAACAAGAAGTTGACCGCTAAGTTTGTTGTCTGGGGTAAAGCAAGTAAGAAACAGGCTGTTAAGATTTGGGAAGATCTAGGATTTGACCCTGTTCGTTACGATGTTTGGAAAGAACCTGTTATGAAAGAGGACAATAAGTATACTCAATACTTTGGTAAAGATATCTTTGATACCTTTGTTCAACTTGAAGATCAAGTAACTTCAACAACGAAGACAGCGAAGATCTCGCCAACTTTGAATGATTATTTATTGAAGAATACATTGCCAAGCACGATTCTTAAGGATAAGATGACTGCGAAGTCTGCTCTTGAAAAAGCAAATGAAGCTTTAAACAAATAATTAAGGTGATTGAGAATTCTTAGGGGGAGTGATTATCTTTCTAAGAATTCTTTATTTAAAGGAAGTGCTCATATGCAAAGTAAAAGAAAAATCGACTGGCAAAAGATTGCACCGTATCTCTTTGTTTCACCATTTATAATTTCCTTCTTAGTCTTTTCGCTCTACCCATTTATTAATGCGATCATCATGAGTTTTCAACAAGTAAATGGATTTAATGATGCTAAGTTTATTGGTTTTGCCAATTACAAGCAAATGTTCAACGATGGAGATTTTTACGCGGCTCTCTGGAATGTTGTTCGTTATGGCTTTTGGACGATCTTGATTTTAATCCCATTGCCAATGTTGCTTGCATATCTGATGAATCAAAAGGGGATCCCATTCAAAGGATTCTTCCGGTCAGTTTATTTCGTGCCTGTTTTGACATCATCAGTAGTTGCTGGTTTAATCTTCAAGTATGCGTTTAGCTCAGAGAAAACCGGTGTTTTCAACGTTTGGTTGAGTCATATCGGCGTTGGCCCTGTTGATTGGTTAAATAGTTCTGGCACCGCGATGTTTGCGTTGGTCGTTATTGCTGTTTGGCGTTGGCTCGGGGTCAATATGATTTATTTCTTGTCTGGTTTACAAGGGATCTCTCCAGAGTTATACGAATCAGCCGACATGGATGGCGCGAATGGTTTCCAGAAGTTCTGGTACGTTACTATTCCACTGTTAAAACCAATTACGATTTATGTGTTAACTATTTCAATCATGGCCGGTTTCTCACTGTTTAATGAAACCTACGTTTACTGGGGTGCTCAATCTCCTAATAATGTCGGGACAACATTAGTGACATTGATTTATAAGGCTGCATTTACAAATGGTAACTTTGGTTACTCATGTACATTAGGCGTTGCCTTGTTCGTGATCGTTGTAGTAGTAAATGCGATTCAAACAAGAGCAATGGGCTTATTTAGTGATGAAGGGTGATTATAATGGGACAAAAAGCGAGTAGTAGATTAAGAATTACCCTGAGTCTTATATTGATGATTTTCTTAGCCGTTTTAGTCATGATTCCTTTTTATTTCATGATTGTTTCATCCTTTAAGAGTGTTGCCGATATTTTCTCAAATGGGTTAAATGTTGATATTAATTTTAGTAAAATGAGCCTACATTCTTATGAGACTCTGTGGACAAATAGAAATGGGATTTACTGGAGTTGGTTTAAGAACAGTTTGATCATTACAGTTTTAGAGACTGTTTTGGTTCTATTGTTCACGTCAATGGTTGGGTATGGCTTAGCTCTTTATGACTTCAAAGGGAAAACAACGATTTTTGCGGTTGTCTTGATCATGATGATGGTGCCAAGCAGTATCCTGTTGTTACCACTCTATAAAGAGGTTTCTCAATTAGGTTTGATGAATACCTATGCTGGTGTTATTTTACCGGCGATCGTTCCGGCCTCGTCGATCTTCTTCTTCCGTCAGTTCTGTATGGGATTATCGAAAGAATTCGCTGAGTCGGCACGGATCGATGGTGCTGGCGAGTTCAGAATCTTTTGGCAGATCTATGTTCCATTGATGCGTCCCGCATTCGGCGCGATGACGATCTTGACTACCATGAATGCATGGAACGATTTCCTCTGGCCAATGATCGTAATGAAATCAGATACGAACTTTGTATTACCAGCAGGTTTGATGTCAGCCATGACTCCTTATGGTAATAACTATGATTTGTTGTTTGCTGGTTCAGTTATGTCGATTATTCCAATCCTGGTTGTGTTTGTCTTAAATCAAAACCAATTTATTGAAGGTTTGACTGTTGGTGGCGTGAAAGGTTAGTTTATATGAAAAAGAATCCGATCTATCAATTGATTATTGTTTTTTATCGCTTCTTACTAACGAGTTTATATTTCTATTTAACGAATATCCTGTTAGTGGGATTGGTGTTGACCACCAAATTAAATTTGGGTAGTTCTATTTTCTACTTTTTGGGTCTTGTTATCTTATTTCCATCAATCGGTGCATTAGCAGATTTGCTTAAGGATTCTGAGTGGAATACTGAGTTCATTTTGGGCTTTAAAAAATATTTTAAATATTATTGGCAGAATCGGTTCATCTATTTAAGAATCGGCATGATCTATTTTGGATTACTAATATTTTTGTTGTTTGATATTTACGCCGTCAATACAATCATTAAAAATCAGATTTTCATGCCTCTAATGTTGATTCTTATGATCTTGGTTGTAGTCAGTTTAGGTTGGATCATTGGTATTCAGTCCTTTTTCAAAATTGATGTAAAAAATAGCTTACGATTATCAGTCTATGCATCAACACATTTTGCGATAAATTCGTTAATGATCGTGTTATTCGCATTCCTGTTGTATCTTTCGTTAACTTTTATTCCCCAGTTTATGGTTTTCATAATCGTTCCTGTCTTAATAGAGGGGTTGATCATGTTAACAAAAAAGCCACTTCAGAAGGTTAAACGTCAACTTCATATATCTTAAAAGAGGATGAAATGAAAAGAATCGAGATTCTATTGATTGCTATTGGAATGGTTGCTGCGATTATTGCAATTGTTCTATATGTTGTACAAATCTTTCGAATGCCTAAAGTTAAAAGGCTTGATTTTAAGAATTTGATCATGCCTAATGGTTCTTTTTGGAAGAATATTACTAATATCGTATTTATTTTAGGAATTCTGTTGATTTTGATTGGCTATCTAGTTTGATTTATTTATATATCATCTGATAAGTTAGACCTGTCAGTTCAGTGCACAATATTCTACAAATAAAGGTGAGGTTAGTAGAGAATATCCAAATGGATAGGTTTGAAAGAGTAGACCGATTTTAATAATTCCAGAGGAAGTGTGTAATTTGTTAGAGAATCTAAAAAAAGAAGTTTATGAAGCAAATATGTTGTTGCCCAAATATGACTTAGTTACTTTTACTTGGGGTAATGTTAGTGCAATCGATCGCGACAAGGGATTGTTTGTGATCAAGCCTAGTGGGGTGGACTATGAAACTTTGACACCTGATGATATGGTCGTAGTCGATCTGGATGGTAATGTGGTCGAAGGCAAGTTGAATCCATCTAGTGATACGCCGACACATACTGTCCTTTACAATGCCTTTCCGGAAATCGGCGGGATCGTTCATACGCACTCGCCGTGGGCAGTTTCCTTTGCACAAGCGGGAATCGATCTACCGGCGACGGGAACGACGCACGCGGATACGTTTTATGGGCCAGTACCTGTTTCAGATGCATTGACCAAGGAAGAAATTGAATCAGCCTATGAAGAAAATACTGGTAAGGTGATCGTTCGAACGTTCAAAGAGCGAGGAATCAAGCCAATGGATGTACCCGCTGTTTTGGTTCAAGATCATGGTCCCTTTACTTGGGGCGCAACGGCGGAAAAGGCTGTCTACAATGCAAAAGTTTTGGAAGTGGCAGCTGAGATGGCTTACCATACCATGATGTTGCAAGGGCATGGTGATGTTTCCGTACCACAATATTTACTTGATAAACATTATTATCGCAAACACGGTGTTAATGCTTACTATGGTCAAAAGAAAAATTAAGTTAGATCGAAGGAGTGTTTTTGAAATGTTAGCAGTACCTGAATATCGTTTTTGGTTTATTGTTGGGAGTCAAGCTTTATATGGTGAGGACGACTTAAAGGCCGTTGAAAAAGATGCCCGCGAAATCGTGAAGAGTTTGAATGACAGTAAGGAATTGCCTTACCCAGTCGAATTCAAGGAAGTGGCGATCGATGCCGCGACGATCACTTCAGCAATGAAGGAAGCTAACTTTGATGATAGCGTCGCTGGGGTCATCACTTGGATGCACACCTTCTCACCAGCAAAGAATTGGATCCGCGGGACGAAGTTGTTGCAAAAACCATTGTTGCATTTAGCGACTCAATTCCGAAATGATATTCCTTGGTCAACAATTGACATGGATTACATGAACCTGAACCAAAGTGCTCATGGTGATCGGGAATATGGCTTTATCAATGCCCGCCTACGTAAGCATAACAAGGTTGTCTATGGCTTCTGGGGTGATCAAGAAGTTCAAAAAGAAATCGCCGCGTGGATGGATGTTGCTGTTGGTTACAATGAGAGTTTCAAGATCAAAGTTGCCCGTTTTGGCGATAATATGCGGAATGTTGCCGTCACTGAAGGCGATAAGATCGAAGCGCAGATCCAATTCGGTTGGACCGTTGATTATTTCGGGATCGGCGACCTAGTTGCCGAAATGAAGTTGGTTTCTGATGAAGCGATCGATGCTGAATATGCCGACCTGGAAGCACGTTATGACTTGGTCCCAAGCGCTGGCGACAACGATCCTGAATTCTTCAAGGAACATGTTCGTGAACAATTACGCGAGAAAATCGCCATGGAACGTTTCTTCGAACGCGGCGGCTACTCAGCCTTCACCACCAACTTTGAAGATCTTTGGGGGATGAAGCAATTACCAGGCTTGGCTGTTCAATTATTGAACCGTGAAGGCTATGGTTTTGCCGGCGAAGGTGACTGGAAGACAGCGGCCTTGGATCGTTTGTTAAAGGTTGTTAGCCACAATAAAGAAACAGGCTTCATGGAAGACTATACCTTGGATCTGCGCCATGGCCATGAAGAGATCCTAGGCTCACATATGCTTGAAGTTGATCCAACCTTAGCCAGCACGAAACCACGGGTCGAAGTTCATCCGTTAGGGATCGGCGATCGGGAAGATCCTGCTCGCTTGGTTTTTGATGGTCTTGAGGGTGACGCGATCGATGTGACGATCTCCGATTTTGGTGATGAATATCGGATGATTGGTTATGCTGTTGAAGCGCGTAAACCCGAAGCACCAGCACCACATTTACCAGTTGCTCGACAAATTTGGGTACCAAAAGCTGGTTTAAAACATGGCGCTACACAATGGATCGAAAATGGTGGTGGTCACCATACCGTCTTCTCACGTGCCGTAACTATCCAACAGCTAGCTGACTTGGCCAAAATGTTTGAACTTAAATTTGTCAACATTGACTAATGACTTCTAAAATCCTCCTAAAATTTTAAAGTAGTTAAACTTAATGTGTTGATAAATGAATGAATGGACATTTTTGCCATGGAGCAAGAATATACCGGAGAAAGAGCTGGGACAAAGCTGAGCAGCTTTGTTTCCAGCTCTTTTTCCTTGAGGACTCATTAAGAATGGAGTGTTATAAAATGACAACAAGCACTGAAGATCTACAGATGGGGCGAACAGCCTTAGGGATCGAGTTAGGCTCGACAAGGATCAAGGCCGTTTTGATCGATCTAAATGATAATACGATCGCTTCTGGCAGTTATTCTTGGGAAAATAAATTTATTAATAATTTTTGGACTTATCCACTGGAACAAGTTTGGCAAGGAATCCAAGCCAGCTATCGTGAATTAGCCAGCCATGTCTATGAACAATATGGCATTTCGCTGACCAAGATCGGTGCGATCGGTGTTAGTGCCATGATGCATGGGTATTTGGCCTTCGACGATCAGGACCAATTATTAGTGCCGTTTCGGACTTGGCGCAACAACAATACTACCGAAGCGGCAGAGCAATTAACAAAATTATTTGATTTCAATGTTCCTCAACGTTGGAGCATCGCTCATTTGTACCAAGCCATCTTAAATCAGGAGGGTCACGTTAAGTCCGTCGACTACTTGACCACTTTAGCTGGTTATGTGCACTGGCAACTATCAGGTGAAAAGAATTTAGGTATTGGTGATGCATCCGGAATGTTTCCGATTGATTCGATTACTCATGATTACGACCAAACGAAAATCGAACAGTTTGAGCATTATACCAACGTCCTTGGCTTTGATTTCAAATTACATGAGTTGTTGCCGAAAGTTTTAGTGGCCGGACAAGAAGCAGGTCACTTGACAGAAAAAGGCGCGCGCCTGTTGGATCCAACGGGAACATTGCTTGCCGGCACGGTTTTGGCTCCGGCGGAAGGCGATGCCGGTACTGGGATGGTTGCGACCAATAGTGTCCGCCAACGAACAGGTAATATTTCAGCGGGAACTTCCGCCTTTTCGATGATTGTCTTGGATCGCCCTTTGAAGGCTGTTCATCGAGATATCGATGTTGTTACTACGCCTGATGGTTCACCAGTGGCCATGGTCCATACCAACAACTGTACCTCTGATATCAATGCTTGGGTCGGTTTGTTTCAGGAATTTGCTGAAAGCATTGGTCAGAAGATGGCACCAGACCAATTGTATGCGACTTTATTTAAAGAATCGACTCATGGTGATGCCGATTGTGGCGGCTTGGTCAACTATGCTTATCTTTCTGGAGAAAACATCACCAATGTCGAGGCCGGTCGCCCTTTATTTGTACGAACGCCTAATAGTCAGTTCAACTTGGCTAATTTCATTAAGGCCCAGCTATATTCGGCTTTTGCGCCTTTGAAGATTGGCAATGATATCTTAATGAAGGAAGAACAAATCAAAGCCGAGACAATGATCGCTCAAGGCGGTATTTTCCGTACGCCGATCATTGGGCAGCAAGTGTTAGCTGATGCGCTGGATACACCGATTACTGTGATGAAGAATGCCGGTGAAGGCGGACCATGGGGTATGGCGGTTTTGGCGGCCTATTTGTTAACAGACCGAAAGTTGGCTTTGGCCGATTATCTAGAGAAACAAGTTTTTGCTGATCCGCAAAGTACTACGATCGCGCCTAACGAAGACGGTGTCAAGGGCTTCGATGACTTTATCGAGCGCTATCAGCAGGGATTATCGATCGTGCAAGCAGCAAAAATTCTGCCAGATGATAGAAAAAATTAGGTAACGTGGCAATTGAGTATTAGGGGAGTTGGTAGTTTTGTGGGAAAAAGTAAGAGTCAATTGGGCAACGTATTTTGGGGTAATTATCATATTACTATTACTCGTAGGTTGCCAAGCTAAGCCAGAGGCAGTTAAGCAAGAATTAAAGAATCCTGGTTTTACAGATGTAATCGTGCATGATCCATCAGTTATTAGGGCAAATAATCAATACTATACTATCGGCTCACATATGCAAATGGCGAGTACTAAGGATTTTATTCATTGGAAACAGCTTTCAAATAGTGTAAATGATCAAACCGCATTTACAGATATTCAAACTGATTTGGCCGATGTTTTTGAAGATACAAACTCTACCACTCTCTGGGCCGGTGACATTGAGCGTTTGGCCGATGGTAAGTATTATATGTATTATTGTGCTTGTGAAGGGGATAATCCTACTTCCGTTTTGGGATTGGCTGTGGCTGATAAGGTAACTGGTCCATATCAAAATAAGGGTATTTTTCTTCGTTCTGGCAATGCTATTAAGAATAACAGTGATTATGATGCCACAAAGCAACCCAATGTTGTTGATCCCCATACTTTTCATGATAAGGATGGTAAACTCTGGATGATTTATGGTTCTTATTCTGGTGGTATTTTCATTCTTAAAATGAATGAAAAAACTGGTTTTCCAGAAGAAGGTCAAGGTTATGGTAAACGGATATTAGGTGGGAATCATTTAAGGATCGAAGGTTCATATGTGCTCTATAATCAGCAGACTGATTACTATTACCTCTTCCTTTCTTTTGGAGGGTTAGCGGCAGATGGTGGTTACAATCTTCGTGTTGCCCGTTCAAAACAACCTGATGGCCCTTATAAAGATAGTCAGGGACATAACTATCAAGATCTACGCGGTGCTGATGGAACAACTTTTGACGATATGGCAATCAAGCCATATGGTGTTAAAATCATGGGGAATTACACGCTAGATACTAAGAAACCGTATCAGTCAGGATATATCTCTCCAGGTCATAACTCTGCAATTTATCGAGCGGATGATCAAAAGTATTTTCTGATTTTTCATACTCGCTTTCCTAATCAGAATGAGGTTTATGCGGATCGAGTTCACCAAATGTTCTTTACTAAAGCTGGTTGGCCTGTTGTGACACCGTTACGTTATGCTGGTGAAACTAAGGAAAATTATTCGTTAAAACAAATAATCGGTGATTATCAAGTTATCCAAATGAATAAAACAATCACTGCCAAGGTAACGACTCCAACGAATCTCAAAATTACTGATCGTGGTAAAATCAAGGGCACCGAAGCAGCTGCCAGTCTTGATTTTAAAGACAATAGTCAAGAAAGCCGAATAACGATTGGTCAGAAGGTCTACCATGGTTATTTCATTTCACAATGGGATGAATACGATAAGAAACAGACGATGTGTTTTACTGGAACTGATCAAAATGGTGAACCACTATTTTTAGTTCGAAAGTGAAAGTAATTATTGAATATCATTTTCTTGATAATACAGTATGACAGACAGAGTGATACGAGACACTTAGTATTATAGGTAAGGAGAGGGTTATGTCACATTTAGATTTTGCTCCAACTCCGCCAATGGGGTGGAATTCCTGGGACTCATATGGTGCCTCCGTTCGTGAAGATGAGGTCAAGGCGAACGCCGATTATTTGGCAGCTAACTTGAAGGAGTATGGCTGGGAATATGTGGTGGTCGATATCCAGTGGAGTGAGCCAACTGCTACATCGATGGTTTATCATCAGTTTACGCCTTTATGTATGGACGAATATTCTCGTTTGATTCCAGCCGTTAATCGTTTTCCATCTGCTGTTGATGGTCAGGGCTTTAAACCACTGGGTGATTACATTCATAGCCTTGGTTTGAAATTCGGGATCCACATTATGCGCGGGATCCCACGGCAAGCCGTTCAACAAAATACAGCAATCAAAGGCACCAATAAACGAGCGCGGGAGATTGCTTTAAATAATATTTGTGCTTGGAATTCTGATATGTATGGCGTTGACGTTAGCCAAGTAGCAGGTCAGCAATATTATGACTCGCTGTTTGAGCTTTATGCTTCGTGGGGTGTAGATTTTATCAAGGTCGATGATATTTGTGACTCCCAACTTTATCACGATGCTCATAGGTCTGAGATCCAAGCGATCCATGACGCAATCGCTAAGACGGGACGCCCAATTGTCTTATCTTTATCTCCTGGTCCGGCCGCACTAAAGAATGGCTACTTTTTCCAAAACACGGCCAACATGTGGCGGCTCACCGATGATTTTTGGGATAATTGGAAGTCATTGCGGACAATGTTCGACCGAGCTGCAGAGTGGGCTCCTTTTGTCCGTCCGGGGAATTGGCCGGATTGTGATATGTTACCATTGGGGCATTTGCGAGTTCGTGCTGATGAGGGCAACAATGATGATAATTGGACTCACTTTACGAAGGCTGAGCAATATTTACTGATGAGTTTGTGGACGATCAGTTGTTCACCATTGATGTATGGTGGCACTTTACCCGATCTTGATGATTTCACTAAGAGTTTACTGACAAATCGTGCGGTTTTGAAAATGCACCGTGAGGTCAATGAGTGTCGTGAGGTTTATCGTGATAAAAATTGGATCGGCTGGCAGGCAAGCAGTGAGATGGCTCGTTATTTAGCTTTCTTCAACATCTCGGAGCAAACGCAAGTATTGCCACAACAGTTAAAACAATTAGCTCATACAGGTCAGGCGCGAGATTTATGGCGGGAACAGTCAATTGATTGGCACGAATCCCAATCGATCAGCGCCCATGGCGTCCTGCTTGTTGAAGAAAATAAGGTAGGGTAATAAATGGTCAGTAGATTGCGTAATCTAGATAAATATCTCGCTGAGTTCTTGGGTACTTTTGTGATGATGATCGTTGGAACGGGATATTGCTTATTTGTTGGTAGTGATAATCCTTATTTTGTAGCTTTAGCCTTTGTCATTCCGATCTTGGTAATGATCTTCGCTGTGGGCGATCTGTCTGGTGCTCATTTCAATCCGGCGGTTTCATTAGCTTTCTGGCTTAATAAGGAGTTGACTGGTCGAGAGTTTGGTGGGTATATACTGGCACAGTTTTTGGGTGCCACCTTGGCATCTGGACTATTAAGAAATTGGACTTTGGCAGTTGGTTTGTCACGAAATCATCTTGGTGAAACAGATTTTACGATCAATGCAGGGAGTGCCTTTCTAATTGAAATGACGATCACCTTTATTTTGGTGGTGGTGATTGTATTTGTGACGGATTCGGATTTTGGACGGCCCAACGCTGCTCCCTGGGTGATTGGTGCTGTCTTAGGGTGCCTTATTGTCTTAGGACAGAAGTTGACTGGCGCCTCGTTGAATCCGGCTCGTAGTTTTGGGCCTGCCATTTTTCTAGGCGGACGAGTGTTACAACATTATTGGCTTTATGCGTTGGCGCCACTGATGGGGAGTGCTCTGGCTGCGTTAGTCTATTGGCTGATCAAGCAAAGTCGCGCCTGATCATACCTGATCAGACTCATGGGACGCTTTGAAAAGGCAGACATCCGATCAAAGGCTACAAGCAGAATGGTTATCACGAAAAAAACCAACAGCCGCATTTTTCATGCGTGTTGTTGGTTTTTTGGTATTTACTGATTGAGCTTGATCGACTTGTTAGTCTTGATCCAACCAGACTCGCATTTCACCAGCTTGACGGTTGGCCCAAGCAAAATAAGGAATCAACGTCACTTGCTGGTTTTGACGTGACCTTGGTGCTGTGTCACTGGTGTAAAGGGCCGTAGATGTCTGATTCGACGATGTAACTAATTTGGTCGCATTAGTCGTGATGGTTTTTAGATTCGGAACCGCTAGTCCTTGATTTGCACTGTGTACCTGAAAGTCAGGTTGTACTGGTAAGGACAACCAAGCTAAATTTTTACCATTATCTGTTTCCTCGGCACAGTAAACAACGGGACCACGTTGTACTGCGATTTTACCCAAGTCTGCGGTAACGTGTTGATCGGCACGGACAGTGCGAACGCTAAGATCTAGGTCAACCTCAATAGTAGTCGTGCCAGACCAAGTTTGATTCAAAAAGAGATAGCCGCGTTTTAGCGTACCATTCACAGGATGACCATTAAGTTTGACCGTGAAATTTTCTTGAGACCAAGCAGGGATCCGTAATGCAAACGCGAAAGTAAGAGCTGACTCGACACTGACCTGATAACTGATTTGACCAGACCAGGGATAATTTCCGCTTTGGTTGATTTGAAGGCCATCGCCAAAATCTGCATGGTTGGCGATGAATTGATTGCTATAGATCGTGTCATCCTTGATTGTATAGATATATTGGTCTACAGATGCAATCAGGCGGGCCAGATTAGGCGGACAACAAGCACAACCAAACCAAGCTGGTCGCTGCACTTTTACGTGGGATTTGGTAGGATCCTGAGCGCTTGCCTGTGGGTCGACCTCCAATGGATTGACGTAAAAGAAGTGTTGCGCATCAAGGCTCATGCCACTGATCGTACCATTATATAATTCTCGCTCCATCACATCAGCATAATCACCGTCAGGCTCATTAGCTAGCATTTGTTTTGCGAAGAAAACCATCGCACAAGAAGCACAAGTTTCGCAGTACATGGTATCGTTAGGCAGATCATAATCATAGGTGAAGGCCTCACCAGCGACTGTTGCGCCAATCCCGCCGGTTACGTACATTTGTTTATCGACGATATCCCGCCACAGTCGCTGACAGGTGGCCAAGAGGTCATCGTCTTGAGTTTGTCGTGCGACATGCGCCATCCCAGTTAACAAATAAGTCATCCGCACAGCATGGCCCTCGGCGTGATCCAACTCGCGAATTGGTCGATCATTTTGGAAATAACGATCAGCAGGGTCCGTTTGATCAGGGAAAGGCAGATCTAATTGCTTATTTTTATTCTTGGCATTTTGCTCTGCGAAGAAGTTTGGTGATTGCTGACCGCGTTGATTGATCAGATAGGCTGCTAAGTCACGATAACGTTGGTCATTGGTAGTATCAGCCAATTTGGCCAAGGCCAGCTCTACTTCTGGATGACCAGGATAACCATGAAGTTTATCGGGCTGGGGACCAAAATGAGTATTGATACAGTCGGCCATTTTAGTTGCGATAGTCAAGGCTAAAGTGTTCCCAGTTGTTTCAAAATAAGCGATTCCGGCTTCAATATAATGTCCCATGCAGTAAAGTTCGTGACCAAAGCTAATGTGCTGGAATTTTTCCTGTGGTGCTTGCAGCTGGAAAAAGGTATCTAAATAGCCATCAGGTTCTTGAGCTTGACTGATCAAATCGACCAAGTCATCAGCAATTTGTTGTAATTGTTGATCTGGTTGATAGCGTAATGCATAGGCCACCGCCTCTAGCCATTTGTAGACATCTGAATCCTGAAACCAAAAGCCATAAAAATCGCCTGATTCTCGACCAGCCGCGATTTTTAAGTTTTGGATCGCGTGACTTTTTTCTGTTGCTTTATAAGAATTAGCATTCTCTTGTTCGATTTCGACAGTCGCATCATCGTTGATCACGGACCACTGATAAGGAATCATCACGTCCTTGACCAAGTGGCGATATTGCTGCCAAAAAGCATCAGTTACTTTAATTTTTGGTTGTTGCATTGTAAGTGGCTCCTTTCAATATCAACTTCATTGTAATCGCTTTTCTTTAATAAAAAAACTGCTATAATCGAAGAGAAAGTGGATAAATCCGACATTAGCAAAAACAAGGAGGTTAGTTGATTTGCGGGAACTAGAATTCGATTTTCAACATCCAGTCCATTATCTTCAAAGTGGTCAATTCAGTGCAGAGCTAGGCTGGCGCCACCATTTATTTACCCATCAAGCAGACACCGAGGTTATCATCGGTTTGAGTGGCAGTATCCAATTAGCAATCAACGATGAATCATTCAAAGTTGAGGCCGGCGATGTCTTGACTGTTTTTCCTCATGAGAGCATTGTTGGTACGCTTGCAACAGTGACACCTAGCCAATTTATTTGGTTTCACTTTATTCAGAATGGCGAATATCGAGTTGCAGAGACAGTGACTAGAATACTCCCACCAACGGAGATACGTCTGCCAAGATTTTTTCACTTGGTTCGGCGCGAAAAAGTGCTGATCGCCGCGCAACAGCTACTAGATGTCGCCCATAGCCCTTATTTCTCAAAATTAGCAGTTGACTATCAAACAACCATGTTGTTGATCGAGTTGGCTAATGCTGGTTGGCTAGCTCAACATGGGACCATGAGCAAACAGACTTCTTTAAATCAGATCAAGGAATGGATCAGGATCCACATGGATCAGAATTTACGTGTGGCGACAGTAGCGGAACACTTTGACTTGAATCCGGATTACTTGACGCGCTTATTTAAACAAGAATTGGGGATAAGCGTTAAGGCCTATATGAATTCAGTTAAACTAGATTGGGCTAAATACTTACTTTTGACAACACGTCTCAGTATTGAGAAAGTCAGTAAACGGGTCTATTTTCAGGAACCCAAATATTTTATGCGTTTCTTTAAAAAACAGGTTCAATTAACACCTAGTCAATACCGAAATGCGTACACGCATACTTTTTTAAATAATCAGCAAGTTGATCCGGGAATCGATGTTGCTAAATTTATTGATGAAGCGGAAGTTAAACAGCGCTAATTATCAGCAGAACATCAAGACCCTTTTTAGAAATTAAGTGTGATTGATCTTGAATTCAGCGACATGAATTTATAGGCAAATGAATGGTTGTATTTAATTTTATTAGGCGAAAGAGTTGACATTAGTTAGTTATAGTTACAAACTGATATATTAGAGTGCTACTTTTTTGGGTAACCAGTTTAGGCTAGATTCGTAAAACGGTCTAGCAGAGATGCGAAACGCCGAAATCCGGAAAGACTATCTTAATTATACATTTCTCTCAAGTTATACATACGATTGTAATTTTTACGGATGTGATGACTATTGAGTGAATGAGACGCTAATAAAGGACGTGTGAAATGCAGTATAAAAAAAATTTGGTGCGCGTTCTCAATGAACAACGTGTGCTTCAGCAAGCCTTCAACTTTGGTCCGATTTCCCGAAGTCAAATTTCTAAAAACCTCAAGTTAAACAAGGTGACAGTGTCAGACATTGTCGCTAGTTTGATCGACCAGCATTATTTACTGGAGTTAGGACAGGGTGACAGCACTGAGAATGGTGGCCGTAAACCGACTATCTTGAAATTTAATGCAGATTTAGGCTATGTCATTAATTTCGATCTCGGTTATGATTACATTGATCGAATGTTTAACTTGATGGATGGGCAAGTAGTTAGTTTAGAGCGTTATCCAGCAAAGGACATGTCGATCGATGATCGGCTGGAATTGATGACAAGCCTGATCCATACAGAACGATTAGACGATCAGATCCCACTTAGAGGTGTTTCAGTCGCAATCCATGGGATCATTGATAAGAACCAGATTCTATATGCGCCATTTATTGATTTTAAAAGTTTAGATGTTGCTAAAATTTTGACAGATAAATTGGGCGTACCAGTTTTATTGGAGAACGAAGCTAACCTTTCCGTAATCTATGAACGGGATTTTGAAAGCAATGATGACATCGATAATATCGTTTGTATCAGTGTCCATAAAGGTATTGGTGCAGGTATCGTCATTAATAATCATTTATATACTGGAAAACATGGTGAAGCCGGTGAAATCGGCCATACGATTATTTATGATCATGATTTTCGGCGTCGGCGTGCGCCAAATACGATTGAGAGTTATTGTTCTGAGGATGCGATCCTTGACATGATTCGGCAAATCAAGGCACAGCCTAACTTGGGAATCAGTGAGATCGTTGAACTGTACTATCAACATGATTCTGATGTTGAACAGATCCTAGATGACTTTTGCTTCTACATCGCCAATATTATCTATAATACAATCGTGACTTTGGATCCACGTCGTGTCGCCCTTAACTCCAATTTGATTGCGACTATACCTGAGTTGTTACCAAAGATCAAAGCCAATATCCCGTACCTGACCAACGATGAGACACAAGTTTACTTGGTTGATGATGTCCGTAGCGCAACATTATTAGGTGGCTGTTCTCTAATTATTCAACACCTCTTGAAAATGCAAAGTGGCCAATTAGCGTTTCGCCGCTGAAATAATTTAGTAAAAAATAGCCAAAGAAATTTGGCTATTTTTGTTGTACTTTGTTTAAGAAAGCGCTATACTATCTTTGTAGGTAAGTTAGTTGTACAAACAAACTAAAATAGTTAAAATCATTTGGAGGTTCTTTTCAATGACAAAAACATATTTCCCTAATGTCAACAAGATTCCATTCGTTGGAACTGGTGACTTGAAGTCTGGCTTTGGCTATCATTATTATGACGCTGACAAAGTCGTTGGCGGCAAGAAGATGCGCGACTGGATGCGCTTCTCAGTGGCTTACTGGCATACCTTCGGTCAACAATTGGATGATATTTTCGGTGCCGGGACTGCGATCCGGCCTTGGAATGGTTTGACCGGGATGGACTTAGCTAAGGCGCGGGTCGAAGCTTCTTTCGAGTTCTATGATAAAATGGGCGTTGATTTCTTCTGTTTCCATGATCGTGATGTTGCTCCTGAAGGCGACACTTTACGGGAGACCAATAAGAATTTGGACGAGATCACAGACATGTTTGTTGACTATCAGAAACAAACAGGCATGAAGGTACTTTGGAATACAGCAAACATGTTCACCAATCCCCGGTTCGTTTCAGGGGCGGCGTCATCACCATTCGCTGATATTTTCGCTTACGCGGCTGCGCAAGTTAAAGAAGGCTTGGATACTGCTAAGAAGGTTGGCTCGTCAAACTATGTATTCTGGGGTGGTCGTGAAGGCTATGAATCACTGCTGAATACAGATATGAAGCGCGAACAAGAACATTTGGCGAAATTCTTCCATATGGCGGCTGATTATGCCAAAGAGATCGGTTACGAAGGTCAATTATTGCTGGAACCAAAGCCTAAGGAACCAATGATGCATCAATATGACTTTGACGCGGCGACGACGATTGCCTTTATGAAGACTTACGGCTTGGATGGTACTTATAAGTTGAACTTGGAAGGCAACCATGCTAACTTGGCTGGCCACAGCTATCAACATGAGATTCGGACAGCGCGTGAAGCTGGCTTATTAGGCTCATTGGACGCTAACCAAGGCGACAAGTTGATTGGCTGGGATCTGGATGAATTTCCTTCAGATCTTTATGAAGCAACTTTGGCGATGTATGAAGTTGTTGAAAACGGCGGCTTAGGCAAGGGTGGCTTGAACTTCGACGCGAAACCTCGCCGGTCATCCTTCACACCTGAAGACATGTTCTATGCGCATATTGTGGGGATGGATACCTTCTCAGCAGGCTTGTTAGTTGCTTTGCGCCTGAAGGAAGATAAAGTCTTCGAAAACTTCGTCGCTGACCGTTACTCAAGTTACGACGCTGGGCTGGGCGCTGACATCGAAGCGGGTAAGGTTGACTTCAAGACCCTCAATGACTATGCCATCGATAAGCCACAGTCTGTTCTGTTGGCTGCAACGAAGTCTGGCCGTATCGAAGAACTGAAAGATACGCTGAACCACTATATTATCGACACCTTGAAATAAGCTTGGTGTCCACCAACCTAAATTTACCTAAAAAAGTTTGAAAACACCCTGAAAGTAAGGCAATGACGTTGCTTTGACGCACGAAAGCTGTGGCAAGAGCAGATTGAGTTAATCGGTCAATCATTGCCTTACTTTTTTTGTGGAGAAAAAGAGGTTGAATCATGAAATATGTAATTGGGGTCGACTTGGGTACTAGCGCCGTTAAGGTCCTGCTCGTCGATCAAAACGGAACGGTCACTGCTCAGGCAAGTGAGGCCTATCCGTTGCAACAACCAGCGCCAGGTTATAATGAGCAAAATCCCGATGACTGGGTTCAAGGGACGTTGACGGCCATCCAGCATTTATTGGTCACTAGTGGCGTCACAGCCAGCGAGATCGAAGGACTCAGTTATTCTGGACAAATGCACGGATTGGTTCTGTTGGATGCGGCGGGCCAGGTTTTACGACCAGCGATCCTTTGGAATGACACGCGGACGACGAAACAGTCAGAAGAGATCATGGCGAAAATGGGTCCACGTTTCATTGGAATTACCCGTAATCGCCCTTTGGAAGGCTTCACGTTACCCAAGATTCTGTGGGTCAAAGAAAATGAGCCGGAGATTTTCGCTCAGGCAGCAACCTTTGTTCTGCCTAAAGATTATGTTCGCTATCGGATGACCGGCCAGTTGAATATGGAGTTATCCGACGCGGCTGGCACGGTGCTCTTGGATATCGCCAAGAAAGAATGGAGCCGTGAGATTTGTACGGCCTTTGGGTTACCACTCTCATTATGCCCACCGTTGGTTGAAGCGACTACCAATGTGGGAACGATCACGGCAGAATTTGCCCACGCATCTGGCTTGTCCAGTCAGACTGCTGTTTTTGGTGGCGGGGCGGACAATGCCTGCGGCGCGATCGGCGCTGGCATTTTGCATCCTGATCAGGCGATGTGCAGCATCGGCACTTCTGGCGTTATTTTGACCTACGAGCCTGATACAACCACTGATTATCATGGCCAGCTCCATTTCTTCAATCATGCGGTGCCTAATAGTTTCTATTCCATGGGTGTCACCTTGGCGGCGGGCTACAGCTTAAGTTGGTTCAAGCAAACATTCGCGCCGGACGCGTCCTTCAATGATTTCGTGGGGAGCGCGGCCACCTCGACCATCGGCGCTCACGGGTTGTTATTCGCGCCGTATATTGTTGGCGAACGGACCCCATACGCGGACGCGAGGATTCGCGGGAGTTTCATCGGCATCGATGGGAAACAAGAACGAGCTGATTTCGTTCGCGCGGTTTTGGAAGGAATCGTCTTCTCCTTTAAGGACATCTTGGATATTTACGAAGCCAATGGTAAGAACTTCAAACAATTGGTTTCTATTGGTGGCGGCGCCAAAAGTCCGTTATGGTTGCAGATCCAGGCGGATATTTTCAACAAGGATATTGTTCGGTTGGAAAGCGAACAAGGGCCTGGTCTAGGCGCGGCCATGCTTGCTGCCGTCGGTCTGGGTTGGTTCGACAGCTTATCAACTTGCGCCGATCATTTCATCGCGGTCAAGAAAGTCTATCATCCCGTCGCTGAGCACGTGGCTAAATACGCGCAACTTCATCAAATCTATCAAGAAATCTACCCCCAAACGAAAGGCATTACTGGCGCGCTATTAGACTATGAGGAACAGCAATGAGCAAAATCGCGTTGACCTTTGATGATGGCCCTGTCCCTGGAACAACGCCGACGATTCTAAAGACGCTCAGAGCTGCCGGGATTCATGCGACCTTTATGCTGTGGGGCGAGCATGTTCAACAGCACCCTGATATTTTAAAGCAGGCCTATCAAGATGGACATGCGTTTGGTAGTCATACCTTCTCGCATCGATCATTGACCGAACTTGAAGACCAACAAATTAAACAGGAGTTAGCGCGAACTGATCAGGTGGTTATGCAGGTAATTGGGGACAAGCCACAATTTTTTCGACCGCCTTATGGCAATGTTGATGCTCGTGTTAGCCATGCCGCTGGTCGACCAGCGGTGACTTGGAGTCTTGATTCTGAGGATTGGAAGTCACATGATGCCGTATTGATTTTGGCCCGGATAGTACGGCTGGCTCAAGATGGCGATATTGTCCTTATGCATGACATACAGCCAGCAACTGCGACTGTTTTGCCCCAAGTTATTGATTTTTTGCAAGCGAATGATTTTCACTTTGTTACGATTCCAGAGATGTTCGCTGGAATGATGGAACCTGATTGTCTTTATCGGAGTCAAAACAGCATCGAAAAATTTGAATAATAAGGAGAATTAACACGATGGTAGAAACAAGATTATCACGGAATGAAGCGAGAAAACAGGCCCAGCAGCTTGTTGATCAGATGACCCTAGATGAGAAGATAGGTCAGTTGGAGTATGATGCGCAGGCAATCGATCGTTTGAACATTCCCGAATATAATTATTGGGGTGAGGCACTGCATGGCGCTGCTCGTGAGGGCACGGCCACAGTTTTCCCACAATCAATCGGGTTGGCGGCGATGTTTGATCCAGCAGGCTTACGGAAAATTGGCGATATTGTGGCCACAGAAGCGCGGTCAAAACATAATGAATATTTCAAACATGGTGATCACGACATTTACAAAGGGTTAACCTATTGGTCGCCTAACGTGAATATTTTCCGTGATCCACGTTGGGGCCGCGGTCATGAAACTTATGGAGAGGATCCTTATTTGACGGCAACCAATGGTGTTGCCTATATTGAAGGACTCCAGGGACGGGGGAAGTATCTAAAACTAGCGGCGTGCGCGAAGCATTTCGCGGTTCATAGCGGTCCTGAGGGGATTCGCCACGGCTTTGATGTTGAACCATCGAAAAAGGATTTGACCGAGACATATTTGCCAGCATTTAAGGCGGCTGTTGAGCAGGGTGATGTTGAAAGTGTCATGGCGGCTTATAATGCTGTCAATGGTGTCCCTGCGCCGGTCAATTCAGAATTATTGACGAAGCTATTGCGCGAAGAATGGCAGTTTGAAGGTCATGTCGTTTCAGATTATGGGGCTGAAGAGGATGTTAAACTTTATCATCACTTTACCAAGAGCGACGCCCAAACGATTGCGTTAGCAATCAAGGCAGGGTGCGATCTTTGTGCTGGTCATATTGCCAAGTATCTACATCAGGCGTTAGCTGAAAATCTGATTACTGAAGATGAAATTACGGCTTCAGTGCAGCGCTTAATGACCACGCGAGTTTTATTGGGACTAGGTGCAAATGATGATCCTTACGATCAAATCGGTTTCGAGGAGAATGATACACCGGCGCATCATCAAGTCGCGCTAGAAGCAACTTATCGTAGCTTTGTTTTGCTTAAAAATAATGGAATCTTACCTTTAAAGAAAAACGAATTAAAATCGGTTGCGGTTATTGGACCGACAGCGGACAGTCAAGTTGTTCTTGAAGGTAATTATGCAGGTACGGCCTCAAATTACACCACGATTCTCGAAGGTATTCGGCAGGCTATCACCCCACAAACACGACTTAATTATTCTGTTGGCTGCCACTTGTTTTTGGATCGCCTCAGCAATTTGGCAAAGGCAGATGACCGTGAAGCTGAAGCAATCAGTATGGCTGAACATAGCGATGTTGTCTTCCTTTGCTTAGGCCTAGATTCAACCATCGAAGGCGAGCAGGGCGATGCTGGCAATGCCTTTGCCGCTGGTGATAAAACAGATTTGCGATTACCTGGTCATCAACAGCAATTACTGGATAAGTTATTAAAAGTCGGTACCCCAATTGTTCTGATTTTAACTGCCGGAAGCGCGATGACATTTGATGGCGCCGAAACAAATCCTAACCTTGCAGCAATCCTTGATGTTTGGTATCCAGGTGCCCTAGGTGGTCAAGCGGTGGCTGATGTTGTTTTTGGTAAGACTAGCCCGAGTGGCAAATTGCCAGTGACATTCTATCATACGACTGAAGAACTACCTGACTTTACGGATTACAGTATGACGGGCCGGACTTATCGCTATATGGCCAATGAGGCACTCTATCCATTTGGCTACGGTCTGACCTATGCACCTGTCAAGGTTGAACAAGCAACCTTGAAATCAGCTCAGAGAGATTTGACTAACACCGAGATCAGTGTTGGGTTGAAGAACAATGGTGATATGTACGTAGAAGAGGTCGTACAAGTTTATTGTGATGCCGTTGATTCGCCAGATAAAACACCAAATCCTAAATTAGTAGCCTTTCAACGGGTTGCTTTGACCCACGGAGAGGCTAAAATCATTACTATCAAGATTCCAGAGGAAGCTTTTACAGTTGTTAATAACGACGGCGAGCGCTATACACCAGATACCCAATTTGCGTTATATATTGGTTTAGGCCAGCCGGACAAGCGAACGGAAGTGCTGACGGGAAGTAAAGCGCTTCAAGTTAATATCTAGAAAATAAGGAAGTAGTTTTGTCGTAGATTGATCTTTCAATATCTCGTTCGTTTTTAATCTAGATATAAAATAAGAGGTCTTTAAATCGAGTTGATTTAAAGATCTTTTTGTGAATCTTGGTTTTGAGTATTTAAGTAATCCGGTTTTTTAATTAGTTATGCAATAAAAGCTATTTTATTTTTCAAACGCCTAAAATCACTAAAACTTTACTAAAACAATAAAATCAATCTATTCATATTAGCCAAAACACAAAAACTAACCGATTTATTACGCGACCTAGAAGGGTCTCTCCCAATAGCAACATGGTTGTTTTAGGTGTTCACTTGTTTAAAAAATTTGAAAAAGTAAGCAAGATATATTGAGACATATGAGGGTCTAACGGGTTTTTGATACGCGAAAGCTTTCAAATAATGAATGTTTAAAATTTAATTTTATCTACAATAAAACGAGATGTGTAAAGTAATCTGAAAGGTGAAAATATCAGTAATACTTCAGTAATGTTTGATTAAGTGAAAACAATACTTCATGAAAGCGCTTGACAAAATTGTTTCTGTGATTTATTATCTAACATGTAAGTTAGTTAATTATACTAATTAATCGAAAGGAGTAACATTTTCTTGTATTAGGTTCCATTTAGGGTAAGAAATGGGTAGTTAATTCGTGAAGGAGAGCGTTTTAAATGTCAAAGAAAAAGTGGAGATTTCTTTCGGGTTTGGTTGCAATTGCATGTTCAGCAATTTTATTAGCAGGATGTAGTTCTTCAGGCGAAAAGAAGAGCGCAGAAACTAGTGATACCAAGGGTAAGACATTAAAAGTATGGACGTTTACAGATGATATGAAGAAGATCATCAATAAGTATTATATCCCTGCCCACAAAGACATGGACTACAAGATAAAAGTTACGGTTGTGCCTTTCGAGAATTTTCAGACAAAGCTCGACCCTGTTCTTGGGACAAAAAATGGTCCAGACTTGATTGCATTAGACGCGTCATTTGTAAAGAAGTACGTTAACTCTGGTAAAATGGCAGATTTAAGTCAAGTTGGCATTAAGTCAGCTTCCAAAGATACAATCGGTTATGTAAAAAAGGTTGGTCAGGATGAAAGCGGCCATCAAGTTGCTTTGTCCTGGCAGGCGACACCAGGCGCATTCTATTATCGTGCTAGCTTAGCTAAAAGTCTCTTAGGCGTGACAACACCTGAAGAGATGCAGGCTAAAATCTCTGATGCGGCTAGTTTCACAGCAACAGCGAAAGAAGTAAAAGAAAAGTCAAACGGCAAGGTCTTTATGGTTTCTAGCATCTCAGATTTATTTGAGCCAATGATCGGTGCTCGTAAAGATCCTTGGGTTGTTGATAATAAGTTGACTATTGACAAGTCGATGTATGATTTGATGGATATGGGGAAGGAATTTGTTAGTCAGAAGTTGACTCAAGATACAACTGAGCAGTCAAGTGAATATTTCTCAGGAATGTCAAGTGATAATATCTTTGGTTATAGTCTACCATCATGGGGCTTATTCTACTGGTTACAACCTAATGCTAAATCATCCAAGACTGGTAATGATACTTCAGGAGACTGGCGTGTAACAACAGGTCCATGGGAATATGCATGGGGTGGTACTTATCTAGGTGCTGTTAAAGATTCTGCAATGGAGAAAGAAGCAGCCAAGATTGCTAAATGGGTAGCCACTAGTGCATCCTTCCAGAAGAAATGGGCTAAAGATCAGAATGACTTTGTATCGAATACAAAAGTTGTTAAAGAAATTGAAGGCGACTTCAAGAGTGACTTCTTAGGTGGTCAAAACCAATACAAGCAATTTGAAACCTCGGCTGCTGGTATCAATGGCAATTTATGGACTAAATATGACCAATCAATTCAAATCCTGTTTGTTGATAATGCTGTAACTCCTTATTCGCAAGGAAAAGTTACGAAGACGGAAGCAATTAAGAATTTTAAAGATGCGGTTCAGAATGCGTATCCGGATGTAGAGATTAAGTAACAACTAGATTCTGCGTGAGGTATAGTCCGCGTGAGCGACTATACCTCAATTTTATTCAAGAAAGTGACTATTTTAAAGTGAGGAGGATCGGATATGAATTCTGGAGATTCAAAAGAGTCAAAAGTCGAAGCGCGTGGTCACTTTGAGCGGTATAACCGTTATGGCTATTACTTTTTATTACCATTTTTCATTATTTTTCTAATTTTTTCTTTATATCCAATCTTGTATACGATTTATTTGAGTTTTACTGACTTAGCAGGATGGAACACGCAATCAAATTTTGTGGGATTAAAAAACTATAAGTCGATTTTGCAGAATCAGCTATTTCTTAAGTCAATCAAGAATACAGTCATTTTGTGGATATTGAATTTTATACCTCAGATGGGTGTGGCCTTGCTGCTTGCGGCGTGGTTCACGAACATGAAGTTAAAGTTACGGGGGACGCAATTCTTCAAAGTTGTTTTCTACCTTCCCAATGTTATTACCGCAGCCTCGGTTGCAGTACTGTTCTCAGCTTTATTTAGTTATCCGATGGGTCCAATCAACATGTTGTTGATTAAACTTGGGGTAATCGATTCGGCATATAACTTCTTCCAGAATAATTGGGCCACGGTTTTTATTGTCGCTTTTATCCAGTTCTGGATGTGGTATGGACAAACAATGATTGTTCTGCAATCGGGCATCTTAAGTATTAGTGAATCATTGTTTGAATCCGCACGTGTTGATGGAGCAACTGATGGACAAATCTTCAGACATATTACGATTCCTTTGTTAAAACCAATTCTACTATACACGCTGGTTACTTCTTTAATCGGTGGGTTACAGGTTTTTGATATCCCATTCTTATTGACTAAAGGTGGGCCAAATAATAGTGTTTTAACAATAACGATGTATATTTATCAACAAGCTTTTTCAGGAAATCGTAATTTCTATTTGGCTGCAACAGCATCTGTAATTCTACTTTTGATTTCAATTGTGTTAAGTGTCTTAATGTTCAGTGTCTTTAAGGATCGTACAAAAGTTGGGAGGGCAAAATAATGGCTCATGCATTGAGAACAAAACGTACTCTCATTTATGTATTCTGCGGGATTTTGACCCTTCTGAGCATTCTACCTTTCTGGATCTTGTTGTGTAATGCGACCCGTTCCGTTGAACAAATCAGACAAGGGCTTTCATTGATTCCAAGTGATAGTTTGGTGCATAACTGGCATGTTCTTATGAACCAAGGTTTCAATGTTTGGCAAGGAATGGGAAACAGCTTTTTTATCGCGGCATGTTCAACAATCTTGAGTGTTTATTTTTCTGCCATGGGTGCTTACGCATTTACTGCCTATAATTTTAAAGGCAAGAAAATTCTTTTTGGAATGATGATTGGTTTAATCATGATTCCTCCCCAGATTAGTATGATTGGTTTTTATCAGTTCATGATGAGGCTAAACCTCTTAAACAACTATATCCCACTAATTCTGCCAGCGATTGCGGCACCAAATACGGTGTTCTTCCTAGTTGAATATATGGAAACAGTTTATCAGCCTGATTATGCTGACGCTGCGAGACTTGAAGGGGCAAGTGAGATTACAATTTTCCATAAAATCATGTTGCCTATCATGAAGCCGGGTTTGGCAACAATGGGGATTTTCGCATTTGTTGCTTCATGGAATAATTTCTTAATGCCTTTGATCTTAATTAATGATCAGGCTAAGTACACTTTGCCGATGCTGGTCCAATTATTAACGGCAAATATTTATAGAACTGAATTTGGAGCGATGTACTTAGGTATTGGACTTACGGTTATTCCGTTGATTATTATTTACTTACTCTTATCACGCTATATCATTGGCGGTGTGACAGCTGGTGGGTTAAAAGAATAAAAATATAAATTAAACACCTTGTTGCTGTTTCCTACTAAGTTGACAGATGAAATAATATAAATTTTGTCCACTTCTAAACGGCCTTGTCCCAGTATTTATCTGGGGTGAGGCTGTTTCTTTGTGTCGAACGATTATGGTGAGTAAAGAACTCGAGTCTTTCTTCGACTAGTCGAAGCTCCTGATAGATTCTTGTCATTTAGTATCTATCATCCAGCGAATCTTAAATTCCGCTCTATTGGGGTGCTGTCATATAATGATCTGAGTCGTGACACGCTGTGTTTAACAATATTAACTCCGCAAAGCTACAGAAATAGTTTATTGATGATTCTGACTTTGCTCCCGGTGCATACTCGTGTTCTATTTTAAACAGAGCGATTAAAAATCTCGCTATTATTGCAGGATATGGTAGTGGATCCAACTATGATTATGTCATCGATGAGCATGTTGGTACTCCACTCATTCCATATACGACATACTTAAAAGAGTCCCGTGTAAATATCGGAAAGAAAATATCAAAGTATTAAGTCTGGCTATTTGAGAAGACTTTAAACTATTATACTGATATCTCGGGGTCCGATTTGAGAATAGTGGGAACCACTATTGAATGGATAAATACGGGGGATAACGAGCAACTAAATGGGATTAGTGTTTATGGACAGCTTGGACAAAGCGTCCAAGACAGTATGAACAGTGCCAACTTATTGGTGGGGTTTGAGCGTTTCACAGTGTTCCACCTGTGTATCTAGTATGTAAACGAATCCTGACAAAAGAAAAGCGATCAAACTTCACTGAATGCTCAATCGCCTTTTTTCGCTCGATAATTATGGCTAAGTTTCATTGATATAGAACGTTTGGGGGATCGTTCTATGACTATAGTCGGCCATTATCAGATATTAGAATCGCGACAGCTTTAAGATATTTTTAAAACGATTATTAGTCTAGGTGAAAAACTAAATATGGATAAAGAGATTTTGAATCAAATTCCCGATGAATTCATCAAAAACTGAAGTAGTTTAATATTCTAATTGTATGGGCACAATAATGGGAAAATACTATTTTGGTAGAAGAAGTCTATCGTATCAACGGCCGACAGCTGTTTTTGTTCTGTCAATCCTTAATTTGCAAACGATACTCTGGGCAATCACTTAATCCAGTTAAACATTAGCCAAAAAATCTTCGATTTCTTTCTTGGTCCTGAGGATTTCTTGTTCCATGGTCTGGTTGACCGCAGAATTCATCCGGTAACGGGGAATACTGATGCTGAAGGCTCCGTAAAGCTTCTGGCGATAAGTGATCGTGGTCGCGATACAATAAACATCTTCGTCACGTTCGGCGTTATCAAAGGCTAGACCAGTTGTTTGAGCTTGCTCGAGCTGACTTTGTAAGACCGACCTGTCAGTGATCGTGGTGTCAGTTAGGGGGAGTAGTGGGTGTTTGGCGAGGTAGGCTTGCAGGTGGTCCGAACTAAAGGTGCTTAAGATCGCCTTACCCATCCCGGTTGCGTAGAGGGGCGCGTGGACACCGATTTTTGAAGTCATCACGGTAATTGATTTCTTGCCAGAGAATTTATCTAAATAGACCAGTTCCGAATTATCAAGGCCGCCTAAATGGACGGTCTCACCAAATTTATCGCGTAACTTGAGCAGGTAGGGACGGCAGAGGCGAACGATATTGAAATCATTAAGAAAGGCCTCACTATATTTGACTAGCGCTGGCCCGATTTGGTAGCTTTTGTTTCGCTCATCTTTATCAACATAATTCAGTTGTTGTAACGTATCGAGGATCTTTGAAGTCGTTGATCGCGTTAGGCCCGCGATCTCTGCGATCTCCGTCAAAGTATGGGCTTTATTGATCGCGATCGCGTTTAGGATATCATTGGCTTTGAGCAGGACCGTGCCATAAGTGCTCTTCGCTTGTTCCGTCATAATGGTTTTATTCCTTTCAAAATAAACAATTTTGGAGATTAGGTGAAAGCGTTGTATTATCTGGAAAATCGGACTTCAGAAAAAGATTACCCCTTGATTTTCATTTAATAATAGTATATATTGAAGAAGAAATCAAGAAAACCATTTTCTTATATGGAAAACAGGAGGCTATTTTCATGAGTTTTAAGATGGAAACAAGATTTGCACATGCACCAGAGGACATTCAACATTATGATACTGAGAAATTGCGCGAAGAATTTCTTGCGGAAAACTTGTTCACGGCTGGTGATATCAGTTTAGTTTATACCTATAATGATCGGATGATCTTTGGTGGGGTCACACCTGCTGAAGAACCATTAGAAATCAAACTCGACAAGCAATTAGGTGTTGAGTATTTCTTACAACGGCGGGAATTGGGTGTGATCAATATTGGTGGTAATGGCTCGATCACAGTCGATGGCGTTAAAGAACCAATGGTCACTCATGACGGTTATTATGTGGGTGTGGGTGTAAAGCATGTTGAGTTCGCATCTGATGACGCGGCTGAACCAGCTAAATTCTATGTTGTTTCCACACCTGGGACAACGACTTTTCCAAATAAAAAATTACCATTCGCCAATGCGATCGCAATGCCTAAGGGTGATCAGGCGCACATGAATAAGCGGACGATCTACAAGTACATCGACGCGTCACAAATGGATACTTGTCAATTGCAAATGGGCTACACGGTCCTTGAACCAGGAAACTCTTGGAACACAATGCCTGCCCATACCCATGCACGACGGATGGAAACTTACCTTTACATTGAATTCGCTGAGCCAGATACTCGGGTCATTCATTTCTTAGGTAAGCCTGACGAATCAAAACACATTTTCTTGAATCCAGAAGATGCGGTGATCAATCCAAGTTGGTCGATCCATTGTGGTGTCGCAACTGGTAGCTATGCTTTCATCTGGGCAATGTGTGGTGAAAACCAAACTTATGATGATATGGATCAAGTTGAAATGAAGGATTTGAAGTAATTTTTAGCATTACCCAAGTTGTTTGAAATTAAAAAAGAGCAATCGAATGATTTGAATAGCTTGTAATGAAGGACATCATGTTTACCCGCTGCAGTGGTGATCAGGTCATGGCAGAAATGGTTTTTCTCTGTTGGTCCAAGTGTTGACGCTGAGTACTGATGTTCCTTGATTTTGACAAAAAGTGGCTGGGCAAGTTGATGAATGGCTTGCGAACAGATGACAATCAAAGGAGAAAAAATCATGGCGCAATCACCTGAAGAAATTAAGCAAAATGAAGCAGCACTTGATAAATTTACGATGAACGCATTCTCACTAAAGGGTAAGGTTGCGATCGTTACTGGTGGTAACACTGGTTTGGGTCAAGGCTATACTGTTGCATTGGCAGAAGCAGGAGCTGATGTTTTCGTACCGACCTTTGGCACATTAGAATGGGACGAAACTCGTAAAATGGTGGAGAAACGTGGCCGCCGTGTAGAATTTATGGATGTTGATCTGACTGAAGCAGGTATCGCTGAAAAAGTTGTTGCTAAAGCGGTTGAAATTTTTGGTCACATTGATATTTTGATCAATAATGCTGGGATGATCAAACGTAATCCGTTATTGGAATCCAAAGATGAAGATTGGGATCGGGTCATCAATATTAATTTGAACGCGGTCTATCATATGTCGATGGCTGCTGCCAAGGTTTTTGCGGCGCAGAAATCTGGGAAGATCATCAATATCGGTTCCATGCTTTCATTCCAAGGTGGGAAATTCATTCCTTCTTACACTGCTTCGAAACATGCCGTTGCTGGTTTGACTAAGGCGTTTGCTAGTGAGTTAGGCGCTTATAATGTTCAAGTCAACGGGATCGCACCAGGCTATATCAAGACGGCCAATACTGCACCGATCCGTGCGCAAAAGGATCGTAATGATGAGATCTTAGGACGGATCCCCGCTGGTCATTGGGGTGAACCAAGTGAGTTGATGGGTGTCGCTGTCTTCCTAGCAAGTGATGCTTCTAATTACGTTAACGGCTTCTTGTTAGCTGTTGATGGTGGTTATTTAGTTCGTTAATCAAGGGAGATCAAATTATGACAAAAGGTGCAATTTTAAAACAACTTGGCGAAAGCGGGATCGTTGCCGTTATTCGGGCAAGCACAGTTGAACGTAGTGTTGAGGTCGCGGAAGCGTGTGTGGCTGGTGGCGTTAAGGGGATCGAATTGACCTTTACGGTGCCGAATGCGGGTCAGGCGATCGCTAAATTAGTTGAAGAATATGCGGATCGTCCTGATGTTTTGATCGGGGCGGGCACAGTTTTAAGTGATTATGATGCTCATGAAGCCATCAAAGCTGGCGCTAGTTTTATCGTTAGCGCGACTTTTAGTGAATCGGTTGCAGCAGTATGTAATGCAAGTGGGATCAACTATGTTCCTGGTTGCTTTACACCAACAGAAGTTTATCATGCCAAGACTTTCGGGTCTGACTTGATCAAAGTCTTCCCAGCCGGCCTAGTTGGCCCAGCCGTTGTCAAGGATTTCCACGGTCCATTCCCAGACACTGACTTTATGACGACTGGTGGGGTCAGCTTGGACAACCTGACTGATTGGTTTGACGCTGGCGTCTTTGCTGTTGGTGTTGGTGGCAGTTTAGTTGGGAATGATCAAACTGATCTGACGACGATCCAAAGCAATGCAGCTAAGTTCACGGCTAAATATCAGGCATGGCGCGCAAAATAAGCCACACAAGCACCGCTTTTCGGTGTAGATCGAAATTTTCTGACTGATAGTCGATTAGACTAATAGGACTGCCAGCATGGACATGGGCCGCAGTCTTTTGAAAGGAAAGCTGTTGATGGGAAAAGTACTGACTTTCGGTGAAATGATGTTGCGGCTAAAACCCATGGCCAATGATCGTATTCTCCAAACCAATCAATTTCAAGCCAATTATGGTGGTTCTGAAGCTAACGTGGCGGTCTCGCTGTCATTGTTAGGTGACGATGCGGCATTTCTGACGAAGTTCCCGGAGAATCTTTTAGGCGAGGCTGCCTTGGGAACATTGCGTCGCTACGGCGTGGCAACCAATAAAATCTTGCGTGGTGGGCCTCGTTTAGGCATTTACTTTTTTGAAAAAGGCGCAAGTGTTCGCAATACCAATGTTGTTTATGATCGGGCAGGAAGTTCTTTTGCGACGATCCAGGCACAGGAATTGGATTGGTCCGAGCTTTTAAAAGATGTTGATTATTTCTATTTTTCTGGGATCACCCCAGCGATTTCTGCGGAGTTACAACAGGCGGTCTTGTCCGCTTGTCAGTATTGCCAAGCACATCAGATCACGGTTGTCGCCGATATGAACTATCGCGGCAAAATGTGGTCACCGACCAAGGCACAAGCGGTGATGACTGAGCTGATGCAATATGTCAATGTTTGTATCGCCAATGATGAAGATTTTGAAGCTACTTTAGGCATTAAAGCTTTTGATGGCGACATGAGTCGTGGAATCGACCAGAAAGCGAGTTTTGAAGCGGGGATGCGTGAAGTCACCAAGCGCTTTCCTAATTGTCACACAGTTGCCAGCGTGTTACGGAATATCTACTCGGTCGAAGATAGTCTATGGACAGGGTTGATGTTACGCAACGGTCAATTTTATGAAGCGCCGATTTATCACATGCATGTGATGGAAGGTGTTGCATCAGGTGACGCGTTTGCAGCCGGTTTGATCCACGGGATCTTGCATGATTTTGATGATCAGGCGATGTTGAACTACGCGATCGCGGCTAGTGTGTTGAAACTGACGATCAGTGGTGATCTGAACTTGGTTTCGGATGCTGAGATCCGTGCGATCATGGGTCAAGACGCAGGTTCGAGTGTTAGCCGCTGATCTCGTTTTATCTAGGTCGACTAGAACTGACAGCCAAAAAGGCTTGATTATAAAAGAGCAATCACGTTTTTTGTGATTGCTCTTTTTAAATGTGCTGCGTGAGCCTGCTTGTTGTGCTTAACTACACAATTATTCCGGGAGCAAGATGCGCTCCCAAAACAATTGTTAGGTTAATGCTCACAAGCAAACCGGCTCGCTCCGCACTCTGGCCTGAAACGTGCTCACCGACCCAGTGCTTTCAGCTTAGCTACGTAACTGTTCTGGGAGCTAAAACTGGCTCCCAAAACAGTTACTAGGCTAGTGCTCAAGCACTACCCGGGTCGGTTCGCACTCTGGTTAAAGTTCACTAGCACGACTGACTAATTGTAGATTTTGTTGTAATTGGCTTAAGATCGTTTGTCCAAACTTGATTTCGGCTGGCGTACCGATCATATTGAAGCCAATGATCAACTGACCTGAAAAACTACTAAAGGCGGCTTGAAAGGCGGGGGCGATCCGAAAAGAACCAGTGAGTAGGCAACTTGTCACGGTGGTGTCGACAAAGCGTAAGCGAGTTGCGTCAATAATGCCCAGATTTGTATAGCCCACTGGTCGCACTGAATAATTTTGATGAGTGAGTGCTTGTAAGTCGCTGATCTCTGCGGTCTCTGCTAAATCGATCAAATGCTCGATCGATTGGAGGAACTGTTGTTGTTGTTTAAGTGCAGTCATTTGGCGGTGGACCGCTTGGATCGTTTGGGTCAGCGGTCGCGTCGGTTCGTTGGTAAGCGTCAAATTATAACGGGCCGTTGAATTTTGGATCCTTAGTTGTTGGCGCAGCGTTACTGGTAGAAATTGACGCATATCAGTGGGACAGGCCAAGGTGATCTGAGGAACGGCGGCGTAGCTTTGCATCAATTGGCCGAAAACCGCCAATAGGACATCGTTGATCGTAACCTTTTGTTGATGGGCCCAATGCAAAAGCCGTGAACTTTCTAAACTTGAGAGGTGTGTGGCGCCAACGTAATGTGTCCGTGGTCGATCTATTTCAGCTAGACGGGGCAAAGCCAAAGGAATCAGCGGATGATCAGTGGGCCGCAGGGTTTGCGGTGGACGTTGTTGCAGTAAAGCCTTGATGCCCTCGATATCAGTGTGATTCTCCACTGAATCAATAACTGCGGCACCTTCGTTGTAGATTTTGGCGAGGAGATAGAGAAATTGTTTAAAACCGGCGCCGTCAGTCAAAATATGACTGATCACAAAAGTGACACGTTGGCCTGGCGCAGCGGGTTGTAGATAAACATGTAGTTGTGGTCCGGCTTGCAGATCTAATTTCAATTCATCGATATTCTGGTCGGCATCGACTTGGTGAAGTATTCGCTTCGGTTCGAGCACGTCAAGGATCCATTGATTAGTTGTTAGATCATAACCAGCGAAGATCTCGGGAATGACCTGACCGATCGTCTGTAACGCGGCCGCTAATCGGGGCTGGTCAAGAGGCTGACTTAACTTTAGTTGGCAACGAATGATCGGGTAAAGCTGTTCTAGATCGATCGTGTGCAGGATATTGAGTGGTTCACCATTGATTCTTTTATTGGTCATGCGCGCACTTCCTAAAAGAAAATTTGAGTTTTACTAAGCGTGATCCTTACTGGAGAAACCCAAGAGAGATCGAGTCATTTGAAATAGTCAGGGAAAGTTTCAGTTACGATCCGAGTATCTTCATCCACCATATGCAAATGTTTGATCACGATCGCCTCTAGCGCTGGCGCATCGTTTTGTTCCGTGTAATGAACGATTTGAGTATGCTGCTCAATGATTTTGTCCCAGTTCAGTGATTTTACTTCTAACCGTAGGAAGCGGAAACGATCAAATTGTAGATTTAGTGGCTGTAGCCAGCGCCAAATAAATTCTTTCCGCGCAATGGTGTAGAAAAGACGATGAAAATCTTCATCAAGGGCAAAGAAGTTTTCGTAGTCGTTTGACTGAAGATAGACTTTCTGTAATTGCAGGATCTTCTTTAAATCTAACAACTGTGAAGGTGAGGCTAGCGCCGCTGCTTCTTGGCAGACTAATTTCTCAATGTTCTCACGGACAAAACGGGCTTGATAGACCTCGTCCAGATTGATTTTTGAAACGTAAGTGCCGCGTTGGGCGATCACGTCAAAAAGTCCCTCGCGTTGTAGGCGAATGATCGCCTCACGTAATGGGGTAACGCCGACATCTAGCGTCTGGGCCAAATCGTTCTTATTGACTTTACTGCCCGGGAGCAACTCCAGCGAAAGGATCATCTTTTTGATCGCGCTGTAAGCCTCATCCTGATAATTGATTACTTCGACCATGGTTCAACTTCCTTAATCATAGAGTTGATATATTACTATACTATTTTAACAGATGAGTCAAGATTAAGATATTTAATGAGAAAAGTCTAGTATATTAGCTAAAAAAGAAACTTTGCTGATTAACCATTGACAGCGATTACAATCAATGGTATTTTTAAGTTGAAATCTGATATATTACTATATTAGAGATGGCGTTTAATAAAGAGAGGAGCAACAAAATGGTCAAGTTAACGGATGACTATTTGCAACAACCAGAATTATTTGCCCAAGCTAAGATCAATGTGCCTCAATATGATCAGCAAAAAATGGTCGAGCAGACTGATGCTGATCCTATTTGGGTCCATTTTGGCGGCGGTAATCTTTTCCGCTGTTTCCATGCCAAAATCGCTCAAGATCTATTAAATAAGGGAGCGTTGACCTCAGGGATCATTGTCGCAGAAACTTACGACGATGGGGTGATCACGCAAGCGTATCATCCTTATGCGAATCGAATGTTACAAGTGATCATGAAAGCACCCCAAAATGAAATGAATTTGATTGCTAGTGTCGCGCAAAGTATCTATTATAACCGCGATGATCCCCAGGGCTGGGATGATCTCAAAGCAATCTTCCAGCGGCCGTCGCTTCAAATGGTAACAATGTCGATCACTGAGAAAGGATATCAACTAACTGATATTCATGGTGCACTGACGGCTGCTGCGCAGACGGATATCGAAGAAGGTCCAGATTCGGCTAGCACCAATATGGGCGCGATTGCGCGATTGTTACTGGCGCGTTTCCAACATGGCGCTTATCCATTAGCGTTGGTCAGCACCGATAATTTCTCTGAAAATGGTCGGCGTTTCCAAAATGGTATTTTGACGATCGCGACTGGTTGGGTCAAAAACGGTCAAGCGCCGCAAGCGTTTCTGACTTATCTGAACGATCCTACTAAAATCACTTTTCCATGGTCGATGATCGACCGGATCACTCCTAATCCTGCCGAAAATGTTGCCGCTCAGCTTACTAAAGCCGGTTTTGAAGATACAACGATCATTCATACGGCTAAACACACCAATATCGCGCCTTTTGGCAATACTGAGGAAACGCATTACTTGGTTATCGAAGATGCATTTCCAAATGGTCGGCCACCATTAGAAGAAGCTGGCGTGATCCTAACTGATCGCGAGACTGTTAATGACGCTGACCAAATGAAAGTGACTGCTTGCTTGAATCCTTTACACACTGCCTTAGCGATTTTTGGCTCATTATTGGGTTACACATCGATCGCCGCAGAGATGACTGACCCAGATCTAGTTGCTTTGATCAAGCAATTGGGTTATCAGGAAGATCTGCCCGTGGTCAAGGATCCTAAAATTATCGATCCACGAAAGTTTATTGATGAAGTTATTACTAAGCGCTTGCCCAACAAGAATATCCCTGATACGCCTCAGCGGATCGCTAGTGATACATCACAGAAATTAGCGATTCGTTATGGTGTGACCTTGAGTCATTATCTGGCGGAAAAAGCGGACTTGAGTCAATTGAAAGCAATCCCACTGATTTTAGCCGGTTGGTGTCGTTATTTGTTGGCTTTGGATGATCAGGGCCAACCATTCGAGCCGAGTCGTGATCCACTTTTAGCGGAATTACAACAAGGGCTAGTCGGTCTGGGGTTTGGAGCAGATCCGGTGGTGATCCATCAGGCTCTGCAGCCTATTTTGACTAATCAACAGATTTTTGGTCATGATCTTTATCAGATCGGTCTCGGTGAGACAGTTGAATCACTTTTTCAGAAAATGATCGCCGGACCTGGTGCGGTCAAACAAACAATCAAAGAAGTCGTGGAGGTAGGTTAAATGGCAGAAATCAAAATGGGTTTTCGTTGGTATGGTGCGCAAGATGATCCGATCAAGCTACAACAGATCCGACAGATACCTGGGACAAGTCAAGTTGTTGGTGCGTTGTTCGATGTACCCGTAGGTGAAGTTTGGCCTAAAGAAAAAATCGCCGCATTAAAAGCAGAGGTCGAAGCTGCGGGATTAAAGTTGGAAGTGATCGAGTCAGTCAATATCCATGATGATATCAAGATCGGTCTACCAACACGTGACCGTTATATCGAGAATTATAAAACAACGATCCGCAATCTCGCAGAATATGGTATCAAGGTCATTTGCTATAATTTTATGCCGATTTTTGACTGGTTGCGAACAGATCTCCATTATCAATTAGCAGATGGGTCAAACGTCCTCTGCTTTGAAGCGGACAAATTGGCGGCGGATCCTCAAGAGATCATTGATAGTGTTAAAAATAATTCTCAAGGCTATGTTTTGCCTGGATGGGAACCTGAACGTTTAGCCACGATCCAACGATTATTTAAGGCTTATGCCGAAGTTGACGAGGCCAAACTTTCTGAGAATTTGAAGTATTTCTTAGACGCGATCATTCCGGTCTGTGAGGAATGTGATGTTCGGATGGCGATGCATCCCGATGATCCACCACGTCCTTTATTCGGTTTACCACGGATCTATAAAAACCGGGACGACATGGTCAAAATCGAAGAGATGCATGAATCTCGTTACAATGGTTTTACGATTTGTACAGGTAGCCTAGGTGAGAATCCGCAAAATGATGTTCCTGAGATCATTCGCGAATTCGTTAAAAAGGATCGGGCGCCATTCATCCACCTGCGGAATATCAAGTTTATGGAACATGGCGATTTCCATGAGGCGGCACACTTGTCCAGTGAAGGATCACTTGATATGTATGAGATCATGAAGGCCCTGCATGATACTGACTTTGTTGGTTATGTTCGGCCAGACCATGGTCGCAATATTTGGGGCGAGGATGGTCGCCCTGGTTATGGGTTATATGACCGTGCCTTAGGTATCACCTATTTAAATGGTTTGTGGGAAGCGCTGGAAAAGGCCGATCAAGCCTGATCAATGGCGCGAGCGCACTGGGATTTTTAAGCAATGATCTAATCACAAAAATCAATTGATGAGTTGCAAGCACATTTGACATCTGCATTGAAACATCATTGAAATCAGTCAAAGGGAGTTACAGTCATGGAACTTGAAAAGCTTTTAAATGTTGTTAAAGAGATTTTAGCGAGTCAAGGCGATTATTCACAATTAAGTGAATCACAAGTGTATCAGCCTTCGATCCAAGTAGACCGGCGGAATGTTTACTTCATCTTACATGAAGGTCTAGAGAAAGAATTGGTGGTTTATGAAGACCGTCATTCGATCGGCGATTTTGAAGCCGCAACCGAACTGATCGATCAAGATAAAGCCTTGATCGTCGGCCCCTTGAGTGAGCTGAATAATGAGGCCTTAGCCGCTCGTTTTGCTTGGATCAAACCAACTTCTCGTCACGGTTATAAGTATACGTTTGGCTTAGGCGATCGTTTAGGCTCGGCTTCTAATGCACATTTGCGCCTATTCAAGGGCCGGGGGATCTTTCCGGTTTTAGCACAACAATCGATTCGAGAATTACTGCTGACGAACCGCACGGAAACTGATGTTCTATTGTCAGCATCGTGGGCCGTCTTTGAAGAGGGGTACCAAGATGGCTGGGGCGCGGATGGCGACCATGTCAAGAATCCTTACGAAGTCGATTATGCAGTCAAGACTGGCTGTACGATGATCACGTTGGACTGTACTGAGAAGATCCATAACGAGATCGCGGACTTGTCCGAGGCGGAGTTGGATGCGGCTTATCATGAACTGGACGCTGAAACGCGGGCTTATTTCAATGATACTTATTTGAACCAAACTTTCGCTGTTGGTGCTGATCTGGCCGTTCATTTTGGTAAAAAAGAGTTGGAACAATCCGTCCTGATCTTCAATGATGCGATCCTTTACGCCGAATATATCTATCACGAATTCGTGGTACCTTACAACCTAGACTTTGAAATCTCAATGGATGAAACAATTGTCCCAACTACCCCTGAGAACCATTATTTCTTTGCCAACGAGTTGAAGACCAAAGAAATCACACCAGAGACATTAGCGCCTAAATTCTATGGCGAGTTCCAAAAAGCAATCGATTATATTGGCGACCTTGATCGTTTCGAACGGGAATATCGGGTCCACGAAGCCATCGCTGAACATTTCGGGTATCGCTTGAGTATCCATTCTGGATCAGATAAACTTTCTGTCTATCCGATCATCGGCTCAGTTTCCCACGATCACGGTTGGCACGTTAAAACAGCTGGGACGAATTGGTTGGAAGCTTTACGGGTCGTTGCTAAGGTCGATCCTGAATTTATGATCGAACTTTATCGCTTTGCCTTCGAGAATTTAGATGATGTGAAGTCCTTCTATGTTTTCCATGCAACTCAAGAAAACTCACCGAAACCTGATCAAGTTACGATCGCCAATGTTGCCGATCTCCTTGAAGATGATAATGCTCGGCAGGTTTTGCATACGATGTATGGCTCGATTCTCAATGTTCAAAAGAGTTATCATTATGTTTACCGTGATCGTTTCTTCAAATTATTACGGGAACACCAGGCTGAATATGATGCTTGTTTGAATAAGCATATTGCTGAACACCTTGACCTGCTCCAAGGCTTGGCGAAGTCGAAGGCTGAAGTCAAAGCCAAGTACGGTGAAAAATAAGGAGGTTTCGAGATGAGTTTTTTAGATAGTGATTTCTTACTGGAAACAACGGCTGCAAAACGATTGTTTCATGATTATGCTGAAGAGATGCCGATCATTGATTTTCATTGTCATTTAAATCCAGAGGAGATTTATCAGAATAAGAATTACCAAAACATCACACGGATCTGGCTGAATGAAGGCACTTATGGCGATCACTATAAATGGCGCTTGATGCGTGCCAATGGTGTTCCTGAAGAGCTGATCACCGGAGATGGTGATGATTACGAGAAGTTCATTGCTTGGGCCAAAACGATCGAGAAATCAATTGGGAACCCACTTTACGAGTGGACTCATTTGGAATTGCGGCGCTTCTTTGGCATCAATGATGTTTTTAGCGCGGCGACAGCGCCAGCGATTTGGCGCAAGGCCAACGCGCTCTTAGCAACGGATGATTTCAAGCCGCGGTCATTGATCAGGAATTCGAAGGTCAAGGTTGTTTGTACCACCGATGATCCGGCCTCTGATCTTCATTATCATCAACTCCTCAAAGCTGAAGAAAACAAAAATGGTTTTAAAGTTCTGCCAGCAATGCGACCAGATCAAGCTATCCACCTGGAAAAAACCAGTTACGATCAATATTTACAGGAATTGGGTCAGATTTCTGGGATCGAGATCAAAGATTTTAAGAGTTTGATTGCAGCGTTACGGCAACGTTTCGAGTATTTTAGTACGATGGGTGGTCGCTTATCAGATCATTCCTTGGAAACTTTCCATTTCATTGAGGCGACTGAGGACCAATTGAATCAGATCATGGCCAAAGCACGTGCCAATGAAGCGTTGACACAGCGGGAACAAGATCAGTACGTGACTATGTTGATCGAGAATTTAATGGCACTGAACAACGAATTTGATTGGACGATGCAGTTCCATATCAATTCGGCCCGTAATTTAAACCAGATCATGTTTGCTAAGATCGGCGCAGATACGGGTTATGACGCGATGGGTGCACAACCGGATATTGTTGTTGAAATGCAACAGTTGTACTACCATGCCTGCGCTCAGAATACGATTCCTAAAACAATTTTTTATTCATTGAATCCAAATGATTGGCTAGCTTTGACCACAATGATGCAATCATTCCAAGGCAAAGGTGTTCAACGACTACAGCTAGGCGCTGCTTGGTGGTTCAATGATACTGCGGAAGGGATGACGCAACAATTGACAACGTTTGCGGAACAAAGTCTTTTGCCAAACTTTGTCGGTATGCTGACTGATTCACGGAGCTTCTTGTCTTATCCACGGCATGAATATTTCCGACGGGTCCTGTGTAACTATTTAGGCCACTTAGTCGCTCAAGGACGTGTTCCTGAAGATTATGCAACCCTAGGTAAGATCGTTCAAGATATCAGTTACAACAACGCCCATGATTACTTTGGTTTCTTTGCTGAGTAAGCGATTGAATTGATTAGCTAAATCATAAAATTTGCCAATTCACAATATCTGAATTGGCATTTTTTGATTGTTTTAGGAGGAGAAATAAATGATCGAACGAATCAAGGCAGGTCCAATTGTAGGTGTCAAAATCGCACCTGCAACATTAAGCAGCAGTCAAGTCACCCTGATCTGGGATCGACCGCAAGAACAGGGGATCCAAGGCTATCAGGTCTGGCAAGACGAGAAAATGATCGAGCGGCGTTCCCCAAATCAAACCCATGTGACAGTGAGTTCCCTCAAGCCAGAAACAAGCTATTTCTTCAAAGTCGTTGTTCTATTGGAACATCAGCTTACCAAGATCATTGGTACGGTCACCGTTACGACGATGGCGAAGGAAGTCGTTTTCGATGTGACTCAAGCACCCTATAACGCCGACAAAACTGGGAAAACAGTCTGCACGGAGGTGATTCAACAAGCAATCAATGACTGCCCGCCCTTGGGGATCGTATACTTACCAAAGGGCGCAACAGTCCTGAGTGGCGCGCTAGAATTAAAAGACGACTTAACGTTACAGATCGATGGCACCTTGAACGGTAGCCTAGATCCACTGGATTATTTAGTCAAAGCTGGAGATCCTGCTTTTAAAGGACAGGCTAACGCAGAGGGCTTAGTCCGTTCACGCTATGAGGGCTGGGAAATGTACTGCTACCGAAGTTTGATCAATGCTGGGTATCTTGATCCTAACGACCGAAGCAAGATGGTTTGTCACAATGTTCGTGTGTGTGGTTCTGGCGTGATTCATGGTGGTGGGACTGCGCTGGGCGAGGCGATGAAATCCGGGTACACTGATTTAGAAAAGTACCCTCAATATCTGTCAGATAATATTCCAGGTCGGCGAGTGCGGGGACGGCTGCTTAGTTTTGTTCAATGCCAGAATGTCCATTTGACTGGGGTAACAATTGAAAACCCATCAAGCTGGACTGTCCATTTAGTTTATTGCGATACGGTCACGACTAACGGGGTTTCAATTAATTCTCGAGGTATTGATAATGGTGATGGTTGGGATCCGGATTCAACGCGAAATGCAATGATTTTTGATACTTCTTTCGACACAGGTGATGACTGTATTGCCATTAAATCTGGTAAAAATCCTGAAGGTAACGAGATCGGGATCCCCACCGAAAATGTACGTATTTTTGATTTAAAGATGTTGGGTGGGCATGGGCTGGCCATCGGGAGTGAAATGTCCGGAGGTGTCGCAGATGTCCAGATCCATGATTGTTTGATCCAAGGCACGAATTATGGCATTGAGCTGAAAGCCCACAATGATCGTGGCGGGTATATCAGGAATTTTACTGCAACTCATTGCCTGATCGATTCTTTTGAAGCGCAGAGCGTTGATTATAATTCGGATGGTACTGCCGCCAAGGAGCTACCAGTCTTTGCCGACATTAGCTTAGTTGACTGTCAAATCACAGGAAAACAACAAGCGATCACCTTGATCGGTTTTTCTGATCAACAGAATCACCGTAAAGGCTATTTGGAACGGATCTTATTGAAGAACCTGACACTAAGCGCACCAACAGCCGCTGCGCCTTTGCGACTTCATTTCGAGCGCTGTGCTGGTCTAAAAATCGAGCATGTTCATTTGGCGTCTCCGGCCAAGTTCTCAATCGATCTGCAGGATGTTCACGGCCTCCAAATAACGGATTTGGTGGAGGTGGAGTAAGACGCTCATTTTCAAACATTGATAGAAATGGAGAATAATTCATTTCAAAAACAGCTGGACATTTTGACGAGGCTGCTGAAAAACTAAATCGCTGAATTTCGGCTCGCCTCCTAGAGACAAAAACGGCCATCAAAGTGAGTACTACTCGCCACTTTGATGGCTATTTCTGTATACTTTTTGGGATGTCACTGTGACGATTTGATAAATCAACGACTTTTTTCAGCGGCCTCCATTTTGACCTAGCTGTTTTTTTGAAATGTCGGATAACGATGATTGGGTTTGGCTATAACGATTGTTTTTAGGATTTGTGAGTAGTTCCGTGACGTGTTTTGCCGATTTTTGTTAAGAAAAAACCGTCATTTTCTTCAAGAGAAAAGTTAACGGATAGACTAAAGAAGATGGCTATAGCGGGTATCCTTACGGAAAACATCAGGAAAGCGCTTTATTATTGACCTTTTTCGACAACTTTTAGATAGTAAAAATCGGCTTTTAAAGGAAAGAGCATGATACTATTATGTTGTCAGATATTTAAAGAGAGGAGTCTTAAAGATTTGTTGACGAATGGAGCAGATCAAGTGCTCTTAGAAGAAGATCTCAACATTGAACATAAAATCAGTACAGATCACAAAATGGATCGTCCACATTTTCACGACGGATTTGAAATTCACTTCACACTAAACGATGACACGTTCTATTATGTCGATGAACGAAAGTATCGTGGTGATACTGGAGCAATTGCTCTTTTTAATTCGCAAGAGATCCATCGGGTCGTGATTGAAGAGGGGATTCGTTATGAACGTTACTATATCCTATTCAAACCGCGATTCATTGAATTCGCAGTGTCAGAGTATCCGGATTTATTGCGCATTTTCATGGATCATCGAAAAAATAATAATAACGTGATCCAATTACAAAATGAAGATATTAAAAAAATCACTAGGTTGTTTGATGAATTGCTTTTTCTAAAAAAAGCGGACGATCTATTTTTACAAGAGCTAAAAATAAAACTTAAGTTGATCGAAATCATTCTCTTCATTAACGATTCCGTTTCGACTGGCAATGTTTACAAAAATAGTATTTCGTATAATAAGGATAACGAAATTCGGGATATTACTAAATATATCAAGGCTCACTATTCTGAACGAATAAATTTGGAAGATATCAGTAACGAATTTTTTATCAGTAAATCAACTTTAGTGCGGATTTTCAAGAATAATATGGGGATGACGCCCAACGATTATCTGAGTTATATTCGTATAATGGAGTCACGTAAATTTTTGAAAAGAGGTTATCCCGTCAAGGATATTGCTGAAAAAGTTGGGTATGCGGATGATTCAACATTTATTAAAAAGTTTAAGAAAATAAAAGGTCTGACACCGAAACAATACGCTCTACAAGAAATGAATAACGATTATTAACCGATTTAGGAGTGCAAAAGTGACACAAATCAATCAGCAAATTATAAACCAAAAAATCCGATTAGTTCAAAATAAAATGGCAGCGCTGTCACTTGAGGATAATGATCTGGATATAGCAAACTTTGATAATGATCCAAATAACCGAAAAAAAGGCTTCTTTTCTCGTGATTTTGGTATGGAACACTGGGATTGGCCCCAAGGTGTCGCGTTATTTGGCATGGATCGTGATTCAAACGAAAACCAAGCTTATATTAAGGCTTGGACAGAAGCCGAGATAAAAAAAGGGCTACCTTTGAAGAATGTCAATACAGTTTGTCCGCTACTGACGATTTGCGATTTTCCAGAATATCAAGATTTATCGCTAGAGTGGATGGCAGCAATCAGCAAAGACTTTACTCGGACATTAGAGAATGGCATTGAACATACCACATCAGGTATCGACAAGGCACATATCAAAAGAAATGAGAATCAAATTTGGGTCGATACACTATTTATGACGATTCTATTTGTTGCGAAAATGGGGAAAAAGTATCAACGAAAAGACTGGATCGACTTAGCAATCTATCAGTTCTTGTTGCACACGAAGTATTTGATCGATCCCCGTTCACATTTGGCTTATCACGGTTGGAATTTTAAATCGCAATCTGCTTATGGGTGCAATTATTGGTGTCGTGGCAATAGCTGGATCACATTATCAATCCCGTTACTAAATGAAATTCTGGGAACGGATCTGACGGGTGCAGATAAGGAATATTTAAACGCTATTTTTAACAACCAGGTTGAGAGTTTACAACGGCTTCAAGATCGAACGGGATTGTGGCATACGATTTTGGATGATGAAACATCTTATCTAGAAAGCTCTGGTTCGGCCGGGATTTTGGCTGGTTTATTAATTGGTATCGATCAAGGACTGGTAGATTACGCGGACTATCAAACCGTAGTTGAAAGAGGAATCGCCGGCTTGATCGATCAAATCGATGCGAACGGCGCCGTAGCAAATGTTTCGGCGGGAACACCGATCAGTGATCAGCGTGAGGATTATAAGAAAATTATTCGCACACCGATGGTTTATGGTCAAGCGTTGACGTTATTGGCCTTAAAGGAATACCTGAAAATCTCGAGGGATCTTGGATGATAGCGTTTCTACTCTATTTAAGTCCCGCGCTTGGTTGGGGTCTGATGCCGATCAGTGCCAAAAAATGTGGGGGCAACCCGCGTCAACAATTATTAGGAACAACGATTTCCGCTTTCATAATCGCAATGATCATTAGCCTTATTTTTCAAATAACTTTCTCTTGGGTACAAGTCATTGTTTCACTCCTATCCGGGTTTTGTTGGGGACTAGGGCAACTATTCCAGTTTATCGCGCTTCGTGAAGGCGATGTTTCTGTTATCATGCCTTTCTCGAGTGGGAGTCAATTGGTGTTTACCACATTAGCTTCGGGGTTACTTTTGGGGGAATGGCGGGGGGCAGCAAATATTAGTCTGGCTCTGTTGGCCGTGTTGCTTGCGGTCGTTGGCGTTGTCCTCATCTCAAAAAGTGATCAAGGAAAAAGAATCGAATTAAAAGATTTGGCCATCGTTCTTTTATCATCGTTGTTTCTATGTGCCTATGCGACTATCACGAAGTTTTTCAAAATCCCCAGTGCACAAATATTCTTGCCGCAGGCGTTAGGGATGTTAACGATCAGTCTGGGATTGTTCTTTTTAGATAAAGAACAACGCACCACTCATTTCGTTAAAACTAATTTGTTGACTGGCCTCTTATGGGGGATCGCCAACTTTGGCCTCTTTTATTCTGCCAACCGGATCGGGATGAGTTTGGCTTATACGATTTCTCAGTTTTGCTTAGTTATCACGATTTTTAGTGGCATTTTAGTTCTAAAAGAATCAAAAACTAGAAATGAATTGGTTCATATTTTGATTGGGATCGTTTTGTTTATTCTGGCAATTACTTTATTAAGTAGTTTAAGTTAAAAAATGGAGGGCTCAAAAATGAAAAAAGGTTTCGGTATTGGTTTAGCCATGGCTCTGAGCTTATTGCTTGTTGGTTGTGGGAACGGTGCAGGTGCGAAAAAGTCAGACACCGTTAGGTTATTTGTTTCTGGAGATACATCTGAAGGCAATGCCTACTCAAAGATGGCTAAAAAGTACGAAAAAGAGACTGGTATCAAAGTCGAAGTTACGGACGTCCCTTATGCGGATTTAACAACTAAAGTTACGAAAGCGGTTCAGTCCAATGATGCACCAGATGTCGCTCGAGTTTCTGGTGTTCAGCCTGATTGGGCAGATTATCTAGTTGATTTAACCTCTGTTGCTAAATCGGCAGGAACACTTGACTCAATGACGATTCGTGATAAGAACGATAAAGTAAAAGCTTTGCCAACCGATGTAACTGCAGTTGGTATGTTTATCAATGCTGACCTGTTTAAAAAGGCAGGCGTAAGTTATCCAACATCCGAAAAAGATATTTGGACTTGGGATGAGTTCATCGAAAAAGCAAATCAAGTAAAAGCAAAAACTAATGCGAAATATAGCATGGTGATGGATGGATCAGATCATCGTTTACGAGCATTTACGTATCAGTATGGCGGAAAAGATTTCTTCTTAAATTCAAAAAAGACGTCATATAAAACAGATCAAGCAACAATCACTGCACTTAAAAAATTTGTTGAATTGAATAATGAAGGCTTTATGCCAAAATCTGTTTGGACATCTAATGAAGATGCTGCATCACTCTTCAAGAGCGGCCAAATTCCAGCATATTACTCTGGTAGCTGGCAGATAGCTGATTTCTCAAAGAATATTGATTTTGATTGGAAAGCAGTATATATGCCATATGAAAAAACTCGGGCTACAAACATGGGTGGTAACTTCCTGGTAGCATTTAAAAATAGTGCTAATAGTACTGGTGGTAAAAAGTTCGTTAAATGGTTATATAAGAAAGAAAATTACAAACAATTGTGTCAATATGCGGGTTATATCCCTGCCGTAAAGAATTTGGACATTAAGTATAAGAACGGACAGGCTGCTTATGATGTTTATAATCAAGAAATTGCAGCGGCAGCGGAACCAATCAGTGGGAAGCAAACTACTGATCAAGTTACTATGACGATGAAAGGATACAAAGGGTTAACCGGTGCATATCGAGATTCAATGGTCAAGGTTCTTAATAAAGAAATTTCTCTTGATGATGCTATCAAAGACACCATTAAAGATTACAATGATGGTTATGCGAAAAAGTAATATATGAAGTTATAAGTTAGGAGATTTCTTATGTCGCAATATCGTTATCCCGTCTCTCAAGGAGATACGCTGAATATTTGGAAATATAGTGACCTTCAGGCCCAAAAAGTTAAAAATAACCCCAAGGAAGAAATGACTGCTTCAGTTAATAAAACTGAAAAATATTTAGAAATTGAATATCCGGTTCGACGGCATTTTTTACAGAATATTTCAAATATCCCATTTGATTCGTCAATGGCGTTTCCAAATTTGTATGTTGGATTTGAAAATCCAAGGGTTGACTTCTCCATGGCAATGGGGAATCCATATGTTATTAGCACATTTCTAAATAATAAGTTTTATGTTCAGCAAGATTGTGCACCCCAATTTTTGTTGGAAACCTGTGGTCGTGTCTGTGTTTGGGTAAACGGACAACGTGTAATTGACTTTCATCCGTACACTCGCAATCATTTGGCATCTAAAATCATCGATCTGCCTTTAAATCAGGGTGAAAACAATGTTGTTGTTTATATGGATGACTTGGCCGAGCGTGATGTAACTTTTGCTTTTCAACTGACTTTACTTGATAGCATCGATCTTACTATTGGGACTGAGGTTGACTATGAAGAAGAAAGATTGCAAACGAGTATTGATTTCCTGAAGGGGCTATATTTTGAACGTGACTTGTACACAGAGGGACAAGTTGCAATCTGTTGCGATTCCACAGAGTATTCAAGCGTAATGATTGAATTCGAACATTCCTATTTTCAGGATAATAAACTAGGTGGGGATATTGCTGATTTTAATCGTCAAAATCGAGTGTTATCTGTTATAGACAAAAAGATAACTCTTGGAGATGTCTCTGAATTTGATGTTTCGGGAAGTACTGATATATATATTGGTATTGAAATGCCTAATAAGAGCTATTTATTTAAAAAACTAGTTGTTGGAATCTATGATAAGCAACGATTTACATTTGATGTCAATAAGTCATTGCCCGTGCGTAAAAAATATGTTTTAGATGTATTTTCACACTTAACCCTTCTGGATATGAATAGTGCTTTGGCAGAGTTCGCTTTGAATGGAGATTTTTCGGATTCAGCATGGTCCAAATTGATGCCTGCTATTCAGATGATCAAGGATAAGAGAGATTGTGCAGATTTTATGTTTGCACCATTGTTGGCCTTCACGATTAAGTATTATGATAAGGTTCCAAAACGATTTCTTGAACAAATCAAGCAACTGGCTTTGAGATTTCGCTACTGGATTGATGAGCCAGGTAATGATGTGATGTGGTATTTTAGTGAAAATCATTCTTTACTGTTTCATTGCTGCCAATACTTCGCAGGTAGATTATTTGCTACTGATAAGTTCTCTGTCAGTAAGCGATATGGTTCAGAGCAAGAAAAGATTGGGCGAGAACGGTTATTGGATTGGTTTGCGCAGTTTAACAAATTTGGCTTTTCTGAATGGAATTCTTCGACATATCTACCAATTGATTTGATCGGATTTTTCAGTATTTATATTAGTTCAAAAAATGATGAAGAGGTTTATAAGCTAGCACAAAATGCGCTTGATTTTACTTTTAAGATAATGGCAATTAATCATCATGGTAATATGCTCTCGTCAACTTATGGTCGAATTTATGAGCATGATTTGAAAGGGATGCGTTTGGGCGAAATCAGTAGTTTATTGCAAATTGCTTGGGGCAGGGGCCAGTTCAATTATGCATCTCGAGCAGCCACATTGTTTTGTCTTAGTGATTACCAACCCCCAGAGCAACTTACTAAGTACCTGTTAAGTGATACTAGTAAATTTGCGATATATGCGAACTATCTTCAAGGCGAAAATAGGGTTGAGACTTACTTATACAAAACCTCTCGATATTCATTGGCGTCAGCTGTTGACTATAATGCTTTTAATCCTGGACACCAGCAACATATGATGAATATTAGCTTGGGAACTGATGGAACACAATTGTGGCTTAATAATCCAGGAGAACTTGCACACAGCGGTGAAAATCGACCTAGTTACTGGGCAGGCAATAGTGTTTGTCCAAGGATTTATCAATATAAAAATTTAAGTTTAATCAAGTATAATCTGGAAAAAACTAGTATTAAGTTTGTACATCTGTATGTTCCCTTCTGGCTTTTGAATGAAATAGTTGCTAAGGATAACTGGTTATTTGTTAGGAAAAATGAATCATATCTAGGAATTTATTTCTCAAAAGGATTTAATATTGTAAAAAATGGAGATACAAGAAATCGAGAAGTAGTCTCGCAAGGTAGTAATCAGGACATAGTTGTAAAGTGCTCTTCGGTAGATGAAAACTTTACTTTTGGACAATTTATAGACTGTTATAGTGCTCAAAGCTTTAATGGGTGCCGATTTGTAGATAAGCAAATTGGATCTTTAGAGGTTACCAAAAAGGGCTTAGTGGTCAACGGAGTTGAACAAAATCGAGCTGATACCTATAAAATAAATCCTCTGCGGGTAAATATTTTGGAAAAGGGTGAGGACGATGAAGGCTTTAAAGAGAAATAAGTGGCCGTTACTTTTTACCGGTATTAATATAATTTTATTTATTACATTCTTTCTCGTACCGGCGATTTTGGGGTTCTATTATTCGTTGACGGACTACAAGGGATATTCGACCGCTAATTTTGTAGGCTTTAGTAATTACGTTCAACTATTTCAGGATGGCAGTTTCTATAAGTCATTGTTTAGGACTTTTCGGTATACAATCACACTGGTGCCTTTAGTCTATATAGTTTCATTGGGCGTTGCCCTGATGCTTAATAGTGACCACACAAAGGGAAAATTTCTCGCAAAGATAATTTTCTTCTTACCCTGGACAATATCGGGAATAATTACTGGTGTAATTTTCCGTTGGCTTTTCGGAGAGTCTTTTGGCTTCATTAATTATGTAATTACGTTGATGCATGGAAAGGCAGTCCCTTGGTTTACAAATTCTAATACAGCCTTTATGGTTATAATTTTTGCGGCAATTTGGGCAGGTACAGCATTTAATATGTTGCAGTTTCTTTCTGCTCTTAAGAATATTCCACGATCGCTATATGAAGCCGCGGATATCGATGGCGCAACTGCTTGGCATAAATTTTGGTACATCACTTTACCTTCCTTAAAGCCAACATCATTTATGGTGATTCTGTTAGCAACAATTGGAGCAATGAAAGAGTTTGCATTGGTACAATCTTTAACCAATGGTGGTCCGGGTACAGACAATATGTTTATTGTTCAATATATCTATACAACGGGATTTGATAAAATGAATGTCGGTTATGCAAGTGCTGCCTCTATGGTACTGTTCGCAATTTTACTAATCTTAGGGTTAGTCCAAATGAAGATTGGAGGTAGAACTAATGAATGATTCTGCAGCACTTTCAAATAAAAAGAAGAAGAAATATTCAGTTAGTCGTTTACATGATCGTACATCAACAACACTTTTAACTGTTGCATTAGTGATTATTTGTATTATTTATCTTTTTCCATTATTATGGTTTGTTCTTAGTTCTTTTAAACCGGGATCTGAATTATTTGCTTATCCTTTAACAATTTTTCCCAAGAATCCAACTTTTAATAATTTCAAAGAGGCATGGACTTCTTTGGATTTCATTAGATATTTTGGAAACACATTGATTGCCGCAGTTGGGACGACAGTACTTACTGTACTTGCGAGTGCAACCTGTGGTTATGCGTTTGCTAAGTATAATGCAAAGTGGTTACGCTTCTTCTTTGTTTGTATCATCGCAACGACCATGTTACCAACCGAAGTTATTATGAATCCAACCTTTACGGTTATTCGGTCACTGGGACTTTATGATAATTTGGCAGGGATTATCATTCCTTCGATTAATACGGCCACTGGGATTTTTATGTTTCGTACCTTTTTCGTTTCTGTTCCGGATGACTTGATGGAATCCGCACGTGTTGATGGTGCCAGTGATGGGACGATTTTCTTTAAGATTATGCTCCCGATTGCCCGTCCTATTATTATGACATTGAGTATTTTCTCATTTCAGTGGCGGTGGAATGATTATATTTGGCCATTGATCGTTTTAAATGATCCTAAGAAATATACGTTACAAGTGGCACTACGTAGCTTAGTTGGGGCCGAGAATATTAATTGGACGATTCTAATCGCCGCATCGGTCATTTCAATTATTCCAATCTTACTCGTTTTTATTGTTTTCCAGCGCTACATTTTAGATTCTGGTGCAACGACAGGCCTTAAAGATTAATGAATTATCAATTAGAGGGGTTATAACATGATCGATTATACGGTGTTACATGATCCTCAGACTTTGGGAATCAACAAGGAAAAACCGCATTGTTATTATCACCCTGAAACAGTTGCGGGTGATTCTGAAAGCCATTCTTTAAATGGTGATTGGGGATTCAAGTACTTTGATTCTGGAGAAACGGTTTCTTTTCCAACGATACTAAGGGATTGGAAGTTGGATCAAGGTGGTAAAATTTCAGTTCCTGGTAATTGGCAATTATCAGGTTTTGGTCGGCCGCATTATACTAACATTCAATATCCGTTTCCAATAAATCCACCGTACACTTTTGAGAATAATCCCATGGGTGTTTATCGCAGAAAAATCAGAATACCTAAAAAATATGTTGATCAACAAACTTTTATTCGATTCGATGGTGTTGATAATTGCTTCTTTTTGTGGATAAATGGGCAACGTGTTGGCTTTAGCAAGGGGAGCCGCAATTTAGTTGAATTCAATATTTCAAGTTTCCTGAATGATGATCAGAATGATATTGCAGTTCAAGTTTTTCAATGGTCAGATAGTTCATATATTGAAGATCAAGACATGTGGTGGTTATCAGGTATATTTCGAGATGTGACTATAATAACTAGACCTAGTAATTTCGTTGTAGATTATCAGGTTGATACCAAGATAGATTTCGATAAAAGAATTGGTATTCTTAATATCCAACTAGCCAGCTATTTTCCTGAGAAGCTAAATGTTGAAGTTGATTTAATTGACTCAGACGGAAATGTGATAAGTCAAAACATCCGAATGCTTGCTGGCTTGGGTGTGGCTGAATTTAGGGTTGATGATGTTGAACTTTGGAATTGTGATACTCCCAATCTTTATAAAGTAGTAATTCGAACATCGGAGGAAATAATTAAACAACCATTTGGATTTCGTGAAATTGAAATTATACATGGGGAAATTAAGGTAAATCAGTTTCCCATTCTACTTAAGGGAGTCAATTATCATGAGTTTGATTCGGAGCATGGACGTTATGTTCCTCGAGAGACTTTAGAAAAAGATCTTTTATTAATGAAAAGCGCACATATCAATGCGATAAGATGTTCACATTATCCACATCAACCTCTTTTTTACGAATTGTGCGATCAATATGGCTTTTATGTTATGGATGAGGCCGATCTTGAGTGCCATGGAATCGGTTCTACTGGAGATAAGAATTTCTTGAGCAGTGATTCAATATGGTTGCCAGCATATCGAGATAGAATGCAACAGATGATCGAGCACAACAAGAATTTCACTTGTATACTTTTCTGGTCCGTTGGTAATGAATCCGGTAATGGTATTAACCAAGCAGAGATGGTGGCTTGGGGGAAAAAACGTGATTCAAGCCGGTTATATCATCATGAAGGTGAATCGCGGGACTGTTTCGATTCAGAAACAGATCGATACTTTAAGGATGTTGTGATTGCGGATTTTAATTCGAGAATGTATGCAACAGTCGATGAATTGAATGATGTCGGACAGAATCCACAAATCAAGAAACCATATATTCTTTGTGAATATGGTCATGCAATGGGTAATGGTCCGGGATCATTGCAAGAGTATTTACAACTATTCAGACAATATCCCAAGCTTTCCGGCGGTTTTATTTGGGAATGGAAAGAGCATGGAATTATCAAAAATCGGAATGGCCGCAAAACATTTCTTTATGGTGGTGATTTTGGTGATCATCCGAACGATGGTAATTTTGTTTTAGATGGTATTGTCCAGTCCGATTTAACTTTAACACCTAGTTATTTTGATGTGGCCCATGTCTATGCGCCTTATACAATAAAAAAACTAAAAAATAGTAGTAATGAATTTGAAATTTATAAACGCGACCGGCATTGTCAATTATTGGAACCATTAATTATTAATTACTCCTATCAAGATGATTTGGGTGAAATATCATCAGGAAGTCTTGCAATAGATGATATCGATTTTGACCATAGAACAACTTTTAGAATACCGCAATTAGCGAACTCAAGAAATACCTGCGTACTAAAGGTTGATCTAATTATAAAAGATAGTTCAGGTCACAATGAATTACCGATTACAACAAGTACGCTTTATCACAAAAACCCTTCCGTTCAACAACCAGATGATAGAAAATTTGAAAATATTCGGCAATCATCGCAAGAATTGGTTTTGACTTTAGCAGGCAATGGGTCAAGAGAGTTTTTAGTTGACCTATCCAAAGGGAATTGGCAGTTGCTTGATAAAAATTCGCATAGAATTATTGGACAACATGGACGGAGTGTTTTTTGGCGCCCAATGACCAATAATGATTTCATATCCGAAGAACAGTGGCGCAAAGCCGGTGTCGATGCATTAGCTCGACAATTCCACAGGATTCAGATAGTTTCGGTGACTACTGAGAAAGTGGTTATTGAATTAACAGAGGTTTATGGTGCACCGGGAAAATATTGGCGTATTCAAGTAACGAATAGAGTTTCTTTGCTACCAGATGGCTCGGTAATATATGCTGTTGAGGGAGAGCCGCAAGGAGAATTCTCTCGAACAATTCCAAGAATCGGCCATGAATTTGTGCTTTCAAAAGGTTATCGGAGGGTCGATTGGCTAGGATTAGGACCTCGAGAGTCTTATCCAGATGCAATGAATGGAACCTATCTGAATTTCTTTAGTTTTAAAATCAATGAGGCCTTTTTCAATTATTCTTATCCACAAGAAAGTGGCAATCATATGGAGACTTATTGGTCGAAAGTAAGTGGTCCAAATTTGCCAACGATTATATTTAGTAATGAATCAAGGTTTAATTTTAGTGTGAAGTCACACCCTATTCAGGAAATAGATCATGCTAAACATATAGATGAACTTTCACTATTGCCTCATGACACATATTTCTATTTGGACTTGCAACAACATGGGATTGGTTCGAGGAGTTGTGGCCCGGATGTTCTTAATAGATATAAGTTGTTTTTGAAACCTTATCATTATGAATTTAAAATCGTTTTTGGGCTATCTGATCAAGAGAATGAGTAATGTTTGAAATTGTCACTTTGGCATTAACTGAGTTTTTGCAATGATTGTACTAATTAAGGATCGAGGTAGCCAAATGGGATTAGGGATTCGTGCACACGATGTGCAGATTTTTGATGATACGCCGAGATTGATCGAACGACTGCAGGAGTTGGGGTTCGATCACATTCAATATGCACCACGTGTCTCACTTAAAAAAACAACAAGGGATGGTCGCGAACTTACCGCTGATCTGGCCCAAGAAACTGGTGCGTGCTTTAAACAGGCGGGCATCCGGATATCTGTATTAGGGTGTTATGTAAATATTATTGATCCAGACTTGGATAAGCGCGAGCTGGCCATACAACAGTTCAGCCACTATTTGGAATATCAGCATTCTTTTCAGGCAAAGTTGGTCGGTACTGAAACTGGCAGTGTGGATCCGAACTTTAATTTGACCAGAGAAAACTATACGGCTGACAATATCGCTTTAACAATCGGGCAAATCAAGAAAATGGTTCAAGCGGCGGAAAAGATTAGTGGGATCGTTGGTATCGAGCCAGGGGTAAACCACCCAATTCATAGTTTGGCGGTCACCAAGCAGATGATCGACGAGGTGGACTCAGAACGGCTACGTATTATTCTGGACGCGGGCAATTTGGTGACGTCCGAAAATGATGATATTGCGGCGATCATTGACCAAGCAATCAATCTCTTTGGAGATAAGATCGATGTTTTTCATTTGAAGGAGTACGTTGTTCATGGTGGGCATGCGCAGGTCGTTCCCGTGGGCGAAGGAGTCGCCAATCTCGGCCCTGCCTATCAAATGATCCGTAGTAAGAAACCAGCTGCTGATATTATTTGGGATGAGGTCATGCCAGCAGGATTTGATCGGTCGATCAAGCGGATCCACGAACTTTCGCTGTAAGAATAAAGAAAAACCTAGCGATTATCCAGTAGCGCAAAAATAAGTACGCTTACGTAAGATAAAAAGCCTTCCAGTTGTTTATTATGGAAACAGGGCTTGATCAGATGATATACGAAAACAGGGCTGAAGTCGATCAGTTCTGTTTTTTTACTAAAAAAATAGAAATATCTATTTATATTACTTAGAATACGCTATAATAAGGCTAGAATGGGTTAAGTCCAATTACTACGAATCTGGTTTTTAGGCAAAAAATAATTAAATCGTTTGTAAGTCGTCATGAGATCCTGATCAGGAGCAAATGTATCTTTTAGGAAGTTTAAAGCCTGCTTTTTTGGGGATATTGATTGGCTAAATAGTCTTTTTTACATAAAAATGGTTTAGGGTTAGGACCATTAATCTAATCAAATGGAGATTGAATATGGCAACAATTACGGATATCGCAAACAAAGCGGGGGTCTCAATATCGACCGTCTCGCGAGTTTTGAATTATGACAGCAACTTAATCGTTACTGAGGATACCAAGCGGCGTATTTTTGAAGTGGCCGAGGAACTAAATTATACGAAATATAAAACAAAGCGTCAGCGACGGCGAAAGCAGAATCGATCTGATGAGCAAGCTAAAGCGATGAAGAATATCGCGCTTTTTCAGTGGCGTTCGGGTGAAGAGGAACTGGCCGATCTTTACTATATGTCGATTCGGATGGGCGCTGAGAAAAAGGCTGCACAATTGGGTTATAATTTACTAAAAGTCGCCACCCCTGGAGATGCGGTTATTAATGATGTTCAAGGCAGCCTTTGTATCGGTAAATTTGATGAAGCAACGATCAAAAAGGTGCTAAAAATCAGCAAGAATGCTGTTTTTGTAGGAACTAATTTTCCTACGAATGGGTTTGATACCGTCAATAGTGATTTTCCCCTTGCAACAACACAGGCACTAGAATATTTGCTTAGTTTGGGACATAAAAAAATTGCTTTTATCGGCGCTGAGGAACGAGAGAACATGTATGGGTATCGGGATTATCGGACGCCGGTCGTCAATACTTATCTTGATGCAATGAAGTATTATGGCTATTTTGATCCACGCTATTTTAGCGTTGACCGTGATTCTGAATTGACCGTAAAAACTGGCGAAAGATTGATGAGTGCTAACTTAGCTGCATGGGCTGATGATTTACCGACGGCGATCCTGACGGCCAACGATCTGATGGCGATCGGTGTCATCAATGTGTTGAATCAGCACCAGATCAAGGTGCCAACGGACATTTCTGTGATGGGGATCAATGATGCGGCCTTTGCGCGTTATGTCAACCCACCGCTTTCAACGGTCAAGGTATACACTGAAGAAATGGGTGAGGTCGGGCTTGAGATGTTGGATGTTAGGATCAATCGACCGATGATCTCTAGACGTGTTATTTTGAGCACACAGTTGGTTATTCGGGACTCAACGGCCAAGCCCCGAGATCTAAAAAATGAATGAACAAAAGTCAAGAGGGACTGCTCACTTTTTTTGGTAAAAGATGAGCAGTTTTTTAGTAAAAAAATGTTGACATTTTCTTGATTAGAGATTATTCTATATCTAAGAAAGCGTTTTACCGGAGTGAGCAAATGCGAAAAAAATGGGCATTCTTTTCAATGTTACTTCTAGTATGCGTAATTCTAGTGGGCTGTACGCAACAAACAAAGCAGACCGATAAGTTTGATCAAGTCACTTCGACTAACATTAAACAGTTTGCTAAACATTACGCTAATTCCAAATTTACCGCTGGTGAAGTTCCGATCAATTCGTATGTCGCTTTCACTGGTAAAATTACTAAAAAAGATACGAAAGGGCAGGTCATTAAAAAAAGTGATCGTTTCATCGTAAAAAACGCTACAGCCAAGGTCCAAGTGATCAGCAGTGCAGACACTCAAGTCGCTGTCGGCGATCGAGTAACAGTCTACGGCGAGTATTACGGATTGATCAAGGCGTATGTTGTGGAAAAGGTGGAGAGTAATGACAATCAGTGATCTAAGAAAAAATCCGTTACAAACCAAGGAGGATTTTGATCAGGCATTTCTGGAATTGATCGAACCTCTAAAAGAAATCATTAGTGCAGAAGGTCCTCGTGGCAGACTTGATCTGGGTTCAAGCGGAACCGTCTATAGTGAGGACGAACGAGAGATCGAGGCGTTCTTGCGGCCGTTATGGGGTTTGGGACCGTATTTACAAGGACAAGAACATCCAGAGTCGATTTATTTAAACTCATATTTACAAGGCATTAAAAAGGGGACTGATCCTGACAACGAGGCTTATTGGCACGATATTACAGATTTCGATCAAACTATCGTTGAGATGGCTGCGCTTAGCACATTCTTGATCATGAATCGTCAATTGGTTTTGACCAATTTCAATGACCATGAGCTTTTAAAACTTCAAAATTGGTTATTACAAGTCAATCAACATCAACTTCCTGATAACAACTGGCATTTCTTTAGAGTTTTAGTTAACGTCGCGCTTAAAAAGCTAAATTTAACTTACTCGCAAGAAATGATCGAGCAGGATCTAGATCGTATCAACGAGTTCTATGCAGGTGATGGTTGGTACTTTGATGGTGCCCCAGTCCAGCGTGATTATTATGTTTCGTTCGCCATTCAATTTTATAGTTTACTTTATTATAAATTCATGAATCAAGAAGATCCGCAGCGTTGTCAGCTCATTTCCGAGCGAGCGGTCATGTTTGCGAATAATTTCAAATATTGGTTCGATGCTGATGGTGAGGCAATCCCCTTTGGTCGTAGCTTGACCTATCGCTTCGCTCAGTCCGCCTTCTTTAGCGGCTTGGTTTATGCGGATATCGAGGCGTTGCCTTGGGGAGAGATCAAAGGGCTGTTACAACGTAATCTTCATCAGTGGTTCAATCAGGATATTTTCTCCAAAGATGGTCTGTTGACCATTGGTTACCACTATCAAAATCTTGTTTTTGCTGAAGGTTATAATGGTCCCGGTTCGCCGTACTGGTCGTTTAAAGTGTTCGCATTGTTAGGCGTACCAGCAGAGCATCCGTTCTGGCTTGCTAAAGCGGAGCCATTAAAAGTCCTTGAAAATAAACCAAGTGTTGATGGTCGCAATTGGTATCAACATTCGGATGATGATCATCATTTACAGTGTTTTCCAGCTGGGCAGTTTGTCACTTTTCAGACCCATGCCAGTGCTAAGTATAGCAAGTATGTCTATTCATCGAAATTTGGCTTCAGTGCGCCCAAAGCAAACTATTGGTATTACGAAGGTGCCTATGACAATTGCTTGGCCCTTGCCGAAGATGATCATTATTTCCGAACCAAACCATTGGACGATGATTTCGAACTTTTAGATGATCGCATCATTCATTACTGGCACCCTTGGGCTGATGTCTCGATAAAGACGACGATCGTCCCTTGGGGTGATTGGCATATTCGTATCGAAGAACTTGATAGTGCACGTGAACTTGATGCTTACGAAGGTGGTTTTAGTGTACCATTTCGAGGATCGAGCTATCAAAACGTCGACCGATCGCGCGCAACTTATGATTCGCAAATGGGTCGGAGCAGTATTGAAGGTGTGGTCGGTTTCTTGGAAGCAGGTTTTACGAAGACCGAGCCGAATACGAATTTGTTTTTCCCACTGGCAGGTCTGCCGTTTTTGAAAACACATTTGCAGGTTGGCCAGCATTTGCTTGTTTCAGCAGTTTTGGGCGCACCTAAGGGTTATGAACAAAATGAACGCCCTACTATTCAAATTGCGGAGAATTCGCTGCAAATTTTTGATTCATTCAAGCAGGTTCAAATTGATTTAAGAAGAAAATAAGCAAGAGAGGAAGGATAGGGATGGGTAACCGGAATTTAGCACCACCTTTTTAAAAAGTTTAGGTTTCACCATTGAGAGGGTTTTAACTGGAATAGTTAAGGTTTAAAAATGGAGGTAAGGAAAAAGATGAAAGTTTGGCAAAAGGTTTTAGCAACGGCAGCAGTAGCGGGCGTGGCCTTATCGTTAGGGGCATGTGGTAACGGTTCAGACAAGGATAGCTCGGCGGACAAGAGCGGTTCAAAGAAAACAGTTTTGAAAGTTACGACTTGGAACTATGCTACAACACCAGAATTTGCGGCACTGTTTAAGGCTTTCGAAAAAGAACATCCTAACGTTGATGTTCAACAAGTCGACGTCCCAGCGGATGACTATGATACAAAAGTAACAACAATGATGTCATCTGGTGATACGACTGATATTTTGACAATGAAGAACTTACTATCCTATTCAAACTATGCATTACGTGATCAGCTTGTTGATCTTTCTAGCCATGTTAAAGATATCGATCAAGGCCCAGCGGCAGATACCTACAAGATGTATAAAGTCAAAGGCAAAACTTATGCTCAACCTTATCGGACAGACTTCTGGGTGCTTTACTATAATAAGAAATTGTTTGATGCTGCCGGGATCGATTATCCGGACAATTGGACTTGGGACGATTATGTCACAAATGCTAAAAAATTGACCGATGCTTCTAAAGGTCAATATGGGACTTATCAGCATATTTGGCGGTCAACGATCCAAGCGATCGCGGCTGCACAAAATGACAAGAATTTGATGGATCCATCATCTTACGAGTTTATGAAACCATATTATGAACGTGCCCTAGATCTGCAAAAATCAAAAGCACAAATGACTTATGGTACTGCTAAATCAACCAAAGTAACTTATAATTCTCAATTCGAAGAATCCAAAGCAGCGATGCTTTATATGGGGACTTGGTTCATGGGCGGCCTGGTCAATGATACGAACAGCGGCCAGACAAACGTTGAGTGGAGTATCGCGCCAATGCCACAAAAGAGTAGCAATGGTAAGACAACGACCTTTGGTTCACCAACTGGTTTTGCGATCAATAAGAACTCAAAGAATAAGAAGATCGCCCAAGAATTCCTTGATTTCTGTTCCGGTGAAAAAGGCGCTAAAGTTATGGCCAAAATCGGGATCACACCGTCATATCGCAATGATGCTGTAAACAAGATCTATTTTGCAACTAAGGGTATGCCAACGGATGATGTTGCTAAGAAAGCCTTCAATCCAGATAAGATCGCAGTGGAATTCCCTGTTGCTAAAGACGGTCCTGCTGTTGATAAAATTTTGCAAGAAGAGCATGACCTGATCATGGTAGGCGATGAAACGCCAAGCAAGGCCATTTCAAATATGCAGTCTCGTGTTAAAGAAGAATTGAAATAATCGTTAGTCTTTTAATAATCATCTGTTTAGTTTACAAATAGAGAGGGGGAAGAGATGTTGAGCTCGTAGAAGTTGAAACGGGCTCAACATTCTCATTTTATTATGCAAGTTACCTCAACCGATGAAAAAATCAGTAAGCAGAAACACCGACTCCAACGAAAGAATACGTTGATCGCCTACTCGTTCATCGCACCTAACTTTCTCGGATTCTTCATCTTCACTTTGATCCCAGTTGTTTTCTCGTTCGTACTCGCTTTTATGTCGTGGGACTCATTTTCGACTCCTAAGTTTGTTGGTCTAGACAATTTCAGTAAAATGATCCATGATACGACTTTCTGGATCTCGTTTAAGAACACTTTCCTTTATACGATCGGAGTCGTTCCCTTCACATTACTGATCTCTTTAGGGCTAGCGATCTTATTGAATAAGAAATTAGCCGGTGTTAAATTCTTCAGAACAGCGTTCTTCTTCCCTTACGTGACTTCATTGGTTGCGATCGCGGTCGTTTGGAACATGTTGTTCCATCCAACGATGGGCCCGATCAACCAATTCTTGCGGATGTTCATTGCCAACCCTCCTGGTTGGACCACAAGTTCTCAATGGGCTTTGACAGCCATCGTGATCGTTAGTATTTGGCGGTTCATGGGTTATTATATGATCTTATATCTAGCCGGTCTTCAGAGTATCCCTAAAGAATTATATGAAGCTGCTTCAATGGATGGTGCCAACAAATGGCAACAGTTCAAGAATGTGACCTTACCTTCACTACGACCAACGACTTTCTTTGTCACGATCATGTTGGTGATCAATTGCTTCAAGATCTTTGACCTGGTCCAAGTTATGACAGATGGTGGACCTGGACGCGCGACCAATGTATTGGTCTATGAGATCTATAATGAAGCATTCGTTAAATTCAACTTTGGTTATGCATCCGCGATCGCCTTTGTTTTGTTCGTCATCGTTCTAGGCGTCACGATCATCCAATTTGGTTGGAACAAACGACAAGAAAAGGCATAGGAAGGAGTGGTTAAAAATGGAAGCACCAGCAACGATCGATGTTATTTCTGAACACAATAAAAAGAAACAGCGGCGAGCACGGATCAATAAGATCATCCTGTACATTGCTTTGGCACTATTATCGATCCTGACCCTGATCCCGTTCTTCTGGATGTTATCCGCATCTTTTAAGACGAATAATGATGTTTTCACGGTGCCGATCCAATGGATTCCGAAGACTTGGCATCCAGAGAACTATTCGATCATTTGGAAACAGATCCCCTTAGCGACATTCTTTAAGAATACGATCGTCTTGAGCGTCGTCATAACGTTTATCCAGCTTTTGACCTCGAGTTTTGCGGCTTATGGCTTTTCCAAGATGCATTTCAAAGGTCGTGATACACTCTTCTTGATGTATATCGGCACGATCGCGGTACCATGGCAGTCCTACATGATCCCACAATTCATCATGATGCGTCATTTACACTTGACAGATACTTTGATGTCATTGGTTCTTTTACAGGCATTCAACGCCTTCGGTGTTTTCTTGATGAAACAGTATTATACGAGTATCCCGGATGAATTGTGTGAGAGCGCACGGATCGATGGGTTAACTGAATGGGGTATCTATCGGCGGATCATCTTACCATTGACGAAACCAGCAATCGTCAGTTTAACGATCATTACGTTTGTCAATACGTGGAACGATTATATGGGGCCGTTCGTTTATCTGTCATCAACTGAGAACAAGACGTTACAATTAGGATTGAAGATGTTCGTGGGTCTATATGATACGCAGTACGCTTATATCATGGCGGCATCGGTATTGTCGATCTTACCAGTTGCAATCGTCTTCCTAGTTTTACAGAAATACTTCGTTGAAGGGATCGCAACTTCAGGGATGAAGAATTAGATTAAGGATTGAGGAAAATGAAAAAACAGTCTTTTGAAAACAATGTCTATATGAAGATCTTTAATTGGCTCTATATCTTCTTTGTGACAAGTTTATTATTCTCGATAGTCAATTTACCCTTTGTCCTGTGTGTTCTTTTCTTGGCACTTGATGTCCGCAATGCATTGATTTTCTGGGGATCGTTGCTCTTCTTCGGTCCTGCATTGATGGCCGGACTTGCGGTGATCGATCGATTTATGGAGATTAAGACGGCTTCGCCCTTTAAGGACTACTTTCATTTTCTACGTCAATTCTTTAAAGTTGGATTCTTGTATGGCGCGATCACATTACTGATCATTGGGATTTTTGGAACAGATATATATTTCTTCATGTTACACCAAAAAATCGGTCAGTTTCTTGTGCCGCTAATGCTTATTCTAATGGTTGTCGTACTTGCTTTATTTGTCAATGTGATCTATTTTCAAATTCGTAATCCGCAGAGAGATTTTAAATCAGTTCTGAAGGTCTCACTTTATTATCTAGCAAAGCGGTGGTATTTGGCGTTGATCAATGCTTTAGTTTTGCTGTTACTACCAACACTGATGCTGATCAAGCCACAATTTGGCATGGTACTCACACCTTCTCTGATCATGCTGTTGCTTTATTTAAATTGTGGCTTCCTTGGGGTCACTTCATTAGCCCAAGGGTTACCTTGGTCAGATCATTCAACCAAGGATTGAGCAGGAAATCGAATCACGTTCGTGATTCGATTTGATGTAGGAGCAATAATCGCTAATGGTATAATTTACAATCGTGGATCCTTATCAGAGCTTTCTTTTTATGATAGGGATCCATCATACTTTTTAATATTAATTGGGAGCACATTAAACAAATGTCGTTATTCAATGAAAGTCTTAAAAATAATGCTTTAAAAACACGGGCGGATTATGCCGCTGCCTTGACCGCGATTCTTGATCCTGTCTACCAGACCATGGCGGCGCAAGGCACTCCAGGGCGGTTCCATCTCAGTGATTCTGGTTCTGTCTATGATCGTGATCGGCGGGATATCGAAGGGTTCATGCGAACTTTATGGGGCGTCGGACCGCTTTGCAGTACACCACAACGGGCCCAAACATATCAAAAATACTTTAAGGCCGCAACGGCGGGGATCCTGGCTGGTTGCGATTCCAAGTCACCTTACTATTGGGGTGAATTGCATGCTTATGACCAATTATTTGTTGAGATGGGTTCGTTGGCGACGATGCTGATCTTAACCAAGGATTCGTTTTGGGATCGTTTGCCAGCGCAACAGCAGGATAATATTTACCAATGGCTCGACCAAATCAATCATCATACGATCCCCAAAACGAATTGGCTTTTCTTTCGTATTTTGGTCAACACCTTCTTTCAACGAGTTGGCCGGCCAGCATCCAGTCAGCAGTTACGCGCTGACCTCACGGAGATCGATCGGTACTATTTAGCTGACGGCTGGTATTTCGATGGCTATCCTCAGCAAATCGATTATTATATTCCGTTTGGGATGCAGTATTATGGGGTTTTGTATGCGGCCTTGAGTCAGGATCAACAGGATGACCATTCCCAAATTTTTGCTGATCGCGCTGGTCAGTTTGCACGGACCTTCGCGAATTGGTTTACTAATTCGGGCGCGGCATTACCTTTTGGGCGCAGCTTAACCTATCGCTTTGCGCAATCTGGCTTCTGGGCAGCGACCGCATTTGCTAAGGTTCCTTTAGCAGGGGTGTCGTTAGCTGAGGCCAAGTATTTGTTGCTGAATAATATGCGTCACTGGTTGCAACAACCGATTTTTACGAGTGAAGGCTTTCTCTCGATCGGTTATGGCTATCCTAATTTGGTTATGGCCGAAGGTTACAACGCGCCGGGGTCACCTTATTGGGCCTTGAAGAATTTTATCATTTTGGCTTTACCTGATAATGATGATTTCTGGCAAGTAGCGGAGCAGAAACCGTTCTTTCCTGAGCGACAGGTCAATCCTTATGCCCACATGTTATTGATCCACGGGCATCAGGGTGATGAATTACAGGTTTTTACTGCGGGGCAACATTCACATGAGCATGCTCATGGCGAGTCCAAATATGAGAAATATGTTTATTCAACGACTTTCGGTTTTAGCGTGAAAAAGGGTAGTGTTTTACCAAAACAAGGCGCGTTTGACAATACGCTGGCGGTTTCCGAAAGTGAGATCAATTTTCAGACAGCTTTTGGTTATGAGGAGTATCAGACCCATGAGCAGTACGTTTATTCGCTTTGGCGGCCTTGGCCGGATGTTACGATCCGTAATTTTATGATCCCATTCTATCCGTGGCATTTACGGGTACATGTGATCGAAAGTTCCCGGCAATTATTCCTACGCGAAGGCTCATTTAGTTGTCCTTGGAATGGCCTAGCTGGACATGAAGTAAAAGCGCCGGCCTTACCAAATGGTTGTTTTTATGACAGTCCGGTTGGTGTTACTGGGATCGTCCCACTATCAGCCGGTTTTTCGGCGGAATTATCTTTACCAGAACCAAATACCAACTTGTTGTATCCAGAAACGGCTTTGCCACTTATCAAGGGGCAATTAGCGCCTGGTCAGCATGTGGTCATCACAGCTTGTTTGGGCGCAGCATTTGAACATGAAGCCGACTTGGAACTTGCAGATATCAATGTCCATTTAGATGGCTCGATCTTAAGTGGTGAGCTTTTGGGTCATTCGTTTAGTTTGTCATTAGTGGAACTTGCAAAATAAAAGATAGCAGTCGATCGTGGTAGAGATCGCTGCTTGATCAGTGTTTGAAGGGATATAGTATGAACGAAATCGTAGCGCCAATGATCAAAGAACTAACAACGATCGCTGCTGACTATGTTGATCAGGACACAGTAGCACCGATTGCTTTCCAAGGTTATCAGGATTATTTGGATCAAGGGAATCGTTTGAATTTTGAGGATCAATATTTTGAACGTCGTCGCCAATTGGCCGTTTTGGCATTGGCTTATCATTGTCAGCCAACCGTGGCGACTAAACGGCTTTTGGAAAATGTGATCTGGGAAGTCTGCAACGAATATAGTTGGGGCTTACCAGCGCATATGCCGCTGACTGGTGCTACTTATGGTCTTGGTAGCTCGCAGTGGATCGATCTTTTTGCAGCGGAGACTGGGGCGACTTTGGCAGAGATCCAAGGATTGATCGGGTCAGATTTGTTGCCAGAAATCAATCAAAGGATCGATTTGGAGATCGAACGCCGGATCTTGACACCGTTTGCCGCTCATGACTGGTCTTGGCAACACAAGGCAAACAATTGGAGTGCTGTGATCGGTGGGAGTTTAGGATTGATCGTCTTGATCAAGTTACCGAAGGATTCACCGCGACAGCGGGCTTTTTTACAGCGGCTGGATATTGCCCTGCAGACTTATCTGAACAGCTTCTCAGATGATGGTGCCTGTGTTGAAGGGGTCAGCTATTGGGCCTATGGTTTTGGTTATTACCTTTATTTCGCTGAAAAAATGCGTGCTGTTTTAAATGATGATCGCTATTTGAAGAATCCTAAAGTTGCCAAGATTGCTGCCTTCCCATATTTAGCGGCATTGAATCAGAAGGATTTCGTACCGTTCTCTGATTATGCGGAATCGGAGTTGCCATCAGGGCTGCTTTGCTTTTGCCAGCGAGAGTTTGGCGTGGCAGTGCCGCCGATCACGACGGTCAATCGTGTGGATTTTGATACTTGTTATCGCTTCGCCCAGTTGTATCGCAACTTGATTTGGACGGATCGCTTGGATACGGCAGCAACGACATTGCCTAGCAGTACACACTATTTTCCAGATGTGCAGTGGTTGATCGAGCGAAATAACGAGTCTGATTTCATTTTTGCCGCGAAAGGTGGCGCTAATGATGAAAGTCATAATCATCTTGATCTTGGTCACTTTATCTTAGGCGATCAAAGCACGCAATATTTGACTGACTTGGGTTCGGGTGAGTATACGCGCGATTATTTTCAGGATGAGCGGCGTTATCAGTACTTTATCCCCTCAGCGCCAGGTCATTCATTGCCTGTGATCAATGGGCAAGCACAGATTTTTGGCCCGTACCATGCGCAAACGGATTTTAAGGCTCAAGAAAACCGGCTATTGATAGATTTGAGTCATGTTTATGGCAAGGAAGCGGGACTGTTATCATTTCAGCGCCAATTCAAGGTTTCTCCAGCTGAGCGTCAGGTCCAATTGTGCGATCGATTTGAATTTCAGCAGGATACGGCTCAAGTCACAGAGATCTTGATCAGCACGCTCAAACCGCAGCTGCTTGATCCGCAAACGGTCCTTCTGCAAGCTGCTTCTGGCGCCTGTCAGATCTCATTGATCGGCGCGCAGCTGAGTTTTGTTCCAGTTGACTATGCAAATCATTTAGGTAAGACTGTCAGGGCTTATCAGATCCGTGCGGATTATCAATTAGCACGAGCTGCGCAGGTGGTCATCAAGTTCCAGTTGCAGACATCAGCATCATGATGAGCTCAATTTAAGATCACATTATTTCCTGATCATGCACATCTTATATTAAAGTGATGCAGTCGGGGCCTAATAGCACTTTTTGCTATTGACCGCCCTTTTCGACACTGGTATTGTTTGAATAGTTGAATTAAGAAAAAAGATAAATCGAAAGGTGTTTAAAGTGTGATGAATCAACAAGAGCTAATCGACTTGTTACCCAAAATCGAAGAGAAGCTGACCCTAGTCGTTGAGCGTAATCAAGGGGTCATTCCCTATACGACAGATGAGCAGGGACATTATCTCGATATGACTCAACAGGATCCGTTTTGGTGGACCAATGGTTTCTGGGGTGGCTTATTGTGGCAGTTATACCACTTGACTAAAAATGACTTGTTTCGGCAGACAGCAGTGCAAACCGAAAAGACCCTTGCAAAAAATTTAGTTCGCGCAGAGAATTTAGATCATGACAATGGCTTCAAGTGGTCATTGACTGCGGTGGCGCGTTACCGGATCACTGGCGCTCAGGACGCCAAAAATGACGGGATCATTGCTGCAGAAAATTTGGCTGGTCGTTTTAATCTGGCTGGTCGCTTTATTCGCGCTTGGAACGATAGTGGTACTGGTGAACGTAGTGGCGGCGCGATCATTGATTGTTTAATGAACTTGCCACTACTATATTGGGCCAGCGCTGAGCTTAATGATCCCCGTTTCTATCAAATCGCCTATGCTCATGCTAAAACAGCGCAGGCACATATGGTTCGGCCAGATGGTTCGGTCAAGCATATCATTGAATTTGATCCCCAGACGGGCGAATATCTCCGTTCGCAAGGCGGTCAGGGCTATGGTCATGGTTCCTCTTGGACACGTGGTCAAGCTTGGGGTATTTATGGTTTTGCTCTAAGCTATCAGTACACCCAAGATCGTTCTTTCTTGGCGACTGCCCAACAGATCGCAAACTATTTTATCGCGAATATTCCGGCTACTGGGTTGATCCCCGTGGATTTTCGACAACCACAAGCGCCTTGGCTGGAGGATTCCTCAGCGGCGGCGATCGCGGCCAGCGGCTTGATCACCCTGGCTGAAGACGTTGATCCGGCTGATCGAGAGATTTATTTAAACGCAGCCCGACGACTGTTAAGCACCTTGGCTGAATCGAGTTGTGATTGGCGTTTAGAGACCGATAATCTTTTAACAAAATGTACCGCGGCCTATCACGATGAAAAGAGAGAGTTCCCAATCATCTATGGTGATTATTTCTTCCTAGAAGCACTGGAAAAATTAGCTGGTCGTGATCTGAATCTGTGGTAGTCGATTGGTGGAAATCAGTGTGACTCTGTTTTTTGGAATGAGAATATAGATAGTGCCACGAAAAAAAGGAGTCCCAATTCGTCATTGAATTGGGACTCCTTTGCTAAATGAGCAGAAACATTAAATGAGATGCTGACCGTAAACTTCAAATTCAGTCAAGGCGGGGAAGGGTGAATCATCTTCATGCTTGATCAAGGTGTTGATCGTTAACGAATCGATCGTTCGTGGCGCGAAAGCAAAGGTCTGGATCGTATTGGCCTTTTTCAAGTTCAAGGTCTCCTTGCTACCATCTGAGAAAGTCACAGTCATTGCAGTCCAAAAGCTATCATGAGGAAAGTCAGCGCGTAAAACGATGCCCACGCCTGAAGCAAGGACAGGACGGCCAAAATCGATGGTCAAGGCTGCATCTTCCTGACGGTTGATCCCCCAAGACTGATAAGGATATTCGCCGTGCATGTCTGGCGCGGCGATACCATCGATCGCGTTACAAGCAAAGAAAGTTGCATCGTTACGTGTTTCCACATTGGCGTGAGCATGGGGATAAGCTCCGTGGAATTCTTTCTGATCAAGTGGGTTGAGCGCCAGATTTTGATGGACTTGAAGCTGTTCCTTGGTTGCTTTGCGCACACTAAGATAATGACGTTTACTGAGAAAAGCATTGTCTGGTCGCGCATCGATCGCGTTTTTGGTCAGCGAGATATGGTAACGCCAAGTCGTATCGCTAATGTAAACTAAAGATGTATCCAAGCACTCGTCAAGCTTGGCCCAATAGTAACCAGGTTGATCGACTTTGATCTCGATCAAGTCACCTTCTTCATAAGTCAGATCTTGAGTTGCTAGCGAGACGAAATCCTCCCCCTGTGCGATCAGTGGTCGTTGGATCTCCTCATAGTCGTTCTTACCATAACGACTAGTCCCATCTTTTGATAAAACTTCTAATGAAATCATTGATCGTCCTCCAATTATTTACTAAAATTATCGCTACTTCTATTGTAAGCTCTTAACCAGTTAATTTGAATGCATTTGTAGAAGTTAATTGCTTTATCCCGTTTTTTATTGATGGTATAGTAAAAGCAGTATTGATCAAGCGTTATTGGTTCAATGTAGTTGCTGACTAAGCACGATGATCGATTTTAGTCAAAACAATTTATTTTAAAATGGAGGCTCACCTTTATGCGAGAATTTGTCACGATCGGAGAACCATTAGTCGCGTACTCCGCTCAAGAAGTCAATGTTCCTTTGGATCAAGTCACTGATTTTTCACGTTATCCCGCTGGCGCCGAATTGAATGTTACTTTTGGTTTGACTCGTTTAGGCCGACAATGCACATACTTAACGGCCCTAGGGTCTGATAATAATGGTGAATTTCTGCAACATGCGTTAAGCGCGGAGCAGATCGACACAGAACAGATCAAAGTCGACCCAGAAGCACCGACGGGGATCTATTTCAAAGAACGGGTCACAGCAGGTGATCCGCAAATCGAATATGCCCGCAAAAATACTGCTGCTAGTCGATTGCAGTTAGCTGATCTGGGGGAGCTAGATTTTTCAAAGGTGAAGTTACTTCACTTGACTGGTATCGCGGCGGCGATCTCACCAACAATGTTTAAGAATATTGAAGAATTGATCTTGATTGCTCGGCAAAACGATACTTTGATCAGCTTCGACCCTAATATTCGTCCTGCTTTGTGGTCATCAGCAGAGCAGATGAAACGAGTCCTTAATCGGATCGCTGGGCAGTGTGATATCGTGTTACCTGGTTTAGGCGAGGGTAGACAACTGACTGGCGGCAAAACCGCAAGTGAGATCGCCGATTTTTATTTAAACCTAGCCACACCAAAATTAGTCGTGGTCAAAAATGGCTCAACTGGTGCCTACGCTAAGGATGAACAGGGGACGGTGATCGAATCAGCCGCTTTTCAAGTCGATCAAGTTGTCGACACGGTTGGGGCGGGTGATGGGTTCGCAGCCGGCTTACTTTCTGGGATCCTCGCCCAACTGCCTTTAGCGGAGAGTCTTCGTCGCGCCAATGCTATGGGGGCGTTCGCGGTACAAAGTGAAGGGGATAATAGCGGTTATCCTGATCTGGCCAGATTAACAACCTTTTTAGCGAATAACTAAGGTTAGTTACCAGAAAGATAATGACGTTGGTTGAACGTAAAAGGTAAAAAATCAAATTTGATCATGCCCGATGGCCTTTAGACGATTAGTCTATTGATCACCGGGCATTTTTGAGCCTTTGCCTTTTAGGTCGACCGGAAGAAAATCAGTAATTATCAAAGGTGGGGATCAGTCAAAGTAATCAGGGATCTCTTTGACCAATTTGAAAATATCGGTATCGAGGATATGGGAATTATTAGTCATCGCCGTCGTCATTTTCTGGTCAGTACGATTTTCTAAAAGCTGCACCACTTCACGGTGTTGGTCAATGATCTCCTTCCAGCTGGTGTCCATCATGCGCAAGCGCAAATAACGTAGTCGATTCAAGTGGACGTTGATGATCTGCAACCAATCCCAAACGTAATCATTATTGGTTATCTTATAGAAGTATTGGTGGAACTGCTCATCTAATTGAAAAAAAGGTTCGTAATCGTTGGAGCCGAGATAAATGGCCTGTAGTTGGATCATTTTTTTTAATTCTCTGATATCTTTAGCCGTAGCTGCTTGAAAAGCCTTCTCCATGATCAGGCTTTCAACGCTTTCGCGAACGAATTTGGCTTGATAGACTTTTTGCAGATTGATCTTAGCTACATAAGTCCCACTTTGCGGGACGACCTTGAATAGACCTTCACGTTGTAGGCGAATGATAGCCTCACGAACAGGTGTATTACTGATTCCAAGAAGTTCTTGCAGGCGAGTTTTATCGATTTTTTCGCCAGGTTTTAATGTGAAATTAAGCACCATCTGTTTAATGGCAATATAGGCTTCGTCCTGAAAGCTTAGTGATGTCGGCATGATGAGACCTCGAACCTTTCGATTGGATTGATTAAAAATTAACTTATCAAATAATTTCTGAAAGCGATTGCAAATCGTTGTGAACTAGCATACTATAATACTAGTATATCAGTTTGACAGCTGATAATAAAGGAGGTAAGAAAATGTCAAATGTTATTATAGGTATTTTGCTCATTGCATCCTTTGTCTTTATGGTCTGGTACTGTATGAAGGGCTATAACCTGATGGTTGGGTTCTTCGTGATGGCGACGATCTGGACGATTCTGGCTTTGATCGGTAATGCGATCACGCCAGCCGCTTCAATGGATGGCAAGAGCGTGATGGACGTTCTAGAATTTGTTTATGCAGATGGGCCAGCCGCATATGCGTCATCGATCTTGGTCAACGTCTTCTTCGGGGCTTTCTTCGGTCGGGTGCTGATGGACACCGGGATCGCCGCAACTTTGATTCGTAAGGTCGTTGAGTTAGGTGGGGATCGTCCTCGGCTGACCATGAGCCTGTTATGTATTGTTACTGCTATTATTTTCATGTCCATGACTGGGATCGGACCTGTTATCTCGATCGCGGTAATCGTTTTACCGATTTTATTCTCACTAGGTGTTGAGGCACCAGTTGCCTTATTCGCGTTTATGGGGTCGATCATGGCTGGTATCTTCGCCAACATGGTCAACTTCAAACAGTATCAAGAAATGTATGTTGGCTTTGCTCCTGCAGCCAAAAGTTACACTTACAATGATTACTTCACGATCGGCATGATCGGGATGATCGTTGGTTTGGTCGTTGTCTTGGTGATCGCCAATCTAACGATGAAAAAAGGCAAATCTCATAACTGGGCAATTGATTCACAACCTGCCGGCAAAGAGAATGCGCCTTGGTACTCATGGATATCTGTAATTTTACCAGTTTTAGGTGTTGTTTTGTTGAAATTACCGATTATTCTTGGCTTCATTCTTTCTGGTATTTACGCAATGGCGACAACTGGCAAATTAAAAGGGAATTATTCCGAGATCTGCCGGCGTTTTGCGAAATTGTTCACTGATGGTTCGATCGATGTTGCGCCAATGATCGGCTTCTTGCTTTCATTAGCGATGTTCAATAATGCGGCCACTTTTGCGGCTCCTTATTTCACCGCGATCATTGGTAACATCGTGCCAACGACAGCCATCGCTTTGACGATCGTCTTTGCTTTGTTGGTACCACTTGGTTTCTTCCGCGGTCCTATGAACTGGGTTGGTAGTGGTTCTGCGATCTTCGCTGTTATTTTGGCTGCGAATCCAGCGATCCCAGTTCAATTCATGTATCCATTGACTGCTGCAACGACTGTTTTCCCACAACATTTGGATGTCACTCAGTCATGGGTCGCTTGGGGCTTCGGTTATGCGAAGGTTTCATCACGAGACTTTATGAAACGTTCGATCCCAGCAGGCTGGATCAGTGGTGCGATCATGTGTTTGATCATCTTTATCATGTACGGCCATTTGGTTTAAGCAACAGTAGTTATTGAGTCAGCTAAGCGTTTAGTTTTAAGAAAAGATTTTTGAAAGATTGGTGGAATTGCTTATGAAACGATCGGTACGAATGGGGATTGATGTTGGTGGTACTCATACCAAGGCAGTCGCTATCGATAATGAAACCCATCAAATGATTGGGGAACCTTCTGTAGTTAAGACAACTCATGATGATCCTCGCGGTGTAGCAGCAGGTGTTGTACAATCATTTGAAACTTGTCTAAAACAGAATAATATTAGCCCTGATGAAGTGGTTTTCGTAGCGCATTCCACTACGCAGGCAACGAATGCGTTGATCGAAGGTGACGTGGCGCCAGTAGGGGTCATTGGAATGTCTAAAGGCGGGCTTGAAGGCTTCTTAGCTAAAAAGCAAACGCATCTTGAGGACATTGAACTTGAGGAAAAGAAGAGTATCAAGATCCTCAATGAATTCATTCCTTTGAAAAAATGTGAAGAAACGACGATCAAACAAAGCATCGATAAGCTTAAAGATGAAGGTGCCAAAGTTTTGGTTGCCTCGATGGCTTTCGGTGTTGATGAAGGTGGCCCTGAAGAGTTGGTCCACCAAATCGCTGAAAAGGAAAAGATCCCGACGACGATGGCTTCTGACATCACGAAGCTGTATGGTTTGACTCGCCGTACTCGGACCGCCGCGATCAATGCGTCTATCTTGCCAAAAATGTTGGAGACCGCGACTTCAACTGAATCATCCGTTCGCGAGGCTGGGGTCAAAGTACCACTGATGATCATGCGTGGTGACGGTGGTGTTATGGAGATCACAGAAATGAAGAAGCGCCCGGTTCTGACCATGTTGTCTGGGCCAGCCGCTTCAGTAATGGGTTCACTGATTTATTTACGTGCTTCCAATGGTATTTATTTTGAAGTTGGGGGGACCACGACCAATATCGGGGTCATCAAGAACGGTCGTCCTGCGATCGATTATTCAGTTGTTGGCGGCCACTCGACCTATATTTCTTCATTGGATGTTCGTGTCTTAGGTGATGCAGGCGGTTCAATGATCCGGGCCAGCAAAGAGGGCGTTATCGATGTCGGTCCTCGTTCTGCTCATATTGCCGGACTGGATTATGCAGCTTTCACTGATCCCGATAAGATCAATGAACCTCACGTTGAGTTCTTCTCACCGAAGCCAGGTGACCCTGAGGATTATGTTAAAGTCGTGAACGCAGACGGGTCAGCTTTGACCATCACCAATACTGATGCTGCCAATGTTTTAGGCTTGGTCAAACCTGAGTATTTTGCTCATGGTAATGAAGAATCCGCTCGTAAAGCGATCAAGGCCTTGGCTGATTATTGTGGAACAACGGTTGAAGATATCGCAACCCAGATCATGGAGAAAGCTTTTGCCAAGATCGAACCTGTTTTCAATGAATTAGTTGAAAAGTACAAACTTGAAAAAGACCAGATCTCCTTAGTTGGTGTTGGTGGCGGTGCTGCTTCATTGATCGTTTATTTCAGTAAGAAAACTGGCGTTAAGTATTCGATCCCGCATGACGCCGAAGTTATTTCATCGATCGGGGTCGCGTTATCAATGGTTCGTGATGTTGTTGAACGGATCCTACCAAACCCAACGCAAGAAGATATTCGTGCGATCAAGAATGAGGCTTTGAATAAAGCTGTTGAATCAGGGGCGACCCCAGATTCAGTCGATGTCCATATTGAGATCGATCCACAAACTTCAAAGATCACCGCGATCGCGACGGGTTCGACTGAAGTCAAAACGAGTGATCTTTCGGCGAACGCTGATGAAGGTGAAGCTCGTGAGATCGCTGCTGCTGATATGCGGACCACGGCTGAGGAAACGGATCTGATCACCCAAAATGATTACTTCTACATTTTTGGTGGTCCCCATCCAGGCGCTGACCATGGTGCGATCCGGATCGTAGATAAGAAAGGGTTCATCAAAGTTCAACGTGGTCGTGGTTTTGCGATCAAGACGACCGCGCGGGATTATGAACAAGCAATGGCTAAACTTTGGGAAGACTTAGCAGTCTATCAAACAGAAATGGTTGCGCGTCCTGACTTTTATCTTTGTTTAGGCGCGCGGGTAATGGACTTCTCTGCCACAGATTATGAACAATTGAAATTGTTGACTGATTTAGAAGTTTCATCCCTAGAGCCAGATGATGAGGTGATCGTTGTTGGCGCAAATATCAACCAAAACTGATGATCAAAAGCCTAACATTGCAGTGTTGATTGCAGATTTAAAAGCATTACCAGAGTCCGTTTGGTGTGATTATCTATTTAACCGTGACCTTCTGGTGGCGCGGATCGGTCCAGAAAAGCGGGCCGAATTGATTGCAGGTGCGATCAAATGTGGCACCGACCTAGCCCAAGAGACGGCTCGTTCGTATGGCTCGATCCCAGCTAGTGAGTTAGTCGATCAGTTGCCTTTGCAAGTGAAACCAGAAGATTCGCAAACGATCCAAAAACAAGTTTTCTTAGCTACGTTTACAGAACCTAATGAGATCAAGATCTATCAAGAACCGATCAACAAATTAACGGCGTTGAAACTGCCTGGATTTGACCGAGCTGCGATCACCGAGATTATTTTGGCCCACGAATTATTTCATTATTTTGAGAGTCAAGATGATCAATTCTATTCGCGAACAAGTCAGATCGAGCTCTGGCATCTTGGCCGGTATCATCATCGATCGACTGTCCGAGCGACCAGTGAGATCGCGGCTATGATTTTTAGCTGGCGCTTGAATGATCTTAGCTTTTCACCATTGATCTTGGACATTCTGATGTTATATTGCTACAATCCTGAAGCAGCTCATGATTGCTATCAAGAATTGTTGGCATTGGCGCGATCAGGACAAGGTGATCCTGAATCTGATCAATAGAAAACTAAAGGATCAAGTGTGACGTCGGGGATTTCTTGATTGGAGGAATTTCTAAATGAAGCACGTTATCTATCGAGGAATGATGAATGGCCTGAGTATCGATCGTTGTACCCGTGACGAGGAATATAACATGGTGAAGCATTGGCATCCTGAATATGAGATCCAGTATTATCTTGATGGGTCGCGCCGCTTCTTCATTGAAGGGAAAACTTTCAATTTGAAGCCGGGAAGTTTAGTGATCGTCAATGCTGATCAGATCCATTGTTCGTTTTCTGATAATTCGGTTTTCCATGATCGCGTCTTGTTACTATTCGAGAACTCACAATTTTGCGATTATTTCGCACCGCTTAAAATCGATTTGGTTCGTTTTTTTGCAGAGAATAGTGGTGTGATCGAAGTCCCACTGGCTGATCGAAAGTATTTAAAAGATCTTTTTGAAATGATCGCCTGGGAAGTGTCTAATAAATATGTCATGTACCATCAATTGTCAGTCGCTAAATTACTTGAATTGATTTCTTATATCATTCGCTTGCGTCAGCGTGGCTCGCTTTTAGACAGTGGTTCCTCCGGAATGCCGGAGAATGAGCTTGTCAATAAAGTCAAATGGTATATTCGTAATAATTACAATGAAGTAGGTTCATTGGAGGACTTGGCGAAGTATTTCTATTTGGATAAGTCCTACCTTAGTCGCGTGTTTAAAAAGGAATCCGGTTATACTGTTGGTGAGTTCATCAATATCCAGAAGATCCAAGCAGCTCAAAAACTTTTGGAAGATACGACGTACAGTATTTCTGAGGTCTCAGAACAGGTCGGCTATGGCAATGTTACTTATTTCAATCGCGTCTTTAAACGATATGTTGAGAGTAGTCCCTTACAATATCGCAAAAAGAAGATCGTCTATAAAGAAACGTTGCGGGAAAAGAATAACTTTTAGGTGATAGCGAGTTCTGATCATTGTTGGCGTCATTTAAAGAAACGTTGGAGTTTTTATTCAGCGTTTCTTTTTTGATACACGCGCATTATTCTGGCGAGATCAGTTGACCGTGGATCATTAAAGCCAACAATTATTGATAAAGTATGACGATATCAGGTAAAACTAATATTACAGAAGAAGTCAATTTAGTATAAGTTTACATTTAAACATTCACTGGATTGGTCTTGTCCGGGAAATCTATTGACTGTTTCCGTAGATGTTGTATCCTATATGTAAACGCATACAACGTTGTAGTCATGGTTAAAAGGTGGAGGACAAAAATGAAGAAAAGAACACTAGTTTCACTGTTGCTTTCCGGTTTGCTACTAACCACATTATTATCTGGATGTGGCTCTGGGAAGAAAGAAGCGGCTAAAACATCTAGCAAAGCTTCGAAATTTCCAACAGAAGATGTGACGATCAAGTTTTCTTGGTGGGGTGCTGATAACCGCCATGAGGCGATGAAGGAAGTCGTCAAACTTTATGAGAAGAAACATCCTAACGTGACCGTTAAGGTTGAGTATGGTCCGTGGGATGGTTGGCAGTCTAAGATCTTGACCCAGCTTTCTGGGAAGACTGAAGCCGATGTGATGCAAGTCAACTATAATTGGCTTTTCTCATACGGTAAGGGCAAAAATGTCTTTTATGACTTAAACAAAGTCAAGAGTTACTTGCATTTTTCAAATTGGGATGCAAAATATTTGAAAGCGATGCAAGTCGATGGGCAACAAGCGGCCGTTCCTCACGGGATGACTGGTCGGGTCAGCATGTATAACGAGGCGCTTTACAAAGAAAATAATCTAGAATTGCCAACAACCTATGCAGAACTTGAAGAGGCTGGCAAGGTGATCGGCAAGAATAATTCCGCCACGGGTAAAGATAATAAATATGCTTTCCAAAACATGGACGAAGTTTCTAAGGACTTATTCATTGCTCAAATGCTCTTTAACAAGTATGGCAAAGTTATGCAGACTGATGGCAAGGTCAACTACACAGCTAAGCAAGTCAAAAGCGTTTTGACTGAATATAAGGCTTTGGAAGATTCCGGCGCCATGCCAACATTCAACCAAGATCCTTCGATCGACACGAATGCTAGCCCAGGTTGGGTCAACGGTGAAGTCGGTGGGGTCTATGAGTGGGCTAACTCATTAGCACAATGGGCTGAGTCTTATAAGAGCGGTGCTGCGAAAGATGATTTGGTCGTCGGCTCATACTTGCAGACAAGTGCTGATAAGAAACCATCGATCTACGTTAAACCAAACTTTGGTTATGCGATCTCGAAGAACTCGAAGCATCCAGAAGTTGCCGCGGATTTCATTAATTTCTTGTTTACAGATGAAGGTGCCGTTAAGGCTGCTGCGGATTCACTAGGGATCTCAAGCAATAAAGTCACTAAGAAACTTCAAGTCAAGAACGATTTGCTTGAGGGTGTTGTCAAAGATGGCTATGCCATGTTAGACAAATACAATCAAACCGTCATGGATCCTTACTTCGAAGATGAGAATGTTCGTAATGAACGTTATACCGTCATTGAAGCGTTTAGATCAGGCAAGCTCGATGCAGCAGCTGCAGCTAAACAGTATGTTGAAAAGCAGCAAGCAGCTTTGGATAAATATTATCAAGGTTAGTGAACATGATTTGGCGGAGGAGGCTGTGATGTTGAGCTCCTTCGCTTTTTATTTATTGGATGCTAGTTGGTTACTCGCAATAAAAATGAGTTAGAAAGAAGTTGAACTGATGGAAGCTAAGGAAACTAAGCCAATAAAGGTAAAGAAGAAAAGAAACTATTTCGTGTTTTTGATGTTAGTTCCTTGGATGATCGGATTTGTTGTTTTTAAAGTTTATCCGATCGTCACTTCATTTATTTATAGTTTACAAGAGTATCCGATTTTAGGTGATCCTGAGTTTGTTGGATTCAGAAATTATATTGAGATTTTTACAAAAGACGATGTTTTCTGGCAGTCACTGGTAGCGACTTTGAAATATGTGCTGATCGGGACACCGATGGTGATCATTGTTTCGTTTATCGTTGCTGCAATTTTGAATTTCAAGTTAAAAGGGGTCAATTTCTTCCGGACTGCTTATTATATTCCTTCGATCTTAGGGGGGAACGTTGCGGTCTCGATCCTTTGGACCATGCTATTTGACGTTAACGGCCCGATCAATACGATCCTCAGTGTTTTCAACTTTGGGGGTGACGTTGCGATCAACTGGACCAAGGACCCAACTTTTGCTGTGATCACCTTGATCATTTTGAAAACATGGCAATTTGGTTCAACGATGTTGATCTTCTTGTCAGCGCTACAAGGTGTGCCTAAATCTGTTTATGAGGCTGCAGAGATCGATGGCGCCAGTAAAGTTCGGCAATTGTTCAGTATCACGGTGCCGATCATTACTCCAGTGATTTTATTCAACATGATCAATGTCTTGGTCAAGGCTTTCCAAGAATTCAATTCGGCCTATTTGATCACTAAAGGTGGACCCAACAACGCCACTTATTTCCTGAATCTATATATTTACGATCAGGCTTTCCAAAATGGTAATTATGGTTACGCCAGTGCCTTGACCTGGATCCTTTTGGCGATAATCGGGGTGTTGACCATCATCATCTTCAAGTCGTCGGATAAGTGGGTCTTCACGAATGATAATGAATAGGGGGATAGCAAAATGGAAATGAGCAGTCGCAGAAGACGGATCAACGAGATCATTCGCTATACGTTGTTGATCATCGTCGGCATTATTCTGATCTATCCTTTATTGTGGATGATCGGTTCGGCCTTTAAACAGAATATTGATATTTTTGGCACGTTGAATATTTTTCCACCTAAAAATCGAATCGTTTGGGATAATTTCGCTAAAGCGTGGCAGATCACTAAAGAGCACAACATTTGGTTTTACTTCATGAACACCTTGAAGTTCTTGATCCCTAAAACGATTTTCACGGTCCTGTCGTGTTTATTGACAGCCTATGTGATCGCGCGCAAATCTTTCCGTGGGAAAAAGTTTGTTTTTAGCGCAGTTATCGTCACCTTACTGATGCCTGAATTGGCATTTCGGATCCCGCTATATTTACTTTATCGGGAATTAGGGTTACTTGATACTTTCGCCAGTTTATATGTTGCGGATATTTTCGCGTCCTCGTCATTCTTTATCTTTATGATCATTCAGTTTATGAAGACGATTCCTCGAGAGCTCGATGAGGCGGCAGTCATGGATGGCTGTAATGAGTTCCAGATCTTATTCAAGATCATTGTGCCGGTGATCCGCCCAATCATCATCACAGTCGCCTTGTTATGCTTCATGTGGGGCATGAATGATTTCCAGGGACCATTGATTTATTTGAATAGTGCTGACAAGGCAACACTGTCTTTGATCATGAAGCAGCAACTCGATGGAGAAGCAATGGTTTCCTATGGTCGCGTCTTTGCCGCTTCAACTTTAGGCCTTTTGCCAATGATCGCGCTCTTCTTTATGGGATCACGGTATTTCGTTGACGGGGTCGCTTCAACTGGGAGTAAAGAATAATGAAAAAAGCATCAGTTGTATTTCTTATGAAACGAATATTTGCTCAAATGATCGATCTTTTGGTTGGTTTTCTATCGCTATTTGTTAGTTTGGCAGTGATCGTACCTAAGCTTGAGGGGGTTATTAAAAGCCCTGTGATCCGTGCGATCATTGCCTTGATCCTTGTTGTTTTGATCAACTTATTGGTTCAGTACCCTTTCATGCTGAATGGCCAGACCTTAGGCAAGGGTTTTTACCGATTAAGAATCGTTTCGACAGATAAAAAGCGGAAGAACCTGACTGTGCCGATCATCATTCAGCGTGAGATCTTATGTAAGCTGATGAGCTGCTATTTCATTTGCTTACCGGTTTTTAGCGGTAAGCTTGGGGGCCATGAGGAAGCAACACATACAAAACTGATTTGTGAGAATAAACCGGTTCGTGTTAAAGGTCATTCTCAGAAAGCATAAGGAGTTGAAGATTTGGAGGAAATTGCAACTTATCTCGATGAATTAATGGCCAACTCACTGCCTAAAGAAGGTATTGTGACCTGGAACCAGGAAATTATTCGTGACCATGCTGAACCCAAGTGGGATTACGTTGATGGCTGTATGCTATTGGCGATTTTGGACATGTTTAAAGTTACGGGTGAGCCTAAATATTTTGAATTTGTTGAAAATTACGTCAATTTTTTTGTTAACGATCAAGGTGAGATCCGTGGCTACCAAGCAACCGATTTTAGCGCTGATGAGATCAATGAAGGTAAAGTATTGTTTGCCTTGTATGAACGCACAGGCTTGGAAAAATATCGGCGGGCCCTTGATCGGTTGATGACTCAGTTGAAATATCAGCCTAGGACAAGAAGTGGGAATTTTTGGCATAAACTGATTTATCCGTATCAAATTTGGCTAGATGGCCTTTACATGATCCAACCCTTTTATTTAGAATATGATCAACGTTTTGGCCAAAGTGGACATGTGGAAGACGTGATCCAGCAATTTTCTAATGTTGAGCGGTACTTGAAAGACAATCGAAGTGGCCTGTATTATCATGCCTATGATGAAACACGCTTGGCCTTTTGGGCCGATGGAACAACTGGACAGAGTCCTAACTTTTGGACGCGAGCGATCGGTTGGTACACGATGTCTTTAGTTGATACGATCGAATTGCTTGGCAATTCAGAATTGAGTGGCGATCTAAAGCGACAACTACAGGACCTGGCCGCTACCTTGCTGCGTTATCAAGATGTTAAGAGCAAGATGTTTTATCAAGTCACAGATCAAGGCCAGCGTGCCGGGAATTACTTGGAGACCAGTGGTACTTGTGCGATCGGCTACACGTTTATTAAAGGGGTGCGCTTAGGCGTTTTACCAGAAAAATATCTTGAAGCAGGGCGGACCATTATTCAGGCGGTCATTGATCAGAAGCTACAAAAAGAACAAGAACGTTTCAATTTGACCGATATTTGTTTAGTAGCCGGGCTGGGTGGAATGCCGGCGAAAGGGAAGTATCAACCGCGAGACGGCTCATACGAGTATTATATCTCCGAGCCTGTCGTTGCCAATGATGGCAAAGGAATCGCACCATTGATCTATGCTTATGCAGAATTATTGGCGATGAAAGAAATTTGAGACATTGAGCTTCAAATCATTTGATAAAAGTGTTTTCATATAAAGTTCAATTTTTTGCCAGTAATCGTATTAGGAAGCGCAAAAGCGGCAACCCCTTGGGCAATTATAATTGCATAAGGGGTTGCCGCTTTTCAGCCTTAGTAAAGGGTTTGCAACGATTTTCTAGATTGCTAATAAATTTATTGGCCGATACTAGTAAAAACTTGAATGCTAGATCTGTTCATATAAATTGTTCAATAATTGAATGGCCGGTTGGATATAAGGCGCCCGAGTTGCTTCTAATGAAACGTAAATACCGGGCCGCTCATATTTGATAAAGGTCAGGATCGAAGTGAAGTCCATCAACCCTTGACCAACCGGGACCACCTTGATTTTTCCAGATTCAACGATGAAGTCCTTAAGATGGATTGCTTCAACTTGATCGCCAACATCAGTAAGGGCCTGTCCAACGACTGCCTCCATATCCTGATAATTATCAGGACGAGCAAGGTTAGCGCAGTCCAGGATGATTTTGAGATTTGGAGATTGGATCTCGTGGATTAGACGTTTGGCTAATGAGCTTGTATAAATGGGATGATTCAGGCCGGCCTCGATTGCCACGGTCACGCCAAAATTTTCGGCAGTCGCAATTAATTCCGCAACTGAAGAACGGACAGTTTGATAAGCCTGTTCTGTAAAGTTGCGGGACGTATAACCGTTAGCAACACTGCCTGTTTCAGTGCCGATCAACGCAGCTTGGTAGTTATGAACAAGCTGGATATCATGTTTGAATTCTGCCAGCGCATTTGCGCGGACGGCAGGATCCTCTGAAGCAAGATTAACGTAACAACCTAGAACCGATATTTTTAAATCGTTCTTCTGAAAAAGATTGCCCCAGTGGTCGGCAAGACCAACGGTACTATCCAGATTGCGGTTTAACATGGTAGGAAAGCATTTCTTGATTGAAAATTGGGTGTGCTGGAACCCCTGATTTTTCAAATCAGTGATCAAACCAGTTGGATCACTGAATGATAGATCATGAGCGCGGATCCCCAAATTAAGTGGTAGTTGCGTCATTAGAACTCCTCCTAGTGATTATCAGACGTTGATAAGTAATTGATTGAATTTGAAAATAATATTCAATATTATAATGATATCACTAATATAAAACGGATTCATTATCGTAATAGCAATAAATGCTAGGATTGTTGTTTTTATGCACTTGAAGTGGAGCAGCTAGGTTTAGATCGATCGTAAAGATCGAAATAGAAGATGAGCGAGGGCAAAATCATGGCAATAAATGTAGTAGATTTAGGCGCGCAAGCAAAGGGACACTTAGCAACAAAGGCGATCCAAAAGGCGATCGATCAGGCCGCTGATCAAGGTGGCGGTCAGGTAACGATTCCTGCCGGTCATTTCTTGACTGGTTCGATCGAATTGAAAAGTAATGTGGAGTTACACTTAGAAGCTGGCGCGATCCTAAAATTCTCGGATGATCCTATTGATTTTCCGGTGATCGATTCTCGCTGGGAAGGGGTCAGCCGTCAAGTTTACCGACCTTGCATTTATGCCCACCAAGCGACGAATATTGCCATTACTGGCTTAGGAACTTTGGATGGGAACGGCGCGAAGTGGTGGCATATTTTCAGAGAAGAACGTGATAAATTAGTTTATCCACGGCCGCAATTCATTGGCTTCGATGATTGTGAGCGAGTACTGCTGGAGAATTTTCAAATCAAAGATTCTCCAAGTTGGACAGTCCACCCAGTCAATTGCCAGAACGTGACCATCAACAATATCAGTATCAAGAATCCGATTGATTCACCGAATACGGATGGGATCGATCCAGAATCCTGTCGTAATGTTCGGATCAGTAATTGCCAAATCGATGTTGGTGATGACTGTATCGCACTAAAATCAGGAACTGAACAGAATGCTAGTGAAAAGATTGCTTGCGAAAATATTACGATCAGTAATTGTACGCTTTTACATGGTCATGGGGCGATCGTTCTCGGGAGTGAGATGAGCGGTGGCATTCAAAATGTTACGATCAGTAATTGTACTTTTGAACAAACAGACCGGGGGATCCGGTTGAAATCTCGGCGTGGACGTGGTGGCGTGATCAAAAATTTCGTCGTCAGCAATATCATTATGAACGAAGTCCTATGTCCGTTTGTCTTCAACCTGTTTTACTTTTGCGGGCCTAATGGTCGGACCGAATATGTGGCGGATAAACGAGCGTATCCAGTTACTGAAAAAACACCACGATTCACTCAATTTCAATTTTCGAATATTATTGCTCAAAACGTGCGTTCGGCGGCTGGTTATATTTACGGGCTGCCAGAACAATTGATCACAGATGTTACGTTTAGTCATGTTCAAATTCGGATGGCATCTGGTGCAACACCCGAGAAACCAGCGATGATGGCAGACATCAAACCGATGACGCAGCGAGGGTTCTTTGTCAATAATGCTCGTAATATCACCTTTGATCATGTTCAAATTGAAAACTATGTGGGGGAACCATTCATGATCCGGGACGCACCACAAGTTAAACTTATCAATGAAACCACACAGAAGGACTAAAAATGGTACGGGAAAACCGACAAACGCTGATCGATCTACTGGGAAAAAATGAGGATTGTGCACCTAGTGGTCGCGTGATTAAGCGTGAAAAGACGGATAAGTATTTTTTAGAAACACTGGCTTTGAACTTAAACAGAATAGAAACAGTGCCAGCATTATTTGCCTACCCACAACATGTTGCTGGGCCAGTTCCATTAGTGATCTACAATCATTCTCATGGCGGAAATTTTTCTTTAGGAAAACGCGAATTGTTGCAAGGTACGGACTATCTACAACGCCCCGCCTTCTTGGATGCCTTGATTGAAATGGGTTATGCCGTTGGTTGTATCGATATGTTTGGTTTCGGCGAACGTCAGGGGAAAAAGGAAAGTGAATTAGTCAAAGAATTTTTGGTTACTGGCCATACCTTGTGGGGATTAAGGATCTTTGATGATCAGCAATTTCTTACGTATCTATTGACGCGTCCGGAAGTAGATACGACCCGTATCGCAACGATTGGAATGTCGATGGGTGGATTAATGAGTTGGTGGTTAGCGGCGGTGGATCCTCGCGTTAAAGTTACTGTGGATATTAGTGGCCAAGTTGATCTAGAAACGCTTATTCAAGTTCGTGGACTTGATCATCATGGTTTTTATTATTATGTCCCCAACTTGTTAACGAAGTTCACGACGTTGGACATTCAAAAAATGATTGTACCGCGACCAAGACTTAGTCTAGTTGGAAAAAATGATGGCATGTGCCCTAATCAAGGTGTCCAATTTTTGGATCGCGAGTTGCGCGCAACTTATCAAAAAATGGATGCTGGCGATAATTGGCGATCTTTACAATTGACGGGCGGGCATCAAGAGACAAGTGAGATGAGATCAGCATGGCAAGTATTTCTAAAAAAAATGTTATAAAAATAATCGTGGGCAAACGTCAGAATCAGTATCAGACGATTCAGGCAGCAATCGACGCGGCCACAACACATTTTCCCGAGCAAATAGTCGAGATCATGATCTTACCGGGTCATTATCAGGAACGACTGCATATTTGGAGGAATCATCTTAAATTGATCGGCTGGGGAACTGTCTTGATCGAAGCGTCATTAAGTGCGCGGCAACAATCAGCTGACGGCCGAGAATATGGAACTTTTCGGACGGCGACCTGCTTTATTGATGGCTCTGATATTCAACTGATCAATTTGCAGATCAGCAATACGGCTGGTGCGGACCATTTGGTTGGACAGGCGGTAGCGGTATACTGTGAAGGCGATCAAGTGACGTTTGACCACTGCCGATTAACTGGTCATCAGGATACTTTGTGTTTAGGCCCGTTACCAGTAGTCCAGAAGGATGGCACTCCGTTTGTAACTGATCCCATCAAAACGATTTTTCCAGTACAAAACTATCATTTCAATTATTGTGAGATCCAGGGAACGATCGATTTTATTTTTGGTGGGGGCAATGCTTGGTTCAGTCATTGTACCTTGACCATGCTTGAACGAATAAACCATCAGGCCGGATTTATTACCGCAGCCAGTACAGCGCCTACAGCAATCGGGTTTATCTTTACACAATGCTGGATCCAGGCTGAAGGACAGCAACCATACTTTCTTGGGCGTCCATGGCGGGAATATGCTAAAACACAGTTTATTGATTGCGGTTTTGACGAGTACCTTGTACCAGCGGGGTGGCATGATTGGGACAAGATTTCTAATCATCAAACCGTGATGTACTCAGAACAGCATTGTTTTTATCAGAATTTACGCGAAGAACGCCCGGATTGGGTCAGAATAAGTCATTGAGCATTAGTCGAGATATGACCATAATCTTTTTTGAATCAATAGGCAGCATCTATTGGTTCTTTTTTCTGATTTTATGGAAGGCTAGTAGCCCGCTAATGACTGTTTCTAAAGTCGGTTCCTTAATTGAGAAAATAGAAAACGCCGAAATCGGACCGCTATCCAATTTCGGCGTTTGAGCGGAATTTTTTATTCAGAGCACTCACAAAAAAATGAATCGTATTTTACTGGGAATATCAGTTATTTGTATTATCTGTACGTCAAAATTGAGCCCAAGTCTGGGCCAGCACGCATAAATTCGCCTTCTTGATTCTTTAGGACCCAAATATGAATAATCAGTTTTTCTTGATAAATACGGCGATAACCTCCTGTGTCAGCCGTACTTATCAGTCAAACTGTGATGATAGGCGTACGCAGATTTTAAGTCATCAGCGCTTGTCTAGTTGCTGATTTTGATAATACCAAAGCTGAACTCTGGATAGCTTAAGTTACTTGTTAAGAGATACTTTGGTCTGCTTTGACCTCATTTGAACCCTGCCAAATCTTTTGTGCGGTCCAAGGGCAGCTTTCATCGGTCCAAAAAGCATTTTTCGCTGGGAGACCTAAAGGCAAAAAAATTGTTGTACACAGGTAAAGACTACCTATACTGATATATTCCTCGGCTAGGGATGGTTGTTCACCATAGACACCAGGCAACAGCCAACCATCTGAATCAAAAGTTCGAGGGGATGAATTGATGGTTCTATCAATTACAGCAGATAATGCATCCCGAATCTGGGCCGGCTTTATCATTTGCGGTAATTGTTGTTCTAAAGCTGCCTGAGCCAATGCTTGAAAAACACCACTACGATAAGTAATTGAACGCCCAATGATCGGGAAAGAACCATCCATATTGATCATTCGTTCTTGAATAGTGGCATACCGTTGAAAGCGAGGAATAAATTCTTGTTGGTAATGTTGCAGTTCAATATTATTTGGACTGAATAGTGTCAATAGGTCAATAGCCATTGGTTGGATAACAAAACTATTGTAGTAATCACAATGAAAGATGGGACCGTCGCCATAAGTGCCATCACCCTTATACCAATCGTCGAGTAAGCGAATAGCGTAGATGACCCGTAGTAAATCGTAATTACCTCCTAATACGTAAAGCGCCGCTTCGATCATTGCAGAAAAAAGGTTCCAGTTCATATTTGGTGGGATGGTTTTTCGAGTGGATTTCAGCGCACTAATTAAATTGGACTTAGTTTGTGCTGTAAGATATTGATGACAGTATTTCGGAGATCGGATGATACCGTGAGCTAGAAAAGCCGCATCAACAAGTGGTTGCCCATCTTCTGTAAAATTACAAAAATCGGCAGAATTTGGATCAACCGCATGTGCAAGTCCATCAGCAACCAATTGCTGATACTTATGATGTAATTCTTGTTCCTCGTTAGTCGTGATTTCTTTTTCAGAAAGTTCAAGCCAAGGAGCGATGCCACAGAATGATCGACCGACAGCTTCTAGTGTTTGATAGTTTTGCCGAGATTTATGAAATTGATGTGGTAAACTACTTTTTAATTTGTCATGACTCAAAGAAGTAAATACGGGACCTACTATTTTATCAAGTGTTATCAACCAATGTTGCCTTAACATGTACTCATTTCCTCTTTTTATGTTTTTTAGTACTCAGAAGCCTTTTTTTCATATTGTAGTAAGTGCTGGTATTCACTGCCACTAATAGCAAGGATCGTACCATGCTTGAAACCGTATGGAAAACTAAATTCTTTATCGCTACGTGTAAATTCCCCACTTTTTAGCGATGGTGCAACAAAGGGAACGTAGCCTTGTTTTTCGGCACTCGTGCCATAGTAATCAAGAAACAGACCCCATTGACCGTGGGCTAGTTTGACTGCTGTTGGGGCTTCATAGCGGCCCTCTGCTAGAGTACTCATACTGTTGTCAAAAGCCGAAATTCGTTGGAATGGGCCTGTTATGGAGGGGCTCGATAGTAAGATGATTCGTTCGGGTGAGGCGTCGCTTTTTAGAAAAAGATAATACTGACTATTTTCTTCATACATTGCCGAATCAATTACAGAACTATCTGGTTTTTGGTAAAGAAGCTTGGACGGGGTAAAGTTAATAAAATCTTTGGTTCGAGCATAATAAATAGCCATATTGGAAAAGTTTGTATTCTTCTGTGAGGCCGACCAGTGAATCAGGTAGTTACATTCTTTTGGATCATAAATGATATCAGGTGCCCACAGACAGCCCATTTCCTTATTACCAAGATGGATCGACTGTCCACGATCCCATTTGATTAAATCCTTTGAGCGCCAAAGAATAAAATCATCGTTACCAAATCTCTTAATATTCTCCCATGAACGATGATATTTGTGCTCAAAACTATAGGATAGGCTGAGATCGGTTGAAATGATAATAAATTCGCCAGTTTGAGTACGGATGATCGTATGATCACGGACACCATGATCCCCCTGGTAATTCCACAGAACGGGGTTACCGTGATTTACCGAGTGCCAATGAAAGCCGTCTGGGCTGACTCCGAAATAGACTTGTTCACCATCCGGCGTTCTTTTTTCTTTAAAATGAACAAATAGGTAGTGACTCAAATTAATTCTCCTTAAGCAAGAATGAATTTAGTATTCACAGGCCCGTTCAAGGTCGTGAAGGGGATCGTAAATTTAAAAAATGTAATGGGTAATCGTACTAATTAATATTATGGCTCTCTATCAGTACGTGGTATAAAACAAATAAGCTCATGTGCGTTATTCGACAAGATGAAACTCAGTAGAGAAATAAGTTCTAATATTTAGAACTCGTTCATGGTTATCAAAACTCAACACATGCCGTAGATCACTTAGTGGGTCAAATTCTGGAAGCATTCAAATTAGCAGGAATGATTTGCTGGGGATATTGAGTTAAATCTTTTCCTATATTAATTTCGAATTCAAAAAAAGATTTCAGATTTCCGTTTTGGAAATTGAAATCTTTTTCTAGTTAGAAAATATTTCAGTCTTTTCTAAAATCGAATCTGATACTTCGTTTGATAATGTTGGCGTTCGCCGTCTTGAAGACTGAAATCGCCATAATCATGATCGAAGATCGCATTCGGCGCGGTTTGAGCCTCGAGGGCGACACCGACATATGGTTGGCCAGTTTTAGTGAGATAAGGCTGGTCTGGGCCAAAGCCATTCGCGGTGAAGAGGACGATGGCGTTACGTTGAGAGAAAATCGAAACGCTGATGTTACTGTCGGGATCACTGAGCACGGCTACTGGGTCGTTATCAGCGTGGCGGTCGATCAAGTAAACATCGTCGATCCCTTTTTCAGGAATATTTTGCAGGCCTTCGATAGCCGCTCCCAGTGTCTTCTTGGTCTCAAAGCCATAAGGTGTGTCGGTATTGACCAGCGTCTTCCCTGTTGGGATTTTTTCAGTGTCAAGGGCTAGGCGGTGACTACTCTTCAAGAGGAGCTCCAAGTTCTTGATATTCTCATCACCAGCGTTGAGATTGAAATAAGCGTGGTTGGTTGGATTAAAGACGGTCTCGCCATGGCTGAGAACATTATAATCAAGCAAAACTTGATTGTCATCGGTTAAGGTGTAGGTCAGCGTCACATCCAGATCTCCTGGGAAACTATCATCTGTGCTGGTGATCTGATGAGTAAAAATGATTTGATTAGCAACGACTGTGCTGTCCCAATTGATCTGGTTGAAGCCGTGGGGGCCACCATGAAGGGTGTTACCACGTTCATTGGGGGCGACTTGATAATCGTGCTCACCGATCTTGAATCGTCCTTTTCCGATCCGTCCGGCAACGCGACCGATCGACATATTGAGATATTGATTGGTGGTTTGATAATCGGCGATTTTAGCAAAATTCAATAACAGGTTCTGAGGACCTGCCGCTGTTGGAACTAGCAATTCGTACCAGTTAGCGCCATAGGATAAGCAAGAGATCGTCATTTTATTGGCGTTAGTCAGCGATAATTTATAGACCGGTTCGCCGTTGACCGTGTCAAAAAGTGTTTTATTTGTGATCATTACAGTGTAACTCCTTTCATTCATCATTAAGTCTAAGCATTGGCCAGCTTGATGTCAACGCTTCCTTAGCGATAAATGGTTGCTTTTTTGATGAAGACAGGATTGCTCGGACGTGAGACAGACCAATCGTTAACGAACTAAATCAATGATCTCGGCCGGACGAGATAAAAAGTAGTCCATTTCTTGGAATTGGCCGTGATCATGCGCCCCCCAGCTGGCTAACGCAAATTTGGCGCCGGCACGATGGGCACACTGCATGTCATAGGCGGTGTCGCCGATATAAAGTGTTTCCTCGGCGGGGATCTGACTACGTTCGATCATTTTCAGCAAAGGTTCTGGGTTCGGTTTATGCTTTTCAGTATCATCAGCGGTCACGATGTTGGTGAAGTATGTTTCCAAACCGCGCGCTTTAAAATCATTGGTCATATCATATTCATTTTTGGAAGTGACGACACCGATCTCCACTGGGTATTCTTGCAAAGTTTTTAGCGTGTTGATGATCCCTGGGAAAATTTGTACCAAGTGTTTATAATCGTTGAACGTTTGGTGCCATTCATCTAACAGCCCAGCAACGTCTTTTTCTGGAAATCCGAGTTGGATCAGGCCATCATAACCGGGAATGCCATAGATGGTGACAACCTGTTCATAGGTATGATCCCAACCGTGCTGTTGGTTCAAAACATCAAGCAACGCTTCCATATAAGCACGTTCGGTGTCGATCAACGTGCCATCAATATCGAAAACAACATTTTTAATCAAGGGGAGAACCTCCAAATTTTATATTCAAATCTTATTGTCATTGTAGCATGTTTTACTTGGATCAGTGGCGACAACTTGAGGTAGGCTGAGTCGCAAAGTTGTTTGAACGCTTCTTTTTTGCTTTAATTAAAGCAGACTAGCAATAGGAAAGTGAGTGTGGTAATCATGAAAAGCCTAATCGTGATCGATTATACCAATGACTTTGTCGCCAGCACAGGTGCTCTGACTACAGGACAGCCAGGTCAAGCCATCGAAAATACATTAGTGGGGACGACCGAGGATTTTATTGCGGCCGGCGAGTTTGTGGTGATGGCCGTCGACGGGCATGATCCAACTGATCAGTACCATCCAGAAAACAAATTGTTTCCACCACATAATGTGATCGGGACCTCAGGACGGCATCTCTATGGTCAATTGGCAGAGCTTTATCAAGCACAACAGGATAAGATCTATTGGCTGGATAAGCGGCATTATTCGGCATTTTGTGGGACAGACCTAGATTTACGTTTGCGTGAACGGCGGATAACAGAATTACATTTGGTTGGCGTTTGTACTGACATTTGTGTTTTGCATACCGCGGTCGATGCCTATGATCTAGGTTATCAGATCGTCGTGCATCAACAGGCAGTCGCTAGTTTTGATCCAGTGGGACATGATTGGGCCCTGCGTCACTTTCAAAATACGCTTGGTGCGAAGATCGTTTAGGCGGTTATGAATTGGACTGTGGTTTTATATGGGTGATCCCGGCAAAGCTGCCCTGATGAACTAGCGTCTGTTCTTGATGACTTAACTAAATCGGTTGGTTTCCAAGCAAGTCCGCTTAGACAAGCGGGTATGTGATCGGGATGTCCAAATAGGCCGGATTTTTGAAAAAAGTTTAAAGGTTGTTTGCGAATTAACAATTGTAGTATTGTTCGTAGAATACAAATGCTATAATTTAATTAAATTATGAAAATGAGGTTACTCAATGACGGATTGGTTACTACGCTTTGTTAAGGGTATTTTTATTGGCTCTGGATTTATTTTGCCGGGGGTCAGTGGTGGCGCCTTAGCAGCAGTTTTTGGTGTTTATGAGCGCATTATTTCCTTTCTTGCCCATTTAACACGAGATTTCAAGAAAAACATCCTATTCTTTATTCCCCTAGGTCTTGGCGGGATCGCTGGCGTTTTTATTTTCTCCTTTTTAGTTAGTTATGCCTTTAAGTTTGAGAATCTGATCCTCTGGTTCTTTGTCGGCGCGATCGTAGGAACGGTACCGGCTTTATGGAAACAGGCTGGTCGTGAAGGGCGCGGCGTTAAGCATTGGTGGATCATGGGGATCACCTTTGTTGCTTTTCTGATTTTTCTTTTGTTTGGTAAAGAATTGTTCGGTGACGGGGTGGCGCAAAACTTTGGCACTTGGGTATTAGCCGGTGCCCTGATCGGCTTAGGGGTGATCATTCCCGGATTGAGTCCCTCCAACTTCTTGCTTTATATGGGCATGTATGATTCGATGGCGGATGGGATCAAGCAACTTAACTTTAGCATTATTATTCCTTTGGCGATCGGCGGCATCGCTTCAGTCTTACTATTGTCGAAAATCGCCGATTATATTTTTAAAAAGGCCTATGCTGAGTTGTTTCATTTTATTTTAGGTGTGGTTTTTGCTTCGACCATCATGATCATTCCTTTTGGCGCAAAATATACTGGGACGGGGATCGTGATCGCGATCGTGATGTTTATTGCTGGGACTGCGTTGGCTTATTGGATGAGTCAACTGGAAAACAAGTATCAGGCGGAGTAATTCGTTGACCGACACTTTTTTATGATTGGTATCTGTGTGATTGCTATGATTTTACCAGTAATGGTGCTATATTATAATTAAGTTTTAACCATTGTAGGGAGATGAGCCCATGCGCAAGCTACTGATGTTTCTAATTCCTGTCGTTGCTGTTTTCTTTCTATCAGCTGCGTTTGTTACGCGTGCAATCACCAAATTAGCTGATTATCCCAACTAATTGGTCTAGGTGCTATTCGGCACGTTTGATTTTGAAAATAATGATGAGTGAAGGTCGGTTTCTTGCCGCCCTTTTTTTGCGCGCAAAAATAGTGCCGTGAATGATCTTGATACGGCACTATTCCTGAAGGTGCTATCTTTACTTGTTGTTTCTGTGTGAGGGCAGTGGCGGACAAGAAATGGGTTTACGATCGAGCTACTAGCTGATCGGACTTGATCGGCTCATTAGTCTGAAACGATCGATCTGTGCTGCTCAGACCTGAACTTTAATGATCTTGACACCATAGCTGGGTAAGGTCAGGGTCCCTTGGGCGACTGGTGCTTGGCTGAGCAAATCACGACCAGTATATGGCCAAGTGACCGTTTCACTGGCGTTACCATTGTTGATGACGAAATAGTAACGGGCATTGGCTTGTTGGCGGCAAGTGATCTCAACAGTTGTCGGTGTTGTGAAATGCTCCCAACTGAATTGGGTGATCAATTGGCCCACTAAATGGTCGATACCAGCGGCAGCTAGTTGTGTCCCTACATAATAAGCATTCCCTTGGCCAACGTTGTGCTTAGTGACCACCGGTGATCCGGCGTAGAATTCACCGGCGCCATAATGGGCTAAGGCCTGGGCACCCTCGAGATGCATGATGTCACAGATCAGATCGCATTCATAAGCGCTTTGATCAGTGAAAATAACTTGACCATGTTTTTCAGGAGGAATAGCGTCAAATTCTTCGACCCAAACACCCATGAGCTGACGTAGGGGGCCGGGATAGCCACCGATAAAGACGTTATCATTACGATCGACGAGACCACTCATGAAAGTGGTCAAGAAATGGCCACCATTTTTAACATAGGTAGTTAGATTGTCGGCGACGCCTGACTTGATCATGTACAAGACTGGCGCTACAACTAAATCATATTTCGCTAACGCCTCGGCGGATAGATCGGTCGGAATCAAATCAACAGCGATATTTTGACGATAAAAAGCAGCATAATATCGTTGGATCTGGTCAACATATTTTAAGCGAATATTGGGGCCGCTGGCATATTCCAAAGCCCAGTAGTTATCCCAGTCGAAGATGATGGCGACTTTTGCTGGTGTACGCGCGCCTAAGATCTCGCTACCTAAATGCTGCAATTCTTTGCCCAGTGCCGCGGTTTCTCGGAAGACTCGGGTCTGATCAGTGTCAGCGTGGCTGATAACAGCGCCATGAAATTTCTCGGTCGCGCCTTTTGATTGACGCAATTGAAAAAATTGGATCGTGTCAGCACCGTGCGCCAGCGCTTGATAACTCATAGCGCGCATTTGTCCGGGGCGTTTCAGTGAGTTATATGGTTGCCAGTTTTGCTGGGATGGTGTTTGTTCCATCAGCATGAATGGTTCACCGTGTTTAAGTCCCCGCATCAAGTCGTGGTTCATGGCAGTGACACTAGTAGGGGTATTGTAGGCGGGATAATTGTCCCAAGAAACTAGATCCATTTCCTTAGCCCATTTGAAGTAGTCCAGGCCCTTAAAGGTGCCCATCAAATTAGTTGTGATCGGTGTTTCAGGGTCAAACTTGCGGATCGCCCGCCGCTCATCTTGATAATTTTGCAAGATACTATCAGACATGAAACGGCGATAGTCGATGGAAAGTCCGGCTAAGGTTGAATTGTCGTTGCCAATAGCATCGCCGAGATCATTAGGGGGGCAGATCTCGCTCCAGTCATAAAAAGTATGGCCCCAGAAATTGGTATTCCAAGCGGCATTAACGGCGGATAAAGTCTGATATTGCCGCTTGAGCCAAACCCGAAACGCGGCGGCACAGTTATCACAATAGCATTGACCGCTATATTCATTGGACACATGCCAGCAAACGATGTTGTGCAGGTGACCGTAACGTTCCGCTAATTTTTCAGCCAATTTTTGGCTATAATAACGGAAGGTCGGGCTATTGGGACAGGCATTGTGACGACCGCCGAAGCGATGATGTCGTCCTTCAAAATCGGTTCGCGTAACATCGGGATAACGTTCCGCCATCCAAGCAGGTAATGCCGCTGTTGATGTTGCGAGAACGATCTCGAAATGGTTCTCTGTTAAAAGTTTGACGATCTGATCCAATGTGGAAAAGTCGTAACGTTCTTCTGATGGTTGTAATTGAGCCCAAGAGAAGACGTTGATCGTGGCTTCGTTGATGTTTGCCTTAGTCAGTAATTGCATATCTTTGTACCAAACTTCTTGGGGCCATTGTTCAGGATTGTAATCACCACCGAACAAAATACGACCAAATTTCTGTGATGCGCTCATGACTTGCCTCCTAGTAATATTTGAACCTGATCCAGTTAAACTCATGGATAATTGACAGTAATCGCTGTGCTAACTGCTGATCAGATCCCTATTTCAGCTTTCAACCAGATTCTAACTGACAAGTTGCTAGAAATGTCGTACAATTTGAAGATAAACTATTAGTATTTGAACATTATTTTAGGCCTAAATGAAAGGAGAAAAAAGGTGTGCGCGTGGTTTTTACTCAAATCAATGCCAAGTTACCTTTATATTTGGAAAGTATCGGGTATGATTGGCATCAGGAGACAGTGCTGCGCCCCCGTGGGTATGATTACTATCATTGGTTACAGACGATCCACGGTCAGGGCAGCTGTCGTGTGGCGGGACAAACTTATATTTTGGGACCCGGCGATGCGGTCTTATTCAGTCCCGCTATTCCTCATGAGTATTGGGCAACGACCCCTGATCAATGGGAAACACAATATCTGACTTTTGGTGGCGCCGGTGTGATCCCGATCTTAGGCCAAAATTTAACGGATTATCGATTGTTGCGGCGAACACCAGCAGAATTGCGCCATTTTATCGCCGAACATGGACCAGAAGTGGGCGCGACAGCTGATCCAAACGAACTTTCCTTATTGATCTATCGCTTTCTGCTGTTGTTGAATCAAACCTGGCAAAATGGGCAACAACTCAGTCGCCAGTACGCAACGATCTTACAAGCGACCAAACATTATCTTGACCAAAATTATCAAAATCCGATCACTAATCAGGAATTGGCGCATCATTCAGGTTTTTCTTCGCAACATTTGAACCGTCTGTTTAAACAGGCATATCATGTGACCCCTTTGCAATATCTGAACGATCTACGTTTACGAAATGCGCAGACTTTGTTATTAAGTCAACCCCAATTGACAGTAGAGCAGATCGCGATCCAGACTGGGTTTAGTAGCGCCAGCTATTTCATTGCCCAATTTCATCAGCAACTGCATTTGACGCCGCGACAATTCCGACGCTTGCATTGAGCATGCAGACTGGTGCTGAATGTGGTATGATGATTGCTCGCTATTATTGGCTCGCATTGATCCAGTCATTCAAAATTAAGATAGGAGTGGCGTGAATGTACGCACCTAAGGAACGAGAAGCAGAAGAACAACGTGTGCATCAAGTCGTAGCGACGATCCAGCGGGAGCTACAACAGAATCAGACCAAGTTGCTGAATGCTGCTCAAGAAACCCGCCAGATCGAGTTGACCTATGGGGATACGGCTAAGATCAACACATTAGAAGTCGATGATCGCATGGAAACCAATGCGGCGGTACAGCAACAGAAGCAATTGGTTGCATTGGCGGTAGAAAATCAGACGATCTTGGCCAAGCGTCAGGAACGGCTAAAGCGACTTGCGCAGTCGCCATACTTTGGGCGAATCGATATTGCTGAAGGCCAAGAGCAGGACACACTTTATATTGGCACGGCCACTTTGATGGATGAAAATGATGAAGAATTTCTAGTTTATGATTGGCGTTCACCGATCGCTGGTGTTTATTACAATGGCACACTAGGGTCAGTGACCTATCCCACGCCACTTGGACCGCAGCAAGTGGCGTTACAACGTAAACGCCAATTTACGATCAAAGCGGAACAGATCACGAATATGTTTGATACCGATGAGACTGTTGGCGATGAGGTGTTACAGGGGGTTTTGGGAGCGGCCGCCAGTTTATATCTGCAAAACATCGTCGCCACGATCCAACGCGAGCAAAATGAGATCATTCGCAATACCACGGCTGATGTTTTGGTCGTGCAGGGCGTTGCTGGTTCCGGCAAAACATCAACGATCCTGCAACGTTTGGCCTATTTACTTTATCATAGCCGTAAACAATTATCGGCGGAGCAAGTGATCATGTTCTCGCCCAATCATTTATTCAGTAATTATATTTCTCAAGTTTTACCGAGTTTAGGCGAGAAAAATATGCGTCAAGTGACTTTGCATGAATTTTTCGAAAAAAGGCTGTGGGAAGTTCAAGTTGAAAATCAATTTGATCGTTTTGAAAAGGATCAACGTTCATTACCAGCGTCTGCACAGCGCTTGCGACATTTCCTTGAGAGTACAGAATTGATGACGTTGATCAAACAACAGGTCGATCGATCCGACTTCTGTCCTGAATTCACTGACTTATTATTGGCGGGCGAGCCAGTGTTGACGCGTGCGCAAATGCAAACGATTTGGCAGAAATTACCGCCGACCTTAACGATCGCGGATAAGTATCAACGAACTAAGAATCAATTGATCCGTCTATTACAGCGCCGTGTTCGTCAAGCAGTCAGTGAAGATTGGCTCCAGGAGCAATTAGAAAGTCTGAGTGAACTTGACTATTTAGCGTTGATCGAAGACACAGAATTCACTGCCGATGCCGACGAACGCTATTTTCTAGGAAAAAAATTAGCGCAAAAGCATTTCGCGCCGATCTATGAGGCCATTTACAATGACTTCTTCTTAGACTTGACGCAACAATATGTTGGTCTTTTACAACAGATCACACCGCCAGGAGTTACAGTCACCAGTTGGCAAGAGCGGACACTGACAGTCGTCAGTAATTTTGAACGGCATCAGTTGGCCTTGAGTGATACTGCGCCGATCTTGTACCTTCGTGATTTGATCACCGGTGGCGGTCAGAATCACCAGATCCAGTATCTTTTCATTGACGAAATGCAAGATTATTCACCGGCACAGTTATTTTACATCCACCATGCCTTTCCTTTAGCTAAGCTGACGTTGTTAGGGGATGCAGCTCAGGATCTATTCGCTCATGAAACGTTACAAGGCGAATTATTACCAGCGCTCAAACAACTGTTCCCGCGACAAAAAATCAAACTTTATTCGTTGAATAACAGTTATCGGTCTACTCAGCAGATCACGCACTTTGCAAGTGCCTTATTGCCGAATGCGCCTCAGATCTTAGCGTTCAGTCGCCCGGGACCACGACCTAAGTTATTGGTTTGTCAACGGTTGATCGAACTGAATCAACAAGTTAGTCAGGCTTGCCGGGAATTATTGACTCGACAGACGATGGTCGCTGTTTTGACTAAAACGCAGCAAGAAGCAGAACAGATCTACGCGACTCTACAAGTCGATGCGCCAGTGACACTGATGACCGAGCAGACGCATCATTTACAAACTGGGGTCATGATCATGCCGATTTATTTAGCTAAGGGTTTAGAGTTCGATGCGGTGATCGGCTATAACGTTTCGGCGGAGCTGTTCGATTCGGCTAATGACGCTCACATTTTGTACACGATCGCCTCACGAGCCATGCATGAATTGCTACTGATCTCATTGGGACAGCCTACTGCCTTGATCACACGACTTGACCAAGATCTATATGAAACAGCACCACCACTACAATAGCAATAGTAAAAGCCCTCTCAGTTTTCGAGAAGGCTTTTTAAGTATGATCGCGATTTGGTTTTTTGATACGGATCGTTTAATAAAGGCTAAAGCGGAGTCAATGTTAACGTTTTGGTGAATGATCACCCTAAGACGATGAATAAGATCGCACTGAAAATATTGAGTAAGATCGGTAGCGCCAAATTATGGGTTCGCAGGTAGCTCAAAGCGAAGAGCCAACCGAAAGATGCTTGAAGGAATGCGGGCATGAACCAAGGTTGGAATTGTAGCAAGGCGAAGAGTACGCCACTGAACAACATCCCTAAAACGATATTAAGTGGCGTTTCTGTTCGGAAAAAGTAATTGAAGAAAAATCCATTGATCAAATATTGATCAATGATCGGGATCAGGATACCACTGATCAAAATATTCAGCCAAAAGCCGATATCAACAACTTCAAAGACGGTTGCGTCCCGGGTAAACGCAGGAAGAGTGCCATCGACTTGTAGCCAGGCGATCAGTAGCGTCAGCACCCCGACCGCAAGAAACATAACGATAATAAAACCGAATGCGTTATTGAAAACATCACCTAAAGAATTGAGTCGATCAGAAAAATAGTGTTTTTCTAAATTAAATTGACGAATGAAAAAAAGCAAGGTCAAGGCCGCGATACTGAAGAAGAGAATCGTAAAGAGACCAGATATTTTATTTTGATCAAAGGCCATGGCGCCAAGCCAATTCGTAATGACCGTTAGCGCAAGAAAAATAATAAAGCGAACTGAATTACCTAGACGTGATGCTGGACTTTTCATTGTTTTACCCATCCCCAACTTAGTTGTTATCACCTAAAATCATACAATAATCAAGGCCAGAATGCGACCATTACCGTCATAATTAAAGAAGCCTCAAGTTTTTCAGTAGACCATAGCGTATCCCTTCGTTGCACCATGGTCTATTGAACTGAGGCAAGTCAGTCGGGATCATCCTGATAAATCAGGGAGATTTGGTCAGGTCGGGGAGCGTGGGCGGTCGGATCGCGATCATGTGATACGGATGTGGCGCAGATCAGCCAGCAAAAACTCGTGCCCATCAAGGAGGACGCCATCTGCGGTAAAACCAGTCACATAACCGCCGATTTCTTCGACTTTATCATCATTGAGTCGAATACTGTTTAATTGTAGACTGATAGCTAAATGCTGGTTAAAGGCTGCCAAAAGTTTTTCCGTTAGTTCCTGTCGCGATTGTTGCGGTTGCCTAGCAACGATCTTAGTCGCAAGTTGATCTTGTTTTTCTAGCTGTTGCGTATGATCACTTAAATAAAAACCGGCCCATTTTAACATCCCCCGGTCATGATATTGTTTGAAGAAAGCCGCCACGATCCGATCGAAATCTTCACTCATAACTATTACCGCCGTTGTGGCCGCCAACGAGGCCGGCTCGCTGGATCGCCGTTCCGCCGCGAAGCAAACTACTGGCCTTGACGACCGTTTTAAAGCCATATTGTTGTCGCAATCGATCAATGACAAAATCGCGTTTTCGCCGTTGGACTTGAATTTGCGTTGTTTCAAAGAAATTCAATTGTTGGTTTTGATCAGTAGTCAGCTCTCCGTAACTAACACTTAGATTCCGCAAAGGTGCACCAGTCCAATGTGCTCGAAAAAGGCCGATCACTACCTGAGTGAGCTCATCGTTTAAGTTAGTCGGCGTGATCCTAGTTTGATGAGAATAAAATGCCCGCCCAGTTTTCGCTGATTTCTGAGCCTGACCAAGAGAGATCGTGACCAATCCAGTCTGTAAATGGCGTTTGCGGATCCGGGCTCCCACCTGTTCGGCGATCTCTCGTAAAACGACCTCGATCTCTGGCGCTTGGTCATAATTACGTGGCAACACTTGGGAATTACCATAGCTTTTACTGACAGGCTGATATTTCTGAGCGATAATACTACGGTCGATGCCCCAAGCAGTCGCAAATAGCTGGGCGCCGATCACCCCCATATTTGCTTGAAGCGCATAAGGATCAGTATGGGCCAGCTGATACATATTAGTGATCCCCAACTTACCGAGACGGACCGCAGTACGTTGACCGATCCCCCAAACGTCTGTCAGATTTTGGATTTTCCAGATCGTATCAGGAATCGTTTGATAGTGCCAGGTCGCCATCAGCGAGTTACTGTGCTTGGCCTCGATATCCATGGCCAATTTCGCTAAAAGTGGATTGTCACCGAGCCCCACTGAGGTGTAGATCCCCATCTTAGCGCGGACCTCTTGCTGGATCTGACGGGCGGTTTCTTGTGGGTTACGGCCATATAAGTGCCAAGATTTAGTCAAGTCTAGCATGGATTCGTCGATCGAATAGACGTGGATATCTTCACGGGCCGCGTATTTTTGATAGATCGCATTGATCTCTAAATTCTTCTTGATGTAGAGATTCATTCGTGGTGGCACTTTTAATAATCGGGGATCATCAGGCAATTCATAATAACGGGAAACATTACTGATGCCATACAGTTTTTTTGCCATTGGTGAAGCTGCTAAAACTAAACCGCCACCACCGGTATTCGGCGCATGGGAGATGACGACAAGAATAGACTTGAGTGGATTAAGCCCGCGTTCAACGCTCTCCACGCTGGCATAAAAAGATTTGCTATCGATCATCATGATCGTGCGAACCGGTTCTTGTCGATAATCGAACATAGGATAACCTCCAGAAATGCGAACATACGTTTGCTTTAATGATTTAAAATTACTCCTTTTTGACGGATTTTGCAAGTGACTGTGATACTGGAGGATCACTTTGAAAAGTGCGGCTTCTGTCTTTGCTGTGTTGCCTGATTGCAGATGTAGTTGGGTTCGGATATGGACGCAACCGCCTCAGGGCGTTGTTGTGGCTGGAACGCAGTGGACGCTGTTTTGAGCCAATTCAAAGACCGAATTGTCTCAAAATCAGGTCTTTGTCTAAGTGATAAATCACTAAGACAAATTTCACTGCTGAGCCACACGCCCTGAGGCGGTTGCTGGACAGAATGGAGCTTATCTGCAATTGAAGCGAAGTAGTTGATGAAGCGCTTTTACTAGTGTAGCAGTCAAAATGCTATCATTTCATTTTGCGAGAAAAGTCCTGTCAGCTGTTTGGCCAGAGTTGCCAGCAATGATCTAGCTAATTGTTACGATGTCACTATCAGTGCGAACTTGTGACCACTAGCCATGGTCGTTAACTACGTGGGAATTTGTTAATTCATACGAGCAGGCACTATGGCGTAGCAGCTTGATTTGCTTAGAACGGTTGAGCGGGCGGAGTGGAGTGTGGCGGGTAAGATCGCCGTGAAATTGGTCTTAGTGGCTGTGCCACTTAGAC
>NZ_BROC01000003.1 GCF_024345205.1 Lapidilactobacillus luobeiensis | reverse complement strand
TATTGTTATCCACCCGCATAGCGGGTGGTTTTTTGTTTCGCGCGCTTCGCGGGCTCAACTGGGTCTAAAGACACTAAAAAGAAACCGTCGAGGCTTACAGCCCCAACGGTTTGACACACTCAATTATTTAACTGCATCTTTCAAAGCCTTACCTGGTTTGAATGCAGGAACTGTACTTGCAGGGATCTTGATTTCTTCTCCGGTTTGAGGATTGCGACCTTTACGTTCCGCACGTTGACGAACCTCAAAGTTACCAAAGCCGATCAATTGAACCTTTTCACCACTAGCAAGTGTTGATTGGATCGTGCTGAAAACAGCGTCGACAGCCGCAGTTGCGTCCTTCTTAGTCAAGCCAGTCTTTGATGCAACGCTATCGATCAATTCTGCTTTATTTGCCATATGGAATTCACCTCCCGCAGCCAAGCATAACGCTAAGCGTGCTTTTATATTTCATGAATTATGAAATGAAACAATGATACGATTTAGATCATTATTCCATTGATAAAGTTATCATAGAAAGCGCGATATAACAAGGTTTTTTATCTAAAAAAGCGATATTTTAATAAAAAAGTTCACCATAGGCCCTTTTTAGCAAATAATCAGGTAAAAGTGAGCAGATTACTTGCGTTTTCGAGCGATCAGTCGGATCGGTGTCCCGGAAAAATCGAAGCTTTGGCGTAATTGATTGACCAAAAAACGTTGATAAGAGAAATGGAATAGATCGGGATCATTAACAAACACCACAAAAGTAGGTGGCTTGATCGCGACTTGGGTCAGGTAATAAACGCGTAAGCGATGACCTTTGACATTTGGCGTCGGGGTGATCGCAACAGCACGCAGCAAAACATCATTCAACACCGCTGATTGGATCCGTCGTTGTTGATTCTCAGAAACTGTTTTGATCAATTCCGGTAATTGTTTCAGCCGCTGCTTGGTCACCGCCGAAACGAAAATGATCGGGGCATATTCCAAATATTGCAACTGTCCCCGCAACTTTTCGGTAAATTCACCCATGGTTTTGGTGTCTTTTTCCACCAGATCCCACTTATTGACCAAAATAACGATCGCGCGTCCCGCTTCATGGGCGTAGCCCGCCACTTTTTTATCTTGTTCACGGAGACCTTCAGCACCATCGATCACGAATAAAACCACATCTGAACGGTCGATCGCGCGTTGCGCCCGCATAACAGCATATTTCTCAGTCGCTTCGTACACACGCCCGCGCTTCCGGATGCCAGCAGTGTCGATCATCGTGAACTCTTGACCAGTTTCATCAGTGAAACGCGTATCGATCGCATCGCGAGTCGTTCCTTCGATATTCGAGACGATCACCCGTTCCTCACCTAAAATCGCATTGACCAATGAGGATTTACCCACATTAGGCCGACCGATCAAACTGAACTTGATCGAATGATCATCATCGTCATTGACCTCGGCTGGAAAATGCGCCACGATCGCGTCGAGCAGATCCCCTAAGCCAGTGCCCTGTGTCCCAGAAACGGGCAAGGGCTCACCGAAACCCAATGAATAGAAATCATAGATATCTTGGCGTTGCTCCGGATTATCGGCTTTATTGACTGCTAAAATAACTTCTTTATGTGAGCGATAAAGGATCTGAGCGATCCGTTCGTCGGCGTCAGTTATCCCTTCGCGCGCGTTGACAAGGAAAACGATCACATCCGCTTCATCGATCGCGATATCCACCTGATTCCGGATTTGCGTCATAAACGGTTGATCCGCGAACTCGATGCCCCCGGTATCGATCATGCTAAATTCATGATTCAGCCAGATCCCCCGACTATAGATCCGATCGCGAGTAACTCCCGGGGTATCTTCAACGATCGAGATCCGTTCGCGCGCGATCCGATTGAAAATCGTCGACTTACCTACGTTTGGTCGCCCAACGATCGCGACAACTGGAATTGCCATTAAACCACCTCAATTTTTTCTCGGTAAAAAAAGAGTTGGGCCAAATAAAGGTCCAAACTCTTTTTCAAAGTATGACACTGATTATTTGTCTGAATCGTCGTTGTCTTTCTTCAAGGCATCGCCGATCATTTCGCCCAAGCTGAAGCCATTGCTTGTTTCTGGCATTTCATAATCACTTGGTACAGCTTCTTCGTCCTTGCTGTCTTCGCCTGGCTTTTCCGTCAGTGCTTTGATCGACAAAGACAAACGCTTGTTTTCAGGATCTTCACTCAAGACCTTGACTTTAACGACTTCGCCTTCTTTGAGGACTTCGTTAGGAGTCGCGATATGTTGATGGGAGATCTGTGAGATATGGACCAAGCCTTCAACGCCAGGGGCAACTTCAACAAAAGCACCGAATGTCGTTAAACGTTTGACGGTTCCTTCGATGGTCGCGCCAACAGGAGCAACCTCAGCGATCGTATCCCATGGTCCTGGTTGTAAAGCTTTGATCGATAGTGAGATCCGATCTTTTTCAGGATCAACGTTCAAGACCTTGACTTTGACTTCTTGACCGACTTTCAGCACATCACTTGGCTTATTGACATGTTCATGAGCGATCTCAGAAATGTGCACCAAACCATCGATGCCGCCTAAATCAACAAAGGCGCCAAAGTTTGGCAAACGAGCAACTTTACCTTCGATCACATCACCAGGTAAAAGTTTGGCAAAGATCTCAGCTTTTTTAGCTTCTTTTTCAGCCTTGACCAACTCACGCCGTGAAAGGATCAAGCGGTTCTCGCTTGGTTCGATCTCAATGATCTTGACTTCCATCGTTTGGCCAACATAGCTCTTCAAGTCATCAACGTAATGATCATCGACCATGGAAGCGGGAATAAAGCCCCGGACCCCAGCGTCAACGACCAAGCCACCCTTAACGACTTCGGTCACTTTAACAGATAAAGTTTCGCCAGCCTTGAATTTAGCTTCAATATCGGACCAAACTTTACGTGCTTCTAAGCGACGCCGTGATAACAAGTAGTTACCGTTTTCTTTGTCGTGGCCTAAGCTTGACAAAACGACTAATTCAATCACGTCGCCCACTTTAGCTTGGTCTTCGATCTTAGCGTTGCGATCGGCGGTCAATTCCTTCAAAGGCACGACCCCTTCAACACCGGCGCCTTGAACACCAACAACAAGTTGATTGTCGTCGATCGCCAAAACCTCGCCCTTGACAACATCGCCCACTTTGATTTCTTGAACGCTATTCAGCGCCTTTTCCATTTCACTTTGACTGTAATCTTGCTCTGACATAATTATCCTCCTGCACTATAACATCACATTAATTCTAATAGAAAAACACCGAACAAGCTAGTAAAAAGTACTAATTTATTCGGAAAAACTGAATCTTTTTTTGTTTAGGCGCTTTTTTTGGCCAAATCAACGATTTTAGCCACGACTTCCGTGATCGTTAGCTTGGTCGTATCGATCTCGATCGCGTCTTTTGCTTGGGTCAATGGTGAGATCTGACGATGGGAATCCTTGAAATCGCGAGCGACGATCTCGGCCTCTAGTTGCGCCAAGGGGGTCTCGATCCCTTTAGTCAAATTCTCGGCATAACGGCGCCGTGCTCTTTCAGCGGCACTAGCGACCATAAAGATCTTCAACTCAGCTGCTGGTAAAACCGTGGTGCCGATATCACGCCCGTCCATTACGATCGAGTTGCCCTGGGCGATCTGGCGTTGTTGGTCGACCAGTTCTGCCCGGATCCGTGGCAACGCCGAGACCTGTGAGACATTATTCGTGGTCTTGGGTGTCCGGATCGTTAAGGTCACATCTTCATCGCCCAGAAAAACCTGTTGATCTTGACCTGGCGCTCCCGGCTTGAAACTGATCTTATGCGTCGCCAATAAAGCTAAAATGCCAGCCTCATCGCCATAATCCAACTGGTGTTCAGTTGCTAGGACCGTTGCTGCCCGATACATCGCTCCTGTGTCACAATAAATAAAGCCTAGTTCTTGCGCGACCAATTTGGCCACTGTACTTTTACCTGCGGACGCTGGCCCGTCGATTGCAATTTGCACTAACTATCATTCCTTAAACATATTCAGATTCATTTACTTGATCCGCAACGATTGCCCTGGCACGATCGCCGAGTTGCTACTCAAGCCGTTCAGTTGTAAAAGCTGATCTAAAGTCAAGCCATTATTGATCGCGATCCGATAAAGATTATCGCCAGCCTTAACGGTGTAACTACCACCTTCAGTAGTGCTGGCGCTACTAGATTCGCTACTGACCGTGCTGGAACTGACCGCACTAGAGCTTTCCGCAACACTACTGCTGGACGCTGCCTCTGAACTCTCAGTAGCCACACTGCTACTAGAACTAGTGGCGCTACTAGATTCGGCTGGTCGGCTCTTTTTGGAAGACTTGACTGTCGATTTTTTAGATGAGACCACGATCTCGGGACTTTTATTATCCTTTTGCGCCGCGACCCAAGCCCCGATCGTACTGCCGATCACCGCCAACAGAATAACAACAAGTATGGAAACGAAAATCGTGTTGTTGTGCTCACGCTTCTTCGTTGCTGTCCGTGATAGTTGACCATTATCATCGCGATCATTATCAAAGTTTTTTTCCCAAGGCCGCGTGTCTTTGTCCGTGGGTTTATTTTGATTATCTTGATTGTCCTGCTTACTCATGATTGACCCCCTTTTCTGTCTATGCATTATTCTATCATAATCTCGGATTTTTTTTCCAGAAAACTGCTAAATCACGCAAAATCTCTACGATTCTATAAAAAGTTGCCGCAAAACTGCGGCCGGCTGACGAAGATGTCGGGCAGCCGCTGGCGGCGCCGACGCGATCTGAGCCAATTGTAATCGTGCTAAAACAGTGGTCAGACTCGGTGTCGGTGCCTGACTGCAACAATGATCAGAATGATGTAGTTGTGCCGGCTCGGGATCAAAATAGTCGCAAAGTTGCTGGCGTAAACAAGTCGTTGAGGTCAAGTAGGTCCAAAATTTTTGCCATTGTTGAAAACGTAATTCCGCTGTCGTTTGTAGGATCGCGATCACTTGGGCCGCTGGGAGCTCGGCTTGACGATAGGCTTGCAATATCCCCTGCTGATTAGTGTCTAGCTGCTGAGGATCATCAGGATGATCGAAAAAGCGCTGGATCGATCCTGGAGTCAGCCGATTTCGTAATAATCGCTGCGACAGGCGTTGCTGATCTGACGCCATCACGAAGATCACCGCTAAGGCCGGTTGCCCATCACGACCGGCGCGACCGATCTCTTGTAAATAGCTTTCAAAATTAGCGGGGAGCTGGTAATGGATCACGAGGCGCAGGTTACTTTTATCGATCCCCATACCAAACGCGCTGGTCGCAACGACCACACGTAATTGATTTTTCAAAAAAAGTTGCTGGATCTGATTGCGCTCACTGGTGCTCAGACCAGCATGATAAAAGGCCGCGATCCCTGGTTGCTGTTGATCCAGCCGTTGGGTCAACTCCTCCGCCTCACGCCGCGTCGCAACATAGATCAAAGTCGGCACTTGCTGACCGACCAGCATCAAGGTCTGTTGCCATTTACTTGTTTCGTCAGCGACCGTCTGTAACCGTAAATAGATATTCGGCCGGTCGACCGAGGCTTGATAGACGAATGTGGTGGCTGCTAACCGCAGATTCTTTAGAATATCTTGGCGCACACGACGATTAGCCGTTGCGGTCAGCGCTAAGGTCCGCTGTGGTCGGATCTGTTGGCGAATGATCCCTAGACGCAAATAACTGGGCCGGAAATCAGGGCCCCAACTGGAAATACAATGAGCCTCATCGATCACCAATAATCCCACTGTTATTTGCCGTAAACGCTGTTGCACCGCTGGTTGTTGCAAAGTCTCTGGTGCTAGAAAAACAAAACGGTATTGTTCCAACTGCTGTAAAACAAGTTGCCGCTCCGCAACGGTCAATTGACTATTGAGAACAGCGACTTTTCCTAAATTTTGACGACGGATCCGCCCGGCTTGATCAGCCATCAAAGAGATCAACGGACTAACGACCACGATCAGACCATTAATATGGGGACTTAAAAACTGATAAAGTAACGACTTGCCACTGCCAGTCGGCAAGATCCCCAGCGCATCGCGTCCAGACAGTAACGCTTGTAATAATGGCGCTTGTCCCGGTCGAAAATGGGCGAAACCAAAACGTTGCGTCAGCTCATTTTCAAGCTGTTCAGTTGTCACGGATCCATTATCTGACCCACTTGTTGATTGATTAGTAGCAGTCATTGAGTCTGCTCACCCCCTGTTCTTGAAGATCGTGCGGTTATGATCTCTTGTACTCGCTGGCTAAAAAAGCTTTCTGGATCTGCCTTTAATAACTGTTGCACTGCTGGTGCTTCGATCGAAAAATCAGGACAAAGCAACGCTGCCTGCAATAAGTGTTCCCTTAATGTACCCTCCTTAAGCCGAGAATCGGTGACGATCGCTGACCAACTTTTCCCAGTCAGAACTTGGTGATAAGTCCAATCAGCACTACGATTCAATGGTGTCTGTGGCATTGGCAGTAATTGTTGTAAGATGGGATAACGTAAAGTTTCACGTCGAATCAGGCTCAATAACAGACCTAGACTATTGAATTGAGCCAATTGCAGTTCAGCTGGTGTCAAACTTAAGGCCTGGGCCAAAGTAGGGCCAGGGATCCCTGCGTCATAATCGCTCCAAAAAGAATTGGCGATGATCAAAGCCGCCTGTTCTGGTAATTGAGCCAGAGCCAAGCCCAACTCCAACACAAAATTTTGGCCACCAGCAGTCCCGATTTTCTTGAGCCAAGCCTTGACTTGTCTTTGGATCAGTAAATGTTCCGTTAAGGGTTGATAATGGACGATCTGATGTTGATAATTGCTAACGACTTGTACCGCTAATAATAAGCGCTCCCACTGTTCCTCAGCTGGTCCCATTTGCCAATACCGATAAGCAGTTGGCCAAAAGCCCTGAGCCAGTAATCCGGTTTGCCTCACCAATCCCGCTGAAGTCAACTTGGCCTCTGCACGTGTTTGATCAATGATCACTAACTTTTCTTTTTCTAATTGGCTCAAGGCCGCTTGATAATCGTTCCATTTTAATTTAGGATAAAGATGAAATTGATCAAGTAGTCCATATTCATGACTGGCAAACAAATTAGAGATCGTTTGCTTGCCTTGCAATGAATAGTAGATTGCTTTATAACGCCGCGGTTCCAGCGCAAATGTCGCTAACAGGATCGTTGCCTGCACACTAACACCACCAATCGAGGTTCTCATTATGTATACACGTGTTGTTCCAGCCCAATGTATTGCCTGTGGCCTTTGCCAATTAAAGGCACCTGAGCTTTTTAGCTACGACGAGGAGGGCATCGCCTATGTCAAATTAGACAATAATCAAGGTACTGCCCCGATCCCCGTAGCGCTACGAGCCCAATTCAAAGAAGCTTATACCAATTGTCCCACAGGCGCGATCCTACGTCAAAATCAGCCTTTTACCGCGGCGCAGCGTCAGAAATCGGACCAAGATCCCGACTTGAATGACCTGCAACACCATTGAGTCCCGCCAAGTAGCACTCACGATCCGCCTAAAATAAGGGCTATCTTGAAATACGCAGGATCGCCCAAAAGCAAACAAAAACCACCTGCTTTTAGCGTCACGGATCGCAGTGTCCGTGGTGCCTGACAGGTGGTTTTGATCACTTGGATCGTTGACTGCGTTGACCCAAACGGCCAACGCTATTTTGATCGTGACTTATAGACGATGAAACTCTTGATGTTTACGCCGAAAATAGGCGCCGACATGGATCTCCAGCAAAACGAACAAAGCCATGATCAAACTACCTTTGATCAGATTAAAGGGCACGATCGTGAAGATCACGTATTTCAAATAGCTCATCCCCAATTTAAACCCAGTCACCTTGACATACAAAGGCGTCAAGACAAAATAGTTCAAAACTGCCATGACCAAAGTCAAAGCAAGAGTCCCACAGAGGATCAGCAATAACCGCTGTTGCCAATTCGCCCGTCGTTTCAGCAGCGCCCAGGTCACCACCAACAACGTGAAACTAGCCACGACCGATCCTAGCTCGCCTAATAAAGCCGGCGCGGAAAAACCAGTCATGATCAAATGCAAGACCGCGCGGATCAACACCACGCCGCTGGCACCAGCAAAACCAAACAAAGCTAAACCACTTAAGGGGATCAGATCACTAAAATCCAGTTTCAGAAATGGAAACAAGGGGATCGGGATCTCGATCAACATCAAACAATAACTCAACACCCCAAAAAGGGTCACACTGACCCAAAACCGTAACCGATTACCACTACGCATCAAAAAACCGCTCCTTTACGAAACAGCCGTCTTCGCGCAGTCTCTCCTGCCCAAATAAAAAACTGTTAGTCAGGGAATGACTAACAGTCTTATTTACCACAAAAAAGACTGTCTTCTTTCATCTAGACTATACTATCGGTCTTGGAGTTTCACCAAGTCAACCGTTCTCACGGGTCGCGGACTGTACCGCCGGTCGGGAATCTCACCCTGCCCTGAAGACAAACTATTATTCTTATTTTTTATCAGTTAAAGTATACCAAAAAAACGTTCTCAAAACAAGCCAGATCAATGACCTTGTTTTTCCGCCAATTGATAAAGCTGATGGACTTCCTTGGTATTTAATTTGCGAGCCTCACCTGGTTGAACGCCAAATAGGTCAAGAAAGCCATACTGTTCCCGCCGTAATTTCTGAACGGGATGCCCCACTTTTTGTAACATCAATTTCACTTGATGATTCATACCTTCGTGGATCGTTAACCCGACCAGTGCAGTTTGTTTCGTCCGATCACTACTCTGTAACCAAGCCTTGGCCGGCGCCGTCTGTTTGCCCTGGATCAGCACGCCTTGACGTAGTTGCTTCAACTCTGCCGCCGTAGGGATCCCTGCCACTTTTGCCAAATAAGTCTTATCAACATGAAACTTAGGATGCATCAATAAGTTTGCCAATTCGCCATCATTGGTCACCAAGATCAGCCCGGAGGCATCATAATCCAAGCGACCGATCGGATATAGTCGTTCTGATTTATCCGCAAAATAATCACTGATCACTTTACGACCCTTGTCATCGCTCACCGCCGAGATCACGCCCCGCGGCTTATAGAAGAGATAAGTCGCCAGCCGCGGTTTCTCCAAAGGTACCCCGGCCACTTCCACATGATCATGAGGCCCGACTTTAGTTCCTAACTCTCGGACCGTGGTGCCATTGACTGTGACCTGACCAGCCACGATCAAGGCCTCTGCTTTTCGGCGTGAAGTGACACCAGCGTTGGCGATGACCTTCTGTAAACGTTCTTGTTGCTCATTATTCTGGCTCATGCTTTGTCTCCTTATTTTTCGGGTCGTTTTGTTCTGGTCCTGCTTGTGAAGAGCGCTCAGACTGCGGACTGTCAGCACCATCGGTTTCAGCGCCCGCTGTTGCTGGGAGCGGCACATTTTTCTTATTAGCCTGATCAAAGAATAGGTCCAGATTCCCTTGCTGGTCGAATGGCTGCCCTGAAAAATCTTTTAGATCTGGTAATTGTTTCAGGCTTTTCAAACCAAAATAGTCTAAAAAATAAGCCGTCGTGCCATACAGGATCGGTCGTCCCGGCGCTTCTTTGCGACCTGATTCTTTGATCATTTGCCGGGCCATCAATGTTTGCAGAGCTCCCGCGCTTTTGACCCCGCGGATTTCATCGATCTCGATCCGTGTAACTGGCTGTTGATAAGCCACGATCGCCATGGTTTCTAAAGCAGCCTGACTCAATGAATTGGGCTGATGCCCAGCAAAGTATTGATGCAGCAATGGCGCATAACCCGCTTTGGTCGCCAACTGATAACGCTCGCCAAACGTTAAGATCGTTAAGCCACCGGCACCTTGATCATAAGTCGTCTGCAATTGCTCCAGTAATTGGCGGAGCGCACTGGGGTGGATCCCCAAAATGCCAGCCATTTCTTTTAACGTGATGCCGGCATCTCCGACGGTGTACAGAATGCTCTCGATCTCACCCTGATATTCGATCACAAGTTCCTACTCCTCGCTCAATTGGATTTCCTGATTAAAACTACTTTGGTGACAACAAATCACTTGATTCTTCATTAATTCTAAACAAGCCAAAAAGAAAACAACGACTTGTTCCCGGTCAAAATCACCAGTAAATAAACTCATGAAGGCGATCCGTTGTCCGGTTGCTTGGGCCAGCCGTTGCTCGATCAGCGTGACCGCCTCATCCAAAGAAAAGGTTTCGCGACTGATCGTCTGCTGAGAGAAGTCCGTTTCCTTTTGTCGTTGCTGCAAAAGTTCGCTTAAGGCCGCCGCTAATTCGTTGACGGTGACTAAACCAGCAGGCAATGGTGTTGGGATCTTCTCCTGCGGGGCGCTTTCTTCCTTCACAAAATAACGGGACCGCTCTTGTTCTTGTGTTTGCAAGTAATGACTGACTTCTTGATAAGTCTGATAAGCCAGCAGTTGCGCAACCAAAGCTTCTCGTGGATCTAACGCTTCTTCTTCAGGCTGATCTAATTGTTTAGTTTTGGGCCGGGGCAGTAGTAACCGGCTCTTGATCGCCATTAGATTTGCGGCCATCACTAAATAATCCCCTGCAACATCTAAAGCCAGCTCTTCACTATCATGAAGAAAAGTAAGATATTGTGCCGTGATCTGCGCAATGGGGATATCATAAATATCAATTTCTTGGATCTTGATCAAATGCAGCAAAAGATCTAGTGGCCCCTCGAACTCAGATAATTTAACCTTTAATTCCATTGGCCCCACTCAACGATTCTCAGCCGATCGATCTTGATCTGCTTGTCGTTCACCTTGATGTCGTTCCCACGCGGAAACGATCTCCGTCATATTGACTGGCGCCATCAAACGCTTATCAGGAAAGCGTTTCGTCAACGCATCAAGCACTGCAAACGCATTTTCTTCGGTACGATAGTCTGGAGTGAAGGCCAAATGGCGTAGCAAAATATAAGTCGACTCGATCTCGATGCCGACGATCCCGACAAAATCGCCTTGGTCCGTTCGCCAAAGATCCAATTCCAATTGGTCATCGGTGGTGTAATTATCCAATTCCGCCCTTAAACGGTCAAACTTTTTTAAATCGGGCGTAAAAGATAACAACCCTAAAGCAATCTTCTCATAATCTTGTTTGTACTTAACTAACATGTCATTCCTCCCGAACTTTTCTCCGTTATGGTTCAATCACGAGGGTGAGCTCGTTCATAAACCTGGAGCAACCGTTTCTGGGTGATATGGGTATAGATCTGGGTCGTTGAAATATCCGCATGACCCAATAACTCCTGTACCACTCGCAGATCGGCGCCGTTCTCCAATAGATGCGTCGCAAATGAATGGCGTAACGTATGCGGCGTCACATCTTTTTTGATTCCTGCCTGACCGATATATTTCTTAATGATTTTCCAAATCGCTTGCCGGGTCATCGGCTGACCCCGGAAATTCAAAAATAGGGCCCCGACAAAACGATCTGATTTGATCAATCGCGGCCGACTCTCTTCAAGGTATAGTCTAACATACTTGACCGCGACGTCGCCAATCGGCAATAAACGTTCCTTATTACCCTTGCCGATCGTTTGTAATAAGCCTAATTCTAAATGAAGTTCCGCTAATTGCAAGTGGACCAACTCACTAACGCGCAGCCCGGTGGCATACATCACTTCTAAAATCGCGCGATCACGCAACCCTAACGTTGTTGTGACTGCTGGCATCGCCAATAACTGATCGACTTCCGCCACACTTAACGCGACGGGCAAATGTTGGCCGCGCTTTGGTGAGGGGATCGTGGTCATTGGATCATGTTGGATCGATCCCCGTTGTCGTAACCAACGATAAAATTGGCGCAAACTAGAAACCGCCCGCATCCGACTACTTTGACCTTTTCCCTGTAATTGTAGAACCCGTAAATAATCACTCAGGATCGCCGGGTCTTCAGGATAAGCCGTTATTTTTTGGGTCGTCAGCCAAGCCAAAAACTGGCGCAGATCACGGCCGTAACTGCTGATCGTATTCTCCGCCAATCCTTGCTCGATCCGTAGTGACCGTAAATAATCGGCTAATAAATCAGTCACGGTAGTCGCGGCCTTTATCGGTCAAACGCGTGCCTTCACGGTCAGTGCTGATCAAGCCTAGTTTTAGCAGACTGCCTAGAGCACGTTTGAACGCCCCTTTACTGATCCCAAAATAAGCCTTGATTTCTTCAGGATCACTTTTATCTTGATAACTGATCGTTTGTTCCGGCGCACGTTGTAAAACCGCCAAGATCATTTTGGCGTCATCGGCGATCTCTTCATAAGCCAAAGGACGCAGACTGATCGATAAACGACCGTCACGGGTCAAACCGATCACGCGACCCTGAACAGCCTCACCCACTCGCGGCTCATCCAAGCGTTCCGTATGGTGAACAAAAGCCAGGCGTTTATCTGTTAGCACCACGAAAGAGCCAACTTTTTTGGCTTGATAAACGGTCCCACTAACGGTTTCATTGCGGGTAAATTCTTGGCTAAACCGCCCATGTTCTTTAAAATACTCATCGCCAGCTTGTTCCGCCCACAACCGGTCCTTGTGATCGGTCTTCAAAGAAATATAGAGCTGATCACCTTTTTGTGGCCAAATGTTGTGCAATTCTGGTAGTTCATCCAAGGATAAAACCACATCTTTGTCCGCCAAGCCAATATTAATAAAAACGCCTAGATCACGGCGCACCTGAACTACCTCACCAGGGCCAACATGGCTCCGACTGATCAAAGGCGGCTCTGTATTCAGGACCCACTGACCCTTCATATTCTGATAAATAAAGCCGCTGACTGTATCCCCAGTCTTAAAATCCGTCCGGGGACTATCAACGCGCAAGGTTTGCCCCTCGGCTTGGGCAAAGAAGCCCTGCTCATTTCGATCACTGATCGTGGCAGCCACGATCGTTCCTTGTTCTAACATTTAAAAAATCCTTTCTTGTTCACGTTCAGCTCAGGCCTCAGTGCCTTAACCGCGGTTCAAAACCGCATTGACCATGGTCAAGATGACATAGGTCATACCAGATGCGATCACCGGACCAGCGGCGATGCCGCGGAAAAACACCACGCCAACGATCGTGCCAAAAACCAAGGCCACCGTTATTTCTGGACTTTGACCTAGCAGACCGACACCTTTGGCGGACAGTACCGCCACTAAAATACCACAGCCAACAGCAATAAAACCAGCTGGCGACTTAAAAGCATTGACCAGATCTTTAAAGCCGATTTTACCGGTGGCGATCGGCACCAAAATCGCCACTGAAATAACCGTCACGCCCCAATTAATGCCGCGGTCACCAACAAATTTCAACCACTTGTCCGCTTGGGGCAACAACTTGATCACCAAAACAACTGCAGTCGCGATGATCAATGATTTATTACGACCTAGCAAGGCGATCGCTAGGATCAAACCGAGAAATAACCAACTTTCCACATTTTCACCCATCTCCTGCATTCTTCAATCATTGTACCAAAAAAACAGGCGGTTATGATAAAAACTTATAAATTCTATCCCTACCGGCCGTTTTGTGAAGCAGCGCTTTTGGTATTAACATTCACCTGAGCGCGATCGAGCTTCTTGACGAACAGACGTCATCCGACTGCCTTTACAAGGGTACGGGTTGCGCGGCAGTTTACCGAAGATCTCGTCTATACCCCTGACACCACTGGCCTTAAATCTCAATTATCCCATCCTGTTTTTTAACTTTATACTAGGTGTGCCCGATTAGATTTTACGGATTTCGCCAAAACGGACAACAAAATAAAAAAGCTCGGACCCCCTTATGCAGGTCCCGAGCTCTCTCATTCAAATGAAGCGAACAACACACTTAATCAGCTACTGATTAAAGTGAGTTAGAAGCGCCACGGTAGATCACGCCACGACGTGAATCAACAGTGATCAATTCGCCATCTTTGATCAGGCTAGTAGCATCAGCTGCACCGACAACAACAGGAATACCCATTGCGATCCCGACAACAGCAGCATGTGAAGTCAAGCCACCAGTTTCAACCACGATCGCGCTTGATTTTTCGATAGCTGGCAAGTAATCCTTGTCAGTTGTCTTAACAACCAAAACGCCACCTTCAGTCGCTTTAGCAACTGCATCCTTAGCGTTATCAGCAACAACAGCCTTGCCAACGATAGTTTCGTCGCCAACACCTTGGCCTTGAACCAACTTAGAACCGATCAATTGGATCTTCATCAAGTTAGTTGTGCCGCTTTCACCAACAGGAACACCGGCAACGATCAAGATCAAGTCGCCTTCTTTAGCGAAGCCGTAATCCTGTGCCTTTTGCCCAGCGATTTCGAACATTTCATCAGTTGAAGCTGGTTTAGCAGCTAAAACAGGTGTTACGCCCCAGTTGACAGTCAAACCGCGTTGAGTTTTCTCATCAAAAGTGATTGCTAAAATGTTAGCGTTAGGACGATATTTCGAAATCATCCGTGCTGAATAACCTGATGAAGTTGCCACAACGATGGCCTTAACGTGTAATTCTTCAGCAGTCCGAACAACGGATTCGCCAATAGATTCAGTGGCGTTAGAACCTTTATATTCTTCAAACCGTTGTAATGCTAAAGTATTACGTTTCTTCATTTCAGTTTCGGTCCGTGAATCGATCCGGGCCATAGTTGCAACGGCTTCAACTGGATAGTCGCCGTTAGCACTTTCGCCAGAAAGCATCGTTGCGTCAGTACCGTCCATGACAGCATTAGCCACGTCAGTAACTTCGGCACGAGTTGGGCGAGGATTTTCTTGCATGGAGTCTAACATTTGCGTTGCTGTAATAACAGGCATACCCAAAGTGTTACACTTCTTGATCAAGTTCTTTTGAACGAAAGGAACGTTTTCAAATGGGATCTCAACACCCATGTCACCACGAGCGATCATCAAGCCATCAGAAACTTTCAAGATCTCATCGATATTGTCGATACCTTCTTGAGATTCGATCTTAGGGAAGATTTTAACATTTTCAGCATGTTTTTCTTCCAAGATTTCGCGAATGTCTAAAACGTCGGCAGCTTTACGAACAAAGCTGGCTGCGATGAAGTTGATGTTTTGGTCGCAACCAAAACGAATATCGTCAGCATCTTTTTCAGTGATACCTGGCAAGCGGATCTCAACGCCAGGCGCGTTAACACCTTTACGTGAGCCGACCTTGCCATCATTTTGAACTTCTGTAACTAATTCATGATTAGCTTCGTCTTTAGCAGTGATCTTCAAGTCAACTAAGCCATCATCGATCAAAACATGGCCGCCAACATGAGTATCATCATAAAGGCCAGGGTAAGTAACCGCGATCTTGTCAGGGTTACCAGTCAATGAGTCATCCATAGAAACACGGATAACATCGCCAGTATGAGCTTCAAAAGAACCGTTTTCTTGAACCGTTGTCCGGATCTCTGCGCCCTTAGTATCAAGCATGATACCAACAAGCTTACCAGTGATCTTTTCTGCTTCACGGACCATGTTCATCCGGCCTAAATGTTCCTCATGATCACCATGAGAGAAGTTGAACCGGAAAACATTAGCTCCGGATTCGATCAACTTCACAATAATGTCGGTTTTGTTGCTTGCAGGTCCAAGTGTTGAAACAATCTTGGTCTTTTTCATGAAAAAAAACGCTCCTTACATTGATTTTATTAAAAGGCTTCAACGCCATTCTAACCGTGTATTATCATAACACAATATGCTTACTGATTGAACTTATTATTCATGTCGTAAAGGTCTAAATCTGCATGATGTTTTTCATCAAACAAATCTTCCATAGGATGCTCTGTGATTTGGTTATTTTCGATCCCGACAGCCAAGCCACCCTTACCTTGTAACAAGAGTTCGACCGCATAATTGCCCATTTTGCTGGCAATGACCCGATCCCGAGCAGTTGGTACCCCACCACGTTGCACGTGGCCGATCGTCGTCGAACGAGAATCAAAATCACCATACTTATCCAACTCAGCTTTGAACGCCTGTGCAGTCATGACACCTTCTGCCAAAACGATCACAGCGTTATCGTGACCAGCTTCACGAAAAGCTTCTAGCTTCTTCGCAATCGCCGGGATATCGTAATCCCGTTCTGGCACGATGATCCCTTCCGCGCCAGTCGCTACTCCGGCCCATAAAGCCAGATCACCAGCACCGCGACCCATTACTTCAACAACGAAAACACGTTGATGGCTAGTAGCTGTATCCCGGATCTTATCGATTGCTTCGACCGCCGTGCTCAGCGCCGTATCAAAGCCGATCGTAAAGTCCGTGTAAGGAACGTCATTGTCGATCGTTCCTGGCAAGCCGACCGCATTATAACCATGCTCCGTCAAACGTAAAGCACCGTGATAAGAACCATCGCCGCCGATAACGACTAAAGCGTCGATGCCGAATTTCTTCAATTGCTCGATGCCTTTCAATTGTCCTTCGACTTTTGCAAATTCTGGATAACGAGCTGAATAAAGGAATGTACCGCCACGGGCGATCTTATCATCTAATACAGCTTCATCTAATGGAAAAATATCGCCAGCAACTAGGCCCGCAAAACCATAGTTGATGCCATAAACCTCAAGCCCTTCTGCAGAAGCTCTCCGGGCTACGGCACGAATCGCGGCGTTCATTCCAGGTGCGTCGCCACCACTCGTTAAAATACCGATTTTTTTCATTTTTTCACCTCAAGTCAATCTTACACTGTCATAGTTGTACTCCTGATTTACTCAGAACCACAGTCCTTCATTAGTCTACCACCTTTAAAGAAAATTGTCTTGTAATTCAGAACAAATATCATGAAATCTCGTGGAAAAAATCAAAATATTAATGAAATCAATGATTTTTTTCTGAAAGTCAATTGCGCACGACCACATTATCGCTCCCCAATAATCGGGCAAGCTCGCCAATCAACTCACTGGACACAAGGACCTGGAGACGTTCATCTAATTGAACGTTTTTCTTAGTTGTTGCAAAATGCATGATAACTGGTGAAAATCCATGATGAGAAAGCAGAATTTTTTCAAGCTTTTGTTTCACATCAACTTGATCTGTCACTGCCGTCAATTGTAGGAAAAGGGTCCCCACAGCGTGGTCCGCCGCCACCGTTGTGATCTGGTCGGCGATAAATTGTGGCTGCGCCCGTTGATTGGGCCGTTGATCCATCTTGCCCCGCAATAATAAAATCGCACCGGTACTCAACACTTCTTGAGCTTGACGAAAAGTCCTTGGAAAAACGGTGACCTCAACTTCCCCAGTTAGATCTTCCACTTTCAGGAAGGCCATTTGCTCACCCCGCTTAGTTCGGATCGTTTTCATACTAGTCAGGTAAACCAAGATAGTGGCTCCTTGACCGGCTGCTGGCAACTGAGCAATGGCTTGAGCGTGACATTGGCGAAAGGCCTGCGTGTAGTTCTCTAAGGGGTGTCCAGAAATATAAACACCCAATAGTTCTTTTTCGTAGGCCAATCGTTCTTGACCGCTGTAATCCGCAACATGCTCGATTTTTGGTGCTAAAACATCGAACAAGGGGACACTGGTACCAGCAAGTTGTAAACTCTCGCTGAGATCCGTGACGGCAAGGACAGTTTGGCGGCGGTTCTGATCGAAGTGGTCAAAACAACCGACTTGGACCAAAATGGTTAGGAACTCTGTTTTTAAAAGTTTTTCTGGTAGACGTTTCAAAAAGTCGGTGACACTTCGGAAAGGACCCTGCTCGCGCCGCTCCGTCATGATCTGCTGACACCAATCCCGGCGCAAACCCTTGATCGAACTAAAACCAAAATAGACCTTGCCCGCCTTCAAAGTGAAAGCCAAGCCGCTTTCATTGATATCCGGCCCCACCACTTTGATTTGTCGTGCCCGTAATTCTTGGAGGTAACTGGCGATCTTGTGTTGATTATTCAAATTAGCGTTCAACAACGCTAAGAAGAAGGGAGCGGGATAATGGACTTTGAGATAAGCCAACCAGAAGGCGATCATACTGTAAGCGACCGCATGAGACTTATTGAACCCATAATTAGCAAACCGTTCGATATAATCATAAACAGTTTCTGCTACAGTGACCGAAAAGCCCTGCCGTTGCGCGCCATCTAAGAACTGTTGCTTGGCCGCGTCCATTTCACTGCGGTTCTTTTTGCTGACTGCGCGCCGCAAACTATCGGCCTGGGCCATGGTAAAACCGCCCATCAATACGGCGACTTGCATCACTTGTTCTTGGTAGACCAAAACACCATAAGTATCATGAAGTACTGGCGCTAATGCTGGATCAGGATAGGCGATCTCTTGTTGTCCATTCTTCCGCGCAACAAAAGTGTCGATGTTTTCCATTGGGCCAGGGCGATAAAGCGCGTTGGTCGCCACGATGTCCGCAAAACTGGTCGGATGTAATTTGATCAAAACTTGCCGGATCCCACTAGATTCGAATTGAAAGACCCCGTCAGTATCCCCTCTTTGAAAAAGGGCCAAAGTTTGCGGATCATTCAGTGGGATCTGATGCGGGTCAAAATCTGTTAGCCCTGGCTGCTGTCGCAGACTACGGATCGTTTTTGCCAAGATCGTTAGATTGCGGAGGCCTAAAAAGTCCATTTTCAGCAAACCCAGTGCCTCAACATCACCTTTCGGGAATTGAGTCAACTTGATGCCATCAGTGCCTGTTTGAACGGGGACCGTGTCCGTCAACTTTTTGGCGCTGAGGACGATCCCAGCCGCATGCGTGGAAAAATGCCGCGGCAAGCCTTCGACCTTTAACGCAGTCGCAAAAAGCAAACGATTCCGATCACTTGTCGCCACGAGGTTCTTCAAGCCATCCGACTGCTGATAAGCACTTCGTAAATTGGACCGACTATCAGGGATCATCCGTGACCATTCATTCATTTCTGGTTGACTCAAGCCTAAAACCCGACCAACATCGCGCAACGCCTGCTTGGCCGCCATCGTGCCAAAAGTAATGATCTGGGCCATATGAGTATCACCATACTGATCATGCATGTACTGGATCAATTCATCACGCCGATCATCAGGGATATCCAAATCGATATCTGGCATCGAAACCCGCTCTGGATTGAGAAACCGCTCAAACAATAACTGATATTTTAAAGGATCCACATCCGTGATGCCCAAACTAAAGGCAACCAGAGAACCGGCCGCAGAACCTCGACCTGGACCAGTCATGATCTTCAATTGATGGGCTTGCTTGATCACATCCCAGACGATCAAGAAATAGTCAGCAAAACCCATTTTATTGATGATCGCCAATTCTTGATCCAGTCTTTGCTGATAAGGAGCCGCTGTCCGCTGATTTTGTAAAGTCAATCGACGTTTCAGTCCCGCTTGAGCCAGCTGGGCCAAGTAAGTGACCGAATCGATCCCATTAGGTGTTTTGAAACGCGGTAATTCAGCACGTTTAAATTCTAAACTTACCGCACTGGCCTGAGCGATCTTAACTGTATTAGCCGCCGCTTCAGCCAAGTTTGCTTGCTGATAACGCTGGGCACTCTCAGCTGGTGGCGCCAAAAAGTATTGCCCCTGTTGTTGCGACTGGATCAAGGGCTGATCCAGTTGTTGGCCTTGGCTGATCGCCTGCAAAACATCATTGGTAAAAGCATCTTGACTAGTCAAATAACGAACATCATTCAAGGCTACCAAAGGAATCTCCCAATGCTCAGCCAACGTTCTGGCGCGATGACGCATCGCCTCCGTTTGTCCACGCACAGTCACACCCCAGTATAACGGTATCGGCGCAAAGATCGTTTGAAATTTCTGCCACCAAAGTTCCTGTTGTGCTGTCGGAAGATCTAAAATAGCAGCCGTTTCACCAGATAAAGGTGGTATGATCGCGATCAAGTCAGCAAACAGCGGTGTCAGTTCTGACCAAGATAGATCTGGCTTAGTCATCTTTAAAGAAGACAAACGAAACAGCTGGTGCAACCCAGCTTCATGTTCAGCGATGAAGATCATCTCAACTTGATCATTTTCCGCCAACAGCCCAGGTAGCTGAAGCGTCAATCCGATCAGTGGTTTGATCCCCGCCGCGATCGCCGCGCGATAAAAGCTGACCGCGCCATACATCGTATTAAAATCGGTCAAAGCGATTGCTTGATGTCCTTGTTGTTTGGCCGTCGTAACCAAATCATTGATCGTCATCGATCCTTGCAACAAGCTAAAGCAACTGCGTACTTGTAATTCGACAAAATCCGCCATCTCACTCGTCCCTTCTCTAATTTATTATACCAAATACCATTCACGATTGGCGCTTTCAACACTAAAGTCATACGATCATTGAACCCGTGACCAAGCCGCAAAAAAAGAGTGGCGACAAAACCAGCAAGTTCTGTCGCACACTCTCTTATCGTAGCTGTCGTCGTAGGCACCAAAGCCAAATTTACCCATGCCCTGGATCCACAACACAGCTGAACCTGTTATCGTGCAATCAACTGTTCTTGACGATGCCTGGTACAAAGTTCAATAACAGACCGAACACGAAAAAGGCAATCAAACTCATTTGCAGATTAAAGTTGCTTTGATCCAGTTTTGCGCCGATGAAACCAGCAACGATCCCCAACAAAACTGACCAAAATAACACAACGATTCGCTTCATGATCGACCCTTCTTTCAAAGCATTATAGTAGCATAAAAAGCCGAACTTGCCAAATGATTTCTAAGCTAGCACTAACTCTTAAAACATAAATGTAATCAAGCCCGTCACTAATGCGCCGATCCTGGCGTGGTGATCACGCGAAAATTATCTTCAGTCGTCGCGTTGACTTGGGGATGTTGACGTAAATAGTCAGCGATCAATTCTGTCATGTCAGCTGGATTTTCTTTGATGATCTTCGCGGCCTTGAACATGGCGTAATTGCCGCCACCAACCGCGCGATATTGATTGATCACAACGTCAAGTTGCTGCTCTGGACGAATGGGTTGGCCTTGATAAGTCAATTTAGTGATCCGGTGTCCTTCTGGGCGAGAAACATCGATCACATAATCGATCCCAGCATACATATCGTAATTATAGTGTTGTGGTTTAGGATCCTTAAACCGCTCGGAAACTGTCACCTGGCCCGTATCCGCTAAACTAAAATACCCAGCGGATTGTTCTAAAGCAGTGCGCAAGTCAGCACCAGTGATCCGTTCGACGGCCAGTGTATTGGGATAAATATAATTCGTCAGTACCGATCGGAAAGTGATCGTTCGGCCAAAACCGCGACCTTCATTATTGAACAATGCTGTCCCCGAGATTTTTGCACCAGTCGCGGCGCGTTGAACATCTTGTACAAATTGGATATAAGGATGCGGATGCATCCGCACCGCCATTGGGTCTTTGATCGTTAAATCACCTGTCGTGGTCCCCAAAGGTTGATCGAGCCAATCCTCGACCGCTTGATTCAGCGGTGAGAGTTGCGCGACGATCTCAGGATCAGGTTGGGCCGAAGCAGTTGCGATCAGGGCTGCAGTTGCGGCGGTCACCTTTTTAGTCGCTTGCTCCCAATCCAACGTGATCTTCCCAACAAAAGCACCTTTGGCACCAGGTTGCGTGATCGGGACCTGACCCACGAGATCAGCCAATTCACGGTGCTGATGACCAGTTACAAGCGCATCGATCCCGGGTACCTCAGCCAATAACGCTGAACCCTCATTTTCACCAGTCAAGGCCTCGGTCGGCTTAGCCGTGGTCAAATCACGTTCAAAACCGCCATGATAAGCAACTACGACCAGATCAGCCAGTTCGTGTAGCCGCGGCACGTATTCTTGGGCCGTGCTGACTGCTGACTTAAAAGTCAAACCCTGGATTTTCTCTGGGGCTTCCCAATGAGGGATATATTGGGTGGTCAGTCCCAAGACGGCGACCTTCAGATCACCAAAAGTCAAGATCTCATATGGTTGACCAAAAGCTGGTCGGCCCTGCTCGTCAAGAATATTGGCGCAAAGAAAATGACGGTGACTCTGACTGATCGCCTGACGCAAATAATCAGCGCCATAATTAAACTCATGATTGCCCACGATCCCCACTTGATAAGGGATCTGATCATAAGCTGCACTCAGTGGTGTTAGATCATGGCTGACTTTAGCTGCGTAGTAAGCTAACGGTGACCCTTGCAAAAAATCACCATTTTCGATCACTAGGACAGGCTCCGCGCCAGCGGCCGCCTTTTCCGCCTTGATCACAGTAGCAGCGCGACTCAAGCCAAAATTCGTTTGACTGGTGCGACTGGTGTAATCTGTCGGCAATAAATAGCCATGGGTATCACTTGTTGATAAAATCGTTAACTTCATTTCTTCTTAGTCCCCTCGATTTTTAACGTGGCGTCTTCGGCTTGTTGTTCTTCCAACTTACCCAACAACTTTAGGACTACCGTTCGCTGAACGACCGCGCTACAACTTAATTTCACTAAATTTGTAGTTTCGACGACTAGATCATCCTGATGCGCTGGCGTGAGCATGACCTCCTGTTGGAAATCACCTACAACATCTTGGATCGTTTTCAAAAATATGGTCACGAAAAAATCATAGGTTTGCGCGTTTTTCTCTGGCCGGACGACCAACTTCAGCCCTTGCTTGATGTCACCGATCGAAAAAACACTTTTCAAGATCGCGATCACGATCAGCCGTGCTAATTGTTGTTGGCTGTAACGTTTCTTTTGCGGCGCATGCACGAGCCCTGCCTTGACATAATTGTTGATCATCGCCGGGGTCAACTCATCAAACTCCAATGGTTTCAACATCGTATTGATAAAGCTGACGACTTGGTCCATGTACAAATCAAATTGGGGCAATTCACTCCAACGAGGGATCGTTAATACTTGGATCTGTTGCAGGTACTGCGCGAATTTTTGCTTTTCCATCACTTACACCTCACATTAAATAGTTTAGCACATCATAACGAAAACTAGCTACTCCTGATCCTGGAATCTTATCTAAAAAAGCAATAAAAAAGCCCGCTAGGCGGACTAATTATTAGCTTCTTCAGCTTTCTTGATCACTTGATTACCCTTATAGAAACCTTTAGGGGAAACGTGATGGTTTAAGCGATATTCACCGTTAGCGGCATCGAATTGCAAATTAGGTGTTTGCAATTTAATATGGCCACGACGTTGACGCTTTTTCATTTTGGAAGTGCGACGTGCAGGAACTGCCATTTTAAAAACTCCTTTTCAAATCAACTATTTAGCGAGATCAAAGCAACGTAATCGATGCTGTTTTCGTTCACCTATCCATGATACTATCAATGGTCGCTGATGGCAAGTAAAATTTAAAGTTCGCTGAAAACCAGCCAATATGACCGACGCATCCGTATTACTCGCGTGAACTTGCCACCCACTATTTGAGTGTTGTGTCATTGGAACCACCGGCAACGCCATTAGCGGCTTGCAGATCGGCCAGTTGTGCTTCTAAGGCGGCAAGCGCTTGTTCTTTCTCAAGTAGTTCTTGCCGTGACCGTTCTTGGGCATCTGCGACAGCCTGATCGATCGAAGCTTGCTGGTTTTGTTTCAGCACGTTTAATTCTTGACTCAATTGCTTTTGTTCGCGTTTGCGTGAGATACTGCCTGTGGTCGATAAAAGCAATGCAATCAACGCGCCTACGATCAAGGCTAAAATCAAAATAATGATCAAAGGCAATTTGACCTTCGCGAAACCAAAGTTGATCACGGTCGGTTCAACATTGAGTACCGCAAAAACCACCACAATCAAGGCTAAAACCAGCCCAATAATAAAACTCGTCTGCTTTTTCATTTTTCTACCGCCCTATTTTTGATTGCCGATCGTTCCAGCTAGAAAATCGCCTAACCGTGGTACTAATGGATACAACCGCGCGACGGCCTCCATGAACCAAGGTGCATTGACCTCACGAACATTGCGACCAAAATCAGCAACGATCCGCTGCGCCAACCGTTCAGAATCCAAGGATAACCAGGCGATCTTTGCCAAATACTGCGTACCTTGATCCGCGTTGGCAAAAAAGGCGGTTTTGACAGGGCCAGGATTGATCGTGGTCACCTTGACACCTAATGGTTTCAATTCCAACCGTAAAGAATTGGAAAAGGCGATCACTGCTGCTTTAGTCGCCGCATAAACTGCCGACTTAGGCGTTTGGATCTTACCCGCCATCGAACCGAAATTAATGATGTGACCGCGAGTATTGATCAATAACGGCGCCAATTCGCGCGTCAGGACCATCAGGCCTAAAACATTGACGCGCAACATCTGCTCGATCCGAGCCACTGGGATCTCAGTGAATAATTCAAAATCGCCAAAACCGGCAGCGTTGACCAATACATCGACTTGTTTGGTCACAGCTTGGATCTGAGCAACGGCTGCTTCGATCGCTGCTAAATCCCCCATATCAACTTGGATCACAGTCGCGTCTGTCCCGGAAAGCCGTTCACATTGGGTCTTGACTTCTTCTAATTGGCTAACGCGCCGCGCTAATAAGAACAACGCCGCCCCTTGGCTGGCCGCCTCCAATGCAATGTCACGGCCGATCCCTGAAGAAGCCCCTGTGACGACTACGATCTTATGACGCAAAGCCTGTTTGTTTACCGTCATAACCTTGTTCCTCCATCATGATCAATTTGCGAATGGCACGGCGACGATATCGAAGTCATTGACCACTCGTGTCTGTTTAAAAATATGCTGAGCCTCGGTTTGCAATTGATGAGCGCCGCGACCTAAATAACGCGCTGAGATGTGTGTCAGTAATAACTGACGACAATGGGCCTTTTGTGCCACCTTGGCCGCTTGTGTCGAAGTCGAATGAAAATACTGATGGGCCAAGCGCCCTTCAGCTTGACCAAAAGTACTTTCATGGACCAATACATCGGCATCAGCTGCCAACTTCAAGATATTTGGTGTTTGGCGCGTATCGCTGATGACCGTCACGATCCGCCCTCTTTTGGCGGGTCCAACAAAGTCTTTGCCAGCTAAGACACGACCATCAGCCAAAGTGACCTCTTGACCTGCCTTTAGCTTACCATAGATCGGGCCCGAGGGAACCTGTAAGTCGCGCAATTTTTCGACTAAAAGTTCTCCAGGCAGATCGGCCTCAACGACACGATAGCCTAAGCAAGTGATCCGATGATCCAAAGGCAAAGTCGAGACCGTCGTTTGACCATCGGCGAAAATGACTCCAGTGGTCGTCACTTCATGGAAATTCAGCGGATACGCCAAGCGGGTCCCCGTGGTTTTCAACGAAGTCTGCACATATTGTTTCAGCCCGACAGGACCATACAGATCCACAGCGGCCGTACCACCTTGATTGGAACGACTGGACAGAAAGCCAGGTAAGCCATAGATATGGTCACCATGTAAGTGGCTGATAAAAATTTTAGTGACTTTACGCGGGCGGATCCCAGTTTGTAAGATCTGCTGTTGGGTCCCTTCCCCACAATCGAACATCCAGATCTCATTGCGTTCATCTAACATTTTTAAAACTAAACTACTGACATTACGGCCACGGGCTGGCACACCAGCGCCGGTCCCTAAGAACTCTAACTCCATTAGATCACATACCCTTAACTTGATTTTTGATTATCTACCTTTGGATCCTATTTTTCTGGGCCAACTAAACTCACCGCAAGTGACTGTTATCGATGGTAGCCATCTTTGCTGAGAGCGTGCCCAGCCTATTTATCAGCATTCTCAGCGGCCAATGTTGTCAAGATCTGCTTGGCCACAAAACTGTAGTAATAAGGTGAGCCGGTCGGATTAGGATGAACATCGTCACTGGCGAACCAAGCTTGGTGATTTTTAGAGAAGTCGTACCAATCAACGATGTGTAAATTACTAAAACGCTTAGCACCGGCTTCTAGATCACTATTGACTTGATTCTGCCACGGTCGTGTCGGTACGTGGACATTGATCCAAAAAACAGTCCGGTGCGGACCTAATTGATGCATGATCCCATCGAGATCACTGTTATAAAATGACCCATTGGTGCCTAAGCCGATCAAAACAACAGGTGCAACGACTCCCTGATCCAACAATTCTTGGAGTTTAGGTTGGATCGAATAGACTTGTTGACTGATCGCCGCGTCCAGATACATTTTAGGAAAGATCCGTTTATAGCCCTCGGCGCTACCCAACATCACAGAATCGCCGACTCCAGTCAGCTGTAAATTTTGGGCCGCATGTAATTCGACTTGAGTCAACCCATATTTCTCAAGATCTTGATTGACTGGGTTTTTAGCCGCTTCAGCTTCAGCGGCGGCACTGGACTTACTGGCCGCAATACTTAAAGAACGACTCAATGACTTATCCGAGGCCGCTTTGCGCCGCTCAGCGGCATCCGAACGCGCTTGTGCGGCGATCTTAGCATTTTCTTTTTTGGTGGCCAAGGTGTTTCTCTTGATCGTTTGCGCCAGTTGCGAATGATTCGCCGTATTCGCCTGAACACGTGGCGCCTGGATCACCCCAACCAGACCGATGATCACGATCAGACTCAAACATGCCGCCGTGATCCGTTGTTTGATCAGCCGCCGGCCCTGATTTTTTTGGAAAAGCCGACGGCACCACGACCAAGTCTGACGATAATCGAAACGTGCCAAGGGCCGCTCAACAAACCGGTAAGAAACTTCACTGATCACTAGGATCAAAGACACCTCGATCAGTGGATAAAGAAAAGGATGGTCCGCGATATTGCGAAAGTGACTTTCAAAGAAGATCATCACGGGAAACTGATAGAGATAAATGCCATAGCTACGACTTCCCAACCATTTAAAGACTGGATTAGTCAAAAGACGATCCCAATCTGCCCCAGGGTGAGCAACGACCGCAACTAAAAGCACCGTAAACAGCGAGAATAGCAGCATCCCACCACGGTATAACCAAGTTGAGTGATCATCTAATGCCAACGTCAGCCAAATCATACCTGCAAAGCCAGCAAGCCCCACCAAATCGATCGTGATCCGATCGGTCCGTGCCAACTTAGAACGTAACGATCCACTGGGCCAAACCACCGCTAAAGCACAACCCAAAAGGATCGAAAAAGCCCGTGTGTCTGTTCCGTAGTAAACACGGCTAGGATCAACATCTGGTCGAAATAAGATGGTCATCAAGGCTGCTGAAAGCAAGGCCAAGCCTAAACTGGTCAGCAAAACATTGCGTCTTTTGTTTTTTTTAGAAAAGCGCCAGATCAACATCACGATCAAAGGCCAAACCAAATAGAATTGGCCCTCGATCGACAACGTCCAAAGGTGGGTGAAAGGCGATTCATTATTGGCGAAGCGTTCAAAATAAGACTGATGATCAAAGACCTGCCACCAATTATATAGGTAGAAAAGATTGGATAAGACGATCCGTTGTAAGTTTTCTAGCAGTGCCCGTTGAAAAAGGACGATATAAGCCGCTGTCGCCATCAACATCGTGATCAAAGTCGGATACAGTCGCTTGAGGCGCCGTAACCAAAACCCCTTAAAATCATAATGTTGTTTTTGCTTGAGATCCAGCAACAAATGATCGGTGATCAGGTAACCAGACAACACCATAAAAACAGGCACGCCCAGATAGCCACCACGAAAGACGGCGGGATTGAGGTGATAAGAAATCACCGCGATCACCCCGAGTGCCCGCAAACCATCAAAACCATGAATATATCTTTTTTTCACACGTGTACTTCTCTGCATGACGATTTCTCCCCTTACTCGTCTACATCGCAATACAACTTGGATGTCCGTCAATAATTTCGGCTGCTGATCCAGCACAGCGTCGATCAAAACGACGAACACCATTAACCATTAAGATCGACCAACAGTAAGCAACAAGCTCCCTTTCAACCATTTACTGATCACGCTGTATTACTTTATTCAACAAAATCAAAGACAAAATCAGCGATCATGACACTATCGCCATTCTCAGCGCCTTGTTTGCGTAACGCATCTTCGATCCCCCAATTATGCAAGATCCGCGCAAAGCGCATGATCCCATCTTGGTGATCCAAATTCGTCATTTTAACAAACTTCTCGATCCGCTCACCATGAACAACAAATTCATGTGGCGCCACTTCTTCGATCGTATAATCGGCAGCTTGCGCTTCGTCAAAACTATAAAGAACATCATTTTCCGTTGGCGCGATGATCGGATCCACTTTCGGTGCAGTCGCCAAAACGGTGGCGGTTCGCTGCAATAGTGGTTGGACTCCTTGATGGCTGATACTGGAGATCGGCATAAAAATCGGCGCTTCGATCCCCGCCTGTGCCAAAGCCGTCTTAAATGTAGCCAAACGTTCCTCGCTACCAGGAAGATCCATCTTCGTTGGTACGATCAATTCCGGTCGTTGTAAAAGCCGCGGATCGTATTGCTCCAACTCGTGACGGATCTGTTGGTAATCAGTCAAGGGCTCACGACCATTGTCTGGGTCCATATCAACTAAGTGTAAGATCACTCGGGTCCGTTCGATGTGACGCAAGAACTGAATACCTAAGCCGACACCTTGGGCCGCACCGGCGATCAATCCAGGCAGATCGGCCATCACAAAATCACGGCCATCTTCTAGTTGGACCATGCCTAAATTAGGAACCAAAGTCGTAAAGGAATAAGCGGCGATCTTAGGCTTTGCCGAGGTCGCAACAGATAACAGAGTTGACTTTCCCACAGAGGGGAAGCCGACTAAGCCAACATCTGCTAAAACTTTCAATTCTAGTTTCAGAAAATGTTCTTCACCAGGTTCGCCATTTTCAGCGATCTCCGGTGCCCGATTACGGGCCGTAGCAAAATGGATATTACCCCGACCACCACGACCACCACGGGCCACGACCAATTCTTGGTGATTCGCTACGATGTCGCCTAAAACCGCACCAGTATCCGCGTCAGTTACAGTCGTCCCAGTTGGTACTTTGATATAAGTGTCTTCGGCGCCACGACCGTACATGCTCTTATTCATGCCCTTTTCACCGGCAGCCGCTTTGAAATGTCGCCGATAACGGAAATCTAAAAGCGTACGTAGGCCTTCATCGCCGACTAGAATGATCGAACCACCATGTCCACCATCACCGCCGGCCGGTCCACCATTGGGAACAAATTTTTCACGACGGAACGAAACCGCACCATCGCCGCCTTTTCCGGCCTTTACTTCAATCGTTATTTGATCAACAAACATCGGTGATCCATCCTCCTAATTGCAACAACTTTATTCTCGCCTAAAAGTTCATTACCTATGATACCAAAAAATCCGACAAAAAACTAAGAATAGCGCTAAACTGTCCCGATTATTTTCAGTTCATCCCTTGATCAATAATTACTCAAGCCTCAACTGACCCTAAAAAAAGCAAGCAGACCTGCAAAAACTGTCAGTTTCTCTCAGGAACACCACTGGTGATTTATTTGATAACAAACGCCAACGATCTGCTAATGGTTTCGCTTTCATAATTTTAGCAACAAATAAAACGATCTGAAAGTTTTTGCTTGTTTATGATTAAAAAAGCTTGCTTTATCTACCGTAATCAGTTATTATCTGTCATGAGGTGAGTCAATGTTAACTGAACAACGTTACCAAATCATCCTCCAGTTACTGGCAAACCAACAGATCTGTAAGATCAATGAATTGGTTCGTCTAACTGACGCATCGGAATCGACGATCCGGCGCGATCTGGATGAACTGGAAAAGCAAGGTCTCTTGGAACGGATCCACGGTGGCGCTCGTTTGCTCGCCCATCTAACCACGGATCAGGCCCAAACTGATCGAGAACAATTGCACCGCTCTGAAAAGAGCAAGATCGCCGAATATGTGGCCCAACAATATCTGCGCCAACAACAGTTTATTTTTCTCGACTCTGGCACCACGGTCCAAGAGATCATTCCCTATTTAAGCGAGTTTCGGGGGCTGACTCTGATGACCAATAGTATCACCACCGCGGCACGACTCTCTGAAATGGAACTGACCGTTAATCTTCCGGCTGGTCGTTTAAAAAACGACACCAAGGCCTTGGTCGGTGCGCCTACGGTCAATGATCTGGCCCAGTATCAATTCGATCTGGCCTTGATCGGGACCAACGCGATCGCGCCATCGGGAGATCTGATGACGCCAAGTATCGATGAGGCTAGCGTTAAGAAATTAGTTTTAAGCCGCGCCAAGCAAGCAGTCGTCATGACAGACGCCTCTAAATTCTCGGAAATGGCGTTTGCCACTTTTGGCAATCTGCAACAACTCACGGCGTTAGTCACCAATCATATCCCGGAAAAAATCCGGCAACATTATCATCAAGCTAATATTAAGGAGCTGACTTTATGATCTATACTATTACTGTCAATCCGGCCATCGACTATATCATGCGCGGCCAGACCTTAGCACTAGGCCAAGTCAATCGTCTTGAAGAAACAGCTTTTCTAGCTGGCGGGAAAGGGATCAATGTTTCCCAGATTCTCGTTCAGTTGGGCGTCCCCACTCGTGCTTGGGGATTTCTTGGTGGCTTTACGGGTCGCTTTGTTCAACAATCACTGGACGCGAAACACATCAAAAGCGATTTTACACCGATCGCCGCCAATAGCCGGATCAATGTTAAATTAAGCGCCGGCGAAGAAACTGAACTCAATGCGCCAGGACCTCAAGTCACCACGGAAGAGATCGCTGCTTTCAATGCCAAATTCGCGCAATTACGTCCTGGCGATGTGGTCGTCATGTCTGGTAGCTTATTACCTGACCTACCAACAGATTTCTATGCGCGCTTGATCAAGGCGACTCGCGCTCAAGGTGCTGATTTCGTAGTAGATACAACTGGGCAGGCGTTACTGGACACCCTAGCCGCCCGGCCGCTGGTCATCAAACCCAATCATCATGAATTAGCCGAGCTGTTCCAGACGACTTTTGCCAATGATGATGAGCTTTTACAGCATGGCCAAAAGCTTTTGCAGGCGGGAGCACAACATGTCTTGATCTCCATGGCCGGCGCTGGCGCATATTTGATCACACCTGACCATATCTACCATTCCACCGCGCCACAAGGTATCGTCGTCAATTCGGTCGGCGCTGGGGATTCAATGATTGCTGGTTTTGTCGGCGAATTCAGTCAGCATCACGATCCTGTGCAAGCTTTTGAATACGGTCTGGCCTGTGGTAGCGCAACTGCTTTTACAGAAGACATCGCCGATCGCGCACAGATCGAAGCAATCCGCCCGCAGATCAAGATCGAGACTGTCCGTTAAGCGGGCTTGCCGTTCAAACAATAGATTTGGTTTTTAAGATTGGTTTTTATTGGGAAAAATAATTTTAATCACACTGGGAGGTTCATAATGAAAGTTCAAGATTTATTGATCAAAGACGCGATGATCATGGATCTGCAGGCCACGACCAAAGAGGCTGCGATCGATGAAATGATTGATCGTTACCACCAAGCCGGCGTTGTCAAAGACGTGCCGACTTATCGGGCAGCGATTTTGAAGCGGGAGTCTGAGTCCACCACAGGGATCGGCGATGGGATCGCTATGCCCCACGCGAAAACTGATGCGGTAACACAAGCGGCCGTTCTTTTTGCCAAAAGTGATCACGGGGTGGAATATAACGCCCTTGATGGCCAACCCGTCCATTTATTCTTCATGATCGCGGCGCCAGCTGGTGCCAATAACGCGCATTTACAAGCACTATCTGCCCTTTCCTCATTATTGATCGATCCTGACTTGGTCGCCGCGCTCAAGAAAGCACAGACACCTGAAGAAGTCCAGCAATTATTTGGGGCTGCGCAAGCGGCCAAAGACGAGAAAGAAGCGCAAGAAGCGCAGGCAGCCGCCGCAAAAAAGGCAACAGCCACTGCGGCCCAAACAACAAGCAATGACGAACAACCTTTTGTCGTTGCCGTCACAGCCTGCCCGACTGGGATCGCGCATACCTATATGGCAGAAGCCGCATTGATCAAAGAAGCCGAAGCTATGGGCGTGGCCATCAAAGTTGAGACCAACGGCTCTGAAGGGGTCAAGCATCAACTGACCGCTGCCGATATCAAGCGGGCTAAAGGTGTGATCATTGCTGCCGATAAACAAGTCGAAATGGCGCGTTTCTCTGGCAAGCATTTACTTAACCGTCCCGTGATCGACGGGATCAAGAAACCACACGAATTGATCGAAAAAACTTTGAATGAACAAGGTGCGATCTATCACGCTGATGGTGACGCGCCGGAAACCGGTGATACGGATCAAGGCGAAGTAGACCACGAATCCATCGGCCATAAAGCCTACGGTCAATTGATGAATGGGATCTCCCATATGCTGCCTTTTGTTGTAGCAGGCGGGATCATTATGGCGATCTCCTTCCTATTGGAGCGATTCGTTGGTGATAATTCACTCTGGTTCACGTTCCCTAACCAGATTGGGAACGCCGCCTTCAGTTTTCTGATCCCGGTCCTAGCTGCTTACATCGCGGAAGCTATTGGTGATCGCCCTGCTTTGATGCCTGGTCTAGTTGGTGGTTACATGGCCAGCCAAGCTAGCATGAGCGTGGTCAGCTCCAAAAGTCCTGCTGGATTCTTAGGCGGTCTAGCCGCTGGGTTCATCGCTGGTTTTATCGTTCTCTGGCTGAAAAAAGTCTTCAAGAATCTACCAAAATCGCTTGATGGTTTGAAACCGATCTTTATCTTTCCGATTTTAGGTCTGCTGCTGACTGGTGGGATCATGTTCTTCATCGTTGATCCGATCTTCAGTATGATCAACTTGGGCTTGACTAACTTCCTGAACAACATGGGCACAGCTAATGCCGTTGTCCTAGGCGCTTTATTGGCTGGGATGATGGCCATCGATATGGGAGGTCCTTTCAACAAAGCCGCTTATGTCTTTGCCATTGGCGCTTTTGAAACGACTCAAAATGGCGCTTTGATGGCCGCCGTCATGGTTGGTGGGATGGTGCCACCGCTAGCGATCGCCTTAGCCACAACGATCTGGCCTAACAAGTGGACCAAATCCGAACGTAATTCTGGCCTAAGTAATTACATTCTCGGGATCTCCTTTATTACTGAAGGCGCGATTCCTTTCGCCGCTTCTGATCCATTACGGGTCATCACTTCCAGCGTGATCGGCGCCGCGATCGGTGGTGGGATCTCCCAAGCTTTTGGGGTCAATGTACCTGCGCCTCACGGTGGTTTGTTCGTGCTTCCATTAGCAGATCACAAATTAGCTTACTTCTTATCAGTCGTTATCGGCTCCGTGATCGCCGCCTTGATCTTAGGACTTTGGAAAAAACCATTGCCCGAAAGTCAATCCGGTTTGACTACCACCAAGAAAACTAAGAACTAATAAATCTAAATAGAGCGTCCTACAAAAAAGTCCGATCGAGCAAAATGCTCGACTGGACTTTTTTGATTTTGCGATCGCACCGATCAATGATTTCTGATAACTCGTTTACGACTCTTAGCCATATTAGCCATTGGCCTTGTTCAAACTATCCTTGGCGTGTAATTTCTTTTCGAAATACTTGAGCAACAAAGATAATAATAAGGTCAAAACGAAATAAATCAACGAGGTGATCACCAGGGGTAAGAAAGGTTTAAAGCTAGAACCTTGGACCACGCTAGTTTGGAACATCAACTCCCCGACCCCGATCACACTGACGATCGCCGACTCCTTCAATAACGAAATGAATTCGTTACCTAATGCAGGCAAGATCGTCTTGATCGCCTGTGGCAAAACAACCAAACGCATCGTTTGTTTCTGCGATAGCCCTAAGGATCGTGCCGCTTCTGACTGCCCCTGAGCCACCGATTCGATCCCGGACCGGATCACTTCGGAAACATAGGCGCCTGAGTTCAAAGATAAAGCGATCGCCGCTGAAGCGAAGGCGGAAACATTCAAATGTAAGATCTGGGTCCCAAAATAGATCATAAACACTTGGACCAATAAAGGCGTGCCCCGGAAGTATTGGATATAAACGATCGCGATCGCTTTGGCGATTTTATTTTTAGCCCGTTTCATTAAGGCCAACAACGTGCCTAAAAGACTCCCGAAGAAAACCCCAATGATCGTCAAAATGATCGTGATCCCAGTCCCTTTGAGGAAATAGCTACCATATCCTTGAAAGAAGTTTTGCTTGGTCAACATTTGGGCATTGGCTTCCTTCCGCCATTCCGCGAATTGACCATTCTTTTTGACCCGCCGAATGGTTTTGTTCACAGCGGCCAAATAGGCTGGTGCATCTTTAGAAACGGCCACCGCACAATCATAATCAGAATTAGTGAATTTGACTTTGGATAATGCTAAGGCTGAATTAGATTGGACATACGCGGCAGCGACGGGTTCTTCCACGACCACGCCCGCGAACTTCTTCTGTTGTAGATTAAGGATCAGATCAGTCACTTTCTCCAGAGAAACGATCTGCGCGCCAGCCATTTCATCTTTAGCGACCGTTTCTTGGGTGGTTTGCTTTTGTACGCCGACCTTATCACCTTTAAAGTCCATGACACTTTGGTATTTATCCACGTCATCTTTCCGCACGATGACAGATTGACCTACCGTCAAATATGAATCCGAAAAGGCCACTTCCTTTTTCCGTTCCGGAGTCGGTGTCATCGCTGAAACGATCATATCGGCCTTACCGGTTTTCAAGCTCCCGAGCAAGGAGTCAAAACCCATTTCCTTGATATGTAGTTCCACACCGATATCTTTGGCGATCTGACGCGCCAAAGCAATATCAAAACCAACGATCTTATCTTCACCATTGATCGTTTTGTGGAATTCGTAGGGAGGATAGTCGGCAGAGACCCCTAGCACCATGTAACCTCGTTTTTTGATCGCCGTTAACGTCGGATCAGTGCTCGCCGCCTGCGTTGGCTGTAAATCGATCAAAGAACTGAAGCTCCCCAATAAAAGTAAGCCTAAAACCATTAATACCCCAATTTTTTGCTTGATCATCTTCATAAAAAACATCCTCTACCAAATTAATAGCATTAGTATACACCATATTTTATATTTATGCACTATTTTTGCGAAAATTCTTTTAATTATTCAATATCGAGATTAAAAAGGTTGCCACAAACCTTGCTGCGCAACTATTTGGGCCTGGATCCTGCGAGTAACTCGTGTTGGCCACTTTAACATTATTCATCACAGCGGTGAGCGCTACGAGGACAGAAAAAAAGCCGTCATTGGATCGACAGCTTGATCGTTTGCGCAACTGTTTTCGAAATACCTAAAGCTTGCAGGTCTTCTAGCGAAGCGCTTTTTATTTTTTTTAGTGAACCAAAATGTTTCAACAGTTTCGTCCGCGTCTTGGGCCCCACACCTTGGATCGTTTCCAAACGTGAGGACAGTGCATTTTTACTGCGTGTTTGGCGGTGGAAGGTAATGGCGAAGCGGTGGACTTCATCTTGGATCCGCTGGAGTAAATAAAAGCCCTGAGATTTCGGATCAAGATGAACAGGTTGACCTGCCGCTCCATAAATCAATTGTGCGGTTTTATGCTTATCATTCTTGACCATTCCAGCTACTGGAATAAACAAATTCAATTCGTTTTCCAATACATCCTTGGCCGCCTCCATTTCGATGATCCCCCCGTCCATTAGGATCAAATCAGGCAGATTTTGTCCTTCTTTCAATAGACGCGTATACCGCCGCCGGATCACTTCACGGGTATTGGCCGCCTCATCAGCGCCTTGCTGATGTTCGACTTCGCCTTTTAACTTATATTTACGGTAATGATGTTTGTCGGGACGTCCATCTATAAAACTGACCATCGCCGACACGGGATCGGTCCCTTGGATATGGGAATGGTCAAATGCTTCGATCACATGCCCTGCCGGCAAACCTAATGCGGTCAAGATCTCATTTTGAGCCCCGATCGTCTGACGTTCATCTAATTCCAAAAGCCGGAATTTCTCGTTCAAGATAAGCTTTGCATTTTTATTCGCCAAAGCTTGCAATTCGCGTTTCCGACCACGGACCGGTGTTTTTACCGGGATCTGCAAGATCTCGCTTAAGACCTGATGATCCAGCTCCTTGGGTACTAGGATCTCTTTGGGTAAAACATTATTTTTGCGATTGTAGAATTGCAGAATAAAGGTACTCAATTCTTCCATCGGCTCATCTGTGACCACCGGAAAAAGCCGTTTTGTGCGTTTCATCAAACGTGCTTGGCGAATGAAAAAAATTTGGACCGACATCCAACCTTTATCCAAATAGTAGCCAAAAATATCGCGGGGCGTATTATCATTGGAAATGATCTTCTGCTTCTCCACAGTCGCGTCAATGTAATGCAATTGGTCACGCAATTCCGCAGCTCGTTCAAACTGTAAACTGCTGGCAGCCGTATTCATCTCCCGCGTCAGTTTTTGTTTGACCGCACCGACATTACCATTCAGAAAGCGTTTGATTTTCTCGATCTGATCCTGATACTCAACCTCGGGGACCTCACGAAAACAAGCGCCTAGACACTGGCCCATATGATAATACAAACAAGGTCGACCTAAGTGACCTGAACAACGTCTTAGTGGATATACTTTTTGCAAAAAATGCATGGTTTCTTCTGCCGCGTAAACGTTGGTATAAGGTCCAAAATAATAAGCCCCATCCTTCTTGATCTCTCCTGTGATCATGATCCGCGGATCACGTTCGTTGGTGATCTTGATGTATGGATAGCCGCTCCCCTGTTTCAATCGGATATTATAATACGGTTGATATTTTTGGATCAAGGTGATCTCCAACAGAAAAGCTTCCTTGTCGGTCGAAGTGATGATCGTTTCAAAATCAACGATCTCCGCGACCAGACGTTCGGTCTTCCCCGTGTGACTACTCTTGAAATAAGAACGGACCCGATTCTTCAAATTCTTCGCTTTACCCACATAGATGATCTGGGCATTTAAATTTTTCATTAAATAACAACCAGGTAGATCTGGCAACAACGCCAATTTATGCTCCAAATGTTCAGAAGCCAATTCAACACCTCATTAAAAAAACGGTGCGCGCCACAGCACTCACCTGAAATTATCACAACATCCCCATTATACGATATTTTGCGTACTTTTAAAAACAAAGTGTGAGCCGACCTGGGCAGCTCCTGAGCATTAACCTAGCCAGGATTTAGGAAGCAGGTTTTTGCTTCCGAAATTTTGGCGTAGTTAAGCACAAGGAGCTAGGTCGGTGAACACAATTAAAAACAAAGTGTGATCCGACCTGG
>NZ_BROC01000002.1 GCF_024345205.1 Lapidilactobacillus luobeiensis | reverse complement strand
GCAGTGCTTGAGTATAGCCTAATGAGTGTTTTGGAAGCTGCGCTTGCTTCCGGAACACTCATGTAGCTAAACGGAAAGCACTAGATCGGTGAACACGATTAAAAACAAAGTGTGATCCGACCTGGGCAGTGCTTGAGTATAGCCTAATGAGTGTTTTGGAAGCTGCGCTTGCTTCCGGAACACTCATGTAGCTAAACGGAAAACATTAGGTCGGTGAACACACAACTGGGAACCAGAAGGTCTCTGCCCCACGATTCGCATAGGGGCGTCCCCACCGCTGGCTAAGGACAGTCGAAGTGGTTTTCATATGGGAATATTTGACCGCCGATAAAAAAAGATCCCAACTCGGGATCTTGAAAAATTTAGCTGACCAACATTTTAGATAAAAAGTCTTGTGTCCGCTGTTCTTGGGGGTGCTCAAAAACTTGTTCAGGTGTGCCCTTTTCGATCAGCTGACCTTCGTCCATAAACCAGACCTCATCAGCGACATTCTTGGCAAATCCCATTTCGTGGGTGACGATGACCATTGTCATTCCAGTTTGAGCCAAGTCACGCATCACATTAAGCACTTCGCCGACCATTTCGGGATCTAGCGCAGAGGTGGGCTCATCAAATAGCATCACATCAGGTTTCATTGCCAAAGCGCGAGCGATCGCGACCCGCTGTTGCTGGCCACCGGATAAACTAGCCGGCGTCGCAGTAGCCTTATCGCCCAATCCAACCTGTTCCAGCAAGGCAAGACCTTGTTTACTAGCGGTAGTTGCATCTAAATGTTGAACATTGATCGGCGCTAAATCAACATTTTCCAAAACTGTATAATTTGCAAACAGATTAAACGACTGAAAAACCATCCCCATCTTCTCGCGGATCTGATCCAATTGAACTTCATCAAGCTCATTGATCTCTTGCCCCTTGAAGAAGACCTGACCACTAGTTGGTTGTTCCAACAAGTTCAAGCAACGTAGATAGGTACTCTTACCACTACCAGAAGGACCAATGATCACGATGACCTGACCAGCTTTGACTTCAGAATCGATCCCTTTGAGAACCAGATTATCAGCGAATTTCTTTGTTAATTGTTGTGTTTTTAAAATCGTTTCCATTTCTTCACCCACTTTTATAATGAACACAGCATAGCATATATTTTATAAATATTCAAGAAAATCTTTTAAACACCGAATAAAATGAATATTTATTCTTCTATATTTATCAAATTCAAAGCTATTGTCGCTTTCTCCCTGAAACCTCATTATTTTAGCCAGCAACGATTGTACTCAAATTCAATTGATACCAGTCATCAACGATCACTGAACCTTTAAAGAATAATAAGCTGAGATACGGTCTATTTGTTATCCCGCCGCTTTGAACCGAGTACAGATTGATTCGCTAATAAAAAACTTTGCCCCGAAACCGATTTATGCTATGATAATGGCGAATGGTAGGTGACCAACATGGCGCTAACAATGAAACGTGATGATAAATTAACTAGTCTTTTTGATAAATTTGCAACCTTGCCGGAAGATAAGCAAGAGGGGATCATGGCCCAGCAGATCAAAGCGCGACAGGCTGCAACCGCTAAAGCGGAACAACAAACGGCCGCCGTAGCAGAATCCGCCCCAACCACCGCGGACCATCAACCTGAACCAAAATGATCTAAATCAAAATAACAGTGCCGTTCAGATGACGAACGGCACTGTTGTTTTTTTTTGCGAAAAATGCAATTAGATTTTTTCACTTGATTCTTTACTAAGTTCATTCATATCTTTTTATGAATGTTGTTCGATCCATTGCCAGACCTCTGCCTTGCCTAAATCGGAAATAGCGCTAAAGGCTTGGACTTGGTCCTCGGGCGCCATTTTCAACAGCTTACGGATCCGTTGTAGATTGCCTGCTTGGTGATTGCGCGTGACCTTATCCATTTTAGTCGCGACCACCAAAATCGGATGATGATAGTAATGGACAAATTCGTACATCATTTGATCGTCTTCTGTGGGATCATGACGACCATCGACCAAGATCACGACCCCGTTTAATTGCTTGCGGCTGGTAAAATAAGCCTCACACATCTGGCCAAACTGTTCTCGCTGCTTCTTGGAGACCTTGGCGTAACCATAGCCAGGGACATCGACCAAGGTCAACGTCTCATCAAGCTGATAGAAATTTAGCGTTTGCGTCTTTCCCGGCTGGCTGGAAGTCCGCGCAAAATTCTTACGCCGAACTAACCGATTGATCAAAGACGATTTGCCGACATTAGAGCGACCGGCCAGCGCGATCTCCGGCAATTGATTGACCGGATATTGTTCTGGCGCTACCGCGCTGATCAATAATTTGATCTCTTGAACGTGCATATGTTCCTCCTTCTCCGATGCCACACTATCTTGGTAGTCATCGTAACCCAATCATATAAAAAAACTTGAGTTGAACAACCTTTCACGTCCGCGATCACCTAGATCTGGGCCGTCACCGGTGGATCACTCAAGTTTTTTATTTTAGATCAGGATGCTTGTTCGTTGGTATGAACCAATTCTGGTTTCTGGATCCCTTCGGCCGCTTCCTTGGTAACGATCACCTCAGAAACATCTTCATGATCAGGCAAATCGAACATCGTATCTTGCATAACTTCTTCCATGATCGCCCGCAAACCCCGTGCGCCAGTATCACGCTCGATTGCTTCGTGAGCCATAGCCTTAAGCGCATCAGGCGTAAACTTCAGTTTGACCCCATCTAGCTCGATCAATTTTTGATACTGCTTGACCAAAGCGTTCTTAGGCTCAGTTAAGATGTGGACCAGATCGGTCTCACTCAACTTATTCAATGCAGTGATAATCGGGATCCGGCCAATAAATTCTGGGATGATCCCAAACTTCATCAAGTCTTCTGGAATGACCTGCTGCATGATGTGCGCCTCATCTTCGATCTTGACCTTTTGCTCGGTCGGTGCGCCAAAACCAATGACCTGTTCGCCTAGACGATTACGAATAATATTTTCGATGCCATCAAAAGCGCCGCCAACGATGAAGAGGATATTCGTCGTATCCACTTGGATAAATTCTTGTTGCGGGTGCTTCCGTCCGCCCTGAGGTGGTACATTGGCGATCGTGCCTTCAAGGATCTTGAGCAGCGCTTGCTGGACCCCTTCACCTGAAACATCACGCGTGATCGAAACATTCTCACTCTTTTTTGCGATCTTGTCGATCTCATCAATGTAGACGATTCCGCGTTGCGCCCGTTCCACATCATAATCCGCGTTTTGTAATAATTTCAAAAGGATATTTTCAACATCCTCGCCAACATAACCTGCTTCAGTCAACGTAGTCGCGTCAGCGATCGCAAAAGGCACATTTAAGATCCGCGCCAAACTTTGGGCTAAGAAAGTCTTCCCAGATCCCGTCGGCCCGATCAAAGCAATATTGCTTTTCTGCAATTCAGTCTCATCCGCGTCAGCGACCGCCAAATGATTGACCCGCTTATAATGATTATAAACAGCCACAGCCAAGGCTTTCTTGGCATCGTCTTGACCAATCACATACTCATTGAGAAAGTCCAAGATTTCTCGTGGCTTAGGCACATCAACACTTTGCTCAACCGCATCCGCTTGTAATTCTTCATCTAAAATATCTTTGCATAAATCAACACATTCATTACAAATGTAGACACCAGGACCAGCAATGATTTTCTTGACCTGATCTTGGGTTTTACCACAGAACGAACACTTCACGGTTCCTGTGGTTTGCATATTATCAAACATCGTTCGTCCACCTTCATTGTGCTCAATTAATGACCGATAATAACATGATAATCGCCTGTCTGTAAAGCATTCTGTCTCAAGAGACACTTGTTGAAAAAAGGACTGAACAAAAACCGTTCAGCCCTCCCTTTCCGAAACTGGCGCTTATTCTGCTTCTTCAACTGCAGAGTCAGTCACAAGATCGATTGCTTTCTTGATAGCAATGTCATGCTTCAACATATCATCAGTCAATGCTGCTCTAACTTTATCTTCTTCCATGTTATACTCTTCGGCTAGATCTTTGATTTCATGATCGACTTCTTCTTGAGAAGGCTCGATCTTCTCAGCCGCAACGATCGCTTCTAAGACCAAGTTCGTTTTCACGTTCTGATCTGCATTCTGCTCGAATTGCTTGTGCAGGTCTTCTTCAGAAGTACCCGTATATTTGTAATACATGTCTGGATTGATACCTTGACGTTGCATATTGCCTAAGAACTGGTCCATCTGGTTATGGACTTCTGTTTCGATCATGGCATGAGGTAAATCAATGATCTCCGCATTCTCAACAGCTTTATTGATCGCCGCTTCTTGCTTAGCCGACCCAGCCGCTTCTTCTTTGTTCTTCACTAATTGTTCCTTGATCTTAGCCTTTAACTCGATCAAAGTTTCAACTTCTTCATCGATGTCTTTGGCGAAATCATCATCAAGTTCAGGAACTTCCTTAGTCTTGATCTCATGGATCTTAGTGGCGAAGTGAGCTTCCTTGCCGGCAAGATCAGCTGCTTGATAATCTGCTGGGAATGAAACGACAACATCGACGTCATCACCAGACTTATGACCGATCAATTGCTCCTCAAAGCCAGGAATGAAACTGTTTGAACCTAATTCTAAAGAATAGTTTTCAGCGCTACCGCCATCAAACTTTTCACCTGAGATCGTGCCTTCATAGTCGATCACAACGGTGTCGCCTTTTTCGCTTTCGCCGTCTTCTTTGAGGACTAGCTCAGCCTGTTGCTGTTGCCGTTTAGCCAATTCAGCATCAACGTCAGCATCTGTGACTTCAACGTCTGCCTTTGGTACAGTCAGACCCTTATAGTCGCCAAGTTTGACTTCTGGCTTAACTGTAACTTTCGCCTTGATGATCCAAGGTTCTTTGGGATCCATTTTTTCAATATTGATCTCAGGTTGATCAACAGGTTCGATCCCGGCTTCTTCAATAGCAGCTTCGTAACTTTCAGGTAAGAGAATGTTTAAGGCATCCTCATAAAGTGAAGCTTCACCATACATTTGATTGAAAATTTGGCGAGGCACTTTACCTTTACGGAAACCAGGAACATTTAGATTTTTCTTGACCCGTTTGAAGGCTTCATTCAAACCTTCATCGATCTTATTTACACTAATTTCAAAAGTGAGTTCACCGTCGTTGGTGCCCTTCTTTTCCCATGTGGCAGACATTCAATTTACCTCCGATATTCAATAACATCTATCTCTTTAACATACCTAATTAATAGTATCTTATTTGTTAAAAAAAGTAAATGAAACTTTCTTAAAAAATGGCGCTCGGTCCGCATTCTTTACTTAAATTTAGCCCAAAACGATTGGAAATAAAAAAAGACCCGCGCAGACGAGTCTCTTTTATAGTTTAACCTTAAATGATTAGTCTAAGATCTCAGTTACCTGACCGGCACCAACAGTACGTCCGCCTTCACGAACCGTAAACTTAGTTCCTTTTTCAATCGCAACTGGCGCAATCAAATCTACTTCGAATGTAACGTTATCGCCAGGCATTACCATTTCAACGCCATCTGGTAATTCGATGACACCGGTAACGTCAGTCGTATGGAAGTAGAATTGAGGACGATAATTTGAGAAGAATGGTGTATGACGGCCACCTTCATCTTTGCTCAAGATATAAACTTCACCCTTGAACTTGTTATGAGTTTGGATCGAACCTGGCTTCGCCAAAACTTGGCCACGTTCTACTTGGTCACGGTTAACGCCACGTAACAAGACACCAACGTTATCGCCGGCTTCACCAAGATCCAAAGTCTTACGGAACATTTCCAAGCCAGTAACGATCGACTTTTGGATTTCAGGCTTCAAACCAATGATTTCAACTTCGTCGCCGATTTTAACTGTCCCACGGTCGATACGACCAGAAGCAACAGTACCACGACCAGTGATCGTGAAGACATCTTCGACAGGCATCAAGAATGGCTTGTCAGTGTCACGAACTGGTGTTGGGATATATTCGTCGATGGTATCCATCAATTCTTCGATAACTTTTTCTTGTTCTGGGTCGCCTTCAAGGGCCTTCAAAGCTGAACCACGGATAACAGGAATATCGTCACCAGGATAATCGTATTCTGATAATAATTCCCGAACTTCCATTTCAACTAAGTCGATCAATTCTTCGTCATCAACCAAGTCAACCTTGTTCAAGAAGACAACCAAATAGTCAACACCAACCTGACGCGCAAGCAAGATATGTTCACGAGTCTGAGGCATAGGACCATCAGTTGCGGCAACAACTAAGATCGCACCGTCCATTTGAGCGGCACCAGTGATCATGTTCTTAACGTAGTCAGCATGTCCTGGGGCATCGATATGAGCGTAGTGGCGCTTCAAAGTTTCGTATTCAACGTGAGAAGTGTTGATTGTGATCCCACGTTCCTTTTCTTCGGGAGCGTTATCGATTTGATTGTAATCTTCGGCTTTTGCAAGACCCTTCTTAGCTAACACCTTAGTAATTGCGGCTGTCAAGGTAGTCTTACCATGATCGACGTGGCCGATAGTCCCAATGTTTACATGGGGCTTAGTTCGTTCGTAATGCTCTTTTTCTGCCATTATTAAATGAACCTCCTGTAAAATTGCAAGAAGAATCGGCGTATCAATTGCGCCGAAAATTCTCTATGTTTAATTATACTACTTCAGCCGCGGAAATACCATGCTGCTAAAGGAATATCCTTTAATGATTATACGGAGAGTTGAGCGAATTGTAAATACCTAAAACTCGCAAAATACGAAAATTTCGAATTAAATCTTACTTAAAGGACGAAATGAGCCAACTCCGCATAAAAACGAGGCCAAAAACCTCGTTGGAACTAAGATACCAGACTATTGTAAACTGCGCAATAATTTGCGCTCTTCTTGTTGCCAAAAGTTCAAGCGCGCGCCCACCGTGGGGTCGACCTCAGCTGGTGCCGTGCCAGTCAAGATCAATTGTTGCCAGTCAGTCAGCGGTCGTAACTCCTCACTGCTAAAGGGAGTGGTCAGCATTAAATAAGTGAGCAAATTGCTTTGGGCCAAGGCCCGTTCTGAATCCGGCAAACCACCTTGAGCAACTGCTTGACCGATCCCCTCCTTCAATGCTAGATAGGGATCACGCTGCTCAAAATCACGCAGGACTTGACTAGAAAACTGACGCACCTTACCTTGCCAAGCAATCGTTAAGTCATGAGCGGCACTCATTGCGGCTGCTTCAAGCAACAACTGAAAGCGGATCACAGGTGATAACAACTCATTCAATAAGAGTGTTTGACTCAACCGATAAAAGCTTTGTGGCGGCACAGTGGCCAAGTCCACAAAAAAGTCCGCCACCGCACCATTGAGTTGAGTCACCGTTAGTTGAGCCAGCCGCTGTTGCCAGTGCGCAAACTCAGCAGACGTCAATTGTAAGGGGGCCACCTGCGCGACCCAATCTTGCCAAGTCGCGCGCTCTGCTACCGACATTTCGATCTGATTTTGATCAAGATCATACCCTGATTGATCTAAAGTCAGATAAAGACCCGCCGACCATAAGGCTTGCCAATAATCAGGCAGTCGTCCGGCTTGCGCAAAAGCGCGGACCGTCTCCGGCGCGCGCAATAATTGACGCAAGGCCGGTTTACTATCTGCCGCTTGCGCCGTTTCCAAATAGGCTTGAATGATCGTAAAATCAGGCTCGATCGCCAATGCTTGATTGAGGTATCGTAAAGCGCGTTCATAATCTGTTTGTTCGGCCGCTTGTGCCGCCAGTTTTAACAAACTTTGCACTGATTCTGGGTATTGACTCACTTTATCCCCTCCATGCCGACTTGCCCTAAATCAAAAAAGGGCCTTCGCCCTTTTTTAAATCAACGATGTCGATTCTGATTGACTTCCATGATCACTGGTAAAATCACTGGATGCCGCTTGGTTTGATCAAATAGATATTTACTCAGATCTTCGCGAACGTCTTGTTTTAGATTATTCCAATCAAATTCCTTATGGGCAAGATTATTCTCGATCGCCTTCACGATGATCGAAGAACTCTCCGCCATTAGGTCCCGATTGGCTTTGACATAAACGAACCCTCGTGAGGTCAATTTGGGCTTAGCGACGATTTTCTTCTTACGCCGATCGATCGTAACGACTGCGATAAAAATCCCATCATCCGCCAGCAAACGCCGATCGCGCAAAACGATATTACCGATATCGCCCACGCCCTTACCATCGATCATCGTGTCACCAGCGTTGACTGCCGCACCAAGATGAAATTCGCCTTGATCATATTTGAGGACATCACCACTTTTAGTGATAAAGATATGATCAAGCGCTAATCCTGTCTCCTCGGCGATATGGGTATGCGCCTCTAACAAACGATATTCGCCTTGAACGGGCATTAGATTATCAGGATGCAATAAATTGATCATCAATTGCAGATCCGCCTTATTAGCATGACCAGAAGAATGCAGATCATCACTGATTGCCTTGACTGTGCCACCAGCGCGGTAGATCAAATCCCGTGTTTTTGCGACTGTTGTTTCCATCGCGTGCGAAGGTGTGGTGGTGATGAAGACCAGATCACCATCTTTGATATGCAAAGTACGATGATTATTGGTCGCCATGCGTTCTAGCGACTTCAAAGGTTCGCCCATCCGACCAGTCTCCAAAATGATCGTCTGCTCTGGTCGCAAATTCTTGAGGTCCTTCAACTGTGCCAAGAGCTCTGGTTCAGGTAAGGTCAAGTATTTAAGATTTAACGCTGTTTTCACGATTTTTTCCAGATCTTGACCGGTCAAGATCACACGGCGCCCGGTTTTAGCCGCGGCGTCAAAAATCTGTTGCATCCGCTCGATATTGCTAGCAACGGAAGCGACGATGATCCGACCCGGGTGATATTTGAATGTTTCGGTGATGTAACTGGCAATATCTCGTTGACTACTGTTCACATATGGTGATTCGGCGTTTGCGGAATCACTGAGCAACATGATCGTATGGTCACGACCGATATCAGCTAAACGGCCATAATCAGTCTGAAACATCGGTTTGGCCGCTTGATCGAACTTAAAGTCACCAGTATAAACGATATGACCAGCTTCGGTTTTAAGGTCGACACCTAAAGATCCAGGGATCGAATGCGTCGTTTTGAAGAATGAAACGGTCGCATGATCAAAATCGATCGCCGTTTTCTCATCGATCACATGAAAATCTTTGAATTTCTTGGTTTTCTTTTCGCCAGCCACCGTGATCTTCGCCAAAGCGATCGTCAATTCTGAACCAAAAACTGGCACAGGATGATCTGCCAAGAAATAAGGCAAAGCGCCGATCGCATCAGCGTGTCCGTGGGTCAAAAAGATCCCAACTACTTTATCGATGTTCTCAGTCAAATAACTATAATCAGGAATGACCACGTCGATCCCTAATAATTCATTTTCCGGATACATCAAACCGCAATCAAAAATATAGATCTCATTTTCGACTTCAACGGCGTACATATTCTTTCCGTTTTCGCGAACACCGCCAAACGGAATCACTTTTAAATTCTGTAACATTATTGCTCCTTACTTGTTCTTTATTCAGCTTCAGTAGCGAGCAATGCCTTACGAGAAGCATTGATCCGCCCTTTACCATCGATACTAACAACTTTGACTAATAATTGATCGCCTAATTTGACCGCATCTTCGACTTTGTTCAAACGACCTGGGGTCAATTGCGAAATGTGGATCAGAGCGTTTTTACCCTTAGCCAATTCCACAAAGGCGCCAAACGGTTCGATTCGATTGACTGTACCCATATAAACCCCACCGACCTCGATCTCGCGAGTTAGATCGGTAATGATTTGCTTCGCCTGTTCGATCGCATCACGATCATTCGAACTGATCGTCACTTGTCCAGTTTGCTCTATATCGATTTTAACACCTGTTTGGTCAATAATCTCGTTAATTGTTTCGCCACCGCGACCGATCACATCTTTGATCTGTTCTGGCTTGATCATCATTTGTTCGATTTTCGGCGCGTACTGACTCAATTCAGCTCGTGGCGCTGCCAAAGTAGTCGTCATTACTTTCAAGATCTGTAGGCGAGCTTGTTTGGCCTGTGCCAGCGCCTCCGCTAAGATTGCATTGGTGACGCCTTCTGCCTTGATATCCATTTGCAAGGCTGTGATCCCCGCCGTTGTTCCGGCCACCTTAAAGTCCATATCACCCAAATGATCTTCGATTCCTTGGATGTCTGTTAAAATCGCGTAGTCAGGTCCTTCCTTGACCATCCCCATCGCGATCCCCGCAACTGGTGCCTTGATCGGTACGCCACCATCCATCAACGCTAAAACACTGGCGCAAATACTCGCTTGAGAAGAGGAACCATTCGATTCAAGAACATTAGAAACCAAGCGGATCGCATAAGGAAAGCGTTCTGTGTCTGGAATGATCGGCAACATCGCGCGTTCACCTAAAGCGCCATGGCCGATCTCCCGCCGCCCTGGTGCGCCATAGCGCCCGGTTTCACCGACAGAGAATTGTGGAAAATTATAGTGGTGTACAAAATTTTTATGGTATTCCGGCAAAAGACCATCGATCGTCTGCGCCTCAGATAATGGCGCTAAGGTCAATGCGGAAAGCACTTGTGTTTGACCACGCGTAAACAGCCCAGACCCATGTGCTCGTGGTAATAGGCCGGCTTCGGCCGACAATGACCGGAGCTCGTCTAAGGCACGACCATCTGGACGTTGGTGTTGCTGAATGATCATCTGCCGAACTTCCTGACGTTCTAGATCATCTAACAGTTGATCGACCAGTGGCAGGATCGAATCAGCGCCATCTGCGGCCGCTAAGCCGGCATAATGGTCATGAGCCAATTCCTTGACCGCTGCGATATTGTCTTCGCGAGCCAATTTATCTTCGGTCAAAATTGCTTGACGCATCGTCGTTTGATAATGATCTTGGATCTCAGCGACCAGATCTGCAGGCGCGCTCGGACTAACAAAATCAAGCTTTGGTGCGCCGATCGCCGTGATGATTTCTTGTTGAAAAGCACATAATTCTTGGACCCGTTCGAAACCGAACTGCAACGCTGCTAACATGTCGGCTTCGGCGATCACATCGCCGCCAGCCTCGACCATATTGATCGCAGTTGCTGAACCAGCCACAGTCAGATCTAAATCAGAAGTTGACAAAGGCTCACTGGTCGGATTCAATTGCAGTTCGCCAGCGACTCGGGCGACCTTGACCCCAGCGATCGGACCAGCAAAGGGGATCGGTGAGATGCCTAAGGCCAATGATGAACCTAACATTGCCATTAACTCGGGTCCTGCTTCGGGATCCGCGCTGAAAACGATATTCGTGATCTGGACTTCATCGTTATAGCCGTCAGGGAAAAGTGGCCGGATCGGCCGATCGATCAGGCGCGCAGTCAAGGTCGCGTGCGTACTAGGCTTGCCTTCACGCTTATTAAAGCCACCAGGGATTTTACCAGCGGCGAACATCTTTTCATCATAGTTGATCGTCAAAGGGAAAAAATCTTGATTTTCTCGGGCCGCCTTATGAACGACCGCGCTTAATACCGCTGAATCACCATAGCGCACAAAAACAGCGCCATCAGCTTGTTTTGCCATTTGACCGATCTCGACTTGGAGATTCTTGCCAGCCCACTGCCGCCGAAAAATACGTTTATCTTGTTCCATGTTCTTCTTCCTTTACAATAGATTTTTATGTATAAAGAAAGCGAGATCGAATCGACCTCGCTGGTAAGGCTATTAACGACGCAAGCCCAAGCTCTTGATAAGTTCACGGTAACGAACAACGTCATTGTTCCGCAGATATGCTAATAAGTTACGGCGATGACCGATCTTCTTCAACAAACCAACGTATGAATGATGATCCTTCTTGTGGACCTTCAAGTGCGCGTTCAGTGTGTTGATCTCTTCAGTTAAAACTGCGATCTGCACCTCAGGAGAACCAGTATCCCCTTCGTGACGCGCATATTTGGTAATGAGTTCGTTCTTTTTTTCCTTAGAAATTGCCATTTCTTTCACCTCTTTGAAATTGTCCAAAAACAAGGTAAAACGTCGGTGAGTCGTTGAACCTAGTAATTGGTATAACAACAATACTTTAGCGAATATTAGCAAAAAAAGCAAGCAGATATTTAGGTTTCCCCCTAGTAAGTGAGAAAAAATTCAGTCGAAAGCGGTTAAATTCGCTGGAACGCTTGCATATCTAGCCTGTTCTGATATAATATTTTTTGGCAAGTTTTTATTTTTCTATAGTTGGAGGTGACCTCAATGCCACAAATCAAATCTGCAATCAAGCGTGTTGGTACGAACAATAAAGCTCGGACTCAAAACGCTAGCCAAAAAGCAGCAATGCGGACCGCAGTGAAGAAATTCGAAACTGCTCATGCAGAAAGCGCTGAAAATGCTGGTGCATTATACACTGACGCAATTCGCGCGATCGATATGGCCGCTTCCAAAGGCTTGATCCATGCCAATAAAGCTGCGCGTGACAAATCACGCTTAACTCGTTTAAACCAAGCTAACTAATTTAAATGACTCAGTTTTGACGAAAGCACTTGAGAAAATCCTCAAGTGCTTTTTTTGCATGCTTTTTAGAAAGTTTACATCCAGACATTGGCAAAATCAGGTGACCTCGACATCTTTTTCACTGCGTCGCAAATCTGGTGATCAATAATTCTAAGCCATTGGTTTTATCCACTTGCCCTGTTTTGATCTGATAATCCAATTTGACCAAACGCAAATACATTTCTTGCAGTCGCGCGGAACGATAATTCCGCGCTTGTCCTAAGGCCAGCTTGATGCGATATGGATGGACGCTCAATTGCTGTGCGATCGTGCCCTGAGTATACCCGGCCTGCTGCATGATCTTGACTTGCAGTAATAAGCGGACCTGTGTCAGTAAAAGTGCTAAAAGACCGATCGGTTCCTGACCATTGATGATCAATTTTCGGTAGATCAAGAGCGCACTTTGTAAATGACCGTTCAAGGTCGCTGCTACCAGCTCGAAGGCATTATCATCGATCACCTGCTCCACGGTCCGCGCAACTATCTCTGGGGTGATCGCGCCTGTGGGCCCCACGTAAAGCGCCAATTTCTCCATTTGCTGTAGCGCCGCAGAATAATCATCTCGGGTCCGCTGCAACAACAAATTCAATGCTGGTGCCGTGATCGTCGCGCCTAAACGTTGACAGTCTCGTTGTAAACGTCGGTTCAACTCCGTTCCTTGAACCTTTCCCGCGTTAACAAATAAAGCGACTTTTTTTAGCTGCTTCGTCACTTTTTTTCGTTCATCCAATTTTTCATAATCCGCCCAGATCACTAACTTCGTGGTAGGCTGTGGTTGCTGTAGATAGCCCAGCAGTAGCGCTGGATCTTGTTCTACTTTATTTTTATTAGTGGCCCCAGTCAGGAAAAAAGGTGTCGTTAAAATGACCAGTCGCCAATCACCAAAAAAAGGAACTGAGGCTGCATCATCCAAAGCCACTGCTAAACTAGTTTCTTGGAGATCATAGCGGCCCAGATTCATTTGGCGTTCATCTGGCGTCAATAACCGGTCAAAATAGGTCTGGATCTGAGTCAATAGCGCCTGCTCCTGCCCCAAGACAACGATCACCGGCGGTAATTCCGTCAGTGACGTTTGTTGTAATTGCTCTAAACTAATTATTTTCGTTGCCGTCTTGACCACGAATCCCTTCACTCCCCGTCAGTTTTGTCCGTATTTTCTGGTGCTTCGTCAGCAGATTTTCGCTCCATTCAATCATACCATAACGGGCCGTGTTCAGAAACGGGATTTTCGCGTTCCGTAAGCTTGTCAGTGTTGTCACTGCGGGATGATGATAGCGATTGGCGCGACCTGCAGAGATAAAAGCGCCACGTAAGCCTAATCGCCGCAAGAACTCAGGATGGCTGGCCGTTTGACTACCATGATGACCGATTTTAAGATAATCAGCACTCAAGTTAGGGTAGCGTTGCAACAACGCCAACTCATTTGCTTGGTCCAAGTCACCGGTGAACAACCAGCGGCTTGAACCCAATTGCAACAGCAAAACTAAAGAATCTTCATTTGTCCCCGCCCCTGGTTTAGTCGGTGCCAGAAACTGTCCCTGCAACCGACCATCGGCCAATTTTTGATCTGCCAAGCACGGGCGGATCCGCGTCGATCTAGCCAAACGGTCTAATTTTGCGCGAACTTGCGGATTTTCACTCATCCCTGCAGGGAGTATGATCTCATCGATCGGTATCTGCTGGGCCAACGCAACTAGGTCACCCACATGGTCCGCATCTTGATGAGTCAAGAGTACGTGATCCAAGTGATCGATCCCAGCTGCAGCTAAATAAGGTAATGTGGTCTGAGTCACACCAGCAGTAGTTTGCCGCGCTTGCCACTGCGCCTGTGGGAAGGTTAACCGCCCACCTGTATCGATCAACAAAGTTCGGCGTGGCCAAGCAGTCTGGACCAAAATACTATCTCCCTGCCCCACATCGATCAAAGTGACCCGCTGGACCAAAGGAACTTTGATGAACAAGCAATGTCCACATAACAAAATAATCAAAGGTCCACAAAACTGCGCTGAGAGTCGTGGCGCTTCATTTTGTAAGAGCATCAGGACCAGCGCGATCAAAATGACACTACCTAACGGTTTGCCAATGACCAATCGTCCTGGATGGTGATCAGTCAACCCTGATAGCAAGGTATACCATCGTTGCCAAAACGGTTCCCAGAACGCACAACTAGAAGCGCAAAGCCCCGTCGAAAAAATACTTGCTAAAAGGATCAGCGCAAATATCGGGGCGAGACTCCCACCCACCAAAAGCCAAAGCGACCAAACGCCAGTTTGCCCTAGTAAGATTAGTCCAGTCAAAGCTGATAATCGTAATTGTAGACGCCAATGAGCGAGCTCTGGTGGCGCTGAATAAAACAGCAGGGTCAAGCCGAAACTCAATTGAGCGCCCAACTCAAATAAAGCGGCCGGCTGTAAAAATAAACAAATCAACAAGGTTAAAGCGTAACGGTCAAGTGGTGACCAGTGTCGATGTCGCCAATGTTGCCATCGACTAAGCAAGAAACTGACGACCGCGCGCCAGATCCCGATCTGCCCACCAACAAAGATCGCGTAACCAGGTAACACAAGACTTAACACCCCACAAATGATCTCATCCGGGCAGTGTAGGCGGGCGCCCAACCAGCGACTGCTTTTAACGATCAAACTAACATGGAAGCCTGATAGTGCCAACAGATGGACCAGTCCCCAAGTGCTCAATAAGTCTCGTAATGGTTGATCGACTCGTTCTTGAACACCAGTGATCAACGCCCGCAAATGAAAACGACAACAGCGTGGATAGTGATCCCAGCGATGGCATAAACGACTACGCCAATATCCGAGCCACTCAAAAATCGTTTGTGGGGATCGAGTCGACCACCCGGCGATTTGAGCCTTGACTTGCCAAGTCACCTCCCGATGACTGGCCCAGTTTGCAAAATCAAATTGAGCCTGATTCGGGGCTGGACTGATTTTTTCACACTGCGACTGTTTGATCGTGAGCAACAAGGGACGGCAATTGCGTTGTAGTGCTTGCTTAGTCGCATTATCAGGGATCGTTATCAACGCAAAGACGCGACCACCATCTTCTGTTCGCGCGATCCCCGTCAGCAGATCGCCATTGAACTTGATTTGATCAGCACCAACGCTAAGCTGAGTGAGTTGTGTCGGTAAATACTGCCGCTGATATTTTGACCAAAGTTGCCGACCACCGAATAAGCCACAGCAGCAACATGTCACGCCTAGCAACGACCATTGCCGTCGCCAAATAAGCCGTAACAATGCCAGCCCCAACAATAACAAAAATAACCACGGTTGTTGACTCCAAAAAACACCTAGAAATAAGGCAACGCTCACCGCCGACCATAATAATTTGCCTTGGACCCCTTGATCGAGGCCCCAATTCCCCTTAAACGAGTCAAACGTCTCGCTCATCCGCGCTTTAAAGTTTAGCGCACACACAATTGATCACGGATCTTCGCTAAAGTTTTCTCCCCAATACCACTGACTTGGGTCAAGTCTTCCACCGATTTGAAACCACCATTTTGTTGCCGATAAGCAATGATGTCATCAGCTTTTTTTGGACCGATCCCACTGACCGTTTGCAGTTCAGTCGCGTCAGCGTGATTCAAGTCCACTAATCGTTGTTGCGCCGCTGGGCCGCCCCCAACAGTCGGCGCAGTCGGCGGTGTTACCGCCAAGTCTGTATCACCGCTATTCGCCGTTTCTTCTTTTGTGGGCACGTAAAGACTTAAGCCATCGGTCAAGGCACTAGCCAAGTTTATTTGCCGATCGTCAGCAGCCGCCGTCAAGCCCCCCGCCTTTTTCACCAAATCGATCACATGTTGATCGGCCGTAAGTCGATAAACATCTGGCCGAACGACTGCCCCTTTGATCTCAACATAGATCTTGGACGAGCGCGCGACTTCGCTGCTTTGACTATCTTTGGTCACGGTCGCTGAGGCTTTTTCCTGATCAGGATCTGTTTTTACGGGAAGCTCAGCACTTGTTTCTTGATTCGGCGCGAGTAACGGCGCGGTCAGCTGTGTTTGTGACCAACGATGACCAAGTAAGCCAATACTGATCAGTAAAACAACGACCAGCGCCAGTCCGATCAAAATAGGCCAACGATGGTTTTGATAAAATTCACGGGCTTTCACCATAATCTTCACCTCGACTTTAAATACGCAAAGTCCAGCAAAAAAGCCCGTCATGATTTAAAAAAATCAGGACGGACTTTTCGAATTTTCTCGATTCAGCGCTAAACTGATCTTAACTGCACCAGCTCGTGCTACTTAAACTGACGCTACTTTGCTGATACCCACCAGCTAGTTCACTGCTTTAGTTATCGGCTAAATAAGTCAAAACATCATTAAATTTCTTTACCGGAACGATCTTCATTTTGGTACCGATTTTTTTGGCCGCCTTTTTGGCTGTTTGATAATTGTTCAAATAATCAGGGTCAGCACGTTTGATCGCCTTGGTGACAGGATCATCGGGCGCGAAAAAGATCGTAGCGCCGGCTCGATCTGCCGCAACGACTTTTTTATCGATCCCGCCGATAGCACCGACCGTACCATCAGCGGCGATTGTTCCCGTCCCGGCGATCTTCCGGCCCCGCCGTAACTGATTACCAGTCAGCTGTTCATAGACCTGCAAAGAAAACATCATTCCTGCTGAGGGGCCGCCAATGTCGCCGGCATCGATCTTGACTGGGATCTTCGTGGTGACCCGCGTACGATCAGTTAAAGTGATCCCCAAGCCATGACGTTTTGTTCCCGGTAAAGCGATGATTTTTGCTGTGGTCGTCGCTGATTTCTTGGCGCGCAAATAATCGATGGTCACTTGCGCACCGATTTTCTTATTTTTCAAGTAATCGATAAAACCTTGGTTGTTCTTGAAGTGATGACCATCAACGGCAGTGATCGTATCTCCGACCTGGATCTTACCAGCAAGTGACGAGGTCGGGATCACTTCCATCACATAAATACCCAAGAAATCGACTTGGTACGTTTTCTTGGCTGCACGATAGGCTTGCGTGATTGCGTTATTGATCGAATTGGTCATGTAATATTCTTGGACCCGGTCATAAGTCGCACTATCAGCCGTACCCATCAGATCCTGACGACTGACCGTTTCTTGAAAATCATTGGTCTGAGCCATCAGCCAGCTGAAAGCCGTGGCTTGACGGATCCCCACTGTCACCAGCATGTAGTCGCCTTTTTTTTGATCATGCTGACCATCGACAGTAACAAATGGTTTCAATGATTCTGCCGATCCCGGTTGTTCGATATATTGAGGTAACGGCAATAAAAAGAATGCGGCAACCAACAAGATCCCGAGAACTGTTAAAAATGGACGTAACCATTTCTTTTTCAAATTTTTCGCCTTCTTTTTATCTGCCTAAGCAGCCCGATCTTCGCTGACGGTCAACAAGTTTGATCCGGCGTGGGCAACAATTTTTGACGCAACAATTTGATGGCTAATGGCGTCAAATAAGTCGAAACATCCCCGCCAAATGTTAAAACTTCTTTGATCATACTGGAAGAAACATAAGCCAACTTAGGATCGGTCAGCAAGAAAATCGTTTGGATCTCTGGCGCCAAACTAGCGTTCATCGCCGCTATCCCTGATTCATAAGTGAAATCATCGCTATTGCGCAGGCCACGCACTAAGAATTGCGCGCCGAGCTCGCGCGCCAAGCTGGTGGTCAAACCAGCTGGCCGAGCAATAACCTGCACGCGAGGATCATCCTTGACGGCCGCGCGAATGATCGCGACCCGTTCATCGACCGACAATAGATAATGTTTACTGCCATTAGTCATCACGCCGACCACGACCTCATCAAAAAGATCGAGCGCTTTTTCTAGCGTCACTAAATGACCCTGAGTCAAAGGGTCGAAACTACCCGCGAACAATGCCACTCGCTTCATATCTGATCACTCCTTTAAATAGCGATAGACCGTGATCTGCGTCAAGCCATAATCATGATGTTTCAGTTGGGTAAACCCAACTGGCGGTTCAGGCAACGCTTCACTATGATCGGTCTCCGCAATGATCAACGCCTGTGGGGCCAAGGATCCGGCCGCCGCTAACTTACTCATCAATGTGGGGATGATTTTAAAACGATAAGGTGGATCCAAGAAAACTAGATCGACTTTGATTTGTTGTTGACCCAAATAAGCCAAGGCCGACTGCGCTGGCATCTTCAATAATTGAAAACGTTCTGGCTCTTTGGTCACAACGATATTGTGCTGGATCGTTTCCTGAGCCTGCCGCTGCTTATCAACTAAAATAGCTTGGTCACAACCGCGAGAGACCGCTTCGATCCCTAAGCCACCAGTCCCAGCAAATAGGTCCAAAGCTATCCCACCATCGAAGTAAGGACCGATCATGCTGAATAGTGCTTCTTTGACTTTATCAGTCGTCGGTCGGGTCTGCGTTCCTGGGACCGCTAATAATCGACGGCCACCATAACGCCCGGAGATCACCCGCATCGCTACTCACCACGACTTTCTGCAGCCGCTTCTTGATCGAGCTTTTCGCCAAGATTCAGATCCAGTGAGCGCCGATATGAAGGCTCGACTTTACGGACGAAGCGCAAATGTTCCAAGGATTTTGTGACTCGCTCGGCTTGGTCTTGATCTACGTAAATGATCACATATTTCATTCGTTTCGATACATAATAAACTAGGCCATAGTGGCGCAATTGCCGAATTTGTTTCAAGGAATAGACCCAAACCGCTAGCGAAGTTCTTGCTTTGATTTTAAACATTTTTTTCAGCTTCCTTTAGGGCTTTTTTCTTTGTGTAAGCACTGATATTCAAGAGGATCCCAATACTGGTCAAGGAAATGATCAAACTGGCCCCCCCATAACTAATAAAGGGCAAGGTCACCCCGGTGATCGGTAAAAGGCCCAAAAGACCACCGACATTGAATAAGATCTGCACGAAAAACATGGTGCCGATACCAAAACAGATCAAAGACAGCGACGGTTGGTTTACTCGTAATCCGATCAAAAAACTCCGCAAAATAATGATTGCCAGTAAAATCAGGATCACGGTCACACCCACGACACCCAATTCTTCAGCCGTGATCGAGAGAATAAAATCAGTATAAGGTTCAGGCAGATAGCCAGTCTTTTGAATACTGTTCCCGACCCCCCGACCGAACCAACCCCCATTACTGATTGCGTAATAAGAATTGACCAATTGGATCCCGCCATGTTGCTCCAACTGAAATGGATGGGCAAACGCTTGAAATCGCTCTAATTGATAGTTCAAATGGAAAAGCTTCATGATCGGCGCATTGGCATCAGCATTGCCCAAGTAGCGGACTCCGGCGGTAAAGGTCGCGACCAAAAATCCCACGATCCCCAAGGAGAAGATCCAAGGGATCCCGCTAGCAGCAACCAACACTAACGTGATCAACAGCAGAATACTGGCCCCGCCAATATCCGGTTGTAAGGCCGCCATCACCATTAAGATAAAGGCCAAAAAAAACGGCGCAAGCAGATTTTTTAGATAATGGCCCCGATACATCGACCGTTGTTTGCGACCAAAAATAAAGGCTAGATAGAGGATCAGCGCTAATTTGGCTAGCTCCACGGGTTGGATCGTAAAACCACCGATACTGATCCAGCCCACGGCCCCATTGACCGCGGAACTGGGGTGAAAGATCCGCAAGCCCAAAAGGATCAACATCAAAATAAAAGTAAGCGCTAGCCAAAATAGAACGAATTTTTTTTCATAGAGGATCTCGACACGCAAAAGAAACGCGACCAAACCAGTGAAAACGCCCACGGCCGCCAGCACCAATTGACGCTTCAGATAATACGTCGCCGGCGCGCCCACATTAGCCAGCATGCTCGAACTGGCCGAATAGACCATGATCGCACCCAAGGCAACCAATAAGGTAACTGGTACCAAGAGCCAATAGTCGATCAATTTGAATTTCTGTCGCAAATCAGCGTCCTCCTTTCTCAAGTAAAATAGTCGTGAGTCGACCTGCTATTGCTCCTGACTGCCTGAGCAGATGCACCCTCAGCTCGGAAACAACTTGATTCGATTAAACACTATTCATTTTAGCATAGCCGTGGCAAAAATAAAAAAACAGATCGCTGATTTTGCTAAAATCTAGCCAAATCTCCGATCTGTTTCTAAAATCAGTTGATCATTATCACTTAGTTGTCTTGGGCAGCCATCTTGCGACGCTTGTCTGACTTACGCCGTTCGTTGGTGTTCAAGATCTTCTTACGTAAACGAGTCTTCGTTGGCGTAACTTCGCAGTATTCATCTTCGTTCAGGAATTCGATCGATTCTTCCAAAGACAATGACCGCGGTGTCCGGATCGCTGCCGCGTGATCTTTACCAGCCGCCCGGGTATTGGTCAGGTTCTTACCCTTGGTGACGTTGACTGCAATATCTTGATCCCGATTACTTTGACCAACGATCATGCCTTCATAGACATCGATCCCAGCAGCGATAAACAATTCGCCGCGGTCTTCAACTGACTGCAAACTATAAGTCGTTGACGGCCCTTGGTTGATCGAAACCAAGGCGCCGCTACGACGACCAGGTTCCCAGTTGCGGATCACTGGCATGTATTTTTCATATGAGTGGCTCATGATGCCGTAGCCACCAGTCTGTGACATGAATTCAGTCGAATAACCGATCAAGCCCCGTGAAGGAGCGAGGAAGGTCAAACGAGTCTGACCATTGCCCATGGATTCCATGTTCTGCATATCGCCTTTACGTTGCGCCATCGAATCGATCACAGAACCAACATATTGGTCGGGTGTATCGATCTGAACCAATTCAAATGGCTCAGACAATTGACCATCGATTTCGCGATAGATAACTTCTGGACGTGAAAGTTGCAATTCAAAGCCTTCCCGACGCATTTCTTCAACTAAAATCGACAAATGCAATTCGCCCCGACCGGAAACGACCCAAGCGCCTGGCAAATCAGTATCATCGACCCGCAAGGAAACATCGGTATGCAATTGAGATTTCAAGCGATCTTCGATTTTCCGTGGGGTCACGAATTTACCTTCGCGACCAGCGAATGGAGAATCATTGACCGCAAATGTCATTTGCAGGGTTGGCGCGTCGATCCGTAAGATCGGTAAGCGGTCTTGGTGGTCAACTGGCGTAACCGTTTCCCCAACGAAAATATCTTCCATCCCGGAAACCGCGATCAAATCGCCAGCTTTAGCCTCAGTGACTTCGATCCGTTTCAAGCCGAAAAAGCCAAATAACTTGGTGACCCGAAAATTCTTAGTTGAACCGTCTAATTTCAAGACAGAAACGCTATCGCCGATCTTGATTTTACCACGGAAGATCCGACCAACGCCGATCCGGCCAACATAATCGTTGTAATCCAGCATCGCAACTTGGAACTGCAAAGGTTCGTCGCTATTGTCGATCGGGGCTGGGATCGTATCCAAGATCGTGTCGAAAACAGGATCCATCGTATGCTTTTGCGTATCCAATTCAGCATCCATACTTGAGGTCCCATTGACCGCGCTTGTATAAACAACCGGGAATTCCAATTGGTCTTCATCAGCGCCTAATTCAATGAACAATTCCAACACTTCGTCCACAACTTCTTCAGGACGAGCGCCAGGACGGTCGATCTTGTTGATAACCACGATTGGAGTCAAGTGTTGATCCAGCGCTTTTTTCAAAACAAACCGCGTCTGTGGCATTGTGCCTTCAAAAGCGTCGACAACCAAGACCACACCGTCGACCATGCGCATGATCCGTTCCACTTCGCCACCGAAGTCCGCATGTCCCGGTGTGTCCAAAATGTTGATCTTGTGGTTGTGATAATCAACGGCCGTGACCTTAGATAAGATCGTGATGCCCCGTTCCCGTTCGATCGGATTGGAGTCCATCGCCCGATCTTCCAAGTTGATATGTTCGTCCAAAGTATCAGATTGTTTCAGTAATTCGTTAACTAACGTTGTTTTACCATGATCGACGTGGGCAATAATGGCAATATTTCGAATGTCTTCACGTGTTTTCAATGATTTTCTTCCTTCCAAAATGCATAAGTACGCTCTTGTTGTGACACAGTCAAATAAGATAATAACACAAAAAACCAGTCGCTTACAGAAAATTATTCATAAAACCGGTTTCAGTTTTGCAACTTTTTAAACGCAGGCCAGATCGCCGGGATCCCAGCGACGATCACCTCACGTTGACGTAAGGCGGGCATGGCCCCAGACAAATTACGGACTTCTAGTCCCAAAGCGCTACTGATCGCCCATCCAGCCGCCACATCCCAAGGAGATAAGGCGGAAATATAGCCGATCTGCTGATCGGTGATCAAACTCATGAACTCTAGTCCGGCGCTCCCAATTACTCGCACACCTGAAGTTTGCGCAGCCAAGGCCTGAAGATGATAGCGGTCATGGGCATACATCAACGCATTAACGCCTAAGAGGCCCTCTGCCAGCGGTTGTCGTTCTGGTAGTGTGATCGGTCGACCATTGAATTGTACGCCGGTCTGCGGCCCACCAACGATCAATTCGGACCGCATCACATCTGCGATCGCGCCGACCACTGGTTGCCCGTCCAAAAAAACGCCGATCATCGTGGCGAAATTTTGTCGTTGCCGCACGAAATTCATCGTCCCATCAATGGGATCCACAAAGAAAACTAGGCCCTGGAGATCGGTGATTTTATCACCGAACCCCTCTTCACCACAAATCTTAGCTTCTGGATAAGCCGCCCGGATCTGTTGCACATAAAATTGTTCGATCTGACGATCAATATTGGTGACTAAATCGTTTGGCCCTGATTTGGTACTGACTTGGATCGGTCCCAGCATGCTTTGCCTGATCCGATCACCGGCCAGTGACAGCCAGCTCACTAGATCATATTGGATTTTTAATGGCTCGAAAATCATGCTGCTCCCTCATTTCATTGTGATCGTTTTCTGATTAGGTGCTGCTTTTTGTACCGCTTGTTGGACGCGATAGATCGAATAGCCACTGACCGCATTGAACTCGTGATCCAACCGGCGTTGATCCATCTTTGCCGGATAAAAATAGGTGTATTCATGCCAAACATTGCGAAATTCTGCGACATTGACTTGATGCTCATAAGCTACCTCGACCAAGTTATAAAGATGCATCACCAATAAAATCTCAGCGGTGGACCAGTCCGGGTCTAAGGGGTAACTGTAATTATGTTCCATATGCGCTCCTAAATCGTCTTTTAGACGTTATCTTCTCATATTCTACTCGTTCTGGACCACTTTCGCCACCAAAAAGTCAATCACGCGCCAAATATTCGGCCAAATACGATCGTCAAACTAGGCCAACATAGAAAAAGATCCTTGGTTTTTTGACCAAGGACCTTTGAGAACCACTTAAATATTCGTTGGGAAACCTTCAGCAACATCTGCCGCATCCATGATTGCTTCACTTAGCGTCGGATGTGGATGGATCGTTAAGGCAATATCTGTGATATTCATGCCGCCTTCAACAGCTAAAGTCAGCTCAGAGATCAAATCACTCGCTCCAGAACCGGCGATCTGAGCACCTAGCAAAGTACCATCAGCCTTGTTGGAGATCAACTTGACAAAACCTTCTGTGGCATTCAGTGAGATCGCGCGACCATTAGCCATGAAGGGGAATTTATCAGACTTGGCATCGTAACCAGCCGCTTTTGCCTCTTTTAAGGTCAAGCCAGTGGAAGCCAATTCTGGATCGGTATAACAAACGGCAGGCATCGCCCGATAATCGACCGCTGCAGCCTTGCCACTGATCGCTTCTGCCGCGACTTTACCTTCATAAGAAGCCTTATGTGCTAAAGCAGCACCAGCAACGATATCCCCGATCGCGTAAATATTTGATTTATTAGTCCGACCTTGATTATCCACTGGCAATAGACCCCGTTCACCAACAGTGACGCCTGCTTGCTCTAGGCCCATATCATTGGTATTCGGTCGCCGACCAACCGTGACCATCACATAATCAGCCGAGATCGTTTCTGTTTTACCAGCGACTTCATACTTGACTTCGACATGATCAGCAAAATTCGTTGCCGCTTGGGCCATTGCTTTGGTGATCACCGTCACGCCACGTTTTTTGAAGCTATCCAAAACAAGTTTGACCATATCTTGATCGAAGTTCGGCAAAATTGAAGGCGTGCCTTCCAAGATCGTTACGTGAGCCCCTAGATTGGCATAAGCGCCGGCCAATTCAGAACCGATATAACCGCCACCGATCACGACTAATTCTTTAGGGACTTCAGGTAGATTCAAGCCGCCCGTCGAATCTACGACCCGTTTTTCAAACTTAAAGCCCTTGATCTCCACAGGACGCGAGCCAGTGGCGATGATCAAGTTCTTGAACGTATAAGTTTGGGCGCTGTCAGACTTGATCACACGTAGGCTGTGATCGTCTTTCAAGAAAGCGTCCCCTTCGATCAAATCGATCTTATGTTTTTTGAACAACATCCGGACACCGCCAGTCAAGCGCTCCACTACCTGATGTTGTTTCCAATCTTGAGTCTGAGCAAAATCGATCGTCGCATCTGTTTTACTAACACCAAACGAACTGGAATCACGCACCTCTTGGAGACGATGACCAGCATTGATCAGGGCCTTAGATGGGATACAGCCAACGTTTAAACAAACGCCGCCCACATATTCTCGCTCGATCACGGTCACTTTTTGGCCCAGTTCAGCGGCGTGGATCGCGGCCACATAACCACCAGGGCCAGCGCCGATCACCACTGTGTCTAAATCAATCGCAAAATCACCAACAACCATCTTTAACTATCCCTCCATCAACAATAATTCTGGATCCGCCAACAATTGTTTTAATTCATTAAGTGCTTTTTGAGCCGTCGCGCCATCGATCAACCGATGATCGAATGATAAGGACAGTTTCAACATATTGCCCACCACGATCTCACCGTCAGCGTTGACAGTTGGCTCCTTGGCGATCTTGCCGATACCTAAGATCGCATCTTCCGGATAATTGATCACCGGTGTGAACCAACCACCACCTAGAGAACCAATATTACTGATCGTCATTGAACCATGAGCCATTTCAGCAGGCTTCAATTTATTGTCCTGTGCCTTCTGGGCATTTTCTGAGATCTCCTTAGCGATCTCAAAAATACTCTTACGATCTGCATCTTTGATGTTCGGCACGTACAGACCGTGTGGCGTGTCCGTAGCGATACCCACATTAAAGTAATGCTTGTAAACGATCTCTTGAGTCGCATCGTCTAAAGACGCGTTCAAAATCGGGAAGTCGCGCAATACGATCACTAATGCTTTGACCACATAAGGCAAGAAGGTCAACTTGATCCCCTTATCAGCAGCAACTTGTTTAAAGCGTTTCCGATGAGCCATCAATGCCGAAACTTCAACCTCGTCAAAATGAGTCACATGTGGTGCAGTGTGCTTGCTTGTCACCATCGCCTTGGCGATTGCTTTACGCATTGGCGACATTTTCTCGCGCGTTTCATTTTCAAAAACTGGTAATGGTTCTACCGGAGCAGCCGCGGTTGCAGCGGATGCTGCTGGACTAGCGGTTGTTGCTGCCGTTGATGCTGCAACAACTGGTACCGGCCCGCCAACACTACTACGATCAATATCGGCTTTTGTGATCCGACCATGGTCACCGGTCGCCTGTACGGTCGCCAAATCGATTCCTTTTTCCCGAGCGTAGAGCCGAACGGATGGTAATGCTAAGATCGGTTGTCCCGGAGTGCTAGTAGCCACGATCGGTGTTGCCACTGCAGCCGGCGCTGACGGAACTGGTGCCGTTGGGGCCACCGGACTTGGCGCCGGGCTAACTAGCGCCGCAGTAACACTAGCCCCGGTCGGATTAGCCTCAGGCGCGTCAATCTCGACTAAAGGCTGACCGACTGTTACGGTCTCACCTTCATTGGTCAAGATCTGGATCACTTTACCAGTGACCGGCGCTGGGATCTCTTCGACAGATTTGTCATTTTGAACTTCTAATAAAGTGTCGTCTTCGTTGACCATTTCGCCTGGTGCGACATGCCACTTAACGATCTCGCCTTCCGCGATCCCTTCACCTAATTCCGGAAGTTTGAACTGGTAATAGCTAGCTGGCGTCGCTGCTGCCGGTGCCGCAGTCGTTGTTGGACTTGCCGCTGCCGGAGCACTATTGTTGCCATCGCCATCAAACTCGATCAAAGGCTGGCCAACCGTTACCGTGTCGCCTTCATTGGCTAAGATCTGGGTCACTTTGCCATCTGTTGGTGAGGGGATCTCTTCGACAGATTTATCATTTTGAACTTCAAGGATGATGTCATCTTCCTTGACTTGATCGCCTGGAGCAACGTGCCACTTGACGATCTCGCCTTCTGCGATGCCTTCACCCAATTCAGGTAACTTAAATACATAACTCATTGATTATCTGACCTCCACCTTAACTAGAAATTGACAGTTTTTTTAACTTCCGCGATGATATCATTGGCATTTGGTAACCAGGCTGTTTCCGCTTGGCCAAATGGGAATGGGGTATCTGGCGCCGCGACGAAACCGATCGGCGCTTGCAGATTGAGGATCGCACGTTGCGAGATCTCGGAGATCACTTGATTACCAACTCCGGCCTGCCGCTGCGCTTCTTGAACGACGACGACCCGACCTGTTTTTTCAACCGATGCAATGATCGTCTTCATATCTAAAGGTGCGATCGTCCGCAGATCGATCACTTCGGCCTCAATATTTGCCTTGGCCAATTCATCCGCTGCTTTTGTGGCCTCACGAACCATTGCGCCGTAAGTGACGATGGTCACATCACGACCAGAACGAGTTACGTTGGCTTGATCGAGAGGGACCGTATATTCACCATCTGGCACCTCATCACGGAAAGACCGATAAAGTTTCATATGTTCCAGATACATCACCGGATCATTGCTACGGATCGCGCTGATCAAAAGTCCTTTGGCATCATAAGGGTTGCTTGGGACCACGACCCGAATACCTGGAAATGAAGTGATCAGACCTTCGAAATTATCGGAGTGCATCTCCGGGGTATGGACACCACCACCGAAAGGCGCACGGATCGTGATCGGCATCTGGCGGGTATTGCCCATTCGATAACGCATCCGTGCCATTTGACCGCCGATCGAATCCATCGTCTCCAAAATAAAACCAAAGAACTGGATCTCAGGAACAGGCCGAAAACCTTCCAGTGCTAAACCGATCGAAAGACCACCGATCCCTGATTCTGCTAAAGGGGTATCAAAAACACGGTCTTCGCCGAACTTCGCTTGGAGACCTTCCGTCGCGCGGAAGACCCCACCGTTTTTACCAACGTCCTCGCCGAAAACTAAGACATTGTCATCATTGGCCAATTCAACTGCCATGGCATCAGTGATTGCTTGGATCATTGTTTTTTGAGCCATCTTAGTTTGCCTCCCGTTGTTCGAATTTCTGTAACTGTTCCTGAATATTTTGTGGTTGAACGTCATAGGTATTCTTCAAGAAATCGCTGACTTGTTGTTTCGGTGCTTGATCGGCCTCATCGATCGCAGCCTTGATCTCAGCCTTGTATTGATCGATCAACTGATTTTCTTTTTCTTCACTCCAGAGACCCTTTGCCGTCAGATATTTCCGCATCCGGATCAATGGGTCACGGCTCAGCCAAAGCTGATCCATTTCTGGCGTCCGATAGCGTTTCGGATCATCCCCTGATAAAGTATGGGGACCATAACGATAAGTCAAAGTCTCGATCAAAACTGGGCCATTTCCAGCTATCGCCCATTCCCGCGCGGAAGCCATGACTTGATAAACTGCTAAAGCGTCCATCCCATCAACGACGACACCAGGGATCCCAGCTGCCACTGCCTTTTGCGCTAAAGTTTTCGCGGCAGTCTGTTCCGCTCGCGGTACAGAGATGGCGAAGCCATTATTCTCGATCACGAAGATCGCTGGCGCTTTGAAATGACCGGCAAAGTTGATTCCTTCATAAAAGTCCCCTTGCGAAGTCCCACCATCACCAGTGTACGCATAAGCCACTTGTTTGCGACCACGTTTTTTCAAGCCTAACGCGATCCCAGCAGCCTGAACATATTGTGCCCCGATAATGATCTGTGGCGGTAACGCCCGAAATTCATCGGGATATTCGTTACCCATTTGATGGCCCCGTGACCATAAGAACGCTTTTGCTAAAGGTAAGCCATGTAAAACCAGCTCCGGCACATCCCGGTAGCGGGGCAAGATGAAATCACCTGGATCCATCGCATACTCACTAGCGACTTGAGATGCCTCGTGACCAGCGGTTGGCGCGTAAAAGCCTAGCCGACCTTGGCGGTTCAATGCTGTGGAGCGTTGATCTAAAGTGCGCGCAAAAACCATCTTTGAGAGCAAAGCCACCAATTGCTCATCAGTCAACTGGGGATCCAGCTCAGGCGCGATGATCTCGCCGGCTTCATTGAGTACCTTGATCTCCGGGAACTCTTGAGACTCTGTATCAACGATTTTTGCAAAATCGATTTTTCCGTTAATCATTTCTCTTGCCTCACTTTTCTGTAATACTAAATTAATTCAAACTGTATTATTATCTAGCATTTAATTTTAAGATATCATGTTCAAAACGAAGTTGCAAGCGATTTATCTCCATTCCTTAAAAAAGCGTTGCCATTATTAAAATCTGTGAATGGAAGCACAGAAAAACAAGCCGATCTTTTTGTGAACGTTTGAGCTCACAAACAAATCGACTTGCTGTTTTAAAACTGTCTTAATTTTCTTAATCATTTAATCTAGACCGACATTTAAGCGGGCTTTAAGAAAGTCGGAAAGCACCAAATAAGCTAAAACAACTAACGGGAGGAACAGCCAATATTGGGCCGGTAGACCGACAAAACCAAATGTGTGCTGTAGCGGACCAAAAACCACAAGGAACCCAACCAAGATCGCGGCCACGGTGGCAACGATCACCGGTTTGCCAGCCCGACTTTTGAAGAACGGGACCTGGGTTGTCCGATAAACGAAAATAATCAAACTTTGGGTGATCAAGCCAACTAGGAACCAGCCGGTCTGGAAAAGTCCAGCTTGGGCAACTGTGTTGGCCTGCAAAGCGAACCACATAAAGGCAAAGGTGATCAAATCAAAGATCGAGCTGACCGGGCCAAAGATCAAGGCGAATTTAAGCAAGCCTTTTGTCCGCCAAGGTGTGGGCGCCCGCAACGAATCATCATCGACATGATCCCAAGGCAATGACATTTGCGCCAGATCATAAATCAGGTTCTGGACTAAGATCTGTAGTGATAACATCGGCAAAAATGGTAATACGATACTAGCCAACAACACGCTCAAGGCATTGCCGAAATTGGAAGCGATCGTCATGCGGATATACTTCATCGTATTTCGATAAACGACCCGACCTTCGATGATACCATCTTCGAGCACCAGCAAACTCTTTTCCAACAAGATGACTTGACTTGCTTCTTTAGTCACATCAGCCGCGTTCTCCACAGAGATCCCCACATCGGCCTGACGCAGGGCCGGAGCATCATTGATCCCGTCTCCCATGAAGGCGACTGTATGTTTTTGTTGCAATATTTTAATGATCCGCGCCTTTTGGACGGGGTTGAGTTTGACAAATAAGTCATGTTCTTCGACCACGGCGGCCAATTCTTGATCATTGAGCTCCGCGAGTGCTTGGCCTTCTAAGTAACTGGTTTCCTTGATCCCCACTTTACCAGCAACATGTTGCGTGATCGCGCCATTATCGCCAGTCAAGATCTTCACTGTAACGCCATGAGCCTGCAACAATTGGATCGCTTGCTTGGCCGTGGCTTTCTCTGGATCCAAGAAACCCATCAAGCCAGCAAAAACCATTTTTTGTTCATCATTGATCTGATAAGTCGCTTGTTGATGGACATCCATCCGGTAAGCGATCCCCAAGATCCGCATTCCTTCATTGTTGAGTCGTTGATTCAGCGCCACTAATTGATCACGGATCGTTGCGGTCATTGGCTGGACTCGACCATTCCATTCGACCCGGTCACAGATCTTCAGGATCTCTTCAAAGGCGCCCTTGGTCACCATCCACTGATGTTGCTGATTCTTCACGACCACAGTCAACCGCCGCCGATTGAAGTCAAAGGGGATCTCATCGACCTTTTGGAGATTATCGGGCAGGTCCGTCATCAAAGTGGCATGTTGGATTGCCTGACCATAATCGATCACTGCCTGATCCAAAAGATTTCGCCAACCAGTTTGATAGTAAGAATTCATGAATGCATATTGTAACACCCTCGCGTCACTGTTTCCTTGAGGATCCAAGTGCGACATCAAGGTGATCTGATCTTGCGTCAAAGTCCCTGTTTTATCCGTACAGAGGACATCGACTGCGCCCAGGTTTTGCACCGCGCGCAACTCTTTGACGATCACTTTTTTCTTGGCCAAGGTCGTCGCGCCTTTGGCTAAATTACTATTGACGACCATCGGTAACATTTCTGGCGTCAGCCCGACCGCTACTGCCACTGCGAAAAAGAAGGCCTGCGTCCAATCTCCCTTAGTAAAGGCGTTGATCAGAAAAACGATCGGAACGAGGACGATCATCATGGTGATCAGCAAGCGTGAGATCCGCCGTAACCCACGATCGAACTGAGTCGCGCCACGTTTTTGGGTCGCTAATTTAGCTAAGTCACCAAAAAGCGTTTGACTACCCGTCCGTAAAATCACAGCCTGACCACTACCGCTGAGAACATCAGTCCCCATAAAGACCAGATTATGTTGATCAAAAACTTGATTTTCACTGGCGCTATCCACCGCCGTAGCCGCTTCATCAGCCAGAGTGGCGAATTTCTCGACTGGCATCGCCTCGCCAGTGATCGAAGATTGATTCAAAAAAAGGTCTTTTGTTTTGAGCAAATAGGCATCGGCAGGGATCAGATCCCCCGTCCGTAATTCAATAATATCGCCGGGGACTACGACCGTCATGGGCAATTCTTTCGTTAGATCCTGCCGAGTAATGGCGCAGGTGTTCTCGATCATTTTTTGTAAAGCGGCACTGGCCTTTTCGGAACGTAACTCTTGGACGAACCGCAAAACTACTGATAATAAGATCATCATCGTCATGACGATTGCCCCATCATAGTCTGCTGTTAACGCCGATAAGATCGCTAAAAAAATCAATACGATCACAAAAGGATCTAAAAAAGCTTGACCTAATAATTTCAATTTACTATTTTTTTCATGGGTGATCACTTGATTGGGGCCATACTGTTCCAACCGTTGTTCTGCCTCAGCAGTCGTCAAACCAGTTGGCCGAGTCGCCAAAGTCGCCAGCAATTCTGCTGGACTTTGTTGGCTTTCCTTGATCAGCGCCGCAGCTTTGCTGTGTGCGATCGCGGTCTTCTTATTTGTAAACAACATGGTATTATACCTCCAGGTTCGGTTTCTTGATTACTCTGTGTTTGATTTGCATTCGGACCAGCAGACACGCGATCACCTCCAGTTTAAGTACGATTATTTGATCAGCAACAGCCACGAAAAAAGGCCCACTCGTCAGTGAGTGTGCCAATATAAGCAGGATCACTGTCGAGTTTTAGCACTATGCAACGTAGAATCCAATTCAGCTACATTAGAAAAAGCCTTGAAGGCAATTCCAGCTGACTCATGGGCATCTCTCGATGTTTCTGAGCAGTAGCGTTTGTTTGCATAGGAGCCTCACCTAACAGGTGTCTATTCTGATTTCTCTCAATCCCTATCATAACGTTTTTTGGGTCAAATGCAACTGATCACGATTGCTTTTTTTCAAAAAAAGTTAAACAAAATCAATCGCAGCAGCGATTTAGTCTTGCTTAATTTTTTTATTTGTTCTTTCAAATCATTTTGATCAGTATGATGTTGGCAGTTGCTCCTAGCGCCCAGTCCCTCGGCGCGAACTGATCGAACTCCGCTCAGCTCAAATGATCATCTGAAAGCCGGCATGACCATCTTTTCGGACCGGTCTGATTGACCAGAAGCCCATGATCGCCTGCACATTCAAAAACCCGATCACTGAAAACACGTTGTTTACCCTTGACCGTGATCCCTCTACTTCCCTCTACTTCAATGAAGAATCTGGTTTGTTTCTTCCAAGAGCTTTAATTATCAGTTTTTTTTTGCTAAACTAGACTCAATGTGAATTTATTGAGAGTGGGAGGAACTATTTTGATTTTAATGAATGACATCGTTCGCGATGGCGATCCCGTACTGCGACAAGTCGGCGCCCAAGTTGAATTTCCCTTAAGTGCGACGGATCAAGAACTTGCGCAAACGATGATGGCCTACTTGGAAAACAGTCAAGATCCTAAATTAGCCGAAAAATATGGTCTACGCCCCGGCGTTGGCCTAGCCGCACCTCAAGTTGGTGTTTCTAAAATGATGGCGGCAGTTTTAGTACCCGGTGCGGAGGATGATCCTAAACCACTTTTTAAAGAAGTGATCATCAATCCTGTGATCGTCAGCCACTCAGTCCAACCTGCTGCCTTGTCAGAAGGTGAAGGTTGCTTATCCGTTGATCACGATGTTGAAGGTTATGTCGTGCGCCACGATCGGATCACGTTACGCTACCAAGACGTTAGCGGTCAGACTCACAAGATCCGCTTGCGCGATTACCCCGCGATCGTTTGTCAACATGAGATCGATCATCTAAACGGTCATTTATACTATGATTTGATCAACAAACAAGCACCTTATCAGTTAGCCGATCAAAGTACGGTGCTGATCGACTAAAACAGCGCGCTCAGGATCCGGCCGAAGTAGCACCGAAGCTGATAGGATCACGATTTTTTCGGCGTAGTTGGTTTTGCCGGCCCAGGAGGTGCAGACTGATCCGCAACTTTGATTCGATCCATATCATGCATATAGCGTATCGTTGCCTGATTGGCCAAATAAGCAACATCGAAATGAAAACTCTGTTGTAGCTGCCAGCATTCTGTCACATGGACAGGTGCTGGCAGTTTTAAGATTTGATTCAATAATGCGGTCAGTTCTGCGGCAGTGATCGTTAATGAATGGGTCGGTGTCACCGCGACTTGATACTCAAATAATAAGACGTCACGATGCCAGATCGAAACTGGCACGGTGCTACTCAAGCTGGCGAATTTGATAAAAGGATACTTGGCTTGCCAAGGCAGCAAAGCCGCTCGCAATTGCTGATCCAATAATTGTTGTTGTTGACGCTGTCGATGGATCAGCCAATAATGGTGCCCGATCCCTCCGCCGATCCCCAAAAGCAGGATCGCGGCTAAAACCCCAATAACGATCTGCATCTTCTGACCTCCTTTTGGTTCCAGTATACCCTACTCCTAGTCAAAACTGGGTTCTAGCGGCTTCAAGTCTAGCCAACAAAATCGTTTGATAGAACCTGATTTTACTAGCCCTATCAGTATACAATGACCCGAAATTATGATAATATCAGAATAACTGTGAGTGAGACAGCTGGTTTTGCGTCGCCTTTTTTCCAAGGAATAAACCAGTCTGATCACTGACCAAACGTTCGGAAATAAAAAATAAGGAGTTCTTAATTTGATCTATAAAGTTTTGTACCAACCAACCGAGATTCGCAACCCACAACGCGAATTGACTCGCTCTCTCTACCTGGAAGCTGACTCACTAGTCGCTGCCCGTGCCTTGGTCGAGAAGAATACGGCCTATAATGTGGAATTGATCCAAGAATTGACTGGCAATTTCTTGGCTTATGAGCAAAAGAGTCCTGACTTTAAGCTCACGGAGTTTAATTAATGGTTAAAAAGTTAAAAATTCAAAATAATGAAACTGCGGTCTACGCGATCGGTGGCTTAGGCGAGATCGGTAAGAACATGTATGGGGTCCAATTCCAAGATGAGATCATTGTGATCGATGCTGGGATCAAATTCCCTGAAGATGATCTGTTGGGGATCGACTATGTCATTTCTGATTATAGTTACATTGCCGAAAATATCGATAAAGTCAAAGCCTTAGTGATCACCCACGGCCATGAAGACCATATCGGTGGGATCCCCTTCTTGTTGAAACAGATTCCTAGTATTCCGATCTATGCAGGTCCCTTAGCCTTAGCTTTGATCAAGGGCAAGCTTGAGGAACACGGTCTCTTAAGTACCACTGAACTGCATGTGATCAATGAAAACACCGTGCTCAAATTTGCTAAGATGAGTGTGACTTTCTTTAGAACGACACACTCGATCCCTGATACGTTAGGTGTGGCCGTGCATACACCTCAAGGCGTTGTCGTTGAGACCGGCGATTTTAAATTCGACTTGACGCCAGTTGGCGATCAACCCTCCCCTAACCTGCAACGAATGGCTCGTTTAGGTGAAGAAGGCGTCTTATTATTGATGTCTGATTCAACTAACGCCGAAGTTCCGAATTTCACCAAATCCGAACGTTTTGTCGGAAATTCGATTCGCCATATTTTTGAAGGTATTGAAGGTCGGATCATTTTCGCCTCATTCGCCTCAAATATTTCGCGGGTGGCTCAAGCTATTGCAGCGGCGATCGAGCATGATCGTAAAGTAGCGGTCTTTGGCCGTAGTATGGAGACCGCGATCGTTAACGGTCAAGAATTAGGCTACTTGAAGATTCCAGATGGTGTCTTAGTTGACGCCCATGAGATCAATCGCCTGCCCGCGAACAAAGTCATGATCCTTTGTACCGGTTCCCAAGGTGAGCCAATGGCTGCCCTAAGTCGGATCGCCAATGGCACCCATCGTCAGATCTCGATCAATCCTGGCGATACTGTGATTTTCTCCAGTAATCCGATCCCCGGCAATACGATCAGTGTCAATCACTTGATCAACCAACTCTCCGAAGCCGGCGCAGATGTGATCCATGGTAAAGTCAATAATATCCATACATCTGGTCACGGTGGTCAAGAAGAACAGAAGTTGATGCTGCGTTTGATGAAGCCGAAGTTCTTTATGCCGATCCACGGTGAGTATCGGATGCTCAAGATCCATACAGAATTGGCGGAACTCTGCGGCGTTCCCTTGGATCATAGTTTTATTCTGGAAAATGGCGACGTTTTGGCACTCACAGATAAACGGGCGCGAGTCGCGGGTCATTTCCCTGCAGATGATGTTTATGTTGATGGCTCTGGTATCGGAGATATCGGTAACGTGGTCCTCCATGATCGCCGGCTTCTTTCTGAAGAAGGACTTGTCGTCGTAGTCGCTACGATCGATTATAAGAAGAAATTAGTCCTTGCTGGTCCTGATATTCTTTCTCGCGGATTTGTTTATATGCGCGAGTCAGGTTCACTGATCGAGGCTGCGCAAAAGCGGATCTACAATTTGATCCGTAAAATGTTTGCCGACGAAGAAAAAGTCACTGAATCGATGTTGCGTGACGCGATCATCGACGCGCTTCAAGAATTTCTCTTCACGCGAACCGAACGTCATCCTCTGATCCTACCCATGTTGATTGCAACAAACTGATCAAGTACGACCTAGTGTGGTAAGAAAGTGTCCATCACTTTTTTACCACACTTCATTTTTTAGCTTGGCTTAGTAGCCTGACCTGATCCTTCAGTTTCCGCTGGATCAAAACAGCGCTGAGCACTAAGCCAATTGTTGTCCAGGAGGAATCAGTCATGAAGTATGTTGTCGTTATCAATCCGAAGGCCGGCAGCGGTGCCGCCGCGAAAGTTTGGCCCCAACTTGCCGCCGGCTTAAAGAAGGCAACGCTAGATTATCAAGCGATTTTTACAGAATATGATGGTCACGGTGTCTTATTAGGCGAACAGCTGGCTCAAAGAGCTTTGACCAGCGAGGCCGCCGCAACCGCGGCCCAAAAGCCGATCAATGGCCCCGCCTTTGTGATCATCATCGTTGGCGGTGATGGCACCGTCAATCAAATCCTCAATGGACTTCAGCATCAGCAACGACCCCAGCAACAGATCCCGATCGCTTACTTTCCAGCCGGTTCTGGTAATGATTTTGCGCGTAGCCTTCATCTCACCCATAACGTTGATCGTTTCATCCAACGCTTACAACAAACAACGACGACGACCGCGTTGAATATTTTTACATTGGCGTTGCAGACCGAGGCAGAAACACCGAGCCAAACTTATTATTTGATCAATAATTTCGGAATGGGCTTCGATGCTCATGTGGTTCACTTGACCGAGCACTCCCCTTGGAAAAGCAAGTTAAACCGTTGGCATTTAGGTAATCTAGCCTACGTGATCAATTTGATCTCTGTTTTGAAGCACCAGAAACCCTATGAGCTGACGTTGACCTTAGGTGATCAAACGCATCATTTTGAGCATGCTTATTTAAGCACGCTGACCAATATCGCCTATTTTGGTGGCGGCGTTCCGATCGTCCCGGCCGCTGATCCCCATATCCAAGAACTTAATTTGATTATTTTAGAAAAGCCAAGCTTGGCAAAATTCATTTGGTTGTTTATGTTAATGCTGACCAACGGCAAACATTTGAACAGCCCCGCAGTCCATCTCTTTAAAGGGCAAGAACTGCATCTCGCGATCAGCCCACCGCAATATGGGCAAATGGACGGCGAAGACATGGGCAAACATGCCTTTCAATTGACCGCCCATAATCAACAATATCCATTCTGGATCTAATCCTAAACAGTTACCACAAGCGACCCCTGCCTACATTGACACAATGGCATGGGTCGCTTGTTTTATCGGCTTGGAAAACCAGCGGGGCTAATGCGCTATCACTTTTCTTGTCGAAAACTCCTCGCTAAAGGGCGGATCACTCACTGAAAATCGATGGACAAGTTTATTTGACATCACTAAAATGAGCCATGTTCCTAAGTCAAAAAAGAAAAGGAAGCGTTAGTAACATGGACAAGAAAAGATTATTGCAACAAGCTCAGGCAGAACAACAAGATGAAGGTCGCATCAAAACGATCACACAACTTAGTCTGATCCACTACATCATGTTGATGGTCGCTTGGTTGATTATTTTTGTGCTACGCCTGCTAGCTCAGCAACCGACCACCGATTTATTTTTTATGCTTCTGATCGTGGGGCTCGGTCATGAGGTTTTCACTTGGCACCAACAAAAATCTTGGTGGACGGCACTCTTCGTATTGGTCCTGCTCGTTGCAGTGGCTACAACGGGTTGGTCATTGGTATTGCCACTTCTTGGTCGCTAAGCTTTGAGCCGGCCCAAATTGACTTTGCAAAATCACCTAAAAAAAGCGCGGGCGACCGCGGGACTCACCCAAACAGCCTTGGCAAAACTTGTCGGGGTCTCGCGCCAAACCATCAGTAACATCGAAACCAACCAATTCGTACCCTCGGCTAGATTGGCTTTACTGTTATGCTTGGCTTTAGATCAAGATTTTGCCAGTCTCTTCTACTTTGATTGAGCTCCTGATTTGATTGCCCCTGACTCAATGGCGGATCTGGTAACGTTATCAGCTCATGTGCCGTGGCTTTAGCGCAATCAAAAAAGACGTCGGAAATCGCCATTTTCCGATGTCTTTTTGATTATTTGAGTCCGTGGTTTTATGATCCGAAAATAAAGCGACCTTCAGCAATTTTCTGGACGCAATTCAGCCATCCCGATCAATGGATCGATGGTGTTTGCGGCCACCAACTGCGGCGTTAAGACATACGAGACTTTATCAGTAGAAGTGGTGCTATTCGTGGCTCGCGCAATTTCTGACTGCTTACTCTTTTGAGCGTCAACTGAGGTCATAGCTGCTGATTGCTCCGGCTGATCAAGTGTGACTGTCACTTGATCGGCCGCAACAGGAGGCGTCTTTTTATAGTCTGCCGCCGCTTCTTGAACGCTTTCGCCCAAATGAGTCAGCAATGTTTTTCCAGACGTAAAAATTTCACGGATCCGCGCCGCCAGTGTCGTTTGTCGCTCACTTCCCTGATTCCTGATTGCCTGAGCGAAGGCGGCTGGTTCTCCGACCATCACCAATTTGTTTTTCGAACGAGTCACTGCGGTATACAATAACTTTCGTTGCAACATCATGCGATTGTTCATCGTCAAGGGTAAAATAACCAATTGATATTCGCTCCCCTGAGATTTATGGATCGAGATACAATAGGCCAAACTCAAGTTATGCCACGAGGACTGGGGGATCTCTACTTCAAGACCAGAAAAATCAATGATCAACAACGGCTCAGCATCATCGTCGCCCTGTGCCTCACGAATGCCAGTGATCTGACCGATATCACCATTGTAGATCCCCAGCTGCCCTTCGTTTTGTAGTTGGATCACCTTATCGCCGATCCGAAAAACACCATTATTGGCTTGGACTTCTTTTGTTCGGGCAGTTTTCTTGGGATTGACAAGGGCTTGGACCGCCGTATTGATCTGATCGATACCGCCGTCATAACGATACATTGGCGCTAAGATCTGCGTTTCGTTCAACGTGAAGTTCCGCCTCAGCGATTTCTGGATCACTTGTTCGACCACATGCGCGACTTGCGCCGGCCCGCAACTGATAAAGGAACGATCAGGCAGATTAGCAGTCAAATCGGCGGGCACTTGGCCATCACGGATCGCGCGAGCAAGATTGATGATCGTCGAATCATCTGATTGACGATAGATCGCGGTCAGCTCAGTCACAGGTAAATGATCACTAGCGATCAGATCCGCAAAAACACGGCCAGGACCAACTGAAGGCAATTGATCCTGATCCCCGACCAGAAGAAGCTGCATGCCTTCAGGAATCGCCTGGATCAGTGTCTGGAACAAACGCTGATCGACCATCGACATCTCATCGACGATCAACAATTGTCCCTGAAGGTCATTGCCGATCATCTCACTAAACTGATCATCATTGGGGGCCAATCCCAAAAGACTATGTAGCGTTCGTGCCGGAAGATCCGTCAACTCATTTAAACGTTTGGCCGCGCGTCCAGTTGGCGCCGCTAGTTTGATCGGAGCATCCTCTTGATCTTGATCCTGATGGCTTAATTTGAAATCATTCTTTTGGGCAAAAAGTTGGACCACCGCCAATAAAATCGTGGTTTTTCCCGTACCCGGGCCCCCAGTAAGGACAGATAGCGGTTGATCTAGAGCCGCACGGATCGCTTTGACCTGCTGTTCATTGTAACTGACTTGATAACGCCGTTCTAATTGCCGCAATGCTTTTTGAAAAGTCGTATCATCCCAAGCCTTGATCTTCGTTTTTTGGATCCGGCGTAATTCCTGCGCGATCTTGACCTCACTGAGATAAGTCGCACCCAAATAGAGGCGGTGTTCTTCCGCTACGATCAAGCCTTGACCCGCTAAAGTCACAAGCTCATTTGCAATTTGCTCATCTGTTGGGACTTGCCGCCGCGTTGGTCGTAATAACGTCAAGGCGCCCTCCAGAACCAGGTCGACATCAACGAACGCGTCACCAGTCTCTAAAAGATCATTACGCAGAAATTGGATCAAAGCACCTTGGATCCGCACTGGTGCATCAAAAGCGATCGCCAAATTCTCTGCCAATTGATCAACACGTTTAAAGCCGATCTGGGGAACTTTTAGCGCTAATTGGTAGGGATCCTCTTGTAAAACAGCTAAAGTCTGCCCGCCAAAGTTCTTCATGGCCTGACTGATCATCCATGGCGTCAGACCCAACTGCGTCAAGGATAAAATCATTTTCTCAGTACCATATGATTCGCGCAACTGAGTCAAGATCGTGGTTACCTGCTTCGGTTTGAGACCGATCTCCGCTAATTGATCAGGATCTGCCATGATCTCATCAATGGCTTCAACGCCAAAATGACTCACGATTTTTTTTGCGGCGACCTTCCCTATTCCGGGAAAACGGTCACCAGAAAAATATTGGACCAAACTATCAGAAGTCGAAGGCGCGATATGCTGGGCACTGGTCACTTGGATCTGCGTACCATACTTGCTATGGACAACTAATTTACCTTTAAACTCATACGGCTGATCAAGATCCAGCTCGCCGAAATCGCCTTTAACAGTGATCGTTGGATCAGGCCAATTAAAATCCGCCTGTTTGATTTTAACGATGACGATCTTAAAATAACTTTTTGGATCCTCATAACGAATATCCAAAACCGTGCCGATCAACGTCACTGCTTCATTGATTTTTGACATCCTGATCACTTCCCTTTTGTCACTCATCCATTATTCTTGCAATCACCGTCACACATTGGGCCGACCCAAAAATACGACAGCAAAATTATTGTTTCGTACCAAAAATCGCGTTGACTGCTTGTTGATACTTTTTCGGTGCCTGTTGGGCCGCCTGTTTCAATAATGCCTCACCACGAGCAGCTTGCTGCTGATTCAAAAGACAGCCACCCAAAACAAAAGCCGCATCGGCATCATCAGGCGCCAATTTGTAAGCTTTCTGTGCATATGGTCGCGCCGCTGACCAAAGTTGTTGCTTGGTCAAGATCTGTGCCAATAACAAATTTTCGGCAAACCCTTGGGGCCTGCGTTCAAGAGCTGTTAGGGCAAACGCGCTGGCTAATTGTAATTGCTGTTGTTCAAAGTAGATCACAGCTAACAAATAGTTCGCCGCCGCAGCCAAGGTCGAGGTCATCAAGGGGCGCAATAAAGTGATCGCCTGCTGATCATCATGTAACTGATGCGCGATCACCGCCTGATTGTAAGGGATCGCCGGATCTTCAGGGGCCAACACTGCCGCATGAGCTAAGAGCTGCTGCGCCTGAGTCAAATCGGCCACGGCCATCAGGTGCGTCGCTAATTTGATCAACCTGGTAACATCATTTGGGTCTTGTTGTAATTCCTTGGTTAATTTGAGAATTTCTTTTTGTTGTTCAGCCACAGAGAATTGGGCACTGGCCGAATCATTCGAATGATCTTTGCTCATGAGAACTCCTTTTAAAATTAGCCGCGGTCTGCGCTGCGTATGGTGGGTGAGCTTGCTGTGTGTCTCTGCCGTTTCAACGTTGGCCGCGGTCTGCGTTGCGCGTGGCGGGCAAGCTCGCTGTGGGCACTGTTTTAAGCCTCGCTTTGCGAGTCTTAAAATCAGGCCTTGGTCTAAGTGGCCCAGCCACTAAGACCAATTTCACGGCGATCTTACCCGCCACACTCCACTCCGCCCGCTCAACCGTTTTAAGCAAATTAAGCTACCACGCCATTCTACTTGCTCGTGTAAACTGACGGATTCCCACGCAATTGATGACCATGGCTAGTCGTCACAAGTTCGCACTGATCGTTACACCGTAACAATTAGCTTGATGAACATTTGAAACTAACCAACTGCATACCACAGAACTTGGATCGCGCTAGTCTGGGCAATCAGTTGGGACAACTAGTTAGAGACTTTTATCAATCGAAATGGTCTCATTTTGTCCGCCACACTAGCAAAAGCACTTCGTAACCTACTCCGCCTAGATTGCAGATAGGCGCAATTCTGCCTAGCAACCGCCTCAGGGCGTGTGGCTCAGCAGTGAAGTTTGTCTTAGTGATTTATCACTTAGACAAAGGCTCGATTTGAAGACAAGCCGCTGGTTTTGCGGATTGGCTTCAAACGATGCCCACTGCGTTCCAGCCACCACAAACGCCCTGAGGCGGTTGCGTCCACACCCCAACCCGGCCATACCTGCAATCAAGCAAGTCAGTAAATATAGAAACCGCACTTTTCAAATCGGTTCAAAACAGCGTCCACTGCGTTCCAACCACGCTGATAATCAAACTGAATCGCTGGCACCTAATTTCTTGCCGAGATAAGAAGTCTCATTCCAACGGATCTTCTGGAAGGTTTTGCCCTGATCATGGGTGGCCAATTCCGTTAAACTGGTATTGGCTAAACCACCATCCTTGCGCAGATCTTTCAAAGGTGTCCCAAGGAGTGACTGCATCAGGGCCGTTAACGCCGCGCCATGACTGACGATCAAAATATTCGCGGAATCCTGAGGATAACGTTGGGCGATCGCCACGATCACCCGGCGCATCCGCAAAATCAACTGGGTAAAGCTTTCCGCTTGGATCCGCTCAGCTTGAAATTTATCGGGGCGATGCCGAAAAGCGTTGACCTCGTGGGGATACTTGACCTCGACCTCTTGAAAAGTTTTACCTTCCATGACCCCCAGATTGAACTCTCGTAGATCTTTCTCCAAATAGATCGGCAAATTCTGCTGATTCAGATTCTCGCTGATAAAAACGGCCGTAGTTTGCGCCCGTAACAAGGGGCTGGTATAAATGGCCTGAAAATGGATCCGCTCATGCTTCAAATAATTTGCTAGTCGGGTAATATCTCGATAACTAGCCGGCAAAAGTGGCGAGTCACCATGCGCACCTTGTAGGCGTCCCTCAAGATTCCATTTTGTTTTACCATGTCGTACGAAGAAAAAATTTGTCATAACTACCCCTACCTATCAAGCTTTGTTAAACGACCCAGCATAAATCAGCGGTAATGAAAAAGGCTGGGCGATTTTCATCGTCAACAGCCCGATTTTCATTTGGACTTACACATATTGTAAGACTTTTGTATGGTCATAGGCAACATCAATCGTTCCGCCACCCAAACATTCCTCATTATTGTAAAAAACGACGGCTTGACCTGGTGTGATCGCCCGCACCGGCTCGTCAAAGATCACTTCCGCATTCGTTGGCTCAGTTGGATCCAGCTTAACTGTGACGCCAACGTCTTTTTGTCGATAGCGAAACTTAGCGGTCGCGTGGAACTCAGTAGCTGGCGCTGCCCCAGCAACGAAGGAAAGCTTGACTGCTGACAGGCTAGTCGCAAATAAGCGGGGATTATTGAAGCCTTGGTCGACGATCAACGTGTTGCTAGCCATATCTTTACCCACCACGAACCAAGGCTCGCTGGAATCACTAGAACCACCGATGCCTAAGCCTGAACGCTGGCCAATGGTATAATACATCAAGCCATCATGCTGACCCTTCAGCTCACCGGCTGGTGTCCGCATCGCCCCCGGTTGTGCTGGTAAAAACTCCTTCAGAAACTTTTTGAAATCACGCTCACCAATGAAGCAGACCCCGGTAGAATCCTTTTTACGGGCGGTATATAGGCCAGCCTTCTCAGCGATCGCGCGTACTTCTGGCTTGCGCAAATGTCCGATCGGGAACATGACCTTTTGTAATTGTGCTTGCGACAAGGTATTCAAGAAATAAGTCTGATCTTTATTGTCATCGGCGCCCCGTAGTAGATGGACCGTCCCATCTTGATCCCGTCGCAACTGAGCGTAGTGGCCCATGGCGATATAATCCGCATTCAAGGCCAACGCATAATCTAAGAACGACTTGAATTTGATTTCTTTATTACACATCACATCAGGATTAGGTGTCCGATTGTGACGATACTCATCTAGAAAATATTCAAAGACCCGGTTCCAATATTCTTTCTCAAAGTCGATCGAATAATAAGGGATCCCGATTTGATTAGCGACCCGTGCCACATCTTCATAATCTTCCGTGGCGGTACAAACGCCAGAGTCCGTGGTGTCATCCCAATTTTTCATGAAAACACCGATCACGTCATAACCTTGTTCTTTAAGCAGCAGCGCCGTCACTGAAGAGTCAACGCCACCGCTCATCCCGACAACTACTCGGGTCTTTGAATTATCCATTACTTCATTCGCTCCTTGATTAGGAGACAACGACCAAAATGTCGCGCTCCATAAAATTCTCGATCAAGTAGTTGAACTGCTCAACTTCCTTGACATTCTTCTCATCTTTAAAAATATTGATTGCCTTCAAGCCACTGCGATCCGTCACGCTCATCTTTAAAGTATCCAGATCAGCGCTGACCGTCATCTTCAATTGAAAAACCGCCACGTAAGGTGATTCCCCATAAAGTGGCCGTACCAGATTAAAATTACCATTTTTCCCTTTGGTAAAGCCAACATCACGTAAGGTGTAAGCCTTGATCTGTGGACTTAATTTAAAAACCCGTTCATCGCCCAATAATTTAACTTCATCTTTTGCCATTTAACTCGCTCCTTATTTAAGATCATGAGTTCATTATAACAAAAACATTGCCTGACGGGGCACTTCCATCAAAGTCTAGTGGCCTAAATAATCGGAAACCACTGTGACGAGGGCTTGCCCTAACGCCTGTGCCTGCGCCAATGTATTTTCACTGCCAAAGGAGATCCGCAAAGATTCGCTGATCTCAGCTGCATTCGCGCCATAAAGAGCCGTCAAAACATGAGAAGGCTCTAAGCTTCCTGCGGTACATGCGGAACCGCCAGAGACCGCGAACCCACGAAGATCCAAATTCGTCAAGGCTAGGTTCGTGGGCAATCCGGGAAACCACAAATTCAAAACATGGGGAAGACTGTCCATCGGTTCCGGTCCATTGATGTGATAATCGACTTGAGCTTGAGCTAACTCTTTAAGTACTGCCTGTTTCAACGCCAGCAAGTTTGCTTGTTTGGTGGCCTTATTAGGCCCATCAAGATCGCGAACTGCTTGAGCTAGGCCAACGATCCCAGGAATATTCTCAGTGCCTGCGCGCCGTTTATGCTCCTGCTCGCCGCCATTCATGAACGGTACCAACTTGACCCCATTTTTCGCGTATAAAAAACCGACGCCCTTGGGCCCATGCAATTTATGTCCTGAAACGGACAAAAAATCAACATTCAAGGCTTGAACATCAATCGGCAAGACCCCATAAGCTTGGACCGCATCTGTATGAAAAACCACGGGTCTATCCGCAAGTAAGGCGCCGATCTCCTTGATCGGTTCGATCGTGCCGATCTCATTGTTGCCCATCATGATCGAAACCAAGATCGTATCTGGCCGTAACGCTTGCGCGACCTGCGCCGCTGTCACATAGCCAAGTTGATCGACCGGCAGATAAGTGACCTCGAATCCTTGCTTCTCCAAACGAGCCATTGTTTGAAGCACTGCCGGATGTTCGATCGCGGTCGTGATGATGTGATGACCACGATCACCATACGCCGCAGCCGTGCTCATAATCGCTGTATTGTCACTTTCTGTCCCACCGCTAGTGAAAATCACTTCGTCGACGCTCGCCGCGTTGATGCTTTGCGCGATCGTTCGCCGACTTTGATCTAAGAGATCATGGGCGCGGCGGCCAAAGGAATGAGTACTGGAGGCATTCCCAAAGTCATTTGCCAAGACCGCTGTCATCGCTTGAACAACACTGGCGCTGACTGGTGTTGTCGCCGCGTTATCAAAATAATAATGTTCCATTTTTCGCCTCCGAAAAAGATCAAGCCAACTCCTAAACAGTCAAGCATCGCCGCTTGACCAACTGGTTCACTTAAGCTTCTGCAAACTCTGGGATCGCCGTCAACAGTAGTTTGGCCGCATTCCGACCAGCGGTGACGACAAATTCATCAAAGCTGACCGTGGCCGCATCATCACCGTTATCACTGATCGCGCGGATGATCAGAAATGGTTTTTCAAAACTAGTCGCGACTTGAGCCACCGCTGCGCCTTCCATTTCGACCGCTTGAACGCCAACAAAATCATGTTTGATGGTCGCGACCCGTTCAGGATCAGCGATAAATTGATCACCGGTCGCGATCAGCCCGGTCACACTATTTAAGGTCAACTGATCCGCCGCTTTTTGGATGATCCGCAATAATTTGGCATCTGCCGTGAAGTAGACGTCATGGTCAGGGACCTGACCCAAAACATAATCGCCGCCGCCAGTGACGTCAACATCGTGATAAACCAAGCGATCGCCGATCACCAAGTCGCCAACTTTCAAACCAGCGCCGACTCCCGCCGCCGAGCCAGAATTGATCACACAATCAACCGCAAAATGATCGAATAAAATCGTGGCTGTCAAAGCCGCCTGGACCTTACCGATCCCCGATTGCGCTAAAACCAGATCGACATTTTTATAGTGACCAACAGTAAACCGCACTTGACCGATCACAACTTCACTGACCGCACGCAAATGTTTTCGGTAACGACCGATCTCTTCTGCCATGGGAACTAAAATACCAACCTTCATTATTGACTCCTCCAAAATTTCTATTGATTGCTTCTTTTCTACTATTGATGATTCTATTACGGATCGCGATACTATTTTAACTTGTTAAGCTGTATAATGACCGCGTTCAAAACGACCTGAGCCGGTATGGCCAAACTACTGATCTGGCCTTCGGTTCGACTGAGACAAACTTACAAGAAGAACAAAGCCAAATAAGTCAACACGATCAATAAGCTGACGATCACTAAGGCCCAATTGAGACGCCGGCGCATTTTAGGATGGGCATGACCGCCATTGTGAACTGAATTTGACTCTTGCTGTGCTTCACGCCGAGTTACTCGCGACAACGGTTCCGCTGCCGGTCGTTGCGCCTGTCGTAACCGTTCACTGCGACGACCGACCGTCGCGTCAGCCGCTGTTGATCGCTCAAGATCGATGATCAAGTCAGGCTCCCGCGCCGCGGTCTTGGTTTTACGCCTTGCCATGATCGGCCTCATGCAATCGTTGCCAATACTGGAGCGCGACTAATGTTTTGCCATCGAGAAACTCGGAATCAAGCAAAAGTTGTTGCGCCTCAGCCAAGGTGAACAGGCGCACCTCCAAAAATTCATCCGGATCCAAAGGACGCTTGTGGGCAAGCGGCGCCAACTGTTGGGCTTGGTAGAGATACATCCGTTCTGTCGCAAACCCTGGTGATGTATAGAATTTGGCCAGCAAGTGCCAATCAATAGCGGTCTGTCCGATCTCCTCGTTCAATTCGCGCTGGGCAGTTTTAAGTGGATCGGTCTCAAGAGGATCGATCTTTCCTGCTGGGATCTCCCAAGTTTCATGAGCCAGAGGCGCCCGCCATTGGCGAACCAAGTAAGCATGGTCTAGATCCGCCAACGCAAGGATCGCCACAGCGCCATGATGCTCAACGATCTCACGTTCTGCTGGTCGACCATTAGGCAAGGTAACCACCTGTTGATGCAACCGCAAAATATGCCCATCATATAATAATCGATCACTTTGAACCTTTTCAGTAAAATCCATGACTATCCCACTTTCCACAAGTTATTATGATACCGAATTTTTTGATGATTGTAAATTCATTTAGCTTATTTTTTGTACGTAAAAAAACATAAAACCACTTTTGCATAATCTGAACTATCAGAAGTTATTATACCAGCCCTGTTGCATTAAATGAAAAGAATTCTGATTTCTTTGCGAAAATTTAGCCAACTCGGCGACCCTGTTCAAATGACGGAAAGGAAAATCAACCCTTAGCCTTATTCAGATTGGCGCAAATTATGATAGAATTTAGACAGTAAGTATTATAGGAGGTTAATCATGAAATTCAAAAGTATCTTATCTGGTCTATTAACAGCTTGGGTCATCGTCTTTTGCGGTCTGACCATTATCTCAGCTTTATATGGTGCCATGAATATTCCGGTTTTCAGCTTCGCCATCATCGCCTTGGCTGGCTTGGTCCTATTAGTTGTGACTCGACGTTCGATGCGCCGCGACAACAAGGCCACAGATGGCTTCAACGAACCCATTAGCAAGAAAATGTTGGCTCATTACCAACAAGCCGGTTTGTCTGACGCTGAGATCGACGTTTTCCGCGAAACGATGAGTGATGCGAAGAAAGAAATCGTTGCATTGGAACAAACCATGCAAGCCGTGCCAAAATTGCGGGCCATCAATCTTAATCATGATACGATCGGTCTGACCAAAGCAATGTTCTCAGCTTTAGTCAATGAACCGGCGCGGCTTCAAGAAGCGGCTGACTTCCTTTATAAGCACCTGCCGACTAGTTTGGCTATCGCCAAGAAGTATCAAGAAATCAGCAAACATGAGATGAAAACCAGTGATACCTATGCGGTTCTCGATCGCAGCGTCGAGATGCTGGCTTCATTGAGCGAACAGATCAAGCAGGATTATCTGGATTATGTCCACGATGACGTCAGTGAGTTAGAATCAACTTTGGATGGGGTCGACAAAGAACCGGCACACCCAGATTTCAACATCACCAACGACCGTTCGATCGCCCAGATGCAAGATCAGCTCAACCAGATCCAAGCGGACTATCTCGAGGATCAACAAACTAAGGCCACCGATCAAAGCGATCATGACCCCGATCAAGCTACCCAAGACAATAAAGATGGTGAAGATAACAATGACAGATAAGCAAACCAGCGGCCAAAATCAAGATCTTTACAACGATCTACTCGCAACACCCTTCGACGCAACCGCTACTACGCCAGCGGCCAAGACACAAGCCAGCACTGATGAAGAAACGGCTTTAGCCCGGCTGACCCCTGAACAAAAAAACCAGGCCACCGCGCTGGTCAACCAAATCGACACGAAGAATCAAGCGGCCGTCCTTAATTATGGCGCCAATGCTCAGAAGCAACTCTCCGCTTTTTCGCAAACCATGCTGGATCAAGTTTCCAGTCAACAAACTGGTGAGATCGGCAATGTCTTGACGGATTTGATGTATCGCCTTAACGAGGCCAATCCCAGCGAATTGGAAGCGGAGAACAACAATGTCTTCCGTAAACTATTCGGCAAAGTTCGCCGCTCGGTCTATGAACTGACCGCAAAATATCAAAAAATCGGCGCGCAGATCGATACGATCGGCGTAAAACTAGACCATCAGAAAAATGATCTCCTCGTCGATAACAAAATGCTGGACGGTCTTTATCAACAGAACAAGGCTTACTTTGACGCCTTGAACGTTTACATCGCCGCCGGTAAGGTCAAACTCAATCAGCTTGAGCAAGAAGAGATCCCCACCCTTTTGGCCAAGGCCGAGGCTTCAGGTGATCAGATGACGGTTCAAGAGGCCAATGACCTTAAACAATTTGCCGATCGCTTGGAGAAGCGGACCCATGATCTAGAATTGGCGCGCCAGATCACCATCCAGCAGGCCCCACAGATTCGGTTGATCCAAGGGACCAACCAAGCGCTAGCGGAAAAGATCCAGGCCTCGATCAATACCGCGATCCCATTATGGAAGAACCAAGTCGCGATCGCCCTCACCCTCTTGCGTCAAAAAGATGCCGTGACCGCGCAACGCCAAGTCTCGCAAACGACCAACGATCTTTTGACCAAGAACTCAGAGATGTTGAAGATCTCCGCGATCGAGACCGCCAAGGAGAACGAGCGTGGTGTCGTCGATATCGAAACGCTGCAGAAGACTCAAAACGATCTGATCGAGACCTTGCAACAAACCCTGAAGATCCAACAAGATGGTCGCAAGAAACGTCAGGCGGCCGAAGTCGAATTGGGCAAAATGGAAGAAGAACTCAAACAACATTTATTGGCTTATAGTCATGGTGAGACCACCAGTGATTATCGGACGCGCAAAACCGTTGATCCGCTGGCCGATCTAAAGATCGACCATCAAAATAACGACGATTCGAAGACGAATTAGCGTCAGTCATCTCTTGATAATTCAGAATAGAAAGGCGACGTCACTGTCAAAAGCGACGCCGCTTTTTTGATCTAATTTCTAGCGGTAAGATCACACCGGCTCAGTTCTCCAAGGTTGCTGATTTTACACTGTTTGGCGGCGGTGCTTCAACCAACGATACCCCGTTAAGATCGTGGCCACCAAACTCAGAACGATCGAAATGATAAAAGTGACCTTCATGCCGTAAATAAAGGTTGCAGGATGCTGCGGCAAATAAGTGGTGACGTGGCGCCCCAACTGTTGGCTCATTGCCGAAAACAGGATCGTCGTCGCAAAAGTGATCCCGATCACCATTCCCAACTCCCGCGCCAACCCATTGATCCCGCCGGCCATGCCCAGATCTTTGGTGGCGACAGAACTCATCACGATCGTATTATTTGGCGCCTGAAAAAGGCCATTGCCGAAACCGACCAAACCGACAAACGCGGTGAACAGCCATAACGGGCTTTGCAGATCCGTCAAGAAATAGCCGATCTGACTGACCGTGATCAAAACCAGCCCCCAGAAGGTCAAACTTTCCGGTCCGATCCGATCCGAGATCGAACCAGCGATCGGCGCGACCAATACTTGGATGATCGGGAAAACCATCAATAAGTAACCAGAAGTATTGGCCGCTAACCCCCGCGCGTTTTGTAAGTAGAACGGCGCGATCACGTTGAAAATAAAGTTGACCACAAAAATCATCAAAGCAGTCAATAAGCTCAGTGAGAAATCAATATTTTTGAAGATCGTCAGACGTAGCATGGGTTCCGGCGTCCGACGCTCATGATGAAAGAAAATAATCAACGCGAGCACGGCCAATAATAACAGACCGATCACGGCCCAATGACTGTAACCAATGTCTTGACCGATAAAGATCCCGCCAAAGAGTCCTAGGATCGCCACCGCAAAAGAAATCGTCCCTAACCAATCGATCCGCGCCGGTGTTTTAGATAGATCCGCTGGCAAAACAAAGATGCCTAAGATAAACGTCAAGATGCCCACAGGAACATTGATCCAGAAAATATTGCCCCAATACCATTTTGCTAAGATCAGCCCACCGATGCCTGGCCCGGCAATGCTCCCCAAAGAGACGAAACTGCCGATCCAACCCAGCGCCTTGCCCCGTTCGTTCAGGGGAAATACTTCTGTAATAATGCCATTGTTCGTACTCATGGTCATCGCCGCGCCCAAAGCCTGGATCACCCGACCGACCAAGAGTAAGCTCAGCCCTTGATTGAAACCTGAAAGCAATGAACCGCCGATAAATAAGATCGTGCCCAAACGAAAAATACGGATCTTTCCGAAAATATCGCCTAATTTTCCGAAAAACAGCAATAAGGCGCAGATCATCATCAAGTAGACCGAAACGATCCATTCCGCCTGATTCATCGGAATAGCCAGATCTTTGCTAATGGTCGGCAACGCGATATTCACAATACTGGCATCCAAGGTCGCCATAAAGGTAAACATCCCGACCGCCGTTAAAATCAACCAACGCTTGGCTTGGACCCGCGGATCATTTAAATAATTCTTGTTCATTGATCGTTCACTCCACTATTCTTTCTAAATTTACACGAACCGGCCATTTTGACTGGTGACCAGCCGCGAAACGGCTGTCCTGAAGTCGACCTAAAGTGGCCATCTAGCCATGAGCGTCTACTACTTACCGCTAGACTCCCTAGTTAAGACAAAATAAAAGGCTGTGTCAATCAATCTGCTTTGACTCAGCCTTTTACAATATTTATCTTTTCGTTGGTTATAGTTTAAACCCAGAAAAGCAAAATTGCAAAAGCAATTTTGTTTTTTCAATAAGAGTTCAAAATTCTGAAATCTTTTCTGAAAATCAATTCGTCTTCCGCTCAAAACCTGCAGTTATGGCCTCAGGAAATTCGTGACGAACAATCTGGGCACAATCCGCACAAAATGTTGGTAATTCAGCATCTTGGCCGACGCTGGTCAGCGTCTTGCGACAGCGTTCGCAAACATCGCCGGTCGCATGGGCAACGACGATCGCAAAGTCAGTGAACGCAGTAGCAGTATCTGGCGCCGCTGCCTTGTCACTACTGCTGATCGTCAACTGTGAAACGATCAATAGTTCGGCTAAATCATCAGCCAGATCGGTCAAAACGGGACGAAAGGCAGCTGTGGGATAAAGCGTCACGTGCGCTTCTAAAGACTTGCCGATCAGTTTTTCGTTCCGGGCAACTTCCAATGCACGATGGACCCCATCACGGAAAGTCATGATCACCGTCCACTTATCCAATAAGGTCTGTTCGGCTGCGCTGACGGTCGCCACTGGCATCTCTGCCAATTGAACGTATTGCTCCGGTTCCGCCAAATAAGACCAGATCTCTTCGCTGGTGTGTGGCAAAATCGGTGTCAATAACTTCGTCAGCGTCACTAACGCCTGATAGATCACAGTTTGCATCGCCCGACGACTAGGATCGTTCGCCGCTTTGATATAAACCACATCTTTAGCGAAATCTAAGTAGAACGCGGACAGATCGTTGACTAAGAAATTATTGATCTGTTTGAAGACTGTCGCAAAGTCAAGCTCATCATAAGCGTTGATCGCTTGGGCATTGACTTGGTGCAAACGAGCCAGCAAGAAACGATCGACTTCCCGCATCGCCGCCGTCGGCACTGAATCCTTCTGCACATCAAAATCCGCGACATTAGCTAGCATAAAGCGGAAAGTATTTCTGATCTTCCGATAAACTTCAGACATCTGCCGCAGGATCTCCATTGAGACTGCCACATCAGAACTACTGTCCACTGAAGCCACCCAGAGCCGGATGATCTCTGCACCCATTTGTCTGAAAATATCATTAGGATCGATCACATTGCCCAATGACTTGCTCATTTTATGACCTTTATCATCTAAAACGAAGCCTTGTGACATGATCTGACGATAAGGTGCTTGTCCGGTTGTCGCCATACTGGTGATCAAACTGGAGTTGAACCAACCGCGATACTGATCGGAACCTTCAATGATCAAATCAGCAGGGAAACTCAATTCTGGCCGCGTCTGTAAAACCGCACGATGAGACGACCCTGAATCGAACCAAACATCTAAAATATCTTTTTCCTTGGTGAATTCACCATTTGGTGAGCCTGGATGGGTAAAGCCGGCTGGTAAAAGTTCCTTGGCTGTTTTTTCAAACCAAATGATCGATCCGTGCTTTTCAAAAAGATCAGCGACATGGGCGATCGTTTCTGGCGTAATGATCGCTGTGCCATCTTCCGCGTAAAAGATCGGTAGTGGTAAACCCCAGGCCCGTTGTCGAGAAATGACCCAATCGCCGCGATCACGGATCATATTATAAAGTCGTGTCTGGCCCCAATCCGGCTTGAACTTCACATCTTTGATCGCCGCTAAGATCTGATCACGGAACGCGTCGATCGACGCAAACCATTGGCTGGTCGCTCGGAAAATAACTGGCTTTTTCGTCCGCCAATCATGAGGGTAACTATGAGTAAAGAAACTTAATTTCAGTAAGGCACCTTTTTTAGTTAGTGCTTCCGTGACTAATTTATTGGCATCATCATAAAAAACACCAGTGAATCCAGGCGCGTCAGCTGTCATTTTCCCTTGCGCGTCAACCACGGAAAGAACCGGCAAATGATACTTCGAGCCGGCGTTAAAGTCGTCTGCCCCATGTCCTGGTGCAGTATGGACAAGGCCAGTCCCATCATCGAGAGTAACATGGTTGCCCAAGATGACCAGTGATGTCCGCTCATACAGGGGATGCTGCACTGTAATAAATTCTAAGTCGGCGCCTTTGACGGTCTTGAGCGTTTCAACATTCTCAAAACCTAATGCTGCTTGAACGGCCGCTAAACGTTCCGTTGCAAAAACGTATTTGTGCCCATCTGCCAAAACAACGCTGTAATCAAAACGTGGATTGACACAGATCGCCTCATTGGCCGGGATCGTCCACGGCGTTGTCGTCCAAATGACCAGCGACGTGTCATCAGTCAGGACGCCCTTGCCATCAACCACTTTGAAAGCCACATAGATCGACGGCGATTTGATATCATGATACTCGATCTCCGCCTCAGCAAGTGTTGATTCAGAAGAAGGTGACCAATAAACAGGCTTTTTCCCCTTGTAGATGTAGCCTTTCGCGGCCATTTCCCCAAACAAGCGGATTTCTTCCGCTTCAAATTTTGGTTGCAACGTGATGTAAGGATGGTCCCAATCGCCAGCCACCCCTAGCCGCTTGAAACCAACGCGTTGCTTATCGATCTCCTCTAAGGCAAACTTGCGACATAATTCCAAGTAATCGACCAAAGGCATTTTGCGGCGATCGATCCCCTTTTTAGTCAATTGTTGTTCGATCGGCAAACCATGAGTATCCCAACCTGGTACATAAGGCGCGCGAAACCCGTGCATTGATTTGTAACGCACGACGATATCTTTACTGATCTTATTCAAGGCATGACCTAAATGGATATTACCATTGGCAAATGGCGGTCCATCATGAAGAATAAAGGTCGGCTTGCCTGCGTTTAATTTCTGGCGTTGCTGGTAGACCTGATTTTCTTCCCATTCATTTTGCCATTCTGGTTCTCGTTTTGGTAAATTGCCCCGCATTGGAAAAGCAGTTTTTCCTAAATGTAAGGTATCTTTGACTCGCATTCCAGTTCCTCCTTAAAACAATAAAAAAATCCCGCCTAAAATAGGACGAGATTCCCGTGGTACCACCTAAATTGAAAAGTTACCTTTTCCACTTTATTGTTGTTTTTAATTGTTCTTCCAAAGTGATGCACCATCGATCAGGGCCTGCTGAACTTGCACTGTCATCAGCTCGCTAATAAGGATCAAAGATAGTTTGGCTTTAGAATTTCACATAATAGCTATATCTTACTCGTTTTCATCAGGAAAAACAATCGTTACGCCACCATAATTTTGGTTATCTGGGATCTGATCACCAGTCGCCGTTGTTTCGGAATCACCAGTACCTTGGTTGCCATGGTTGCGGTAATGAAAAACTGGTGTATCCGTCGCTGTTTCTGGTACATCTGGCATCTCTGGAACGATTGCTTCTGGTTGTGATTTCTCAGCAAATTCTGCGGCCGGATCAACAGGACGGTTGCTTGGCGTTGTCTCTGGTGCAGGATCAGGATCAGTCGACCCAGTAGTAGGATCAGCAGGTTGCTCTGCTGACTCCGCATCCACTGATCCGCCAGCCGTTGTTCCAGTTGGTTCAGTCCGATCCGGAGGCGTTACTGGTTTAAGGGCATGATGGTCACGATCGATCGGCTGGTCTAATAACGCCCCGACCCGATTACTACTTTCCGTGCTTTTACCTAATAAAGCTTGCCATTCTGGGGTCTTGATCATTGCTAATTGGGACTCCAGCAGAACTTGCAAGCGTTGATGGAAGACCCGCGTGTCTTTCTTCAAATCATCGGTTTCGATCGTCAAATGACGAGCCCGTTCCGAAGCATCTTGTAAGATCTGATTGGAACGTTCGGTCGCTTCGGTCAGCATTTGCTTGGACTGCTTCTCAGCGTCAGTCTTGATCATATCCGCCTCATGTTGCGCGTTGTTCTTGACCCGATCCGCCGCATTCTGGGCCACGATGATCGATTGATTCAAAGCATCTTTCAAGTCAGTAAAGTAGCTGACTCTTTCTTGGCTTTCTTTCAATGATTGGGTCAATTGCTGGTTCTGTTCTTGCAAAGCTCCCAATTCTGTGGCGATCTGGGCCAAGAAAGGTTTGACTTGCTCAGGATCGAGGCCACGAAATTTGGTTTCAAAATCCTTATTTCGAATATCATCTGGTTTCAATGCCATGAAAATTCCTCCTTATCCTTGCCCCTTCAAGGGATGACGACGCAAGGTACCGATTTCCAATTTATAATGCGCTTTGCGCGTTTGACCAAGAACATTTTTCACCTGAACTCGACCAAACTTACGAACACTCAACATATCTAACAGATCAACTTGAAAATCAGGTTGACCAACGATCGTCCAATTGACTTGGACCTGCTGCGCTTCGATCAAATTCTTAGCTCGTTGTCGAGAGATATTGAATGTATCTGCAACGATCGTATCTAGACGCATCGAACTGACCACTAATGACTCTGCGACCCAATCATTGGCCGGGACCAACGTTTCAATACTGGTCAAAGGCAGGACCCGGACATTGATCGATCCGATCTTCGTGATCTGTTCCGTAAAGAAATCAGCCATGCTTGCCACACCAAAAAATTGCCAACGCTCACCATCTGTGATGATATCGCCAAACTGACTACGATCGATCCCAGAATTGATCAACGTCCCTAGGATCTTACCATGTGATAACTCCGCAAACTTCACCGGGTATTTGATCTCAAACAATCGGATCTGGTAATCCTCATTTTGCGGTTGATAATATCCTGGTGCAAAAATAACGCGTTTACGCTCGGCCTGATTATAGCCGCCCGCCTGCCAATAGCGAAAACTTTCATCAAGCTTCCCGATCACCGTTTCGATCAGGAACATCTGACGCGGATCGAGGAAATTGGTGAGAATAGGTCGATACTCATCCAACGCCTGATTCTGCCATTCGCCGATCCGCTCGATAAATGGACGCTCTTCTGGTCTAAAATGTTGAAAAACGGCACTATCCATGGCCAACACCTCCTTATTAGTGATTCCTGATCCTGATCAAGGAAGAGCAATGATCCCTGCTAAAACAAGCCTAAAAGCAACATTTCTAATTGGCCGAACGCCCATTGTACCCCAGTCACGATCAAAAGCGCGATGATCGGCGAAAAGCTCAAACCAAAAATCGAGGGTAAGATACGTTCGATCGCCTCAAATAAAGGACCGACCAACCGAGCCAAAATTTGGCCGAAACGCGAACCACGCGCGTTGGGGACCCATGACATCAGCGCGTAGATCACAATACCAGCACTATAAACACTCAGGAGAATCTCGATCAGTCTAAATAATCCAATAATAAAAGTCGTCATTCAATCAGAGTCCTTGTTCGTTTTTAAGTGTATCAGTAATGGCGCCTTCGATCTCAAACTTAGGTGGTGTACACAGGAAAATCTGTTCGCCGACCCTTTGGATCTCGCCTTTCATGGCAAAAACCGTGCCAGTCAGAAAATCAACGATCCGGCGGGCCTGGCTATCCTCGAGCTGACTAAAGTTGACGATCACGGCCTGATTTTCCAGTAGATTAGTCGCGATCTCTTTGGCATCAGCGTAGATCCGGGGCTCAAAAATCACGATTTTACGATCTAGATTGCGTCCTGCTTGATTCATCGGGACCACCTTGGCGTTACGACCTGCAGGCACGCCACTAGGTTTGAAATCGGGTACGGCCTGTTCCATTTTTTTTTCGTAATCTGTCTCATCATAGTCACCTTCGTTTGCATAATCATCATCATCTGTGATCCCGAAGAAGCGACTGAGTTTCTCAAATGCCATGATACTTCACCTCATTTTGCTTATTGACGCCGACGTTTAAAGAACGGCGGCACATCGTTATCTTCGTCCTTTTTCTCACTTTGACCCGAGTTTTGACGGGTTTGATAAACATCAAAGTCTTGCTTTTCAATATCAGCAAACTGCTGATCGACATCTTCACGCTTGCTGACGTTGGTATTCAAAATATTCCAATCCCCACCAAATTTGCCATCTTGCTGTTGGTTATCGCTATGATTGGCTGGAGCTGCCGCATTGTTGGTTTGTTGATGGTTAACTGGCGCTTGCGGACGCCGCCGCTTGCCATCCAATTCTTCGATCCCGGTTGCGATCACTGTTACCCGGACCTCATCGCCCAAGCTTTCATCGATCGCGGTCCCCCAAAGAATATTAACATCGGAGGACGCCGCGTCAGAAACGATCCCTGCGGCCGCTTCCATTTCATACAAGGATAAGTCGGGACCGCCAGTGATGTTCAGCAAAACCTTCTTAGCTCCTTGGATCGATACTTCCAGAAGCGGTGAAGAAATCGCCTTCTTCGTAGCCTCGGCGATCCGATTTTCACCATTGGCAGACCCAACTCCCATCAAGGCTGAACCTTGGTTTTTCATGACATTGGTCACATCAGCGAAGTCCAAGTTGACGATCCCTGGGGCTGTGATCAAATCAGAGATGCCTTGGACCCCTTGACGTAAAACATTATCAGCTTCATGGAAGGCTTCATTCAATGGCGTTTTCTTATCAATGATCTCCAATAGGCGGTTGTTCGAAATGATCACCAAGGTGTCCACATGCTGCTTCAGTTCAGCAATGCCTTCAGCGGCAAAACGGCTTCGATCTGGTCCTTCAAATGTGAAGGGCCGCGTAACGACACCAACGGTCAAGGCGCCGAGGTCTTTGGCGATCCGCGCGATCACTGGCGCCGCGCCGGTACCAGTACCGCCACCCATACCGCAAGTTACAAAGACCATATCTGAACCTTTTAAGGCTTCAGTCAGGACTTCTTCACTTTCTTCAGCCGCTTTCTCGCCAACCTCAGGAGTTGAGCCAGCACCAAGACCCCGAGTCAATTTAGGCCCGATCTGGATTTTGATATCCGCTTTTGATTTCGTCAAAACTTGCAGATCGGTATTGGCAGCAATAAATTGCACACCTTTGATACTTTCTTCGATCATGCGGTCAAGGGCGTTCCCACCAGCACCGCCGACACCAATGACCTTAATTACTGGTCCTGTACTTTGTTGGGGATCCATTGCAAAATCCATACGTTTTCCTCCTAAGTTTCCTATCTCATCTTAATCTTCTTAATCGCGTGACGCGTAACTCACTTACAGATCAGGCCTTGATCGGCTCAATCAAAGAAATTGCGGATAAAACTACGTAGCCCACCGCGTTTATGTTTCTTTTCCTGATGCTCCTCAGGTTCCGCCTGCGTTGCTGACGGTTGCGCTGTTTTTCGTTTTTGAGTTGGGGCAGCAAGCGGTTCTTCCGGTAAGTTCGCACTCATCGTGGCATCCAAAGCGCCGTGATTGATGACACTAGTCACCAATAGTTCGATCTCACTCAACCCTGTTGCATAGGCGATCAGGCCTAACCCGGTCGCGAAGCCGGCGTTACGTAACCCCATTTCTTGAGGTGAATAAAGTCGGACCGAAACGTTCAATAACCGTTCTACCAAAGGAACCAACGCCACGGTCTCGGCGACGCCACCGGTCAAAACGACTCCGCCAGGCAGTTCCAAAGCGCCGACCTTGGCTAAGTCATGGTCCAACCGTTCAAAGATCTGTTCAAAGCGCGCCTCAAGGATCTCTGCCAGATAGGTCTCTTCGACTAAGACCGGTTCATCTTTGCCGACTACTTCAACTGGAAACTTCTCATTAGCCGTTGTTTGGTCAGGATCCGCCACACCATAATCTCGTTTGATCTTTTCGGCATTATCAACAGACGTATTCAAAACGATCGACACGTCTTTGGTCAGATTGAGTCCACCCTCATCATCCACCGCAACATACTTCAGTTGATGATCATGGATCACATAAGCCGTTGACTGAGCACCACCCATGTCGATCAGGACTGTACCGAAATCTTGCTCACCATCATTCAGCGCCAATTGAGCCAAAGCTAATGGATTGAGCACAAAATGTTTGAGCCGCAATCCGACTTTTTCTAATACCTTACGGATATTATTGACGACGATCCGTGGGACTGAATAAACCAGTGCTTCCAACTCGATTCGCGTCGCCGACATCCCGCGCGGATCAGTCACCCCGCCTTGACCATCCACAATGAACTGTTCCGGCGTGATCGCCACGACTTCTCGTTCTGCGGGAACATTGCGTGATAAGGTCGCTGTGGCAACGTTAAAAACTTCGATCTCGCTGACTTCTTTAGGCTGCTCCGCAACAATGATCATCCCATGCGCCGGTTCGATCATCAGATCCTTTGCGGGCACACCAACAACAACTTGATCAAACTTTAAATTAGACTTGGTCTGAGCCTGTTGGACTGCGGTTCGCGTTGCGGTCACGACTTTATCGATATCCACGATCACACCGTCTTTTAGACCCTGTGACCGTTCGCTACCAACGCCGATAACATTCAATTGTCCGTTGACAGCCTCGCCAACGATCACCCGAATTGCAGTTGTCCCAATATCGAGGCCCACATATACTTGAGCTTTATCCATCCAATAAAGCCTCCTCGATTTCACATTTATTTATTATTCAAAAAATACTAGTACTCCTTAAAGTTTACCACATCAAGCCCTAGTTAATAAACTGATTTTCCTTGCCAGAACAAAGAACTTTCAACTTTTAGCAAGCGCACGACCGCTCGAGAAATAAATTCGCCTTTCACCACCAGAAAGATGAGAAAATAGTGGCATCTCGCCAGCCATTTCTGCCGTGATAATGGTCAGATCACTAAAGCGATCGGTTTTAGTCACCAGTCGCACTCACCTATTTACTGAAAGGGGTAAAAAAAGCGCCGACTTCTAGATCGACAATCCCCTTTTGTGTCGTTTGACTGACGATATTACCATAATACTTCAGCCGTTTGATCACCGTACGTGAATCGGCGATCACTTCATTACCATCATTCATATATAAATGGATCCGATAAGGATTGGCCTGGCTAGGGTCAGATTTGATCTCTGAGATCGCATTTTGGATCTGATCTGGGATCTGCGCATAAAGTTGAATGACATTGTTCAAGGCTGTCCCTGGTGTAAATCCGGCATAAACCGGAAAATTGCCGATTGGTTTATTCATTAGCTGCGAATCTAATTTCCCGTTGGCGAAGATGCGTTGATAGCCATCCTTCTTGGCAAAAAAACCAACCGTCGGCTCCTCTTTGACGCGAAGCTCGATTTTATTCCAATTGGTCAAAATCACCGTCACTGATCGCAAAGCTGGCAATTCTTGTTTCAACCGTTGTTCCAGCTTGCGCCGCGTGGCAACGGTCAGCAACACATTGCTCTCAGTATTCAACTGACTGGCATCGATCACATCTTGGGCGGCGGTGATCTCCACACCCTTCACTGAGACGGTCGCGATCCGCGCATAAGGTGAAATATAATAACCTAAACCAACCAAACCAGTCCCAAAAATCAAGAAAATCAGCAATAAGCGCCAGGCGATTCTCAAGGTTTGGTGACGGTGATATTGCGGTAATTTTTTCGTGACCGGCCGGGGCCGCTTTTTTTTCTGCCGCTGGGCGGTCTTGGTTTTGAAATCCTCCCAAGTCTTGATTGCAGAGTTGGGGTCCGTCTGTGCGATCCCTGATTTTCCATTGTTTGAAGCGATGGCCCCCACCTCCTTAATTTGCTTGAGTTGATCATCAATTTGACTTACTTATGATCGAATCAGCGTTTGGCGCTGATCAGATCTAGCATGACCTCGATCAAACGATCCGCCGCATCTGGCGTCGCCATTCTTAACGCAGCTTGATGCATTTGTTGCCACTCTTCCGAATCCAATAAAATATGGTCGGCCGTGGCGACCAAAGAGCGACCATTCAATTCGACCTCGGGCAATAATAACGCCGCCTGCTGGTCAACAAGATAGCTGGCATTATGATTTTGATGATCATGCGTGACATAGGGACTAGGTACTAAGATCGAAGGGATCCCTAAAGCGGTGACTTCAGCTAACGTCGTCGCGCCACTTCGCCCACATAAAACCGAGATCTCCGGTAAGATATCACTCAAATTGTCCAAGTAAGGTACGATCTTGATATTGGTTTTTTCAGTCAAGGGTCCCACTTGATCGTTGACGTCATTGAAAAGCGCACGCCCTGTCACAAAAAGGAGTTGATATGATTTTTCCGAGAACTCCGGGATCGCCGCCACAGCAGCCTTATTCAAAGGTTCCGCGCCGCGACTGCCGCCAACGATCAACAAGGTCTGCAGATCCGTCCGCAAGCCTAATCCGGCTAATAGTCCCTGCGGCTGTAAGTTGGCGACTGCCTGAGCGCGTGGATTGCCTGTTTTGACCAATTTCTTTTTCTCAGAGAACTGATGGGCCGCTTCTGGGAAAACATAGGCGATTCGATCGACATAATGACCTAAGAATTTATTGGATAAACCTGCAATCGAATTTTGTTCATGGATCACAGTCGGGATATGCATGCGACTGGCCACATAAACCACCGGCGCGCAAACATAGCCGCCGGTCCCGACAACGATATCTGGTTGAAACTCCTTGATCAATGCTTTCGCGCGACTTAAGCTGCGCCGAAACTTCGTGATCGTCTGAAAATTATCTAAAGTCAATTTGCGCCGAAAGCCTTGGATCTCGATCGTTTCAAAAGGGATCCCCGCTTTCGTCACGATGCTGGCTTCTAGACCATTGGCGGTGCCAACATAAAGGACTTCATCTAACAAATGTCGTTCCTGAAGCCGTTGGATCAAAGCCAGCGCTGGATAAATATGTCCACCAGTGCCACCACCGGAAATCATTAATCTCATGCTTCTGTCTCCTCTGTTTTTCCGGTAAGTTGCGTCACAGTCTTAATGAAAAGATCGCCGCGTTGCTCAAAAGTCTTGAACTGATCCCAGCTAGCTGCTGCTGGCGATAACAAAACCACTTCATTAGGTCGTGATAACGCCACAGCCTGTTTAGTGGCCGCGACCAGATCAGACACTTGCACGATCTCTTTGATCCCCGCTGCCGTACCAGCGGCCTTCATCAAATCAGACGTTTTTCCATAAAGAACCAACGCCCGCACATGCTGACGCATCAATGGCGCTAACGCTTCAAAGGTGAAACCACGATCCAGGCCGCCAGCGATCAAGACCAAGGGTTGGTCAAAGCTTTGTAAGGCCACCGTGGTCGCTTCGATATTAGTCGCCTTAGAATCATTATAGAAACGCCGACCTTGCCATTCCTCAACAAATTGGATCCGATGTCTAACGCCGGCGAAAGTACGTAACACCTCTCGGATCGCCTGATTGCTGACCCCTTTTAGTTTAGCGACTGCGACCGCCGCTAACGCGTTTTCAACATTGTGTTGTCCCGGGATCTTGATGATCGCTACTGGACAGATCACTTCCCCGCGGAAATAGATCTGCCCATCTTGAACATAGCTCCCGGCCTTGCTTTTACCTAACCGCGAGAAAGGAACCACTTGTCCCTTGGTCCGTTGGCTAAGTCGTTGCCATTCATTACTGTCCCAATTGACAACAAAATAATCAGTAGCAGTCTGATTTTTGATCAGATTCATTTTAGCTTCCACGTAATTATGCCGATTGCCATGATAATCTAAATGGGCCTCGTAAATATTAGTCAAGACAGCGATATGTGGGCGTAACGAGGTGATCCCTAAAAGTTGAAAGCTGGACAATTCTGTAACCATCGTCTGATCAGGTGTGATCTTCTGGGCCACTTCTGTCGCGGGGATCCCAATATTACCGGCGACAAAAGCCTTCGTTGTCGTCTGATCCTGATTCAACATCAATTCGATCAAAGTCGTTGTCGTCGTCTTCCCGTTTGAACCGGTGATCCCGATCAATTCACCTGACAAGATCTCATAAGCTAGTTCTGGCTCAGTAATGATCGGCAAATGTAATTCCTGAGCTCGTTGGACCATCGGGTTCGTATAAGGGATCCCGGGATTTTTGACCATCAAGCTGAAATCCTCATCCAAAAGTTCCACCGGATGAGAACCAGAAATGACCCGGATCCCAGCCTCGACCAACTGTTGGGCATGGGGACTTTCATCTAGAGGTTGCCGATCGTTCACTGTCACGAAGGCGCCTAATTTGTGGAGCAATAAAGCGGCGTGCAGTCCGCTTTTGGCCAGACCTAGAACAAGTATTTTCTTATTTTGATACGTGGTGATTTCTTTCATATTAATCGAGACCCTTCTCATTCCAACTCAATCATTACCTAAAACTAAACGGTCAAATCATACTTTGCCGTATTAAAAAACAAAAAACAATAAATAAGCACCGGCGCTTAATAAACCGACGGCCCAAAACACCAAAACGACCTTGCGCTCAGACCAGCCACTCATTTCAAAATGGTGATGGATCGGGGTCATCTTGAAGATCCGTTTGCCGCGTAGCTTAAAGGAACCGACTTGCAAGATCACCGAGGCCGTTTCCAAAACGAACACTAGCCCGATCAGCAATAATGACCAAGGTCGCTGTAACAGGATCGAGATCACGGCCAAGCCGCCGCCTAAGGCCAAGGAACCAACATCACCCATAAAGATCTGTGCCGGTAAGTGATTGAACAAAAGAAAACCAACTAACGCGCCCGCCACAGCGTAACAGATCACCCCAAGAGACATTTGGTTTTCATGGAAAGCAATCAGTCCATAAGTGAAATAAGCAATCACACCTAAGCCGCCGACCAAACCATCTAACCCATCAGTTAAGTTGACCGCATTGGAAAAGCCGACTAGCCAAACACCGACGAATAACGCAAAGACGATCACCGAGTGACTGACCCCGATCCCGGGAAAAGCCAGACCTTGTTCTGGCCGATCACTCAAATAGATCCAAACGAAAATGATCGCGGTCAAGATCTGCGCTAATAATTTCTGCCAGGCCGTTAAACCCATGTTCCGCTTTTTTAGCAGTTTGATACCATCGTCCGCAAAACCGATCGCGCCATAAAGCACGATCACCAGTACAAATAACCAAACTTGCGTCTGCAACTGATGGGTCATGGCTGCGCCCACTAACACGACGATAATGATCGCACTAAGAAAAACCAAGCCACCCATAATTGGCGTGCCGGTTTTCTTCATGTGCCATTTCGGCCCCTCACCACGAATTTGTTGGCCCTCATCGTGATCGCGCTGATAGTGAATAAACATGGGTAAGAACAAGACGGTCAATGCGAATGCACTGAGCGCGCTAAGCAATGGAAATATCATCATTTACTCTCTTCCTATTATGGCTCTGCCAATTTGATAACGATCTGTTGGCCGGCGGTGATCACCGCCCCGGCTTTCAGACTCTGACTAGTGACGTAACCATCACCGGCAAACTTAAAGTCGCCACCAGTTATCTCTGCTAATTTTAACACATCATTTTTAGACCAGCCAACTACATTTGGCATGGTCATCGCTCCCTCGGTCAGAAGCACCACCCGTTGCTTGGCGATCACCTTGGCGCCAGCCACTGGTAACTGCTGAACGATCTTCGAACCATTGCCCACTTTAGTAACGGTCAGACCTTGATCCTGAGCGTTTTTGATCGCGGTTTCGGTGGCCATCCCAGTCAACTTGCCCATCGTGATCGAATTTTCATCAATATCAGCGCTTGTGGTGCGATATTTCAGCGCGCGTTTCATCAGCGGATTGAAGATCTCCGATAAAATCGTTTCCGCTGCCGCTTTGGTAGTATCGGGCTGTTTAGCGGTCACATAAAGAATATATTCTGGATCATCCGCCGGCGCGATCCCCGCTACCGAGTAAATATAATCATTGCTGCCGGTCAAGTAACCACCCTTGCTACTGGCGATCTGAGCCGTCCCTGTTTTGACCGCGATTTGATTCTCGTACCCAGCGATCTGGTAAGCGTGACCGGTCCCATAATCTGCGGTAACGACCTCTTTCATCGCCGCGATCACTTGTTTTGCCGTGTCTGCGCTGATCGGTGTACCCAAGACTTTTTTTTGATAGCGCGTGACTTTACCTTGATTATCAACCAATTTGCTAACGATCTGTGGCTGTAACATCTGGCCTTGATTGGCGATCGCGCTGAGATAAGTCATCATCTGGACCGCAGTCACATTGACAGCCTGACCAAAAGAAGTGATTGCCCGGTCTAAGGCAGTATTGACTTGTAAATTACCACTGGCCTCGTTCGGTAAAAGGATCCCCGTTTTTTGACCGACGCGGAACTTCGTCAAATATTGCTCCCACAGATCGGCGCCTAATAATTGCTCGATGTGGACGGCACCAGTGTTACTTGAACGGGGGATCACTTGTGAGTAAGGGATCGTGCCCCACCCATTGATATTCCAGTCATGGATCGTCGCCCCGCCAACCGTGACCGCGCCTGAGCGATAAGTCGCATTCGGCGTATATTTGCCAGCATCGATCGCCGCCGCTAACAAAAGAACCTTGAAAACTGACCCGGGTTCATAGGTGTCTTCAACCAGACTATCCCGCCATTGCGCGGTCAACCCCTGTTTTGTAGCCGCATTGAAGGTGGGACGTTGTGAGGCAGCAACGATCTCGCCAGTTTTGGCATTCATCAAAATCGCGTTGAGTTCGGTCGGTTTGTATTTATCTTGAGCATCCTGCATCAATTGCTCCAAATAACTTTGTAGCCGCGAGTCCAACGTCAAATAAACATCGGCGCCATCTTGAGCCTTTTTGGTGACCCGCTTAGTCCCTGGTAACTGATAACCATAACTATTCAATTTAGCGACTTGCCGGCCGTTGGTCCCAGTCAATTGCTGATTGAAATATTTTTCGATTCCGATCAGACCGGTCAATTGTTGCGTGCTCTGCTTATCTTTTTGGTCGGTAGTCGTTTTTAGCTGAGCCAAACCAACGATATGTGACGCGAAAGTCCCATTGGGATACAGTCGTGATGGCGTTTCTGTGAAATCGATCCCCGGCAATTTCTCCGCTTCGATCTTTTGTTTCACGTCTAAACTTAAATTGCGACCTGCCGAACCAAATTCAACTTGAAAACCGTCCTTGCTTAGATATTGCTGCAATTGTTCTGTGGTCAATTTAAGATATTTACTGAGTACCTGGGCTGTTTTGGCCTTATCCTTGACGTAGAGTGGCCGCCCTGCTGTGGTGACTTGACTTTGGTCTAAGACCGCGTAGATCGTGTAGACGTTTGAATCTTCCGCAACGACATTACCGTTAATATCATAGATCGTCCCGCGTCGCGCTTTGATCACTTGGTTTTGACTATATTTCTTTTGCGTGCGCTGCGTCAGATCGACTTGGCCCACATGCCCACTACCAGCAATATAACCAAAACGGATAACAAAAAGCAGGAGAACGACTGTCATCAACGCGATCAAGACCAACCCGATCACCACTCGATTATTTTTCGTTCTCCTACTATTCGAATGTCGTTGTCCCCGCCCACTCATTTGGTCATATTCCTAACATTGGCATCATTGAAGCTCAGCCCATTCTTCTTGGCGTAAGCTGCTAAGCGATCAGAACTCCCCAGTTCCCCGATCTCCTGTTGCAGATCAACACTGCTGGTTTTAACTTGACTGATCTTAGTTTGGATATCTTGCAACTGACGCTGGTTGCTAGCGATCCCCACACTAGTGTGGACTAGAAAGATCATCAAGCTCAAGACCGCGGCACAAGCGCACACAGCCAATAACCGCTCCAAAATCGAGAAACGAACTTTGTGCGAGGATTCTGGCGCACTAACAGGCGTTTCGATGGTCGGAGTGGCGCTGGGCATTACTTCTGGTTGTAATTTTTTAACTGTATTATCATTCATTTTTTAAAACCCCAATGTTTTTATTTCAACGAGATGATCAGTTTCACGCTTTAAAAGCGGACCCTTTCGGCGATCCGTAAACGGGCGCTGTGGGCACGATGATTGGCCGCGAGTTCTTCTTGCTGTGGCACGATCGGTTTCCGATTGACTAATTTCAAAGTTGGCTGTAATTCCGGTGGGATCACAGGCAACCCTGCTGGTAACTCGACCTCCGCATATTTTTTCATGGTTTGTTTAACGATGCGATCTTCTAAAGATTGGAACGTGATCACACTCAGACGACCATGGAGATCCAATAATGCGATCGCCTGCTCAAGGCTATCCGTCAATGCCCCTAATTCGTCATTAACAGCGATCCGGATCGCCTGAAAAGTACGTTTAGCGGGATGGCCACCTGTTCGTCGAGTAGCCGCAGGGATCGCGTTTTTGACCAATTCGGCCAATTGAGTCGTAGTGGTGATCGGCGCCAATGCCCGCTCACGTTCGATCGCCCGGGCGATCGGTTTGGCAAACTTTTCATCGCCGTAACGACTGATCACCCGAACCAGATCCTGATAGGGCCATTGATTGATCACGATCGCCGCGGTCAATTCCTGACTCTGATCCATCCGCATATCCAAGGGCGCCGTTTGTTTGTAACTAAAACCCCGTTGGCCTAAATCTAATTGTGGTGATGAGACCCCCAGATCGTAGAGGATCCCGTCAACGTGAGTGATCCCATACTGTACCAGAGCCGCTTGCATTTGCCGAAAATTCGCATGGATCAAGGTGACCCGCTCTGGCTCTTGAAAAGTGGGATCTGTCTTCAAGAGTTCTTGCCCATTTGCTAGCGCCATTTCGTCTTGATCGAAAGCAAAAACGCGGCCACCATGAAACCGACTCAGCAATTCCCGGGTATGACCACCACCACCAAAAGTCGCATCGACATAGATGCCTTGATCATGCGGCGCAACGCCCGTGACGGTCTCCCGCAATAAAACAGTTTGATGTTTAAACACGATCTTCCTCCTATTGTCGATCGACTTTTTTATAGGTCAAAATCCATTAAGTTCTCTGAGATCTCATCGAAGTTTTCGCTTGCTTGTTCATTAAAGGTCGTCCAACGCGCTTCGTCCCAAATCTCGATCCGATCAGAAACACCAACGATCACACAATTCTTGGACAACTGCGCGTAAGCCAGCAGAGGTTTAGCAATGTTGATCCGACCTTGTTTATCAAACTCTTGCTCTGTCGCCGCCGCATAGAAAAAGCGGACAAACGAGCGAGCGTCTTTTTTGGTCAGGGGCAACTGATCCAGTTTGGCCTCAAGAATTTGCCACTTCGCCATTGGATAACCAAACAGACAGCCATCCATGCCGCGGGTCAAAACAAAAGCGTCGCCTAATTCAGCCCGGAATTTTGCAGGCATGATCACGCGCCCTTTGGTATCCAAGTTATGATGAAATTCACCCATCAACATTGCTTCACCCCCGATCTTTCTTAAAGTTTACCACATTCCCCCACTATTAACCACCTGGATCCACCAATCCCCCACATTTTTATGAGCACAAAAAAAGCCCTATTATCAAGGGCTTAGCAAGTTATCCGGCACTTCGTAACCGTTTTTTAATAATTTATTCAGAAACCGGTTTCATAAACCGTGCCATTCCTCGCTTAATGACTCGATACCCAGATCAAAATGAACCCATACCAAATCAAGGCGATCACCAAATAAAAGTCCCAGAGCTTACTGAAAAATTCGCGTAAAACCAAATCGTTTTTAACATAAACCAAATAAACCGCATAAAGTAACGCCCAGGTACATACAGCGATCAAACTATACGCCCAAGTCCGCGGGATCTTGATACTTTCCGCCAATAATTCCGTGGCAATGGTCAATACTGGTGGCAACAAAAAATAAAAGCGCAAACGATGATCGCCCCAGCGGCGCAAGAGGATCATTATCAGTAAACCGAGGATAACGGCGATCCAAGGTAGGGTCAAGCCTAAGGTCATAGCAAGCTTTGCAGTCATTAAAGCGGTCCTTTCGATAAACAGTCATTGAATTTTGCAGCGTTTTTAGGTAGAATAACGTTAATATGTTAGCAAATGGGGTGTCGATTTGAAAGAAAAGAAAAAGACGAGTACGTTTAGCAAAATCACCAAAGTTTTTGTTTGGTTGATGATCATCATTACACTTGCCGGTGCCGTCTTCGGTGCGATCAGCTCATTAGGGATCTTTTAGGCCAGCGGGATCATTGGTTTCATTTTACCGCAAAATCGATTTTTTCGCAGTATAATTCGAATCCCGCCTGTCTCGCTGGAACTAAGAGCGCTTTTCTTCAAGAATAGTCCCGATGGTTGCCGTCAGCGATATTTTGCCGGCGCAATGATCTTTCCCTTAGCCGCGCCACAATCCTGATCGAAAAAATAAAACGACTGCTCATCGCGCCAGCCATAATGGCGGGCAAATGAGCAGTCGTTTTTTTGATGATGCCTGATGATCCGCTCATAGCGATCGATCGGTCTGCCCTAGATCAAGCGACCCTAAAGATTACGCTGAACCAATTGTGGGATCAACCCGATCAGCAACCAGATCACGACCAACCCAAGGATCGCGTTGGCAATAAAACTACCGCCGTTGATCACCAAGGAATAGACCCAAGCTGATTGCCCCTTAGGCGCATATGACCCCCAGAAGAAAACGCCAGAAATGTAATGAACGGTGTATTTAGCGAGATCCCCGATCAAAAAGCCTAGAAAGGCCCAAGCCACCGCCATTTTTCGTTGATCATTTTTGAGGGCGCGATCAACTTGCGGTTTGACTACACCGATCAAGCCAGCCAGCGCAAAGGGGACAGGATAATCCAAAATGATCTGGATCGGGTGGAGCAAGGAACCACTACCACGCAGCCACATGTCTAAAAGCCCCCAGATCAAGCCAGCGATCATCCCAGGAACAACACCGCGGCGGTAACAATAAATCGCGATTGGGATCAGCCCATAGGCAAGTTGGATCGAAGAAACACCCAGATCATGGGGGACATAGGTCAAAGCCATTGCTAAGCCAGCAAAGATCGCCCCTTCGACCATTGTTTTGAGCCGTTCATTTTGTTGCATAAAAAAACTCCTCCTTCGAGACATGACCATCAACAAAGTGGAGTTTTCACTCCATCACAATTCCTACGCGTGTACTGACACAACAGGTTCAAGGGTCTGATCCGAAATCACTCTCAGCTAATTGAAGCTCCCCTTTGTGATGGCATATTCGATTTTTAGTTACTTTATTATTAAAACGGTTTTCCCAGCCATTGTCAAGAATCAAAGTGCGGAGCGAGCCGGGTTGCTTGTGAGCATTAGCCTAACAATTGTTTTGGAAGTGCACCTTACTTCCGGAACAATTGTGTAGCTAAGCGCAACAAGCAGGCTCGCGCAGCACGTTTCGGTCAAAGTGCACAGCACAACGGGTCACGGTTTCTCAACACATTCAGTGTCAGCGATGGTACCGGGGAATTTCTGCCGATCCGCTGCGGTGATCGCCCGCAGAACTCGACAAGGACTTCCCACCGCAACCACATCAGCAGGTAGATCCTTGGTTACCACGCTACCTGCGCCGACCACCGTGTTCGCACCGATCGTGACTCCTGGTAAAACAACCGTATTGGCGCCTAACCAGACATTCTCGCCTAAATGGATCGCCCCGTTATATTGTAACTGGTCGCGCCGTAAACTAGGGTCGATCGGATGGGTCCCGGAGCAAAGGACCACATTGGGCCCCAATAACACATAGTCTTCGATCGTGATCGGAGCATCATCGACCAAGGTCAAATTAAAGTTGGCATAGACATGCTCGCCGACCGTTACATACTTACCACCCCAATTGGCATGAAAAGGGGTCTCAAGGTAACTTGTTGAACCAAAATGGGCAAACATCTGTTGTAACAAAGCGGCTTTTTCAGTCCGCCGGCTCGGTGGTAACTGATTATATTGAAACAACTGGTCCAGACAAACCGCCTGTTCCGCAAGCAGCTGCGGGTCTTCACAAAGATAAAGCTCCCCGCTGGCCATTCGGCGTTTGATTTCCGTTAAATCCATCGTCACTTTTTAAACTCCTGTCTGATTCATCACAGCGGTCAATCGATTTTGATGGCCAGATCTTGTTTGAACCATTTCTCGCTCAAACGACTGATCGTGCCGTTCCGGCTTAGTTTAGCCAGGGCTGCATTGAGCCGTTGCCGTAATTTAGTATCGGATTGACGTAATCCGATCGCAAAAGTCTCAGCCGGATAACCACCACTGATGATCCGATATTGATTAGGATCTTTTTGCTGGCGAATATAATAACCAGCATAGATACTATCTCCGACTATACCTTGAATCCGTCCGGCCTGCAAATCCAAAAAAGCCGTATTGAAATTCTCATAAAGCACGGCGCTATGATCAGCGACGATGTTCTTCAAAACTTGAGGCTGACCATCGAACAGGGTTTGGCCTGAGGAACCATTTTGGACCCCGACTTTCTTATCTTTCATCGCCGTAAAAGTCTTGATTCCCGCCGCTCTTTCTGTCACCAAAACCTGTTGATTACGTAAGTATGGATCTGAAAACGCCACTTCTTTTTCCCGTTGCTTGGTTTTTGTATAACCGTTCCAGATCAAATCGATCGTGCCATTCTTCAATTCAGTTTCTTTCATGTTCCAGTCGATCGCTTGAAACGCTATTTTTTGATCCAATTCGCGCCCAACAGCCTTAGCCAGATCAATGTCGAACCCGGCCAAACTACCATCTTTTTTCTGAAAACCCATTGGCACGAAGGTGTCGTCTAACCCAATGATCAGGGTACTGCCAGCCTGATCGACGGCGTTGAGATCACGAACGGAACTACAACCACTTAGGCTGAGCACTGATCCTAACAGCAGCCCCATTAATAGCAATGATTTCTTCAAACGCATAATTTTCCCTCCTTGATCAAACCTGATATGGCGCTAATTGATAAGTTTGATCGGCGATCTGGCGCGCGAACGCTAGATCATGGGTCACAACGATCTGGGTCATCCCCGATGCCTTCAACTGCAAAATCAAATCGCGCACACTATCGCGTAAATTAGGGTCAAGGGCCGAAGTCGGCTCATCATAACACAAGATCCGCGGTCGTAACGCTAAGGCTCGGGCGATCCCTACCCGTTGTTTCTGGCCCCCCGACAATTGAAACGGATATTGCGCCGCTTGTTGGCTGAGATCGAGTTGCTGCAATAATTTCTGCGCTTGCTGGTCAGCCGCCGCTCCGGTTTGATTTAAGACCAAACGTGGTGCTAAGGCAACGTTTTCTAAAGTCGTTAAGTGAGGAAACAGGCGAAAGTCTTGAAAAACAACGCCGATCAGGCCCCGCTTCAAATTATCGCGGACAGGTACAAAGCGCTGACCATCAAGTTCGATCGTCCCCTGATCAAACGGGGTCAAACCAGCGATCACGCGCAACAAGGTCGTCTTGCCCGCACCACTAGGACCAACGATACAAAGGGTCTGCCCCTCCTCAACAGCTAAAGATACTTGATCGATGATCGTGCGGGCGCCCATTTTCTTAGTGATACCCTTTAATGTTAACATGTGACGTTCCTCCTATTCGTAATACGCGTAATGTTTCTCCGCTCGACGCAACGCCCAGGTCAGCACGGCGGTCAAAGTCAGATAGATCACGGCGACGGCTAGTAAAGGCACTAACGTCACATCGCGGGCCATGGCGATATTACCGGCTCGCAGCAGATCACCTAAACCGATCACATAGACCAGTGAGGAATCCTTGACTAGGTTGATCACCTCATTGCCGATCGCCGGGATCACTTTTTTATTGACTTGCGGCAAAATAATATAGCGGAACGTCTGCCGACTATTCAAGCGCAACATCTGGGCCGCTTCGACTTGCCCCTGATCAACGCTCTGCAATCCCCCACGGAAGATCTCCGCGAAATAGGCGGCATAGTTCAAAACAAAGGCGAACAAAGCCGCCGCGTAACGCTCCAAAACCAAATGGATCAGTGGTAACCCGTAGAAAACAAAAATCAGTTGGAGCAGTAAAGGCGTCCCGCGCATCAACCAAACATAGAAATCAAGTAGACCCCGCAAAGGCTTGAACCGCGACCGCAATCCTAAACTAACCAACAGACCCAGCGGGATCGCCAGTAATAAGGTCAACCCGAAAATACTCAAAGTTACCTTTGTCCCCTTCAATAACGCCGGAAAAATCTCACTTAAATATTGCCAACTCATACTTACTCCACTCCTTTTTTAAATGTGTTCGCTAACCCAGCTCCTTCCGCTTAACTACGCCAGGCTTCATGAGGCATGGATCGCCTCCAAAATCCTGTCTAGGTTAATGCTCGGGAGCTATTCAGGTCGGCCCGCACTCTTTTGAAACGTGTTCGCCGACCTAGCTTCTTCCGCTTAGCTACGCAATTGTTCCGAAAGCAAAGCCCAGCTTTCAAAACAATTGCTAGGCTAATGCTCAGAAGCTGCCCAGGTCGGCTCACACTCTTTGAATACAAAAAACGCCCTCTAAACTATTGCTAGTCTAGAGGGCGTTGATCAACACGGTCCCACCTCTGGTTTCCATTCGCTTTACAACGAATGGCTCATTCAGTCCTTGAACTGAACCAATAACGGCGGCGAACCGGGTCGACTTTGGATTACCTAGGTAAAACTGACATCGATCGCAGAATTGTTGTGCATGACCACTTACCTCTCCTTCACACCGACCAGGAGTTCTCTTAACGTAGCGGTAGTCACCGGGACAATTATTTGCTTAGAATCTATTAATTATTCATTCATACTAATCACATTTAGTAAACTTGTCAAGCTTTTTTTGAATCAAACTATCTTTTTTGGCAAAGCCCGGTCCGCGAAAGTCGCTGGCCTAATCAACGATGGAATAAACGCGCCCAAAAACCCTTGGGCGCTTCCGGCGCTATTGCTGGTTCCGGCGTTTCTTCCTGTAAAGTCATTAGCGGCACACTATCGCCTAACATTCGTCGTGCAATATTCCGATAGCCTTGGCTCGCCGGGTTATCTGGGGTCAGCGTCACTGGCGTTCCCGCATTAGCAGTGGCGATCACTGCATCATCATCAAAAACGATCCCCAGTAGCGGTACCGAAAGATGATCAGTGATCGCTTCGATGCTCATCATGTCGCCCTGATTCATCAGATTTTTGCGGATCCGGTTAATGATCAGCCGTGGCCCAAACTCCAAATGATGTGCCTCAAGGATTCCAACGATCCGATCCGCATCACTGACCGCCGCATTTTCAGGTGTGGTCACCAAAATCGCGCCATCAGCGCCAGCGACTGCGTTCTCAAAGCCTTGCTCGATCCCGGCAGGACAATCCAACAAGACGAAATCAAAACTTGCCTTCAATTGCGTGACGATCTCGCGAACGGCTTGTGGTGTCAAGGCGTTTTTATCCGAACTTTGTGCCGCTGGTAATAAAAACAACTTGTCCGGCAAACGTTCATCCTTGATCAGCGCCTGTTTCAGACTCGCCCGTCCTTGGACCACATCAACGATCGTAAAAATGATGCGATTTTCCAGACCTAGGACCACATCAAGATTTCGCAGACCTAGATCCAAGTCAACTAAACAGACCTTCTTTCCCAAAAGCGCCAAGGAGGTCCCAATATTAGCTGTCGTTGTTGTTTTGCCAACGCCGCCTTTACCTGATGTGATCACTAAAGCTGTTCCCATTACTGTTCCTCCAATTGCTGGAATAGTTTAGGCTTGATTTTCTTCAGATCCGTCAATTTAGCCGTCGCCAAATTATGTAAGTCATTGATATAACTGAATTGTTGCCCGGAGATCTCCGGCCGATCCGCCACGATCTCGACCAGATCACTGATCCGCAATTGAGCCGCTTGTTTCAGATCACCAGCGATGATCGCGTCACTATTATCGGGAAAACCCGCGTGGAGGATCCCCTGCACATTACCGACCACATAGATATTACGTGACGCCATCAAAGTCGCGCCTTGATGAACGCTCCCCAATAAGACCACATCGCCCTCATAAAAAACTTCTTGCCCACTACGAATGACCTGAGGCACGAAATGGAACGCCTTAGTTTTAAGCAACGCTGCGACTGTCTGCTGATCCATGACATCAGCGGTCACTTCCAAGATTTGAAAATGGTCAAAACGACCAACTAGATCGTTTAAACGCTGACGCTGATCGGCGGTCAAGATCCGTTGCCCCGTCCGCACTTTGAAATGGATCTCCCGAGTGCTTTGATCTTCGGCCCGAACCTTTTCTAATAATGTCGCCAGTTCTTGCAAACTCGCTTCAAAATTCCGCTCCGCCGGGATCTCGATCTCGTAGCCATCGTTACGCCCTCTTAAAAAAACATTTTCCATGTGCTTACCTCCCCCGTTTTTGGTGGATAAATTGTAAAAGCCAGCGCGCTGGAACAAAAAATATCGCAAATAAAACGACATTGAGCAGGATCGTTGGCGCCAACGCATCACTGATAAAACCGCCCAAAGACACCGTTGCTAAATTGAAGAAATCCGCTAAAAAGTAGAGGATCACTTGACCGATAAAAACCGCGATCACAAAAGTTCCCAACTGATAGATCGGTTGCTTACCAAAATACGCCAATAACGCCTTCGTCAATAAATAGGTCAAAGGGCCGATCAACGTATAAAGTCCGATCAACCCCGTATAAAACAAATCATAGGCGAGGCCACCGACTAAAGCGTACCAAAAAAGCAAATTTGATGAAGGCATCGCGAAAGTACAGACCACCAGTGCCATCAAAAACAACTGCGGGGCCATTTGGAGATTATTATCATAGAAAAAGTTTGAAAAAGCCAGCGCTAAGCTACCGTCTATGAAAAACCCTAGCAAAATAACTACCGGAAGCAACCAACGATGCTGAAATTTCTCGACTTTCATATTAGTCATCGTCGATCCCCCGATCGATCACTGTAACCACAGTGAAATTATTCAGGTTAGCCGCCGGTTTGACATAGATCGTGCTCGCCAAGCCATAATCATCATCTTTGACTTTGACCACAGTCCCGATCAATAGACCAGCCGGTGTGAGCCCGCCTAGCCCCGAAGTCACGACTTTTTGCCCCTTCTTGACTTTATCAGCCGTGACCAAACGACCCATTTTTAAAGTAGCCGTTTCCGTATCATAACCAGTGATCAAACCACTGACTGGCGTACCACCATCAATACTGACTTCGGCGGCGAAACGATTACTGGAACTGTTGTCGCTAGAGATCAATTCAACTTTAGCATTGGTTTGATTGACTTCAACAATACGCCCGATCAACCCGGAACCACTCATGACCGGCATATTTTTTTTCAAGCCAGCGGCAGAACCCCGATTGATCAATAGATAGTTTTGCCAATTGACTGGAGAGCGACTCATGACCGCCGCGCTGATCTGCGTGTAATCAGTTAAAGTCGCATTCAATTTAAGTTGCTTTTTCAAGGCGCGATTTTCATTCTTTAAAGTTTGGTTCTCAACTTTGGTCTCCGCCAGATCTTGGATCTGCGCTTTCAAGGCCTTGTTCTCATCATAAGTATTGAACAGATCCTGGATATTCGCGCTGACATTACGCACGCCATTGACAGGCGCGGTGATCACTCGACCGACGATCCCCAAAGCGTCGTTGCCAAAGCGTTGCACAAATACTGGCGCCTTACGGTTGTCGCGCAGGCCAATGGAGACAGAGAGCAAGCCAAAAACGGCGATTAAGGTGACCATCACAATGATCAATTTTTTATTGGAAAAAAACTTATTCATTAAATCCTCCACAAATCAAAAAAGCGGGCACGCCCGCATTTTCGGATTTTAATGTTTCCGTTTCATGACTTCAATACTCTTGAGGGATTCCCCAGTACCGATGGCCACACAATCAAGCGGGTCTTGGGCGATGAACACCGGAACTTTAGTGGCATCTGAGATCACTTCAGGCAGGTTCTTTAATAACGCGCCGCCGCCAGTCAAAACGATCCCGTGATCAATGACGTCAGCAGCGATTTCCGGCGAGGTCTCTTCCAAGGTCTCCTTGATCGCGGCAATGATCGCTTCGATCACTTCTTGGATCGCATGGGCGATGTCTGTCGCCGAAACCTCGATCGTCTTAGGCAAACCAGTGATCAGATCACGACCGCGGATCGTCATATCCTCAAGATCAGCAGCCTTATCGACCGATGCCGAACCGATTTGGATCTTGACTTGCTCCGAAGTCCGTTCGCCGATCAACAAGTTGAAGTGCTGGCGAATGTACGACGTGATCGATTCATCGATCTTATCTCCAGCCATCCGGATCGACCGTGAGGAGACGATCCCACCTAAGGAGATCGTCGCCACGTCGGTAGTCCCACCACCAATATCAACGACCATGCTCCCGGTTGGATCCATGATCGGGAGGCCAGCACCGACTGCCGCCGCGAACGGTTCTTCGATCACGTAAGCTTCACGAGCACCAGCCACGCGGGTCGCATCGATGACCGCACGTTTTTCAACTTCGGTCACACCGCTAGGCACACAAACCATCACATAAGGTTTGCCACCACCAACTGTTTTCTCGATAAAATATTTCATCATCGCCGCAGTCGTATCATAATCAGCAATGACCCCATCTTTCATGGGCCGAATCGCTACAATACTTGCAGGAGTTCGGCCAATCATATCACGCGCTTCAGAACCGACCGCAATGATCTCGCCGGTTTTCGAGTTTTTTGCAACGACAGAAGGTTCATTAAGGACAATGCCTTTTCCTTCACTATAAACTAACGTATTGGCAGTACCTAAATCAATACCAATATTCTTCGCACCGAATCCTAGCAATGTTTTCTCTCCTTAAATTCCAAGTTTATACTAATTGGAATTATACCATAATGGCAAAACGTTAAAAAGTATCCACTAAGAAATCTTAAAGAAATGGTCACCGTTTGATTCGGTACGCTGACCTAGACCAAAATAAACTACTTAGCAAGTCCTATTCTAACAGGAAATGACAGAAAGTGCGAACTGACCTGCATTGCTCCTGAGCATTAACCTAGCAATTGTTTTGAAAGTGCTCCTTGCTTTCGGAACAATTGCGTAGTTAGGCACAACAGGTTGACCTCGAGCAGCAATTCAGAAAACAAACACCTATTTCAAAGCAAATTTTCTTCGCGTAACGACAAATAATTATCATGACCGATGATCAAATGATCCAAACAATCGATCCCCATCAATTCGCCACATTGAACCAATCGTTTGGAAAACGCCAGATCATGGCTTGAGGGCGTCAGTTGCCCACTGGGATGATTGTGTAGGCAAATCAATCGCGCAGCTGAGAGTAGCACCGCATAATGATAGATTTCACGAGGATGGGCCACCGAACTATTCAATCCCCCCGTAAAAACGATTCGTTCTTGGATCACCTGATTTTTTGTATCCAAATAAACCACGACCAATTGTTCCTGTTGACAACCGCGAAATTTCTTGACCATTTGCTGACCTAATAACCGTGAGGAAACAACGACCCCTTGGCGCAATTGCATTTGGCGTAATGAGCGGCGACCTAATTCAAAAGCCGCCTGCAATTCGACCGCTTTTGTCGGCCCGATACCCGAAAATTGCGTCAATTCAGTCAAGCCCGCGCGTGACAAAAAAGCCAAGTTGCCAAAATGATGTAATAAAAGACTAGCTAGCTCGGACGTACTACATTTTGCTGTGCCCGTCCGCAAAATGATCTGGAGTAATTCTTGATCCGTTGCCGCCCCGACGCCATGCTGGCAAACTGTTTCCCGCGGTCGCAACGCGATCACATCATCGCTGCGACGTTCACTTTTTAATAATACATTCACTTCTTTTGTCATAAAAAATCACCCTCTCGTCTTTTAAATACGAAAGAGTGCTTTAGTTTACCTTATTGTTTATGGTAAAAATCATCAATCATGGCCATTCTGTGAACGACTAGCCTCGGGCAAGAAAAACTGACGTACTTCGCTGATCAGGTAAAAAGACCCTGCGAACAAGAACACCCCAGTTCCACCTGAATCATGCAACGCATTTTGAAAGGCTGTCTGCCAATCCGGCGCGTAATTAAAATCACCAGGTAATTGCGTAGCCAAACGCGCCTGATCCGCTGCGCGTGGATTGTGAGCAAGTGTCGTCCACGTGATCTGCCACGATGTTTTTGCTAAAAGCGCAGCAACTTCATGAATATCTTTATCTGCCATCATCGCGATCGTCAAATAGACTGGCTGCCCCGGAAAAGTTCGCTGGATCGTCTTGATCAACGCTTGGATCGCCGCGATATTGTGGGCGCCATCAAGCACGATCAGCGGTTCCTGACTAAGCAGTTCCAAGCGTCCAGGCACATGAAAGTCGGCCAAAACTTGACGGACTCGTTTACTGTCCAGATGATCGTGGTGTTGCGCAAGCCAAGCCGCCGTAGCACCCAAAGCTAAACTACAAGCCTGCAACTGCCACTGACTCCAAGCCGGCAATTGTAATTGCCGCAAATGGACCGGTGTGGCTCCTGACCACGACCAATCAAAGCGAACACCTTGCTGGGACCAGCGGACTTTCTCCGTGATCAGATCTTGACCCTCTTGATAACTCAACGCCTGTTCTTGGGCAACGCGTCGGGCCATGATCGTCTGCGTTTCCGCAGGTAATTTTCCCAGAAAAACCGTTTGCTTGGCCTTGATGATCCCCGCTTTTTCCTCAGCGATATCTTGCAGCGTCGGTCCGATCAGATCTTCATGATCTAACCCGATCGAAGTGATCACGCCAACACTGGCATTGATCACATTGGTCCGATCATGGGCGCCGCCGATACCCACTTCGATCACGCCAACATCGACTTTTTGATCGGCAAAATAGCAGAACATCAACAAAGTGACCCATTCAAACTCTGTCAATTCTAAGTGAGCCTGTTGTAAGATCGGCCGCAGACGAGTCACCAGTTTGATCAGCTCCGCATCAGGGATCTGCTGATCATCGATTTGGATCCGTTCATTGAAACGCAAAACGAAAGGTGACGTAAACAATCCCACATGATAGCCCTGCGCTACCAATAGTGAACTGATCAAATGACAAGTCGTGCCCTTACCATTGGTCCCCGTCACGTGGATCGTTGCGAACTTGTCTTGGGGATCATCAAATAACCGCAAGGCTTGACGCATCAGGTCTAATTTATCACTGCGATGCAACCTTGGCCGACTATGCAGAAAAGCCAATACTTCAGCGATCGTTACCATGATCCTCACTCCTTTCTCACCGTTATCCTTGATCTGACCGTACCTTAAAGATGCTTGGCCGCGATCTACTGATTAGCGCGCAATTCCGCGATCCGCTGCTTGACTGCCTCACGCTGGCTGAGATAATCGACCCGTTTAGACCGTTGCTCGTCAACAACATCTGTCGGTGCCTTAGCAACAAACTTTTCATTGCCCAATTTCCGATCGATCCGAACCACTTCTTGATCTAAGCGGTCCGCTTCTTTTCCTAAGCGTTTGATCTCCTGATCAAGATCGATCAGCTCCGCCAATGGTACAAAGATCTCTACTTCGCTAGTCACTTGGGACATTGCCAACTTCGGTGCTTTAACGTGTGGCCCGATCTCCAGTGCCGTCGGATTTAAGAAGCGTTCGATGAACTCCAAATTACCTTGCAAAGTTTCTTCGATCGTTCGGGTTTTTGTACGTAAGAGAATCTCCACCGGCTTGGAGATCGGCGCGTTAGCTTCCGCTCTGATCCCCCGCACACCGCGGATCACGTCGATCAACCCAGTCATTTGTTCCACCGCGACAACATCGTTAAGGTCCGCACTATATTCAGGATAGTGCGCCACCGTCAATGAGCGGCCTTGATGAGGCATGCTTAACCAGATCTTCTCCGTCACAAAAGGCATGATCGGATGCATCAAACGTAAAATTTGATCCAGCACATATAGCAAATTCTGCCGCTTATAACGTTTAGCACTTTCGTCATCGCCATTGAGCACCGCTTTACTCATTTCGATATACCAGTCACAGAAGTCATTCCAAATAAAGTTGTACAGTAAGCGACCGGACTCACCAAACTCGAACTGATCATTCAGGCGCGTCACCGAGCCGATCGTTTCGTTCAAGCGACTGAAGATCCATCGATCCGACAAATCGAAGCGATCACGGTCACGAATCACGCTGCTGGTGGTCGTATCACCTAAATTCATGATGACAAACCGACTGGCGTTCCAGATCTTGTTGATGAAGTTCCACGCGGAATCCATTTTAGTATAGCTGAAACGGGTGTCTTGTCCTGGTGTCGAGCCTGTGGACAAGAACCAGCGCAACGCGTCGGCACCGTACTTCTCGATCACGTCCATGGGGTCGATCCCATTCCCCAATGATTTACTCATCTTCCGACCCTGTTCGTCTCGGATCAAGCCGTGGATCAAGGCGTTTTCAAACGGCCGTTTACCCGTGAATTCCAGGCTTTGGAAAATCATCCGCGAAACCCAGAATGGAATAATATCATAGCCGGTCACTAAAGTGTCGGTTGGGAAGTAACGTTGATAGTCAGCGCTGTCAGTGTTGGGCCAACCCATCGTGGAGAATGGCCACAGAGCGCTGGAGAACCAAGTGTCCAAGACGTCGGTCTCTTGGTGCCAATTTTCCGCATCTGCGGGCGCGGTCATCCCCACATAAACTTCGCCAGTGTCGTTGCGGTACCAAGCGGGAATGCGATGACCCCACCATAATTGCCGGGAAATCACCCAGTCATGGATGTTTTCCATCCATTGGGTAAAGGTCTTCTCAAAACGTTCCGGTACGAAATTGATTTTGTCAGCGGTAGCCTGATTCTTCAAGGCCATTTCAGCCAAGGGTTTCATTTTGACGAACCATTGCGTCGACAGCCGCGGCTCAACTTGGACCCCAGATCGTTCCGAATGACCTACACTGTGGACGATCTTCTCCACGCGCAGTAAATAGCCTTGCGCTTGCAAATCAGCGACGATCGCTTTGCGGGCGGCGAAACGATCCATTCCCGCGTATTTGCCGGCCCGTTCATTCATCGTGCCATTATCATTCATAATATTGATCCGTTCCAGATCATGACGATTGCCGACCTCGAAATCGTTGGGGTCATGGGCGGGCGTGATTTTGACGGCGCCAGTCCCAAAGTCGATGTCCACATAATGGTCTTCGATGATCGGGATCTGGCGATCAGTCAACGGTAATTTGACCATTTTGCCCACCAGCTTGGCATAACGGGGATCGCCGGGATGAACCGCGATCGCCGTGTCACCCAGCATTGTTTCCGGCCGGGTCGTGGCGATCTCGATGTCACCAGAACCATCAGCTAAGGGATAGCGCACATGATAAAAGCCGCCCTCATCATCTTGGTGGAGCACTTCAATATCCGACAACGCTGTTTCCAATTGCGGGTCCCAGTTGATGATGTATTCGCCGCGATAGATCAGGCCCTTTTGATACATTTTGACAAAAACGGTCCGGACCGCCTCGGATAAGCCATCATCCAAGGTGAACCGCTCCCGATCGTAATCTAAAGACAGCCCCAACTTGGCCCATTGCGCCTTGATCGTGGCTGCATATTCGTCTTTCCAAGCCCAGACCTGCTCAACAAACTTCTCACGGCCTAATTGGTGACGATCTTGTCCCTGCGCCCGTAACTTGGCCTCAACTTTGGCTTGGGTCGCGATACCCGCGTGATCCATCCCAGGCAACCACAAGGTATCAAAACCTTGCATCCGCTTTTGGCGAATGATCATATCCTGTAAGGCTGTATCCCAAGCATGACCCAAGTGCAACTTCCCAGTCACATTGGGAGGTGGGATCACGATCGAATAAGGTTTCGCCTTTTTATCCCCACTAGGTTTAAAAACTTTTTCATCTAACCATTCTTGATAACGACCCGTTTCAACGCTTTTCGGATCATATTTCGGTGCCATTTCTGTTGCCATGTCATCCGCTCCTTCAACTAGATCCCGCCAATAAAAAAATCGTCCTAAAAAAATAGGACGATTTCTGATCGCGGTACCACCTAAATTGAGCATCGCTGCTCCAACTCAATGCAATAACGGCTGCTACCGACGCAAACTACTGCTTCACTTGCGCAACTCCCAAGCTACCGCTACTGACTGTCTGGGGGAATTTCACACTTAACATTCCCTCACTGACCAGCCGATCAGTACCGCTCTTGTTCAATGTCATTGGTTTAAATATTAGCCCAAAAATAAGAAATGGTCAAGTCCAAGCGTTAGAATCGATGCGACTGCAGATATCTCTTTTTTAAAATCATCATTACTGATTTACTGGATTCAAAACCTGGCCTAGCCGACCGCTCACGCCGACGCTGCTCCAATAACTAATAGCCCACTTAAGATTTGGCCGCTGCCAATTTACCGTGCTCAGACAGCAATAGAAGATTCAAAACTTCCGAAGTCAGATCCAAGTACCGCATATTAACAAATTCTGGCAAAATAACTGGTTCCGGCGCAAAACTTAAAATCGAGCGAATCCCGTTATCAACTAGCTTTGCGGCAACTTGCTGCAAAGAATGACTGGGGACTGTCGAGATCGCCGTATTGATCTGTAAGCTAGCGATCGTCGCTCCTAGTTCTGTCATTGGCTGGACGATCACTTGGTTGATCTCTTGTCCCACAAGATTAGGGTCAGCATCAAAGGCACAAATGATCGCCATATTAGGATTACGACGAAAATTATTTTTTAAAAGGGCCCGACCCAAATTACCGACGCCCACCAGCGCCAAATATTGTGGTTCATCTACCTCTAGGATCTCACCAAAAATACGGATCAGGTGAGCCACATCATAGCCATAACCACTACGACCTAATTCACCGAAATAAGAAAAATCTCGCCGGATCGTCGTTGGTTCGACCTGCGTCGCTGCCCCTAATTCCGCGGATTTGATCCGCCGGGTCCCCTCATCCGCCAAGTTGCAGAGAGTTCGATAATAAAGCGGTAGCCGCGATAAAGTCATCCGCGGGATCTTAGTCGTTATCTGATTAGTCATCATCATTCGCTCCGTTTTGTTAAGCTCGTCACATTAGTCTAAGCATACCAAAAAAAGAAAGTTCGTGCAAGCGTTAACAAAAAAGTTTTGCCCTAAATTTTCGGTAAACGGTCAAACAAATGGCCGCCCCGATCTTCACTACTACGCGTGTCGCCACAAAGGCAGATAAGGATATTCAAAAAAACCGACCACCGGTTAAGGGGTCGGTCTGAGCGTGATTATAAAATCGATTGGATCTGATCTTGGTCGGTCTGTAAAAAGTCATCATGGCTGTGGATCTCCGTGATCTTGATGCCGGCTAAAGCGCGAGCCATCAAGGTAGCCCCATCTAATTGCGCTTCATAATAACGGGCTTTATCCAAACGTGGTTTCGTTTTCGGACGTGGTGGCGCGAAGATCGTGCAACAATCTTCGAACGGTAAGATCGACAAATCGAAGGTATCGATCTCCTCGGCGATTTTAATGATCTCGTTCTTATCCATCGTTGCCACGGGCCGGATCACAGGCAAAGTGGTCACATCATTGATCGCGACCATGCTCTCTAGGGTCTGCGAGGCCACCTGGCCCACGGATTCACCATTAAAGATCGCCAAAGCCGACCGTTGCTCAGCCAAAGCCGCCGCCAAGCGCAACATGAAGCGCCGCTGGACCGTCATCAAATAACCTTCGGGCACAGACCGTTTGACTTCCTCTTGGATCTCTGTAAAAGGCACTTCGATAAAACTGATCGTCCCGACATAAGGCGCTAACTTTGCAGTCAACGCTTTGGCCTTTGCCAGCGCCCGCTCTGAAGTGTACGGTGGGCTAAAGAAGTGGACCATTTCGATCGCCACGCCACGTTTCATTGCTAAATAACCGGCGACTGGTGAATCGATCCCGCCAGACAGCATCAACATCGCTTTGCCAGCAGTACCCACTGGCAATCCGCCGGCGCCTTTGATCGTCTGTGAGGATAGATAGATCCCATCGCGGCGAACTTCCACTCGCAAAGTCACATCAGGATATTTCATCTGCGCTTTCAATTCCGGTAATTGATCATAGATATAGTCGCCTAACAATAGGTTCAATTGATTGGTATCATATTCAAAATTATGATCGGAACGCCGTGTATTGATCTTAAACGTTTTAGCGGCTGGCAAATGTTCTCGCATCATCGCCAAAGCCGTTTGTTTCAACAACTCGACGTCTTTAGGGATCGTAATACTAGGAGAAAAATTCTGGATCCCAAAAACCTGACCCAACTTAGCCATGACCGCGTCAGAATCAGTGCCATTCAAGGCAATGTGCATCCGATCCCGCTTGGGGTAAATTTTCAAATCTGGAAATTCCCGTAATGTTTTAGTGACATTACCATTGAGTCGCCCAATAAACTCGCGGCGATTCTTACCTTTCGTTGAGAGTTCGCCATAACGAACTGTGATTTCTGTATATTGCATATCAGTATCCTTCCTTAATGACTGCGACCATTCATTCGTTGAAACCGTTGATAGACCTCAGGGAAAATTTGAATGAATCGAGTGACTTCCGCATCTGTATTTTGCGCATCTAAACTGATTCGAACTGCGCTGGTCGCCAACCTTTCGGGAACTTGCATTGCCTTGAGCGTGCCAGATTCAACGCCAGAGCGTGATGAACAAGCGCTGGTCGTCGAAAGATAAATTTCCCGTTCCTCTAGAGCATGGACCATCGTCTCCCCGCGGACCCCACTAAGCGCAAAACACAAAATGTGTGGCGCAGCTGGCGTGGTGCGTGGCGAAAAAATCGTGATATCCGCAAGCGAACTAAGAAAATCAAGTAATTTTTGCCGCATCGCTTGCTCATGGCGGACTTTAGCAGATTCGTCAGATAGCGCTAGACGTAACGCCTTACTCATCGCCGCGATCCCCGGCGTATTCTCAGTGCCACTGCGATGATTCTGCTCTTGTCCACCGCCATCGATCAGATTGGTCAAGACCCGGCCGCGCTTCGCATAAATAAAGCCGACTCCACGGGGACCATGGAATTTATGTGCGGAAAAAGTCGCAAAATCAACGCGCGCTGGTAAAACTTGGTCAAACAAACCTTTGCCGACCGCTTGAACAGCGTCAACATGAAAATGGATCGTCGGTCGATCCGCCAAAATATCAGCGATCTCTTGGATCGGTTGGACCGTGCCGATCTCATTGTTCACCGCCATCACTGAAACCAGCACTGTGTCTTCCCGCAAGGCACGCCGAACGTCGTCAGGACGAACATAGCCTTGATGATCGACAGGCAGATAGGTCACGGACCAACCTAGTTTTTCTAGCGCGGCAGCCGCGTTGAGCACCGCTGGATGTTCGATACTAGAAACGATCAAATGGCGGCCAAAGTCGCGCTTGGCCAGCGCAGTGCCTTTAACGATCCAGTTGTCGCCTTCCGTTCCACCGCTAGTAAAGAAAATTTCATCCGGTTGCCGTTTGATCAAGGTCGCGATCTGCTGTCTGGCTGATTGCACCATCTGTAAAGCCTGATCACCCAAATGATGCAAGCTAGAAGGATTGCCCCAGAACTGTTCGGAAACGGTTTGATAAGTCGCCAGAACGGTTGGATCGATCTTTGTCGTTGCGCTATTGTCAAAATATATCAAAATCTGATCTCCTTTTAATAAAGAAAACACACCAAGCAGGCCAATTACGCGCACATGCGACGTAAAAGGTGACTCAGTGTGTCCCGCGCTTGTTGACACGCATAATCGTGTCAATTATAAATGAGCTTTTGCCAACAAACAAGTTATTTTTCTGTAACGGTCATGACTCGCTCGGTTCAGCAGCATAATAAGTCTGTTCGATCCGTTTAAAGGAACCAGGCTCGATCTGCTCTAAGGCAGTCGCGATCGTGTCCAATGCTTTCTTATACGCAAACTCCTGACCATAGGCATCGCGCGCTTGCGTCGCCGCGTCGGCTAAAGTCGGGTTAGCGTAAGTATAACGATTAGCATATTGCAAAGCCTGTTCCGTCAAGATCGCCGCATCACGCAGGTCCTTAGATTTTTGCGCAAGATTGTTAAGATCCTCTTGCGTCATGATCAATTGTTTGGTGATATCTTCAATATTGATCTGAACTTGATTCAAATTGTTCTCCAATTTGGTGATCTCTTCTTTGACCATATTGAAATAATCCAAATAATCCTGTGGTAGTCCTGGCAGCCGTAAGTGTTCGATCTCACGCTGAATACTTTTTAGATCTAAAACAAACTGACGGACCCCTTGTTTGGCGACCTTTTCACCTTCAAAAAGTGAGGAAACATCATTACTGATCTTGAATTGTTGCTGTTCGATCTCAGTCAAGCGTTGATTGGTTTCTTTAAACAACGCGACTGCTTTAGTGGCGATCACTTTTTTCTCAGCGATCGCTAAAACTTGCGCATCATACTGACGCTGCATCTTCTGGATTGCTGCTTGCATCGCCTGCGCATCTTCCAATTCGTGGTGCATCAGTACATAGCTTTGATTAAGATGATTCAAAGAATCGATCAATTTAGTCGTCTGAGCGCTGGCATGATTGAGAAATTCCAAGGTTGTTTTTTGCAATGGTGCTACTTGCTGCCGTGCCTTCAATTCATCTTCCAAACGTTGATAAAGTTCGTCGATCTGTTGGCTCACTTCTTGATTCCGTTCTTCCACCGTCCCGATCTGGAGTTGCGCCAGCTGTTCATTGATCTGCTGTAATCGCTGCCGTAAAATGATCAGCGTGTCGCCGATATTTGGCTCAGGGAAACAATAGTGGTCGGCCGTCATCTCTTGATAAACCGAATCGATCTCCTTCAATTGATCAGGGAATTCTGTTGCCAGTTCAGTATAACGCGGCGGGATCCGCTTCATTTGATCTTGGATCACCTGCAATCGATCCTGCGCATCCTTTAATTCCTCTTCCGCTTTAAGATGATCGCCTTGCTTAGATAACGCCTTGATCTGATCGAACCGGGTGTCAAAATCAGCCAAGTGATTCTCTAATTGATCAACGGCCGGTCCAAATTCAAAAGATTTTGTCAACAGTAACTTGCGGATCTTGCGGTATGAGGCTAAAAGATCCTTAGTCAGCGCTTGATTCTGCTCATCGCTATTCAGTAATTGCGCTAAAGCCGTCGCGACCTCATCAGTTGCTACTTGCGCGGATTCCAGTTGTTCCTCGGCCGTTTGGATCTTTTTACTCGCGGAAATGACCGCAAATTTCTGATTAGCGGCATCGGCGTCAAACATATTTTGATATAAAGCCGCGTAGACATCATTTAATAAATGATAATATTGCTGATGCCACTGCTCCAAAGAAGCCTGACTTGATCCAGATAACGCCAGATCTTCCAGCTGATCGATCGTCTTATAGATCGGTCGGTTGGTCATTTGTTCAAAACTATCATTCACTTTACCTAAGCGCTTATCATTGCGGCCCCGCTTCAGTGCTGCCAGAAGGATCAAGACAAGAATAACGATAAGAATGGCGAGTACGATTAAAAACCACTTTTGCACGATATTTACACCCCTATGACGAATCGGCTTGCATCCGTTTTCTGAATTCGTTACAATCTTATTAAATTATAGCAGATTTAGCCCGTAGTCCAACATCGAACTGTCTTAAAATTGGAATTTATTTAATTTTTTAATGGATAAAACTCAGGAACCAACAAACTTGTCAAAAAAACGCGCATTTCGTTGGCGACTGCTTTCTGGAGGAAATCATGTCTGATTTATTATTAGCCCAATATCAAGCTCTATTCGCCGATGCGGAATACGCGACCAGTGACCCTATCTCGATCCTTGCCAATTCCAGCGCTTTTATCATGGAAATGGTCCCTGACTTGAATTGGGCTGGCTTTTATTTGTGGGACCGTCAACGCCAACAATTGACAGTTGGCCCCTTTCAAGGCAAGATCGCATGCGCACTGATCGCCAGTGGTACCGGTGTCTGCGGCACTGCATTCGCTCAACAAACTGCACAACGGATCGATGATGTCCACGCTTTCGCGGGACACATTGCCTGTGATAGCGCAACAAATTCAGAAATGGTGCTCCCCTTCGCGATCGCCGGTGAACCCGCAGGTGTCTTGGATCTGGATTCGCCTAAACTAGCCCGCTTTAGTAGGGCCGATCAAGCGATCCTAGAACGATTGCTTCAATTGATCGCGAATAAATTGACCCCACTTAACTGATCCAGACCGATTCAACTCGGTGTGCGCCCTTTTTCCTTTTGATACGTCTCCACAACGTCTTTTGACCGATACCACCAAGAAAATGCACCGCTGCTACCCTTGGTTTCCCTATTTCGTGGTCAAAGTTGCGCCCATTTTTCACTTGACTTTACCCCAACTAATTGCTAGACTATCTGAGTGTGTAAAATATGCAGCACAAGGCGGCAAGCTCGTCAACATTTACCAACGTTTTACAGTTCAATTGTGTAACCCGCGGCTGCACGTGGCGAAGATTGCAATGGTAAATGCACGAATGTTAAACCTTGATCGTATATTTTACTCCAAAAAAACATTTGGAGGATTTTTTATGTCTCGATATACAGGCCCATCATGGAAAGTTTCTCGTCGCTTAGGGATCTCCCTTTCCGGCACTGGCAAGGAATTAGCACGCCGCCCTTACGCTCCTGGCGAACACGGCCCTAACAACCGCCGCAAGTTATCTGAATACGGTACGCAAATGCGTGAAAAGCAAAAATTACGCATGATGTACGGTTTGAACGAACGCCAATTCCGTAACTTGTTCGTTCGCGCCGGCAAGATCAAAGAAGGTAAGCACGGTGTTAACTTCATGATCTTACTGGAACGTCGTTTGGACAACATGGTTTACCGTCTTGGCTTAGCAACGACTCGTGCCCAAGCACGTCAGTTAGTTGCCCATGGTCATATCACGGTTGACGGCAAACGTGTGGATATCCCTTCATACGAAGTTGCTGTTGGTCAAGAGATCTCATTACGCGAACGTTCACGTAACTTGGTCATCGTTAAGAGCGCTTTGGAAAACGCGGTTGGCCGCCCTGCCTTCGTTACTTTCGATGATAATACCTTAACTGGTAAATTGGTTCGTGATCCAGAACGTGAAGAACTGGAACCAGAAATCGACGAATCATTAGTCGTTGAATTCTACAACCAAAAACTGTAATATTCAGTCTCACGAACATTGTTACCGCAATGTTTATCGAACTTGCTCAGACCGGCAGCGGTGTAAAACTGTTGATTCGTCGCACAAGTCCATTGCACGCCCAATTCTGGGCGTGTTTTTTTTGCAGTAAATTTGGGCAGTAAAAAACCGAAAATCCCCAGCGGAGATTCCCGGTTTTTCATTGGTAGCAACCACATGCCATTTTCGCAATACCTCGGTCAAGTGAGAACATTGATTAGGGTTGACTGGCCGTTTTAGTGCTGTTGCTCCCAATCGATCAGGCCGTGCTGGTAGCTTCCCTTCTCCAACAGACGGCTGAGGGGCAACTGCCCCAGTTCCGCGTTAAATGCAGCTTGCGCGCGTTGAAAAGCCTGGGTAGCCACTTCCTGACTTTGGGCGAGATGCGTCCGATCGCCGGGAAATAAGCGCGCCGCTAAATCCAAGTTAGGCAATTCCAATTGATCCGTTTGATCGATCGCCTCGCAAACATCTAATAAACTAATGGTCGCGATCGAACGCTTAAGAGCAAAACCACCGTCCTTACTGGCGCTGGAAACGATCAAGTCAGCGACAACTAATTTGCGCAATATTTTCTTTAAATAAGAATCGGAGACCTCTAAACGCTGACTGATCACGCTACTTTTCAAGGGGCGATGGTCTTGTTGAAGCGCCAACATCAGGAGAACATAAATCCCCTGCTCCACACTACGCTTGATTTTCACTGGCGGCCTCCTGTAAACCCTGTCGTAACGCGGTGATGACTGTTTCGATCCGGACAGGTTTCATTTTCGGCACGAACAGCCCACAAAAACGTAACAGCGGGATCATTTTCGCCAGTTTGTCGTGACGATCCGCGCCGTAAACGATCGTTGGCGCCACCACCGCCAAGGGCACTGAGCTGGTCTTGAGTTCTGTGATCAGGCGCTGCTTGGTAGCCAAGAAAGCGGCCGAGCCTAACCGACCACCAATGAAGCCCATCGCTTGGGCATGACGTTGTTCTGCCAGCTGGCGCATTGTCCGCGCCGGCGCGTCGTTGATTCGCGCGGATAATTGCGGATCTTTTTCCGGGCGGCCCACCAAATCGACGACATAATCGATTTGGTGGGGAACCGCCGCCAAAACCGCGGCCAGATCAGTCACGTCGACCGCGATATTATGACAATTCGCCAATGTGACTGAATTTCTCCCAGAACGGGAAAGAATCCAAAACTCGGCCGTGGGGTCAGCTTGATGCCATTGACGGGTCAACTCCCGCCCCAAATAGCCGTTACCACCAAATAAAACAATTTGCTTATTCATCCGTTTCGCCTCGTATCGTGGATGTCGTTTATCTATGGATATAGAATAACCACGGATATGAAATTTGTCAACAGTTTTCTAACAGCGACAACAAAATTTTGTACTCGCCTAGTTATCAGCAAATTTTAGCAGGAGCCATCGTGAGGTCGTACTATCAAGTTCAGCCACGGATACTCCGCCGTGACGCGCCAGTTTTACTTGCGCGGTGATTTTGAAAGATTATCTTGATGGCGCTGACCACAATCAAAACACGGTGCGCCACACTCGCCTCGATGTAAAAAAGTTGATAGGCCTTGATGAGTAGGCGCAGATTATCAAAGACCGAGTTTTGCCGCTCAGTAACTCAAATAAGCCAACTTCAACGATTTGCGTTGCGGTTGGCTTATTTATTGTCAATCTTAGTGATGGAGCCGTCAGAAAAGCCTTAATCAAGTCAACGTAACCTGCGCTATTATTGTTGACTGAGTGCTAAATTCTTACCGAACTATTACTGGCATCTCGTCACCTTGAGATCGCGAAATCATGAAATCAGTCCAACGCCATCAATTCCCGATACAACGGCGTCAAGGCCTGGATCTGGGCCAAAATCAATTGTTGGATCCGCTCAGGTTCGGTGAAACGTGGATCGGCTGCTAAGACCCAACTGCCCAGAATGAACTCGCCACTTTTGACCTGCTGATAACGGTCCAGCGCGGCTTGCAAAGTCGCTGTGGTCAAAGGCTGCGCGTTAGGACTGGTATGATCCGTGCTGATCTGCGGCACGGCCAATCCAGCTAATTGCGTTTGGTGGGCCACAAGCCACTCTGCCCGCGCGGCGCGTTGCTGCATGTCCGCCAGAAGATCTAACGTCACAAACAACCGATCAGCCCACAAGCCCACCTCGAAATGGGGCAACATTTTGTAACCGCGCTGATAGGTACTGATGGCCAACCAAGTGTCCACCGGCGGATTCTTGTGGCGCCGCAAATGCTTGGCCACGTGTAAATAAAGCGGCGCGGCGACTTGCGGCTGCATTTGCTGTAAGATCAAGCCACCCAGCGTTTCAAAATCAGGGTCGACCTCGGCACGGATCCGTTGCAAACGTCCCGATAGCGTCGGCTCCTCAAAAACAGTAAAACTTGCGCGTGATAACATTTCCCCACTCCTATTCTTGTTCCCTCTAGTGTACCACGATAGCCAATGTCGCCAACAAATTAACTAGGTCGCGCAGACTTGCCCCCCAGGTCTCAGCCAAGTATTGGGCAAAGCCGCCGCTCCCAATTCCTTACCCAAGGAAATCAGTTAGTCAAGAATCCACAAAAAGTGTCCTGACCAAACAACGCTCCCGCCGTCTGACAACTTCCTCGACGGACGAACTCGTTTTGATCAGGGCACTCATAATTTGATAACTATTTGTTACCGAAACTGGGAATGAGATATAACGTTGAGCGGCTGGAACGGAGCGCTGCGGGGTGAGATCGCCGTGAAATTAAATGAGAGCGTGGAACACAACGAGTTGCTTTTGAGCACGACTAGCAATTTCACTGGATTGATTGCATCAATCCAGTGAAATTGCGTATCGGCGCAAAAAGCAGTTGTGTGGAACGCGTTTTGGCGGTTTACCGCTTAGGACAAGGCCTGATTTTGAGACAAGCCGCGCACTTTGCGGATTGGCTCAAAACAGCGCCCACAGCGAGCTCACCCCGCAGCGCGCAGTGCAAGACGCAGTCAAGCTATGCGTTCCACCACCCCAGCCCGACCTGGAGCCCCACCACATCTGCCAACCACCAACGCCCACACCTTTTTAAAAGGTCACAGCTTGACCATTTTCAGTTACCGAATAAGTCAGCCGCTGTAAATCAGCGGTCAATTGCGCTTGCACTGTCCCGGCTTGATTTTCCCGGGTGATCACAATGCTTTGCGGTGTCGGCGTGGTTACCGTGATCGTCCCCGCTAAATCAAAAGCCGGGCTTTGATTGCGGAAAGCAAAGAGAGCCAAGAGCGCCTGGACCACTGGGCGTTGGACCTCAGTGGCAATTTCCGCATCCGTATAATAATGGCGATTGATATTGCGGCCCTCTTTGGTCGCCTCCAACAAGGCCAAATCATTTTTCCCGGCCAGAAGACCGACATAATAAACCTGCGGGATCCCGGGCGCGAACATTTGCAGCAAGCGGCTCAGGAAGTAGCGACGATCATCATCGCCTAACGCGGAATAATAAGTAGTATTCAATTGGTAAATATCCAAATTGTGATAGGCGGCGCTGGAATATTTCCGTTTCACATTGGCGCCAACCTTATACAATTCAGCCACGGTGAAATCGATCTCTGCCGGGGTCAAAATATCGCGAACATCCACAACGCCAATCCCATCATGGGTATCCAAAGTCGTGAACTGCCGCATGGGACTGGCAGCCAGCCAAGCGGCCAAGCGCGTGGTCGTGCCGCTATACAACGCGTGGAGCACCACCATTGGCAAGGCGAAGTCATACGTCCAATAACCATGGTCCGTCAATTTACGTTGGATCGAATAATGTTCGTGGATCTCGGGCAACAGTTCCGCGCCTTGTTCCCGGGCAATCGCGGCAACCTCAGCCAAAAGCATCCAGATCTCAGGCTCCACGAAGAAGTCATTGCTATCCAATTTCTTGATGGCATACGCGAACGCGTCTAACCGGATCATGCCCGAGCCACGCTGGATCAATTCAGTTAGCGTCGTTCGAATGAAGTCCATGGTCACTGGTTGCCGCACATCCAAGTCCAGCTGTTCCGGACCAAACGTGTTCCAGATCGCCGCCGTAGTGCCATCTTGAAAGGTGATCGTTTGTTCTGGCGCCCGATCTTTCCGTTTATAGATCAAGGCCACATCAGCCTCAGTCGGGCGGCCCACCGGCCAAAAGCGATCCCAACGCAAGAACAAATCCCGATAAGCGCTGGCCGCCCCCTTTTGTTGAAAATCTTGAAATTGCGGGGACTGGCGGGATAAGTGATTGATCATGAAGTCGCTCATCAACGGATAGTCCGCCGCCAAAGCAGTCACGGCTGGCCAATCGCCCAACTGGGGATCGACTTGGCGGTAATCGCTAGGCGCAAAGCCCCGATCACCTGTCGAAGGAAAATAAGGCAACAGATGCACGTTTCCGATCGCCGCTTGGAAATATTGGTTCAAATTTCGGTGAACAGCAGCGATATCGCTCCCAAGACTGTCACCATAAGTAATCAACATCACTTGATTTTTCAACTTCATTGTTGGCCTCCTTGTTGGCCTGCCTGCGTTGCAACCCGATCGACGAGTAAGTGGCTGACCGCATCAACTGGCTGGTCGTTATTTGACCGCGCCATTGCTCATCCCGGAAATAATGTTCTTTTGGAAAACCAGATAAACGATCGTGATCGTGATGATCCCGACAACATACGACGCGAAACTTGGTCCGTAATCGTTGAAATACTGGCCGGTGTAGTTGTACTGGAACAAGGGCAAGGTCCATACTTTGGAATCCTTGTTCAGAATCAGTAACGGCAACATGAAATCGTTCCAGAACCACAATGCGTTGATGATCAACGTCGTGGCATGCATTGGTTTCAACATTGGGAAAACGATTTTGAAGTAAGTGGTGAATTTGCCAGCGCCATCTAATTCCGCCGCCTCGTCCAGACTAACAGGGACGTTCATTTTGATGAAGCCAACGTACAGGAACAGTGTTTGCGGGATCGCATAGGTCAAATACAAGATGATCAAGCCCCACATGTTGGCGAGACCTAATTTGTTCATCATGACCGTGATCGGGATCATAATCACTTGGAACGGCACGAAAATCCCTAAAATCAAGAATAAATACATAAAACTGAAAGCCTTGGAACGGCTCATTTTCCGGGCTAAGGCGAAGGCCGCCATTGGAACAAAAGCCATGACCACCAACACGGACAGCACGGTGATCACCGTGGAGTTCCAGAAATAACGACCGATGCCATCGCTTAACAGCCGGGCATAGTTGTCCCAAGTGCCGGGATTAGGAAAGCCGAAGAAATTCTCCATGATGTCTTTGGTTTTCTTGAAAGAGCTGAAGATCGTGACCAATAAGGGAATCAGGATCAGGATCGCACCTGCGATCAGGAGCACGTACTTGCCGATATTATCTTTTTGTTTTGTCTCTTTCATGGTGGATCCCTCCTTAAATCTCATATTTCCGCGATAGTCTGATTTGAACCAAGGACACGATCCCGATCAAAACGAACAGCACTAAGGAAATCGCGTTGGCGTAACCATATTGGTTGTTTTTGAAGGCGTAGTTGTAAACCAACAAACCCAGTGAAGTCGTAGCATCGCTAGGACCGCCGCCAGTCAAGGCAAAGATCTGATCAAAAGCGGTCAAGCCGCCTTTCAACGCCATAATGAAGACCATCGAAATGCTCGGCAGCAAATAAGTCAATTCGATTTTCCAGAAGACTTGCTTGTTATTGGCGCCGTCCATGTGAGCCGCCTCGATGATTTCTTGGGGAATACTCTGTAACCCCGCCAAGAAAATAATGATCGGCATCGCCACACCTTGCCACAACATCACGAAGATCACCGCGATCACCGCGCCTGTGGTTGTCCCTAGCAAGCTGGTCTCCAGCGCCTTGATGCCCAGCATCGTGCCTAGCTTCGGCAAGCCGTAGTTGAAGACCTGCTTGAAGATCAAGGACACGATCAGTCCTGACAAGACTGCTGGGAAGAAGAACCAAGCTCGGAAGAAAGTCCGACCTTTGATTTTCGAATTCAGGGCCCGGGCGATCCAAATGCCCAAACCGATCTCGCCGACGATCATGCAGGCGGTGATAATCAAGGTGAATCCGATCGCCTTCATGAACTTGGGATCACTCATCAAGATTCGATAATTGTTGAGCCCGATAAAATCAAAGTTGTACGTCAGCCCAGTCCAGTTCGTCAGACTGTAGAAGGCACCTTGAAACATAGGAAAATAGAAAAAGATCAATTGTAACAGGACTGGCACGATCAAGAAAAGCCAGGCCCAATTACGGCTACAAAACGCTTTGAATTTCATGATGTTACCCCCTATTTTTTGACGTCGGCTTTCATTGGATTGAAGAAGGTGTTCAAGTCACGGACCAACTCTTGCTTATTGCCCGTGGACAAATAATTGGTCGTGGCGGTGAAGAAGTCATTTTCACTGGTCCAATCTTGCGCCAGCCAAACCATGTGCCGTTTGGTAAACGCTAAGCGCGTCAACCCAGCCAATTCCGTCGCGTTTTTCTTGGTTTTGACCCCTTTGACCGCTACCGGAGAGCCGTCCACGTCGTAATACTTCTGCATCGTGGTTGCCCGCGTGAAATACTCGACGAACTTATTGGCTGCTTTCTTGTGCTTGCTCTTCGCGGAGATCGACATGGCCAGATCGGCGGAACCGACTGTTAATTCTTTACCCGCTTCAGCGGCGGGGAAAGCGAAGGTCCCAATCTCGAATTTCGGCTCTTGTTGTTTGATCACCGGTAAGGCCCAGGAGCCATTCGGCATGATCAACGCGTTCCCTTTGGCGAAAGCCACCACCGCGTCGTTGTAGCCGGCGCCTTGCCAGTTCTTCTGCATCGCTCCAGGGCGGCGCAGGAGATCCAACCGATTGAAGTCCGCTTGCATCGCTTTACTTTTCGCGCTGATGCCATTGACCTTGGAGAAGCGCAGCAACTGGTTCGCCTGTTTGCCGCCGCCCGTGATCGTGGCCAAAGCCAACTGATGATACCCATTCAAGGTCCAGCCTTCCGTCCCCGCGATCGCGAAAGCCGTTTGCTTCTTGGCCTTGATCGTCGACACCAATTGCTCGAATTCAGCCCAAGTTTTTGGCGGTGTCAAGCCTAACTTCTTAAAGGCAGTCTTGTTATAGTAAAAACCATAAACATTGGCGCTCAATGGGACATTGTAGATCTTATCGTTGATGGCGAACTTCTCCGCGTAATTATTCTTGATCCGCTTTAAATATGATTTCTGCGTCAGGTCTTCGAAATAGCCGGCCTTGGCCCATTCTTGAAAATCAATATTTTGGGGATAGAGATTGACCACATCAGGAATATCACCAGCCAACATCCGCGTCTTCAACACGTCTCCCGGATTAGGGACATCCACGACTTTGACATGGATCTTGGGATTTTCCTTTTCGAAATCCGCCGCGATTTCTTTCAGCGTTTTGGACATTTCCTTTTTCTGGTTGAAATACTCGATGGTTTCAACCCCATTTTGGCTGGTTTGATTCTGCTGACCACAACCGACCAAAGCTAAACTTGCGCTCAATACTAGGCCTAAACCAATTTTTTTGACCCATTTCATCTGGGATCACCTCTCCTAACTCCGCTAAAAATCCTACTAAAGTGCCCGAAAATGATAACGCCACGACTGAAAATCACCGCTGGCCACTGGGCGGTACAAGCCTAAATTCATCAGCTCGTCGCCGCCATAGACTTGCCGCGTCGCTTGATCTTGATACTGGCGCTGTGGATCCAGGCCCACAAACTTGATCAACTGAAAGGCTGGTTGGGCCTGACTCAACTCGCTGAACGCAAAGGCCAACATTTCCGAGCGATCCGCCGCCACAAAGGACCAGGCGCAACCCGCTGGCGTTTCAGGTGCGCTCAGCCGATAAAAATCACCTTGTTGCACCAAAGCACGGTATTGTTGATCCGTGGCGATCTGCACTTTGACTGCCTGCTTCTCGGCCGGCGTCAATTTGGTCAGATCCAATTCATAGCCGAACATCCCACTCATCGCCACATCGCCACGCAGCGCCATTGAGGTCGTGCGTCCGGTTTGATGATTAGGGACGGCGGAAACATGGGCGGTCATCAGGGACGGCGGATAAACCAGCGACGTGCCCCACTGGATCGCCAACCGCGCCACCGAGTCAGTATTATCGCTGGTCCAGATCTGCGGCATGTAATAGGCCATGCCGGCATCAAAGCGGCCGCCACCGCCAGAACAGCCTTCCCACAGGATCTGGGGAAAATTCTGAGTCAATCGTTCCAGTAAGGCATACAGGCCCAACATGTAGCGATGACTGACCTCACCTTGACGATCCGCTGGTAAGGCGTCGGAGAACAGATCGGCGAAATGACGATTCATATCCCATTTCACATAGTCGATCTGTCCCGTTGCCAAAATCGCCGCCATTTGTTGGTAGATATTCTCGCGAACTTCCGCCCGGCCCAAGTCTAGGACGAATTGATCGCGACTTGGCGCTGGTTGGCGATCCGGTGCGGCCAACAGATAATCTGGATGGGCGTGGTACAGCGCCGAATCCCGCGAGATCATCTCAGGTTCAAACCACAGGCCGAATTTCAAGCCCTTTTGATGAACATAGTTAGTGAAATGAGTCAGCCCTTGGGGAAATTTGCGTTGGTCCACGACCCAATCGCCTAACGAGGAGCGATCGTTATCGCGATGACCAAACCAACCGTCATCGAGCACGAACATTTCTAAGCCTAATTCGGCGGCTTGATCCACGATCGGCCGCAATTTCGCTTCATCGAAATCGAAGTAAGTCGCTTCCCAATTGTTGACTAGGATCGGCCGCGGTCGATTCTGCCAAGGGCTGCGCACCAATCGCTCCTTGAGCAGATGATGATAAGCTTGACTCAAGCCATTGAGACCTTGATCACTGTAGGCGAGGATCACTTCTGGGGTCTGAAACTGCTCAAGTGGCGCCAATTGCCATGAGAAGTCAGCCTGATTGATCCCGGCCACCAACCGCAATTGGCCCAACTGATCTTGTTCCAATTCTAAGGCGTGATTACCAGAATAAACCAACTCGATACCATAAGCCGCGCCTTGATTTTCCGTCGTTGCCGGTGTGACCAAACTAATGAAGTTACTCATCTGATGACTGGTAGCGCCCCGACGACTGGCAAAACTTTTCACGCCGTAGCCGATTTTCTCCCGTTGGACTTGCCGTTCCCGAACATGGGCGCCAGGCAAGGAGATCACTTCGAGATCAGTCGCCGGAAAATCCAATTGAACCGAAGCGATTTTGTTCAGACGGACAGGCGTTTGACCTTGGTTGCGCACCAAGACCGCACGAGTAATGATCGGTCGCTGTCGATAAATCGTGTAACTTAGATCTAAGGCCACCTGACTGGCCGAATCCACCAAGGTGATCACCAAAGTTGCCGCCTCAGCCTGATCCTGAACAAAGGTCGCGGGCAAGCCGGCTAATTGCGGTTTCCCCGCCAGGATCTGATACCCTTGATAAACAAAGTCCGTCGCCTTACTGCCATTGGCTTGGTAGATCTCTGCGGCGGGGATTCGATAATCACCAGCACCACTACTACTGAATTCTTGGGGCAAGGTATCTGGGGAAAAGCGCCGATCTTCTGCGCCAGGTAAATTCCCGGAAAAGCCGCGATCGCGGCGGGGATAACGGCGTTGACCATGATACTGGGCCACTGCCGGACCAAAGTATAAATGACTGAGGAGGCCAAAATCCTCGATTGCCATTAAGTACGAAATTTGTTGATTGTGTAAGTGGAACAGACCCTGCGTCTCATCAAACTCGATCAAATCGTTCATGTTTATCCTCCAAAATAGCTGTAAGCGTTTCATTCATTGGCTTAAAGATAACATCTTTCCTTGGTCAGACCCATAGCAATTCTTGCTGAAAATATGGCATAATGTAGACAAGACATTTTGCCATGGATTGGAGCTAAAACGTGATGAACATTGATTATCGTCAAATAAATCTTGAACATTTTACCTGCAATATCGACTTTTATGGGCAAGAGCAAACTTTGCCGAATTACGCTTATTCTGGTAATAATATCCGTCAGGATTTTGTTTTACACTATGTCTTGTCTGGTAGTGGCCAATTTGCCAGCGCCGGTCAGCGGACTGTCAAGTTACAGGCTGGCGATATTTTCTTACTTCCGCAAAAGATCCCTTGTTTTTATCAGGCCGCCCCGGAGGACCCCTGGCACTATTTCTGGATCGGTTTCTCTGGCGTCAATGTGGCCGAGATCTTCAGCCAAAGCGGTTTGGCTGACCGTTATTACCTGCGCCAAACGCAAACAACTAACTTTCAAAAATCATTGAACGCCCTTTTTGCGACTTTACATCAGCCCCAATCTTTGAAAAATCGTTTGGCCGCCGAAAGTTTGATGTTCCAAACTTTTTCTGACTTGTTGACCGACTTTCCTAGCAAACAGGCGGCGCTGAAAACCACCGCTTGGCTGAAATTTGGCGCGGCCCGGGACTACATCGACCAAAATTTGGCTCAAGGCTACAATATCACCGATGTTTGCAACGCGCTACACCTATCCCGTAGCTATTTGTACACGCTTTTTCAACAATATTTGACACTCAGTCCGCAGCAATATCTGGTGCAAGCGCGGACCAACGCGGCCAAGAACCTATTATTGACAAGCGACTATTCCTTAGCCTTGATTGCTGAGGCAGTGGGTTATAAAGATCAATTCGTTTTTTCCCGCGCCTTTAAACGGGCGACTGGGCTCAGTCCCCAAAAATTCCGGCAGCAACGACAAACCTGAGGTAACTGGACCGCGCGCAAATCAGTTAGATCGTGGCACGGCGACCGTGCCTCGTTGGATCAATTTAAAAGGCACCAACTCGGATGTGATCACCGTTTTAGTCTGCAGACTGGTGATCATTTTTTGCGCGGCGATCTGACCCATTTGATAGAAAGGTTGCGCCACAGTGCTCAATGCCGGCGTAGCCATCGCCGCGATCGCGGAATTGTCGTAGCCAAGAACAGACAGCTCACGGGGGATCTCGATCCCGGCCTGATAGCAGATGGAGATCACGCCTAAAGCGGTTTCGTCACTGACCGCGAAAACTGCAGTCGGGGCCACTTCAGGTCTCGCAATGATCGCCTGCATCGCCTGCTGACCGGCCGCAAAGGTATAGTCCCCTGTAAAAATCAAATTTCGATCTGGTCGCAACTGCGCTGCCGTGAGCGCCGCTTCATAACCGGCGATCCGCGGTTGCCCGGCGACGAGATCACTAGGATCGACACCGGCCAAGGCAATCCGTTGATGACCTTGCTTGATCAAAAAGCGAGTGGCGGCATAGGCGGCCTGATAGTCATCGACCTTAACATAAGGGAGCTGATCGTCAGGAGCTTGTGCAGACAACAGTAATAATGGCACGGCCAAAGCCTTGATCTGGGTCAAGTCAGTTTGATTTAAATTGATCGAGACCCCGATAATACCTTCAACACGCCGTTCGACCATAAAATTCAGACTTTCCAATAACCGAATATTACTGCTCCCTGCGTGGGTCAAGATCACACTATAACCAGCCTGATAGGCGCTATCTTCAATACCATTGATGATTTGGGCATAAAAAGATGTTGTCACTGTCGGCATGACGATCCCGATCGTTCGGGTCGCTTGTTTGACTAAGCTCACCGCGCTGTCATTGCGACGATAACCGATTGCTTTAGCCACGGCCAAAACTTTTGTCGCGACCTCAGGCCCATAGCCGCCCAATTGGTTAAGTACACGCGAGACCGTAGCGGTAGAAACGCCACTGATCCGGGCAACATCTTTGATCGTTGCGCGCAAATTATCACCTCCACGTAATTGTTTTCGTTAACATGCTTGCCTATCCTAATGGTTTTTAAAACAATTAAGGTAAACGTTTACGTAAAAAGCGTATCACGCTGTTTGCTCCTTGTCAACGATTATTTTAAGCGTTTTCACAGTGGTGCCTATCCTTATTTCATTAAAACCCCGGCAGATTTTCATTCGTGCTCTCGTAAAACAGATAGGTCCTGCTGTCAGCAAACTATTGAAACATGGTATACTAGAAAGCAAGTATTTAACGTGAACTTTTTTGATTGTGAGGTCATTCGATGAGTGAGAGTCAAGATGTCAATCAGCGTCTCAGTGACGCGATCTACGGGACGCCGCAAACTTTGCCAGATCAACGGCGTCAATATATGGGTTCTTTGCGCGAACGTGTTCTGCTCGAGATCAAAGCCAGTGATCTATCAGATGAACGCACTTTGAAACTCTTTCAAACACATTTGGCTGATTTTGCCGATGAGGACACTAGCGCATTGGTCAATGGCAAACTAGATCATCAATTGGTCGGTCCTTATCTGAAAGAGCTGGCCATCGCGAATTTCCCTTTTACCTTGGTCAATAAACCGGAGACCCCTGCCGATGAGAAAAGTGAAGCTGTCTTACTTGTGACTAGGTCCGCAGTCAATCGCGAAACGGTTGATATCCTAGCGCTTTACCCATTAAAGCCGTTCACCCCAACACCCAAGCCAGCAAAACCAACGAAAAAATCTGGTTTTTTCAAGCGCCTTTTTTAAACAGGACCAGCAGTTAACACTGGTCATTTTCAAAGTAGTTACAATTTTGTGACACGGTATTTTAGCAAGGAGGCGAGAACGTGGCGCAACAGCCCCTAGCCTGGCGAATGCGACCTCGTGATCTTAGCGAAGTCGTCGGTCAGCAACATCTGGTGGCTCCAGGCAAGATCATTGCCCGAATGGTCGTCAGTAAACAATTAAGCTCCATGATCCTTTATGGTCCACCGGGAACAGGCAAGACCAGCATCGCCAGCGCGATCGCCGGCAGCACCAAATACGCTTTTCGTAAACTCAATGCGGCGACCGATTCCAAGAAGGAGCTCCAAGCAGTTGCCGCCGAAGGTAAAATGAGCGGTACCGTGATCCTACTTTTGGATGAGATCCATCGTCTGGATAAAACCAAACAGGATTTTTTGTTGCCTGAACTTGAAAGTGGCCGGATCATTTTGATCGGCGCCACGACCGAGAATCCTTATATGACGATCAATCCAGCGATCCGCAGTCGGTGTCAGATCTTCGAAGTCGATCCACTCAGCCCCGATGACATCAAGATCGCCTTAAAACGTGCTTTAACTGATCGGGAGCGGGGACTGGGCGAGTTGCCGCTCAAGATTTCCGAGGCCACCTTGACTTTTGTGGCACAACGAACCAACGGCGATCTCCGCTCAGCTTTGAATGGCTTAGAATTGGCCGCCAAGTCGACGCCAGCCGATCCGAAAACCGGTGTGATCGACCTGACAATGACTGATTTGGAAGAATCGATCCAAAAGAAAAGTTTCTCCCATGATAAAGATGGTGACGCTCATTACGATGTGATCTCCGCTTTTCAAAAATCGATCCGCGGTAGTGATACCGATGCGGCGCTCCACTATTTAGCTCGGTTAGTCACCGCAGGCGATCTACCGATCATCATGCGCCGCTTGATGGTGATCGCTTATGAAGATATCGGGCTTGCTAATCCTGGCGCGGCGGCACGAACGGTCACCGCTTGTCAAGCCGCCGAACGCCTAGGTCTGCCTGAGGCCCGGATCCCACTGGCGGATGCTGTGATCGAGCTCTGTCTTTCACCGAAATCAAATTCCGGGATCACTGCCATCGACGCGGCGATGGCTGATATCGCCGCAGGTAAAGGCGGTCAGGTCCCCCGTCATTTACAAGACGCTCATTATGCCGGCGCCAAAAAGTTGGGCCATGGTGATGGCTACCAGTACCCTCATGACGCACCAAATGATTGGTTGCCCCAACAATATCTACCCGACACTTTAGTCAACGATCAGTATTATCGACCCAAAGCGAACGGCAAGATCGAAACGGCGCTGGGCGAGCAATATTATCGTCTGCGAAAGGCGCAACAGCAAGTCTTGCATGCAATCAAGCCTAAAAAATGAACCGCTTTCTAATTGCATTTACCGCTTAAACATGGTAGTCTTAATTATGGAATTTCTAAGGTGTTCGATTGATTCAACTTTATGTTGACCGATCAAGTAATTAGACATTAAAGCGGCAAATAACTATTCGGTGTGCCGGCCACTTGTTGGTTAGCCTTGACTGTTAGTGCTGCCGCTGACGCGTTACACACGTAGCGGGTTCAACTATTCGAATCAGCCTCCGGCACCACTAGATTTTCTCAAAGTATTGCTTACTTTGTTGGAGACCAGCTCAGCTGGTCTCTTTTTTGTTACAAAAATTTGTCGCCGTTAGCTAGACAACCTGCTATACTACTACTATTGAAGTTATTTTCTAATCATCAGACAGCGTTCAACCGAACCAAGCCGACCGACTGACTGGATTCACTGATTATCAGGTCATTATGGTCGGCCCATGTGCGTGGTGTACGCTGCACTGAACGATCATATTCAAAAAGATCAAGGAGAAATCATGCAAATCGTAATGATCGTGGCAATGGCGATCTTCATCGCCCTGTTACTTGTCTTAGCAATCTATTTATTATCCCATCTCAATAAAGAGTTTTTGATCTATAAGCCAGTAAGCAGTCCCCGGATCCACCAAGCCATGTTGGTCACCGGGATCTTATTACTTTTGATCAGCGCGATCGGTGTTGTGATCCTTTTCGTCGCCAGCGCTAAAACTAATTTGATCACCTTGGTCGCCGCTAGTTTGGTCGTAGCTGGCTTCGCGCTTAGCCTAGCCCTCGGTAACGACTAACTGCTAGTCGGCACCTCACTGCGACGCTGATTCTGTTGAAATAAGTCCGCCGACCTAGTCGCTGCCGCTTCGCCCATAATTTTTTTCAGAAGCGAGATTTTCTTCTGGGTTCTTTGTTACGTTATATCTGAAAGCTGTGCTGATCAGCGCAAAGACCGGTGATTTTAATCAATGCTTTTTTTGGATAAATGCGTTAAACTAGAGTTAACAAGTAAAGTGTCAACGAAGGGAGTGCGGGATCATGTTGCAACAATATCACCGAATCCAAGTCGCAATCGATGGGTCAGCAGAAGCTGAATTGGCTTTCCAAAAAGCGGTCGAGATCGCCAAACGGAATCAAGCCGAGCTCATGTTGGTCCACGTTATTGATACGCGGGCGTTTCAAAATGTATCAAGTTTCGATTCAGCTATGGTTGAAGAAGTTTCAGAAACAGCTAAAAAGACAATGGCGGAATATGTTACCACTGCTCAAGAAAATGGTCTTGAGCAGGTCAAATTCTTCATTGAATACGGTTCACCTAAAACGATCCTAGGTCGTGAATTTCCTAAGCGTGAGCAAGTTGATCTGATCTTGATCGGCGCGACCGGTCTCAACGCTGTTGAGCGGATCCTCTTAGGCTCAGTTACTGAATTTGTGACACGCAATGCTAGCTGTGATGTATTGGTAGTGCGCACCGATTTAAACAATCGGCCCATGGTCACTCCGAAAAAGTAAATCGATCAAATTAAAAAAGCTGGTCATGATCGTGACCGGCTTTTTTGTGTGCTGATTATGATTTGACAACGAGCTCATAAGCTAATCGGGGCGCGTCTGCGGCCACCCAGATCTGACCACAAGCTTGATAACCCATTTTTTTGATCAAGGCGCGCATCGCTTGATTTTGCGCGTGCGTATCGATCCGAATGGATCCTAGTTTTAAGCGCTGAGCTTGGCGCTTGGCAAAGTCAAAACCTGCCGCAGCGACCCCTTGATGCGCCGCTTGTGGGCTCACGGCGATTCGGTGGATCACCAGATAATCATTGGTCGAAGTCAACCAAGCGCCGGCGATCTTTTGATAATGTGGATCTGGTCCTGCTAATAAAGTCAAGGTCAACAATACTTGATCGTCAGCGTTGACGGCGACCCAAGCGGCCTGCTGACGCAGATCCTCACCTAAGACCGTCGCGTCTGGATAACCATCTTGCCACTGCGGGATCCCCTGCTGTCCCAATCGTTGCTGGGCGGCCTGAATGATTGCCAACATCGCGGGTAGATCACTTGTTTGCGCTTGCCGAAATCTAATTGGAGCCCCTGATATTGCCTTCATAAATAACCCCATTCCAATTCATTTTATGAATTTGTTGAGCACATGGCCTATTGTAAAGAACGAACGTATTTGACCAGTTTTTCCGGCGCGTCTGCGACCTGCAATAAACCAGAAAAATAATGGGAACGATTGTACCACTGCGACCAAAAACGGTAATCACCTGAGTCTGGATTTTCTGGTAGCCGTTTTACCCAAGCGTGTAATAGGCCTAGTAGATAGTCTAAATAAAAATTCTCCTTTTCGACCAACGCCACAGTCGCCATCGCAAAACGCTGGTCCTCACCAAAAGCAAAGGGCGCGGCAGCCTCTTGATAGCCCACCAAACAGGCCGTCAACAAGAATAACTTTTGCGCGCGCGTCAGTCGACTATTGGCAGTTTCTGCTAAGACATTGCCCAAATGGGTAAACGCGTGGGCCCATCCTTTTTCAGGTACATAACCCCGGGGATCGTGCTCCAAAAGCGCGTAGGTGGCCACCTGCTGGATCACTTGCCAATATTGTGTCTTCGTCAACACGCCGCCATAGATCCGGTCGGCCACCAACAAAATCGAGATCAACAAAACCGCTAACGAGCGACCAAAGACTGCATCGTTCTCAGGCTCTAAAATATGATTGAATAGGATCTCGTCTTGACTCAAATAAGCCAAGCAATCCCAGATCTGTTCCTTGGCGAATACTTCCCGACTCATTAAGCCGCTAAAGGTGAAAAAGATCCCGCGATCGCGGATCTGTTCATCGAGGATGCCGATATTCTCTAGCATGATCCCCAGTTCTTCATCACCGATCGTGGCATCTTGACCCTGATCGATCACCCGGCTGGTGACCGCCTTGATCGTTTTTTTGATCTCCGCTGGATCGGCATCAGTCTGCAATCGCAACGGGCTACGTCGTTGACGATATTGGACTGAACCTTTCAGATCCAATAACTGATCACCTAACTGCTCGAAATTTAGGCCTTGATTAAATTGTTGAAAAATATCATTTAGGGCCAATTTGACCCGTGCTACTTCTGAAATCGCCACTCATGTCCCCTACTTTTCTTGCGTTTGTGTGACTAATCGTTCAAAATCCAAATATTGCTGGCAAAAACTCGTCAAGCGTGCCAAATCACCGCGGTCAGCATCCTGATCGATCTTTAAGACAGCCGTCGCCCGGAGCGCGCCTAAGTGATTGAAGACCTGATCAAAATAATCCAGCGCACGACCAAAGTGTTGGTGCTTGATCGAGCCAGAACCAGTGACCGCATAAACTTTTCCCCGCAGATCTGCTGTCTGCAATTCATCAAAGAACGTCAGGGCCTCATCTGGGATCTGGCCATCATGAAAAGTGTAACTGATCATGATAAAACCTGATAATTTTTCCAAGTCGCTGATCTGGACCTGTTCCACATTGATCAAGGACACGGTCTGACCTAAAGTGGTAAATTGTTGCTGCAAATATTCCGCGATACGGCGATTATGACCAGTGCGACTAGCGTAGATCAAGCCTATTTTTTCCATACTGACTCCTCCTCGAAATAAGTTATGGGTCGATCGATCAAGATAAACATCGTGAGTCTATTTTAACACGAAGCGCGCGAACATAATAGCGCGGCAACAGTCAATAGGTTGACGCTCAGTGAAAAGAAATTTGGGATGATCAGAAAAAAATCAAATTTGTTCTTCCCTTTTTCTTATTTTCTGGTAGAATAAATAGTGTTGTTGCCGCTGTGGCGGAATTGGCAGACGCGCAGCGTTCAGGTCGCTGTATCCTCACGGGTGTACAGGTTCGACTCCTGCCAGCGGCATTTTCAACGATATTTTAGGTAGATTTAGCAAATCAATTTTTGCTTAAAGCTTATTATATCAGCATTTGTAGGACTTCTAATTAATTTTAGAAGTCCTTTGTTTTTTTCTCAGTTGGACAAAAATTGGACAAATTTCATTTGATGAATTCGCAAACAGAATATTATTTTGAATAAAACAGTCGCCGTCTTACCCTTTGTCTATTAACGATTCTCTCTCAGAGCTTGTTTTTTAAGTAATAAAAAAACATAAGTCGGATTTTCCATGTAACCAGAATTGGACAAAAATAAGCCCACCTCAAAATGAGATGGGCTTTTTTTCGATTAATCGTGGTCAATTACTGGAACCAGACTTGCAGTCGATCTAATGGTTCGCCATAAAGACCGGCATAGTCATTAAGATTTCGAACTGTGTCTAGCCACCCAGAACGCATCGTAGTCTGAGATCGATAGTTCACTGTTTTGCCGTTAGCGCTAATCTGAACGCCATCGATCGCCTTACCAGGCAATCCTGCGCAACCATTGACCGTGTCGTTTTTGTTGCTACCAGTAACCCAAGGGAGCCAGCCACCCCCAAGGATGTGTACACGATATTTGCCACCGGTTGAAAGCTTAAGCGTGAGCAAATCGTGTTGATGATTTGGCAGACCTGCAAAGCCCTCACTGTTGCTATTATTGGCGTTGGTCACGTCTGCCAACCAGCTTCCACCTAGAACATGTAGACTGTATATGGTATTTGACGTCGATGCTGGCTTAGGTGCTGGTTTAGCAGGTACCGTCGGCTTTGCTGCAGTAGACCCTATGCCATTTTTGATATCGGCTGCGAACTGAGCCTGATTGATACCAATACCGGCCAGATATGCGTACGGGTCTTGATGGTCAGTGCCACCATAATTGGCCGAGACCCATTTGTGGGTTTTAATCCCTTTTGTGTTGCCATCGTCCAAGTTAAGTGGAATGTCGTATTTGACCGCGTACTCGCGGATTGCTGAAATATAATTTTTGTAGGCTGCCAACGCTTTAGTCTTATCAGTATATTCAGCGAGCTCGATCTGGAAAGGCGAATACGGATTAGCGTTCACACCGGCGCCCCAGGCAATATAAGGCGGCTCGCCAATAATGTACACACGATCAATATCGGCGATTGCATGTGTATATGCATTGCCGAAGTGACCATGCATATAAATCGCTTCATTTTTACCTGTAGCGTCAGGATTTGCCGTTGAATGTGCAATGATGATTCGTTTGACGGCAAGCCGAGTTGAGCCTTGTCCATTGCCCAACTGGTAAGATCTGTCGTAATTAACCATACTAATTGCCTCCTATAATTGATTTGACGGCGTCATATCCGCCGGCGGCCACCAGTCCGGCAATCATGCCATCTAGCCCTGCAATCCAGACGTTTTCGAAGGCGCCTGGCCACGCAAAACTAACGAAAAGTCCGACAAAAGCACCCACTAACATGGCAATCAGCGGCAACCAACGATTGTCTAGTTTGGTCTGTTTGACTGCCCAAACGATTAGGCCAACCAAAATCGCAATCATGACGATGGCCGAAGCGTTTGCTCCTTGAATTATTTCTATCATTGTTACTCCTTGTCCCCCGGTTTACGCCGGGTTAAATTATTTTTATCATATAAAAACTGGAGCTCGGCATCATGCCGCTCCAAGCGGATGTCATGGCGATCCAGTCGGTCGTCAAAGCGGCTGTGATCAGTCTTGCTAGACTCGTGCAAGCTGTTGATTGACCGGCTGAGATTGCTGAGCTCATCACGTAGCGGCTTGACTGCCACCTTGTAAATCGCCGTGATCAGTGCGCTACCGATGGCGATAATGCCACCCCATTCGGCAATCGTGAAGCCCAAAAACAAATGCAATACTCATCAACTCCTTCCCCAGATATCAATTTCATTATTGAGCTTCAATCAGGTTGTTTTTTTGAGTCTCGGTCATCATTCCTGCCGAAACAAAAATATCTAGCTGATTTTTTTGGTAAAGACCCATCTTATAATACTGTGCAATGTACTGATACATATTAATTGCCCCCTTTTAGTGTTGCCACCTGTAACAACATTTGAGAATTAAACACGGCCTGATCAGACTTGTCCTGCGCTATTTGTGCCAAAACACTCGCATTGATCTGATCTTGCGTGGTTGGATCTGGTGTGGACTCAGGCCGACCATCATTATTTCCAATCCATCCAGAATCCGTCCAAACGTGATTGTAAAAGCCGTCATTCTCCCAACCGTTTTTGTATTCCGCAGTTTCACCAATATCATCAGCGACAAGCTGTGTTTCACCAGTCGGATTCCCGACCTCATCAATTTTGTACTGTAATTTCATTCCTTTTCTCCTTATGCTGTTTGCCAAAAAAAGTTGATTGCAAATTCATCCGCGACAGCATTTGACAATAAAATGATCATCCTAGTTTTATCTTTTTTGATCTGAAACCGACATCTTGTATCAGTTGTCGGCGAAAATGCCGAAAAGAATCGGTATTGACCATCATCCTGAATCGAATACATAGTCGCGGGAATCGTGAAAAAATCAACCGCTTTTGACGGTACGACAGTGGCCGTGAAGTGAACAGTCCCGACAATGTTGACAAGATTGCCAAACTTCCTTGCATACAGGTTTCCAACGGCATTTGTGGTCGATAATTTGACCCAACCTGTGTCCGCTAATGCTGTCTGCTTTCCCGTGTTCAGATTTGCAAAATTGCTGTCGATTGCCTCCGGTCCTTTTTCCATACCCGAAAATATTTTTGTTAATGCCATTTGTTTGCCTCCTCAATTACCCAAAATAAATAGCCTTAGCACCGCTAAACGCGCCAAAACTACCATCTTCTAACTTATTTAACATTGTGCCATCCGCAAAGTTTGCATCGCTGCTCGTCAACTCGACAATGCTACTGCCATTGGCCGATGTAATTACCTTCGCAGATAGATTTTTCTTGTTTCCACCGCCGAACATACCAGCGGGCTCTTTGCCGATTGCCAACAAGCCTAAGCTATACTCTTGATAGCGCAGTGTGATCACCGCGCCAACTGTTAGCATTTGGGGAATCTTGAACTGAATTCCCCGCGTGGTCACAGCTAGACTGACTTTTGGCGATTCACGCACGCCGTTAGACGCGACAACTCCAAAAGTGTAGCTGGTCAGCGGCTTCAGGTCAGTTGCAGTGTAGGTCGCGACGTTACTGACCGTTGCCAGAACTGTTGACCCGTTGTAAATCTTGAATTGCATAGGAACACCTCCTATGCAGTCGTCCAATTAAGCACAATGCTTGTTGTTGTAACCGCACCTTTAGTCAACGTCTTAATCGATTTAAGTGCCTCATAAACCGTAACGGTAATTGCGGTGGATGTGACTGTACCGAGTGTTGCGGTAATCTTGGTTGTCCCAACACCAACAGCAGTTACGGTCTTACCGGAAATGGTAGCCACTTTGGTATCGCTCGAGGCAATGGTAGGCGTACCGCTTGTCTGATTTGTTGGAGTCACAGTCAAGGTCAGCGCACCAGTATCGCCAACTTCCAACGCAGTCTTATCGAGCGACAGAGTAAGACCTGTCACTGGGATAGCAGACGTCGCCACAGTCAATAATGTTGACTTGGCAGACTCACGCAAACCATTCCATGCTGTCACCGAAAAGTAATACGTTGTGTTCGGCTTCAGACCCGTTACTGTATACGTCAATGTATCAGTAACAGTCCCTATTTTCTTGACATCACTATTATCCGATTTTGTAGCTTGATAAATATAATAATCCATAATTTCCTCCTTGCGGTTATGCACCTGTCTGCCAGTCAAGCTGACCTGTTGTCTCAGTTAGTTGTGTAAAAGACACCTCATTTGGGGTGGCGGGTACATCGTTGATGCCGCCACTAGTCGATCCACCTGATGTGTCAGGATTGTCTGTATCAGTCACACCCAAATCAAAGCGTAGTGTCCGATAGCCATCGATGATATACCAACGGTTATCTGCTGGCTGATAAACTGGATCTCCTATCAGCTTAAATCCAATTGGCAAATCAATCTTGACCTTATCGGCATCTGGATAACTCACAGTTGACTCAATTGTCTTGCTGGGTGTTCCACCAAAGGTGCCATCTGGGCCAGTTCCCAAGCCATTTAGCTCAGTGCCTAGAGCGTATTCATAATAAACAACTGTTACGGTCGGATTTCGACCTAAGCCATGATTGATTGTGACTGTATATCCAGCCGGAGCTAATAGTGCCAGTGCCTGTTCGATATTTTCCAACCGTAAATCCAGAACTCCAAATGGGCCATAAATACTTGAGTCACGCGCGTTAATGACTTCGCTGTCCTGAGTAGCTTTAGTAATTACATCGATAAACTGCTTCTCTAGGCCTGTTTGGCGTTTCTCAACGTCGCTTTGCCGTTGTGCGACTGCAGTTTGCTTGCCTGTCAGGTCAATTTTGAAGGCTTGCTGATCATCGCGAAGAAATTCTAGTGCGGCTAAATTAATTTCAACCCAACGCGCCAAAGTTTCGCGCACATCAACGCCGTACATTTTCGAGCGGATAAAGGCCGCTAACTGTTCGGCTAGCGGCTCAATATTACCGGGATCATATTCCTGTTTTTCCGGGATGTGCTCCGGATCGCGATAATCTGCCTGGCCTTTCACCTCTGCCATTTACTCACCTCATTTCTTTAGATATTGTTCTTTAAAGCGTGTACTTGGATTAGTATTCATGTCTAATCCTAACGTTGTAATGCCAGCCAGCTTGCCACGACTCGTATATTGCCACAAGTCATATGGATAGGACGGCTTATAGTTGGTCGGAATATTGCCGTCATTGGCGCCATAAGTTGGCAGCCAAATCGAACCTGCCCGCGAAACATTAAGATTAAAGCTGCTGTATAAGTTGTTGGCGATATACAGGACGATCTTGCTATCCGGTATCCCCAACGCATTGAGCTTGTTCATGTATGCTTCAACGCCGCCCCTCATCAGACTAGCATTGCCACCCATTTCAATAGTTTCGACATCGATGGCATAAAATCGTGGTTGTACTTTCCCAGCAACCGCCTGTTGCGTACGATTATAGAAATTAATTGCCTCTTGTTCAGAATCAGCAATCGATTGACCACGGAAGAAAGCATATACAGCATAATTAATTCCTAAGCTAGTAATGTCAGCCAAATAGGTCTTGTAGTTAGGATCAATGAACGTTGATCCATCTTGCACTCGAACAATTGCCAATGCTAACCCTGCATTTTTGGCGGCCGACCAATCAATTACATCTTGATAATAGCTCACGTCGATAATTGCGCCTTCGTAATAGCCGCCCGTTATTGCGCTAGTGTTTTCAAGAATCTTTATCCTGGCAAGCAAATCTGCTACGGTTTTATTATTACTTGCTTGATATTGCTCGCTCTCACTAGTTATCATCAACAACCTTGCATTTTGTCGTTTTACCACATTTTGAATGTTTGAAAGTGATTTAATGTTGTTGTTTATTGTATTGTTATAATTTTCCTGTCCAACAACACGATCTCCAATAGTTATCGTGTTTTGATCTGGATTATTAAGATTTAACGTTTGTTGGCTAATTCGCCAATTACCCTTAACGGACATGTATGGAATGTCAACCATATACGAATTTCCATACCACAAATCATCGATACCACCATTAGCGAGAGTTAAGTCAATTACCGATAACTGGAGGTGGATTGTTGCAATTTGCTGTGCTAATAAATATTTTTCGCCCAATTTTTTCAACTCACTTGGAGTTTTAGCATCATCAAACTGCTTAGTTTTAACTTGAATACCAAATTGGTCAATCAATCTTTGATTACGCAAATAAAGACTGCCATCATTGACAGAAGAAATATTCATATTTGGTGTGATTTTATCGCCATTCGAGCTATCAATAACTGGTCCAAGTGGCTTAAGAACAGTAAATAATGCCGTAGGGTCGATTGAGCGCGCGGCAGCCAATAAGTTATGATCAATACTGATTATTTGTGAAGAATTCCCACCAAATGACTGCTGTACATCAAGAAAAAGAAAACCATGGTTATTTCGAATCTTTGACTCGAACCCAGACATAACCAATGAGCTTATATTGTTATATGTATCATCGTTCTCATCCGTATAACAATATTCAATAGGTTTGTCCTGACCAAAATCAACATTTCCCAACCTAATATTTTTATAGCTTTCAACCTGATTGTTATGGTTATCAATCAGCGCTTTTAATATCTGTCGCCTTGATTGGTTAGTGAACTCCTGAAAAGGCTGGCTGCTGTCATGCAAAAAAGCCAAATATGACTCGCAAGTAATACTCTTGTACAGCATCCCTGTATTATCCAAACTATCACTTGGTAACAAGACTCGCCCTTCAAAAATGTTAGTTTTTTTATGAGTATTAACAACTCTAATTAGAGTCGTTAAATAATTGAGTTGTCCATATCCAGGATTGAGTGGATAAATATTAAAAGTGAATGTGTTAATGTCTGCAGTATCCAGCGTTACTACAGCCTCACCAAGTTTTAAACTATTTGTTTTAGCGCTGTGAATTAGTTGCTCTTTTCCTGTCCAAGATTGACGAATCCAAACTTGATACACTAAATCACCTCCCGATGCCATCTAATATCAATGTTGGCCTCACCCAAAACGCTAATACTATTTTCACCGGGAACAAGTACAAACTCCGTGTTTTCATTTCTTCCAAGCGTTATTGGGTATTCTTCATCGTTAATTTTGATTGTAGCAGTAGCATCTGAAATAACTTGAAAAACAACATCAGCAACACCGGTATTAATAAGTATCGTTGATGAATGTTTTTTTGATAGATGTGTATTCTGCGCAACGTCAATTTCAAAATTGAATGTATCCCAAACATCATCAAATTCTGCTCTATCTTTAATTCGAAATGGGTAACACTGCCATGCTACTTGTATTGTTGCTTGATGGTAACCTTCTTTAAAGATTGGTGCCTCCTGAACCTCTGCTAAATAATGCCAATCATCCATAACATCATCCCACAATGGTAATTTTGATTTAGGTTGCATCAACCAGTTGATAACCTTTGTCCACATGATGTACTGTCTTTCTGGTGTCCACATCCCAGTATCAACCAAAAAAGTTTTATTAATCACTCTTTCAGAAAATGTCGGACCGTACAAGTTGGAGAGATCAATTATTCTGTTCGATCCAATAGGCGTAAATATTGTTTTATTCTTAGTTGGCATCCCAATTGAATCATCAGTTGATTCAAGTAGTCCAAATTCTGTTGTATGATGTCCATTAAAGGTCATCCCACGATAAGTTCTAGATACTACGTTCAATACTCAGCCCCCTTTCTACTAATCCTTGACGTCTTAATTGTTGAGTGGAGATACCTGGAAGAAGTTTTGCAATTAGTTGTTGAACGTTGATTTCATCGCCTTTTCCGGCTAACGCTTGCAAAATTGCAGTCGTATTTCCAACCAGATTACCCACCAGACCAATTAATTGGCTCACTTGGTTTTCAAGTTCAGTATCATGGTCATTACCACTAACGTTAATCTGGCTCTGATTTTGCCGATTGATATGGTTCACTGCCTGACCCAACAGTTGCCATGATCGTGATGCCTTTGAAACACTTAAAGGCATTATCATCTCTGGGCCTGCCTCACCGCCAATATGCATTGTCTTTCCAGTTATGCCTAACAAAGTTGGTCTATCTAATAATCCCCCATTTGCATGCCACTCGACAGAAACATGTGGTGTTTCATGTTTTTTAATCCAATCAATTGGATTAGCGCTACCCGAAATGGAAAAATGCGGTAAAGGGATATGTGGCCAAGAAATTTTAAAATCAAATAGTCCCTTTATTTTTGCAATTGCTGTAGCAACCGCACTACGCGCTTTTTCCATTGGACTAGAGATTGCATCATGTACTCCCTGAAAGACGCTCGAGGTTGTCGTTTTAATTCCAGACCAACCATTCTTGAACTTTAACGCAACCCAATTTACACCTGATTCAGTTACAGATTTCACTTTACTCATTCCAGATGAAGCCTTGTCATGAACTCCTGACCAAAAACTCCCCCAGCCTTTATTAATTTTAGACCAGAAACTATTCCATGCCTTTTGTGCTTCTCTGTTTGCTTTAATCTGTTCATTTTGTTGCTTCTTTTGCTCTGCCACATTCATTTTTCGAACGCTATCCCACCATCTGCCAATCTTTGTTGACATTTTATGGGCATCCCAGCCTAGACCTGCTAACCAGTCCTCTGGCTTCTTTTTAGTTGATTTATTCCAACCGTCCATAAATTTCTTTGAACCTTGGCCACCCCATTTTCCAATAAGACCACCAATTTTTGTACCAACGGCTGCGCCTAGCGGACCACCAAAGAACAGTCCAATGCCACCACCAATTGCTTTGCCAATACCCGAACCATATTTCTCAAATTTTTCTGTTTTATTTTTTGAAGTAATGGCCGTATATATATCAACGCCCGCATCCACTGCTATTCCGGCACCTGCTAATCCAGTACCAATTTTCCCGGCTGTTGACAACCCTTTTAGCCCGCCAGCCGACTTAATTGATTGCCCAATACCCTTGAATGAATCTCCAGATGTCAAACTTCCAAGATTATCCTTTAGTCCACTGAGATCAAGACCCGTCATCTTCTTTAGATTAGTGTATACACTGTGAATTGCACTACCAAATCCAACCACCTTTTTTGTCATCCAAAGTCCGGCCAAGACTGAACCAAACGCCCTTATTCCAGATTTGTGCTCAACCATCCAGTCCAGGATATCCTTAATCTGTTTAAGGGGATCACGGGCTTCTTTGCCGCTTTTCGAGGTATTGCCAAGCAACTGATTGATTGTTGACAGAGTCGCCTTGAACACATCCCAAACACCAGACCCCAGTGCTTTAACAATTTCCCAACTATCCGAACCGATTCTCTTGATATCAGAGGCATGATCACGTAAATACGTAAACATAATGTCGATGCCCGAATTAAGCTTCTCGATTGATGCGTTCAGTGAGTTAACAACACTGTTTGCAGCACCCTTACCATCGCCCATGAAGGCGTTAATCGTCCCATTCAAACCATCCGAAAAGGTCTTGCCCAGAGTCTTAAACATGCCCGACGTTTTGCTGCTAGTAACCCAGCCTGAGATTGTTGCCATCACTGGGTTTTGCGCATTCAGTAATGGCTTGGTGATTTCTCCCATTAACACTGGCATTTGACTCTTGATAGTTCTTGTCATACCAGGAATTGTTTTCCCAAAGTTCTCGGTCGCGGCACCATACTGTTTTGCTGTATCTTGCAGTACCTTTGACATAACTTCACTGCTAATCTTTCCGGCACTCATCAGATCATTCATTTGCTTCATAGACATCTTATGATTACCGGTTATCTGCTGCTCTGTTTTCAATAAATTTGTTCTCAACACCGGAAAAGTATTAACAAAAGACATCATGTCCTGCGCGCCGACTTTACCATTGGCCAACATCTGGGCAAATTGGGTTGAAAAATTCATAACGGCATCATCAGATTGTCCAAATGCATCTTGCAAAGTCAGGACGGACTGCGTTAATTCTTTAGTTTTATCTGCATTCTTATTAATTGCAAAGAATTTCTGATTCATACTGTCAACCATGTCAGTTGAGTTGGCAGCTGATACCGCCATTTGGTTGGTCATATCAACCATCTTCTGACCTTGCTTTGCATTTCCGGTCAGTGTTAACCAGGTAGCATTCATGGTTTGCTGGGCAGTGGCGTATGCCATCGCGCTATCCTTTGCGCTACCGATTGCGCCCGTTAACTTTGACCAACCCGACTGAATAACATTCGTAATGAGATTTGCGCTAAGAACTGATTTGAATAGTGAGTGGGTTTTTGCACCCTCCTTATTCATTCCGGTAATAGCAGTCTTCATGCGAGTGAATATCGACGGATTAGCCTTTTTCATTTCATCATTGAGGTTATCCATGTTATTTCTTGCTTTGGCCAAACTTGCGGCTGTTTCGTTAACACGTACCTTTTGCTTGGCGTAAGCACTACTAGTCTGACCAGATTCGGTGGCCACCCTTGATAATTCTTTTTCTTGTAGTTGCAACTGCTTCGTCAAGTTTGTAATCGAATTCTTATATCCACTTATTCTTGCCTTATTTGCCTCGGCGGTTTTCCCTTCGGCTTGCAAGCGTTCGACATATGATTGACTGACCCGACTCGTTTCACGATAACTGGATTGCAACTTGGCCAACCCGCTATTCTGATACTCCATTGCGGATTTTGCTCGTTCTTGCTGACCTTGCATCGATGCGAGCTGTGTCTTGGCCTTATCAATTTGTTCTTGATACTTTAGATAAGCCTGAGCAGTTTCTTTGGTGTTTCCTTGCAGCTCTGACTGTCGCTTTTTAAGCAACTCGATTTTCTGTTCCTGATTACCAATTGCCTTTCCAAGACCGTCATATCTCGTTTCGGCCGCCTTAACACTTTCACCAGTGCTCTTAAACATCGCTTCCTGAGATTTCCACGCCGATTGTGAGCTTTTAACGGCGCTGGTCAATCCCTTGATCGATTGAGTTGCTCCCATTAAATCCAAGGCGATCTTCGTACTCATCTCTGCCTGTATTTTCTTGACCATTCATTTCGCCCCTTTTGTTCACAAAAAAAGGGATAGGCGACTTTGGTTGTCGTCTATCCCTTCTGCACCTGCTTCATTAATTCTAATGGATCTAACTGTCGATCTTTCTTCTCTTTTGCATTAAACACTTGCATCAATCGATAATAATCTGTCTCATCAAATTGCTCAGTCGTCCAATGCAAATTAATAATGACATCTTTCGCATATAGATCAAAGTCTTCAAGCTGGTTCTGCAGTTCCCAAATCACCTGACCTGGCGCTACTTTTTTGGGCATCGACTTCTTGTGCCTTCTTCAAGTCCTCATCTGACATGCCATTCATTCTGGCAATGATGTAATTAGTTATTTCGATTGTTTCTTGATATTCCAATTCTTGTAATTTCTCATTTTCTTTATCCGTTAATTTCAATATTTCCCGAATAAAATCAAGCATCATATCGAGTGTGGCCAGTACCTGTTTATTTTGTTCGATCCAGGATGTGTCCTCGTCCATGTCATCAAACTTAGCCAAACTTAGTTGTGTTTCCAATGCACTTCGCATATTTCGATTAGATAGTTTCACTTGATAACTTTTATTACCTAATTGCTTTACCTTAATTTTCATTATTCTTCTCCTCTACTTTTTGATAATACCAGCTGTGAGAATCGAACTCACATTAAACCATTGCTGGCACAGTCTTTACTTAGTTACATCGCCATCACTTGATTCAGTTGTGGCGACATATCCGCCAAATACCTCCTTCAGCATCATCGCTTTGTCAAACTTGTCATCAATATCCGAGTAAATTTTATAGGGAACATTGCCAAAGGCCACGCAATCCAGCGCAGTATATGTCGGAGAATCGTCGACTCGGTGTTCATTGTCATCATCTGTCTGTAGGTTTTTTTCAGTCTCTTTCCAAAATCCATTACCAAATGCGTACCAGACACTATGCTTACGATCAATTGTCTGACTTTCAAGCAACATTGCCACATGCTGCTTGATTTTTTGATCTGTCCAGCCACCATGCTCATCACTGACTAGCCCTTTTAGTCGTTGACTGATGATAAAGTCGAGATTATTGATATCCAGCGCAACGCTCGGTGCAGGAGTACCGGTTGAAATATCTTGAGTTGTATTATTGCCATAGATCTTAGTCGTGCCACCAGTAAGTCCAGTAATATTTGCTTGCTTAGTACCCAAATCCTTATTATTGATGTAATATAATCCATCATCGGAGAGACCTTGTTCTCCCTTCAAGAGTTGTTGTCGCTCATCGACCAATGCAACAGTCACAAGCTTAATACCTACAATTGCCATTCCATCATCCTCCTATTGTTCTAATTTGGCTGAAATAGATTGTGTTTGCGAGTTGAAAAGTGTCAGGATCAACTATTCGTCGTCGCTTAACATCAACTAACCATTTTGCCTGATGCATCGCCTTTAATATAGCAATCTCAATTTGCTCTGGATCAATGGTCAAATCGCGCGCGTACCAAATCTGCAGCTCAACACCTCGATTGATGCCATAAAAATCGTTATTGCCATATTCGTCAGGTCCCAACCCATTGTCCGTTAATAATACAACCGTGCGATTGACGTTACTCTTTTCTTCCTCAGGCAAATTATTCGTGTGGATCTCGTCAATTCCATTGATCATTGCGATTTTCAAAATATGCTGGACATCTTGGACAGCAGTCATCCATTACCCCCCTCTGCCTTTTTAAGAATTTGTTGATATCTATCGGCTTGTGCCTTGAAAACCTCATTTCTAGATTCCTCACGGGCATCATCGACAAAGTGGTCACCTGACCGAAATTTAGTGCCATCATTTAGCATTCTAGCCACAAAGGCCTTTTTGTTGAATCCAACGACACTACTCCCATCTTTTTCACCATCAATATTTGCCCCATTAAAGCCAATATTATCCGATAAATGACCATACTTTCCACCGCTGTTTTTTCGATTTGGATGTGTCAATTTAGTTTTCTCTCGCAACTTATCCGCATAGACTTTTGCTCCAGCGACGGTTATTTTGGCCTGATCAGCTCGCGACATTTGCGCAATTCTTTCAACCTGACCAAGCCAATCACCGAGTGCATCATCAAGGTTAGTCATGAATCGCACCAGCCTTTAGTACCCGTTTTAGCGTGAGGTAATCATACCTGATTGCTTCGTTCGAATCATCGACTGAGCACGCTAACACACTGTACAGCAACCCTTTGACGCGCACTCGTGCGACTAATTCATTACGCGCGTCATGACGAGTTATGATGACAACTGTGTCCTCATACTGAGTCCCCACAATCATATACTGCTGATTGAATGTGCGTTTTTGCTGAGCATAATGCAATTTGTAATCGGCAACGAATGTCGGCAAGTTAACACCGTTATTATTGCTAGCTGATTTACTGTGGCCAAACTCTGCAATGTGGCTAAATTCAGATGGCTTAAACCTCTTTCCCATTCTGGTCGTCCCCCTGACCTGCCTGCAAATGAGTCAGCATCATAATTAACCCCTTACTCATTCCGTTTTCGCCTTGTCGATCGTAGTACAACTGCGTTGCTTGGGTCTTAACTGCACGCCAGTATATTTCGCTCGACCCATCGACCATTCCCACCGAAGCATTAACCAACGAAATGCTGTCGATAACCAAGTTGGCAATCGTCTGCTGTTCGGCCTGGTCAAGATTGAGTTCGGTCAATAAATCTGCGACTAGCTTCTTTTGATCCATTTGACCCTCCACAATTTATCTAGGCATTTGCAACAACAGGCGCGCTAAATGTCAACAGTTCACCCGCTTCTTCAATTGCCTTAACAACATCAATTCGCAGATATGTGGCCAATTTTTGCGTGTATAGATCATTATCCTGCCATTTAATGGTCGACTCTTTCTTAACCGCATCAAGAACGAACGACTTCAAATCGCCAACCCATCCATGAATAGCACTATCTTTTTCGCTTGTCTTCAAAATTTCATCGTCAACAACAATGACTGGTGAACCTAACAAAGATTTACCAGATGGCGCCGCAATATTATCCTGCAACAAATATCGACCATTTTCATCTTTATAGTGATCAACGATGTCAAAGGCGGACTGTGTAAGCACAAATGATTTTGTATACCCAGCAGGAATATCCTTGTTATATGCTGTTTTTAAGTCGTCTGCACTAGCAACATCCTTTTTCTTTACTGTAGTTGTTAGTACTTCACCAATTTTGCGTTGCTCGGTCAAACGCGTGACATCGCGAACATATCCACCCGCAAGAGCGCTAATATCGATTTCAGAATCATCAATCATCTCTTGAGTAATTGGTAAAGAACCCGCATAAGTTTGTACAGCATAGTCGATTGGCGTGATTTGCATGCCCAACTCTGGGTTCTTTTCTGCCTCTTTCTTTGTGACTAAACCAACTCCACTGCGCTTCAAAACTGGCAAGGTTCCTTTTGGGGCGCTGATGGTAATGCGGGTTACATACTGGTATAAGTCATTAGGGTTCGGTGCTTCTTTGACGGCATTAAGAATCTGTGTTGGGATAACCGCCTCATTATCGGCCGTAGTTACTGCGGCCCGTTGTTCACCATGCGATTTAATATACTGTTCAAAGCTTCGTGTCTCTTGATCTTTTTGATTGATTTCTGTCAGGTTTTTTGACATATCTAGTTTCTTCCCTTCTTCTTTATCCTTATCAGGATCAGCTTGTTCTGCTTTAGAAACAAATTTCTGAAAAAGTGTAGTAGCTTCGTCAATTAATGTAGAAAGCTTATTGATGGCTAAACTTTCCCCCTTAGAATCACTTCCGCTCTCATCTTTTTTAACAGTTGACTTACTATCAGCTGTTTCTTTTGTCTCATCATGGTTATCATTCTTAGCTTTGTCTATCTTTTTTTTCGGTTCTAAATCTGTCTTCATTTTGGTACCTCCCTCTTTCAGGAATTTATCATAACTTCGTTGGGTCTCGTCCGATACGTTTACACTTGTGCCATCATAACTTGGAATTGCCGTCAGACTAATCTCGTTCAACCGTTCAATCTGATTAATAATATGGTAATCCTGACCGTCTTTTGACAGCCAAGTATCGCCATTTTCGGCAACAAAAAACCCGAAAGATAGACCTTTCAGGTTACCGTTTTCAATATTCGTATATGTGTCATGCCCTAACTGTGTGTCTGGCAATTCCGCTTCAAAGAACAAACCTTTTTCATCAACGGTCATTTGCAGCGTGTTGCTATCAGCCCGTGCTAGGATTGCACTGAAATCGTGATTATACAACAACAGTGTTTGGGATAGATCAACTCCTAAAAAAGCGGTTGGCTTAATGATTTCAATAAATGGCATTGGCTTGCTCATCTTATCAAACACGACGGCATATCCAGTAATTTTCATCTTGCCGTTCGTTTTGATTTCACTACCCGACGTTCGAAGTTCCATGTCTTTCTCCACTACAGCACTCCCCTTTCTTTCAACATTTGCTGTGCTATCTCTGGTGTAATGGCAGGATTTGTTCCTGCCATCAGCTTATTGATCTGGCCAACTAAGGTAGAATTATCCGCATCAACAGCAGCCGTTTCATCAAAATTACAAGACACGTTAAGTTTCGCTTCAATTTCCGATTCAAGCGGACGCACATATCTGCGTAGCGTGTTGGCATACAAGCTCTTCGTCATGTCTAGGCTGGACTGTTGATCGCCTTTGCCATTAAGATAGCTGTCGGGCACACCAAAGGCTTTTGCGATTTGAGTCTTACCAAAATCCTGAGTGCTTAGAAATTTTGCCACATCAGCATTAATGCTGATCGTGTCAAGCTTGACTGCTTGATCAAGCACAATAGCTCGACCAGCATTCTTACCTTCGTTTGCATTTTCCCAGCCTTTTCGAATGCCCTCTTTTTCTTCCTTGCTAAGCACACCTTCTGGAGCAGTTAAGACAACTGCAGGATTTAGCGCATGCTTTAGACTGCTCAAGGTAAGATGCTGCGCGAAATCTTGCATATTGACACTAGCGGCTAGTGACTGCAACGGACTAATCCCGATATAAGTATCAGTATCATTACTACCCACACTCAACAGGCGAAAATGGAGCATGTCGGCGGACGAATAGGATTGTATTTGTCGTTCATCTTGCCAATTCACTTGATATGAGATGTCAGCACTGGCGTCTGCCAGGATAACACTAACTGAATCGGGAGGTGCAATCATCATGCGTTGGACAATATTATCATTTCTCCGATTAAGCGCTACATAAGAGTTGCCGCTGAGAAGTAGCTGTGCGACTACTGATTGCCAAAAATTGAACCCACTTACTAGATTGTTTGGCCGCTTCATCAGCGTCCCATAAGGTTCCTGAATAATAATCTTTGAGCTGGCCACATCTGATGAAATCAGATTGACAATCGCAAAAATATCAGAATTTTTTAGTGCGGTTTGCGCTGAAACTAATTTATTTGGAAGAATTTTACCATCGCTGATGACATAACTAGCAAAACTTGTACTAGGTATCACCATGGACCTTTTTTGAAATTTGCTAAACGGGTTCATTCACGTCTCACCACCTTTTCAGGTGAGATAATCCACGCGACAAACATGAACCCAACGGCCAATACGATTACACCAATAATTTTATTGATCATGAAGCCAGCAAAGATAAAGCTAATCACGCCCAATCCAAAGAGAATCCAAGTAAATAGATTCTGAATTAGGCTATTCACTGACTGATGCTTATCCTTTTCCGTGTCCTCACCCCCTCGCTTTCAATAACACTAACGTCTATCCGGCACCGATTTTAGAAACTGTAATTTTCAAAATAATTTTTCTTTTGCTCAGAACTCCAACCTTCAAACAGGCTTTTGTTCTTATCATCGCTGTCCGGATTATAATCACTGAAATGATAAATTGCACGGGCCATTGCATTAATAATTGCGTCTACACAATCAATTTTGCTAGTTGCTCTATCTTTATCGACCTTAAGACCAGCAGATGTGTTGACTGTGATTGCGTTTTTTAAGGCGTATTGAATAATTGGATCGTTATCATAATGCACGCGTCCGGTTTCGAGTGCCTTACGAAACTCGAACGTCGGTTTATTGAGTTTATCGGCGGTTTGTTTTAATGGCAACAATGGCCAACAATCTAGCGTTTGTAATTTCTCGACTGTATTTGCACTACTCCACCGATCAAAAATAAAGAATCGAACATTTAGCTGGTTTTGTTCGGCATATTCTAGTATCCAATCTGTCACGCTATCTTCATCAATATAACCAAAACGGTTTTTAGCAATAGTTGCATACCCGCGCGTTTCTGCCGCCCGATAGTTGATACCGTCCTGTTTCTCCTTTTGAGCGACATTTCCGTTAGTTCGTGCGGTTGGAATCCATGAATGCTGTTGAATATAATAATTGATTTCATTTTGATACATGTACGGGAAGACGGCTGCCATTGTCGTATCATCAGCAAGTCGGGATAAATCAAACCCTAGATAGACTTCTCGCCCAATGATGTCAAGCGGTTTGTCAATGACCGCGTCCTCAATATCGTGAACACTTAGATAGCGATTCTGCTTGACCTTAATCCACATATTCAGATTCTTGTTTTGAAACTCACTAATTGTTCCATCGGCCATTTTCGTATCACGTTCACTGATCATGCTTGTTAGCATTGACTTACCTTTTAGGGTCAAAATCGGATTTGATTTTATCCAGGTCTCCGGCTGTTCAACTTCATTCACGTGGTCCTGACTATAATTTATCATCAGATAATCATCTAGTGTTCGCTGATTGTCTCTTAGCATCGCCTCATGAATCAACTGCTCATCTAAATAAAATTGGCTATTGCTATCGGGATAGGCCGAACTAATTTGCCAGAATTGGCTATTGGGGGTTTGTACTTGGCCTGACGTAATCTTGCCATTATTTGCCTTGATCAGACCAATTCGCCCATCATCACCTGCTTCATCGCCGACCGCAAAAGAGAAATGATAACTATCAAACTGCCCAGATTCATGGCTCAAGCGCATTAACTGGTTTTGATTAACTGGCGATTTGATGACATCTTCACCGATTTTCACCTGTTGTGCTCGAAATATCTTGGCAAAATCTTTTTGCTTTTGCAATTTTAGAAATGTTGTTTTGACATAACGCCAACCTTTTTTACTTTGCTGGGTTACCGGTGCAATATATGCCATATCGGCATTAAATCCGCCGATAGAACCGATAATAAATTGGTAAGTCAAAAGAATATTTGTAATGTATGTTTTTCCATTTGTTCGACTCACCGAGAATAATACTCGATGATAACGACGTTCTTTATTCTTTGTACGCCAGCCTTGCGAAATACACAAAATTGCCTGTTGCCATAATTCAAGTGGCAGCGGTTCGCCAGCATCTACATCTGGGCACTGTTTGGCAAAGTTCAACACTTCGCGACAATAGTCCAAATCATAATGAAATGGAAATTCAGCTGTATTTTGCCTAGTTAGATCCTGTAAATGCCGCCAAGCATTCAATTTGATGTCTTCACCAGCTAGGATATCCCCTTCCAGAACAGCAAAGGAGTACCTAGTTCCTGGGTCACGATACTGCTCAAAAATTTGATCATATACGCCCGCCTTCCTTTGCTGACCATAAGCAACTTCGACAGACATTCCCCTCTTGGTCAAGTCGTACTCAGTCACCAACTTCCATCTCCTTTTTTCATTTTTTCAATAACGCTTGTAACATCAACTTCTGAATCATCAATATCATTACCGCTTAGAATAGATATTCGCGCTTGTGGGTTTAAACCTAGTGAGTCAGTCAACGACTTAACTTTGGTTGTTGAATCATTTAGAACAGCACAGGCGGGATTCTTACGCCCGTTTGCCAACACAATTCCATTCTTGATGACATTCTCATACGCTAATCTCTTGACAGACAACTGCTCACACAGACTCGCAACAATTGCCTTATCCGCTTGATTAACTAATCCCCCCTTCGTTAGTATTGGCCATAACTCGTTCCATGCGCGAAAAGCTATTCCAGTCAAATACCTTGGTGGAGTCTTCTGTAGCTGGCCAATTTCAGCTGAAGCCGCCAGCACATTCTCAGTTCGATTGCGCTGATCAGCGCGATCACTCTGATTAGTCGTGACTTTCATCTTTCGACCGGCCACCGTTGTACACCCCCTTTTTTTCTTCTGAAAAACCAAACTACTTAATAGCCTAAATTTTTGTTATAATTTCAAACCTTTTCCATCGCACCGTTTTTCGGTGCCAAAGCCTTGCTACTACTCATTTCTGACCTCGAATAAAAATCATTTCATTTCTGCATTTTTTTTGAGAGAAGATGATTTCATATTGTGCGGTTATTCTTAGGCCTATGGGGCGGGGGTATTTGCTCTCCAAATCCCGCCGCACTCACATCTCTAACGTTTTCAAGGCTCTAATTTTTAAAGCGCAAACGGCCAGTGCCAATGCACCGACCGTTCTTCATAGCGTCTGACCCTTCTTCTCACTCAGCACTTTGATCCACCATGATCTATCCAGATGGCCAAGCTTGATGTCCCCATTTGGTTGATCAGTAATCATCTGCTCAAGCTTTGTCTTTCGCCAGTGACAACGATAGCATAGAACCCACAAGTTGTTCGTGGCCAACGCGGCTACTCTCGTTGGTAGCAATCGTCTTGGGATAATATGGTCAACGATCTTGCGGTCTTGAATAACATTACCACAGACCTGACAGGTCGCTTCATCTCGTGCAAAGACATAATCACGAACAGAGCGCCAAGACTTTGATTGATAGAATGCCCTAGCTTCTGGATCACGCTCATATTGGTCATACCTACGTTGATCCTGCTGTCTAAGCGCTTTGGCCATCTTCGACTTACGATGATTCGACTTCACTGTCTGCCATTGCTGCCAATGCTTGGTCGCGTGCTGTTCACAATATTGCTGACTCTGTGGAATGATCATATGACAGAATGGCTCACCGCATTCATGTAACAACGGTCGGCTCATGCATTCACCAGCTTCTTATTCAGATAAACTAGTTTCAGTTCTAAAGCATTGATCAGGCGATATTGCTCCGCATGATCACATTTTGAAAAATCATTTAGCATCAATAATTGATGATTAATTCCTGAAATTTCGCCCATTAGCTCCTCACAATATTCTCGATTGCTGTTGATCCAAACCACAACATCTTCATCATTCGTTTCTGAATCAGCCAACAGGTCATGTATTGACTGCAGCAGTTCACGCTCCACCACATCCTTTTTATCTTGCCGACTACTAACTAATCCAATGATCTTCTGCCGATGTTGACAACAATATTTTTCAGCTCGCCGAAGCTTTGCAGCAAACTGCCTTCTGTCCAAATTAAGTCGAGCCATGGTTTCCGCTTGTCCAAATTGTAATGTGTCCAGCACAAATGTTTTAGTAGCCTGATTGGCAAACAGTTGTTCAACAATTGGAATGGCTGCTTCGATGTCTTGTCTAGTCCTCATCGCCGAGTCTAGTTCAATCATCCGGCTTAGTGCGTTAACACTGTCCATCCGTCGCCGTTGTTCCCGATAGTGCATGCGTAAAATGTCGCGACGCGCATAAACAATTCTGAATCCCATGACTTGATCATCTTGGTTGATTGCAGAGACGAGTGCAGCATCATCGTAATCATTCAGCCTGTTAGTCACTACCTCAACCAGCAATTCTTGTTGAGCGTCTGCATCCGAGATCCGCAGTGTGTTGGCAAGCTTATGCTGTTCAACTCGAAACGTCCGATAACCAATTAACTTGGTCGCAACCTCTCCCGAAATAATAAGCGCTCACCCAACCCTTCTAATCGCTATTTCCTGTAATCCAGCTCAATGCCCATGACAATATACCCATCTCTCTGCGCAAAATTGGTCATGTAGGTTACAACTACAGGAATACTCAATCCGGTATACCCCGATTCCGGCTGCCATTCATTTAAAACCAATACATCGCCAACGGAGAAATTTCGATCATTACGGCGAATCTCAAATCTCTTGCGTCCATTTGCAATGGCCGACAAGTAATCCGGTAGAATCTTCAATTCATGCTCACTCATTCTATTTCCTCACCGTTCAAAGTTTCTATTGCTAATTCTTGCCATTCTGCTCATCAACCCACGCCACCGCATAAGGCGCGAAATATTGCCGTGCTTCATTTAGGGCATCTATTAGATTCAAGGGCGTCAATCCCAAATCGCTGGCGATTTCATCAATGCTATAACCTTCTGCAACTCTGTTTAGTACATGTTTAGGATCAAAGGAAGCATCAGGATAATCAGCACGCTGAGACAGGATAAAATCATCAACCACATCTGCTGTTATCTTGACGGACTGATTAATGTAACTTGGCTCATTACCCAAATCGAGCGTTGTCTGTCCATTGTCAATTTCGACCCATTTATTATTACCATTTCGATGATATGACTTTCTCAATTCTCCAGAGCCCGAATCAACCTGTCGTTCAAAGCTCATCATCGCCGAGGTGATTGACAGACTGACCACATGATCACTTTTGATTGCACTCAACAAGTTTAGCTGATCATGTACTTTCTCAGCTGGTGCTTTTAGCTTGATCACCAAGTTGTTTTTGCTATCGATTGATAGCATCTCAAATGTCGCATAAAAATCCAATCCCATCACTGTTTCCTCCTCTTTCAATATGGCAGAAGTGCACCTAAAAAGGCTGCATTGATCTCTGCTGATGTCATATTACGCAACAGCGTTTTTAACTGTTGATTACTATGCGATTCATCATAAATTGTTAGGGCTACTCCAATGATGTTGACTGGATCATCAGCCTCTTCAATCAATAATCTCTGTACAATTTCTTCCAGTTTTTGTACATTTTCGGCATGCATTTGATCACCTCCTAAAATTGTAGTAATAGTTCACACAAGACCTGGTTCTTTTCTGCCGCCGTCAATCGATTGGCCGCCGAAGATTCAAACGGTTTGATCACATTTGGATGTCTTTGCAAATAAACCAAGGTCTTGACCATATCATCCTGATGCAGTGGCATTGACTTTCGAACCAGTCGTAAATAAACCTTCTGATCATCAGTCAAATAGCTAAGCTTATCTTTATCGTTATTTTCCATTTGATAACCCTCCTCTCGGCCTAGTCTTCTGCCACAGTCGCAGGTAGACGTGCCAACCAGTATCCTCGTAATACACTTGATCAATGGCCACCAGATCATACTTCGGATACTTCTTTGCAAAATACTCCCATGCCTGATCTGACTGCTCCGCCAATGATTCAATCTTTGATGTACGATACTTGTAATCATTCGTTCGCTGACACGGTCGCACGAGATTTCTTGATGAACTCCAACGTTTACGGCCCTGTGGATCTTTAGTCAAATATCTGGTCAATGCTTCAAGTCCATTTTGATTGACTTGAATCCTATCTGCATTGACATACCCCATCTGGTGACCATGTTTTGACCAAATCCCCTCGACCTCATCACGATCTAAGCCAGCATTCATGATAATGTGATGATGAATTCTCTTGGTCCAACCAGCATCGGTCAATTTGTACTCTGTGACTAAAATGTATTTGAGTGGATCCAGTCCCTTCTTCTTCCTTCGATACGAAATCCGTCTCAAATAATTCGTAATCTCCTTCTCTGCCTCTTTAACAGTTTCAGGGAGATATTCGTCAGAATACGTGCAAGTAACGTGAAGATCTCCCTTGCCAAAATTTCCATTGGCCAGCTGTAATAAATACCGCTTTGAATTCTTTTCATTCAATGACTGCTGCTGTGGTCTGCTTATCCTTACTTTTTTTGACCGAGTCCCTCGTTTTGCTGTCTGTTCTGCTGCTAATGTTCGAGGGATAATGTCTACCTCACGATAACGGCCAGTATCAATCTTCTTCTCCCGATAAAAGAGCATGGTCTCATTCCTCGCCTTTATTTCGTCGTAACGTTAATACCCAATACAAGCCCGCATTAGTCTCACGAAACACGAAAGAAAAAGCTTGAATATCAAGCTTTTAATTGACCCAGCCCTTAACTAGTGTATAATTGTGTTTGGATGGTTAAGGGATGGTCGTCGCGTTCGCGATGGCTATTTTTTTATGCTCTCTTTTCAAGCTCAAAATTAACCTGGATAAACTTCGTAACTCGCTTAACTACATCATCATCGCCAAGAAAGCGAATATAGAATAGCCGCACCGGATCATCTACAAAAGACTCAGTTGATATATCGGTTCGGATTTTAAATCTATTCCAGATCTGAAATCTAACTTCTGGAATAATCAGTCCAGCAAACTGACCATCAACTTCGAGCTGTATTTGTTGTTGTTTATATTTCATGCGTTCTCACCCTCCTTAAACATCAAAATACTTCTTGGCGGTTGCCTTGACGCCGCCCGCTTTGATAACCACCAATGTCGTAGTCACGCCGAATATTAGACCAATAATCGTGCTGAAAAGATCAATTGTGACCATATTCCTTGGCCTCCTCTTCGTAATCTCGTTCTTTGGCTCCGATTGCAGCAATTACTTCGTGGAACGCATTCATGATTGCCCAATCCTCCGGTGAAACATTCTCCCCATCGGAGATCCGCTTGGAAATCTGAAGGCAGCGTTCGTTGCACACTATCTCTGCAGCTAGAAGACCGTTGTTGTAACTTAAAACAGATGCTGCGTGAATTTGATTAATCATTTTTAAGCACCGACCTTTCGACAAATTTCAGAAAAATGCATATCCATAAAGTAGACAAACTCTTTCGGCTTGACCCAATAGGTGCTCTTGCCACCATATGGATACATCACGATCCGATCCCGCAGCTTTCGCTCAAATGGTGCAAAGACATTATCGACAAACCATTTACGTCCATGACCATAGCGTTTCTCTAACTCGTCAAGTCCCCACCACCCAGACATGTCCGCCTTTTTAACTAACTCATCGTATTCACTCTTGCTGACGATGATCTTATCGGTAGGTAAATCAATCTTGATTGTCGGGTTAATTGTGATTGTTGATTCGCTCATCGTTTTCATCCTTTCCTAGTTTCAAATGGTCTATTCATTCAGCTCGTACTTCAGCAGAAGTTCGAGCTTTTTTTGCGTGTAAGCAGTCATCTCATCGGAAACAATTATTCTTAGCCCGATTCTGATTCTGCTATTCATCAGCTCCAATCGCCCCATGCGTGCAGCAAAATCGTGGTCAGTTTCATTGCTTGCTTTGACGCGATTGGGATGTACTTTTGCCTCAGAAACGACATGATCATACACACCAACCACACGACTGATTAATTTTAGCGATGTGAAGAGTACCGTTTTGCATTCGTTTGCAGTTACTTCTTTCATCGCCGTTCACCTCCGTTCCCATTCTTTATCTGCTATAATCGCCTTGAAAGGAGGTGATCATATGAAATCAGAAAAAATAATTGCCGTCGAATATGCATTAACGACCTTCACAAAATTATGTGATACTGCACCACTGAAAATCGTCTGGAATACTTCGCTAGGCCTTGCTGAATTTAATGCAGTTCACTATCGCGGTGAATACACCATTATTCTCCGTGAAGAAGCCGACAACTATGAACTGGATGAGATATCTGCCACGACAACCCCAAATGGAAATAACTTATTCTCCGTAGTACGTTCAGCCGTGTATAAGTCTTTCAAGCCTGAATTTGGTCCAGTTGCCATCTTCTTGTTGAATAGACCAGATATCTTATTATCCAAAGTGACGGAGATCATCAATTCGATTGATTTTTCAAAATTTGAAATGCCAAACTACGACGCTTTGCTTGATTTCAAATTGCTTGATAGCAATAAGAAGTTTGATTTCGTCAATTATGCGGCAATAGACGTAATCGGCCCGCTTACTTTAATTTCAAAAAGTTAGATTCATACTTAATTAAGTTGTAAGCATATTGAAGACTTGCGTACGCCTCATCGTGCGTCAGGTCTTTTTCTTTGAGCAAATCAACAATTTCAACGCCAATTTGCTTAATCTGAGAAGCATCGCCAAAACCATCCAACTGATTCTCCCGACGAAATTTCTGCAAATAATGATCGCGGGCTGTTTCTTGTGTTTCAGACTTCATCGCCGTTCACCTCCTTTTTTAGCTCTATTCATTCAGCTCGTACTTCAGCAGAAGCTCGAGCTTTTTTTGCGTGTAAGCAGTCATCTCATCGGAAACAATTATTCTTAGCCCGATTCTGATTCTGCTATTCATCAGCGCCAATCGCCCATGCGTGCAGCAAAATCGTGGTCAGTTTCATTGCTTGCTTTGACACGATTGGGATGTACTTTCGCTTCGGAAACGACATGATCATACACGCCGACCACACGACTGATTAATTTTAGCGATGTGAAGAGTACCGTTTTGCAATCATTTGCAGTTACTTCTTTCATCGTCGTTTACCTCCCCAAAAATTTATTGACGAAATATTGCTGGCCCTTGCCAGTAACCTTAGTCGTCTTGCTAATTGTGGAGTGTCCGTCGGAATGCTGAATTGACGTCTCCTTGATTTTGAATAGTCCCAATTCCATTGACCGCTGTGTTGGCATGTTGAAATCTGTGCCACGCCGGCTGATCAGATAACCATTACCACGCAACCAATCAAACAAACGATTCTGACCAATGTTGATACCATTTTGGTGTAAGATCTTGGCCAACTCACCGACTAGAATAGTGGTGTGTGAGACCGCGACCGCATCGGCAAACAGTGCCTTGGGTTTCATTTCTGTGATTTGCAAATCTCTTTGCTTTAGTTGCTCTCCAGCTTGCAAAAGTAAATCAGCTAAAGAGTTAGGATTGTGTGTTATATCGTAGGCTTTTTCGTCTGTGAGATAAGCACCGTTTTTTCTGATTGTAGGTAAAACTTCCGCCGTGACCCAATGCTTGAACTCCTTGGCGGTTGGTAGCTTGCTGGACAGGATCAGGCTGTATAAACCGGATTCGTTTATTGCGGTCATAATTTGATTTCTGCCGATGGCGTCACGAATCGTTACGTCATTCTTATCCTCGGTGTCAACGTGGTCAATCAACGCTTTGCGATTGTTTGAGTAGCCAAGAATTTCAGCTACATCCTTACCAACAAAATATGGCTCATCATCAATTTTTACTGTTCGAACTTCGTGTCCTTTGAAATCGAACTTTTGCAACTCGTTCATTGTATTAGTCCTTTCTTGTTTTAATATTTGACTTTCTTTCTTAAGGAAAGCTTTGGTATAATGAAATTGTTCAAGTCTCTTAACTGAGGAGAGTGATGTCCTATGACAAAACTTTTGAACAATACTGTGTCTCAATAAAACAATCCTAAAGGAAATTCAACAAGCGGTTTCCACTGTCTCCCATGACGTAAAATGCGGGGATGAATTCTTAGAACCTTAAGAATTCTAGCTTGGTAACTGGGAGAATTTTATTTCAACCGCAGTGCTGGGCGACGATACCAGCAAAGGCGTTGAGATGTGCGCGCACACCTCGAAGACATTTAAAATTTCGCAGGCTATCTGATTGCGCGATCGGATAGTCTTTTTTATTTAAAAAAATCATTCATGTCTACCTCGTCAAAATGATCTTTAATCCTTTTCAGTAATTCAAAACTTGGTTTAACAAAATCATTCTCAACTTTTACATAATGTGAATAAGATATTCTTAGTTGCTTTGCCATCTCTTTTTGGCTTAGCACTTTTTGAGCTCTGATTTTTTTCAGTACCTCCGTGTTACTTCACCTCCTGTTTCTACTTAATTTCCAGCAACTGATTCAACTTCCCGCGAATTTCAACCGACTTCGGATCGCTAGCCCCCTTGATTGCACGATTAAGCTGCTGCGGGCCCTCATCAATTAGTTTGGCCGCCTGAACCTGCGTAAGGTCGTGATTAAGAAGTGCAATTTTATAGTTCTTCGCTTGCTGAGCGGCCAAATCGACGAGATCTTTCTCGATTTCCGTCATATCGTCTTCCTCTTTTCTGTTATTTATTCATCAAGTACTTGCAAGCCTTTAGACAATCGTCTATACTAGGCGTATAGAAAATAAAGCGTTTGCGCTTCCATAGGCCCCACTCGCCAAAGTATGTGCCTTGGATTTATTCTCTATACTATTACTTGATGAATTAATCATAAGCCAATCGTCTAAATACGTCAAGACAATTGTCTAAATTAGTTCGTCATATTTAGGAGATTGCTGATATGACGCTCTTCGACAGAATAAAAGAAATGGCAGCAACTCGAGGGTTGAGCCTTCTCAGTCTAAATGAAAAGGCTGGTCTGGGAAAGAATGCAATATATAAGTGGAAGACACAAAATCCCAGCACTGAAAATCTGCAAAAAGTTGCAGACACCCTTGACGTCTCCGCTGACTACCTTTTAGGTAAGACCGATAATCCTACCCCAAAAGATCAAAAATATGTTGATCTATCCGGCACCAATATTTTTACTTACCAAGGCCTTCCAATTCCAGAGGACGATTGGGAGATCATCAAACCTTTACTTGAGGCTGCAGCTAAACGAAGAAAAGACAGCAAGGACGGTAAGAGGGATGATGACTGATTTTTTAGCGAGAGTCCTAAACTTCGCGCTAGCCGAAGATATTGGATTCGATTTAATGCCTCTGCGTCATCCTGACACACCACCATTGGTTGACACAGAGAATCGCCACATTGTCCTCAACAGCTCCTGGCGAGATCAAAACGAACTGCCCTTTCAGGCAGCACACGAGATTGCACATATTGAGAACGGGGATATTGGAATCCAGCACTACTCTCCTTGTTCAGACGTCAGGACCGAATCGGCCGCAAATCGACGCGCACTTGAGATTGTCGTGCCACTATATTTTTCCGATCTTGAATTTGAAGAAGCCAACGGTGACAAATTCGTGAACGATTTGCGTATTCCGGCTTGGCTTTGGGATGAGGCACACTCGAAAATTGTTAACTACTATTTGTTTGAGACGTAAAAAAGCCACCGCTGGCACGGTGGCTTGAGAAAGAATCTTATAAAAATATTATACCAGACATTATCTGGATGGAGGAGTAGGAAAATGGCAAAAAAGATCAAGGGCGCAGATGGTAAGGAATACAAGGTAAAGAAACCAATATATAAGCGAGTTTGGTTCTGGATTTTGATTGTCATCATCGTTGCTGGTATTGGGTCTGCCCTCGGTGGCAACAAAGGCGATGATGAGACAGCATCAGATAAAACCGAAACGGAAAAATCCTCTTCAAAATCAACGGAATCTAAAGCATCGTCTTCAAGTAAAGCAGACAGCGGAAAAATTACCCGAGCGCAGTTCGATGCCGTAAAAGTTGGTGACTTGTTTAAAGAGGGCGAAGGCGGCCAAACCACTGAAGAAATTGAAAAACTATTCGGAAAACCTTCTTCAACATCTAGTAGTACAACTGAAAATGTAAAAACCGACCTACTCACTTGGACAAATGTTGAAGGTGGATTTGGGGCTAACATCGTCATCGGTTTTACTAATAATAAAGTCTTTTCTAAGGACTTAACCGGTTTTAAAGTTAACCGCAAAAACAAAATCACATTGGCCGATTTTGAATCAATCGCAAACGGCACTAGTTATAATGACGTTATTTCTAAATTCGGTGAGCCCGACGGCCTAACTGAAAGCATGATCAATGGCGATAAGAATGTTGTTGCAATGTATTTGACAGGCGTCAAGGGAAGTCTTGGAGCGAATTTCAACATCACGTTTGATAATGACGTGGTTTCAGGCAAGTCACAGTCCAGCATGGAGAATTAGGCATGGCAAAAATTGGCAATAATTTTGATAATCAGTTTATTACCGAATACTCGGTTTTACAACAAGACAAAATCGTACATCAAGTTAGCCCAGACAGTAACGGTCAGTGTAACTTCAATATAAGAATTGGAATCGGACAACTTTTTTGGGGAGAAGCCTTTCAAAAGCTTCATATTGATCTTCATCTAATCAATCGGCAAGAAGGTATTTTCGAAGAAGAAAACTTTATCACCGAAAGTAGAGAAGCAGATATTCCACCAGAAAAAAGAAGCTCCTTTACTTTTGAAGCCAATTACTCCATTAAGAAGGAGATCCTTTCTAAGACCTCAGCGCCGTACCTGCGAATAACAGTATTCATTTTAAATGAATCCTTGAAAGATGGCAGTTATCTTCCTTTTGTTTTATTGGATACAGCTCTTCTCCTTCAAGATGTGACATCATGATGGACACAAACAAAGTAATATACATGAATGAAACAGATAAAACTATTTCTATTCCTCCAGAGGTGCAACATGGTACACTAAAGTCAAACGGGAGTGATGGAGGTGAACCACCAATGCGAAATAATTATGTGACAAAGGAAGAATTCAGCAAATCTATCGACAGCATTAATCACAAAATTGATTTACTGGACGCACACCTAGACACAAAGTTCGAGCAAGTAAACACAAAATTGGAAAAGCAGAAGGTTTGGTTTTACGGCACAGGAATTGCAATTGTTGCTGCGATTATCTCCTTTATTTCTTTTCTAAAGTAATTGTTCTTTAAAATAAAAAACCACATCCCCTACCGACCAAAGTAAATGGGATGTGGCCACCCAAAAAGTGCACGCTTTTTGTGTACTCTAATTTTACCATAGATGGAGGTTATTTACATGGCATCTTATCGTAAACGCGGCAAAACATGGGAATATCGGGTAAATTGGACAGATGCTCATGGTAATCAACAGGTCCAGTCATGTGGCGGATTTGTCCTAAGGAAATCAGCTGAAGCCGAAGCACGTCGCATGGAAGAATTGATTCTGAGAGGTGGCGAACCAAACAAGAACGATATTCTTTTCTTAGACTATTGGGATCAATGGATTGAGGCCTATAAGTCAGGGAACAAATCTAAGAACACAGAGTATCGTTATGAACTCATACGTGGCCATCTTGAACATACCTTTGCAGGTAGAAAACTGAAATCAATTACAGGAACAGAGTGGCAAATTTTTCTCAACAATTTAGCTGCAGGTGCTGATAGAAAAAGGCAGCGACCCAGATCACAGGATTTTATAAGTAAAACTAACAGTTATGTTCGCGCTATGGTCAAGACGGCAATCAATGAACAAATTATTTTCAAAGACTTCACTTTCAATGTGGATGTACGTGGAATTAGACACAGCGAGAAAATGAAGTATCTTGAGTCGGAAGACTTCAAGCGGGTAAAACAAATTTCGGAAGAAAAGGCAAGTTTTCGTAGCATGGGTAACTTTGCAATTTATATTGCCTCGATGACAGGAATGCGAATTTCTGAAATATTAGGTCTGACATGGACGGACATTGACGAAGCCAATGGCGTGGTTCATGTCAATAAGTCTTGGGATCATATTTATGGGACCGGGTTTAAGGACACGAAGACACCAGCATCGATTCGCGATATAGAGGTTTCTGCATCAGTATTCGAAGTATTTAAACGTGTCCATAAAGAGCAACTTTCAGTATATCTACGTCAAGGTTACCGAGATCAACTGAATATGGTTATGCGAGGGCGTCAGCATACGATACTGACAGATAACGCCTGTAACAAGTCCTTGGCCAACATTCAAGCAAGTATTGACGTTCCAAAAGATAGATTCATTACATTTCATGGTTTACGACATAGTCACGTTAGTTACTTAATCAGTCAAGGCGTTGACATATACTATATAAGTCGGCGTATTGGCCATTCTAACATCAGTGTGACGCTCAAGGTATACAGTCATCTATTAGACAGCCAGCGGAGAAAAGAAGCAGAAAAATCAGTTCGTATATTAGACAGTCTCTAGTCAGGGAAAATACTCACAGTCGGCTTTGCATTTTATTAAAAATGATGCAACCATTACTTTTAACGTAATGGACAAATATTGGACAAACCACCGCTAAACCTGCGCCACATCAGCATTCTATATGCCTGCCAGCGGCATTTTTAACGATATCTCGACTCTCTAGTAATGAATTTCCTAAAGGATCCTGATATCAAGACCTGACTAAGACTTCTGATTTATTTTGGAAGTCTTTTTATTTTCGCTTGGACAAAAATAAGCCCGCGTCAAAATAGATAAAGCAGGTATCGCTGGTCTTAGTTTGATCAACGATACCTGCTTTTGGTTTTAGGCGCCACATGCTTGGCTTCAATCATGCTCCTTGTTCACCGCTTGATTAGCTTTCTGAGACAGAAAAATAGCACTTGCCAACTTATTAGTTAGTGAGTGCTGTTAGTACCAAGCAACCATGCCCGATTTTTTTAAATTACCATTATCATCCCGCATACCTTGCACAAAATGACCCAGACAATCAAATGGACTATTAGGCTCAATCCTAGTTTTTACCTCTTTAGTTTCAGGGTTGAAAATAAAAGTTCCCTTAGCTTCAACTTTAGATTCAGGATAGATTTCGTAATGATAAAATCCATCAACAATTTCAATTAATTTAAAAGTTAACATTACTCTACCTCCTTTTTATTGCGCTATTGATGCTTCTGACTATTTTTTTGCAAAGCGATGATTTTTTCTAATCTCTCATGTGCTATTTTTTTCTGCTCTTTTGTAATATTTCCCTTGCTCTGACTGTCCATACGGTCCTGGAAATTTTCCTGTGATTCTGACTTCATCTTTTTTCACCACCTCGTATAATCAGGTTTTACCAAATTCCCAATCAGTTCAAGTTCAAGCGACACCGACAACCTAATAATTGCTAAAATTGCAGCTCTTGTCTGGAGGACAAAAATCGTCAATAGCGTCTTGTCCAGGCCATCAATTTAATCCACCAACCAGCAAATAGATCGGTCCATGGGTGAAGATGTACTGAAATCAAACAATCTCTCACGCACCCGATTCGAAATCTTGAAGTTAAAGATGCAACTCACTTTTTCGAAAAACAATCAAAAGTAGCATTTCCCAAGCTTTCAATTCCAGAAAACAATAAAGTTCTAAGGTCAGATTCCTAGGATAAAACTAGCTTTCAACACCATTTAACACCAAAAATTCTAGAGCCAAATTTAAAAATAGCCGCCCATTCCTTTTTTCACAATGGAGAGGCGGCTATTTCTCATTTATTCAATAGCAAAATCAATCGTCCAGCTACTTTAACAACAATATCGCAGACAATTTAAATCCAAGTCCTAAAAGAGGAGCGACTAAGGACCTGTTTTTGCCCTACTGATTTTTTCAAGATCAGCTGACATATCTCACGGGTTCAGACTATAAATCTTCGGGATCTGTTTCGTAAAGTAACGTGACTTGACCTAGTTTTAAAAGATCGTCTGGATCAACCAACTTGACCGCGTGGTAAGCGTCATTGATTAGTTGGATCCGACCAGTGGTAAATAAATCATCGGCAGGTTCAGTCGTTGATTGCAATTCAAATTCATACCCAGAAATGCCAGATTTATTCTTGATGGGCTTAACTTTACTAATATCGAAACCTGATGTTTCCGTTTTATTGGGATACCGAATGACTAAAATAGAACCATAGAAGAAAACTTCCGCTTTTGATCGTGACATCGTCGCCACTGAAGTTAAATCAATGGCTTGCCAGCGTGCCTTGGTAAAATCCGCTGTTGAATTGGCGCGTTCCTTTATGTCGGAAGTATAAATTTGGTTATATAAATCGATAAAGTGATTTCCCTCAGGATTATTAACGAATTTACTGCTGCTAACCAATTCACTACTGCTGGAATTACTGACTGATTTTTGAGAAATATCAGCCACCTGGCGATCACGCTTGTTCGAACGGTTAAATTGGACCGAAATGCCGACCACCACTAAAGTGATAAAAAGTCCAACAACAACAAACCACCTAGATTTTTTACGCATTCTGTCACTTCCAGTCTATAAAATTAAAAGGAAATCCCAACAAGTTCAACAAAAATAATCAATGATTTTTGCTGCTATAGTAGTTTCTTGCAAAGGCATTTTTTGAAATCGATTTCATAGTTGATTATATTCTAAATCACAAATAATGTCCACTGATTTTTCTAATAGAATTAAAAAAAATTTCACTGTTTAGCGTTTAGTTTATTATTTCTTAATGTTTGATAAATTGCGGGCCGCTTTTCCAGTAAAATCAGTTACGTCACAATGGCGATTGATGAATTTAACAGCATGATGATTGTCATCAGAAATCAGAAGTCTTGTGACTGCATGAATTGACGTTTCTAAAGTAACTGATAGTTGCTGCCTTGAAAGAAGGTCCAAGTCGATCATTCGCTGTCAGGGATGCGAAGGCATCGCATTAAGCCAGGTGTTATGATATATTGAAAAGCGCTAAAATGTTCTTATCAGCCTCAAGAACAATCAAACAAATAGTTCATCGTGAAATTATAACTTGACTATTTCTATAAAAGCTACTTGTTTGACCAGAAAGTTAACGCTATCATATATGTGATAAATGAATCATATTGCGAAAGTACCGCAACGTCTGCAAAAACCAATGGATCTAGTAGGTCGGGCACTAGTTCTATCCTTTTCTTATTCCCATGATACTGATCACCATCAGTAGAAGCACGCCAGTATTCATGCACTTACTTACAAACAAAAAACTAGAAAGGATCAGTGAAATGCGTTCATCAACTGAAATGTTTGCTTTGATTTTAAAAAAGGCCCAAACCGACCCCCGGATCCGAGCCGTTTATTTGGAGGGGTCGCGGGTTAATCCCAGTGTTCCTAATGATATCTTTCAAGATTATGACATTGCTTACGTCGTTGACGACATCAAACCATTTTATCAGGAGCAGGCTTGGTTGGATCAGTTTGGTCCGCGGCTTTATTGGCAACTTCCCGACGACAACGCCTACTTTCCACTAGCGGAAGCCGCCGATGCGTATGGCTGGTTGATCCAATTCGCAGATGGCAATCGCTTGGATCTGCATGTTCGGACACTCGACAACGCCCTGAATCATTTGGAAATGTATCAGATTCTTTTGGATAAGGATCACTGCCTGCCTCAACCGATCGAAGTGACGGACCAACGTTATTGGGTGCAACGCCCCAGCATCGCCGAATTTCGGGGAACCTGTAATGAATTCTGGTGGTGTTTGAACAACGTGGCTAAGGGCTTGTGGCGCCAAGAACTCCCCTACGTTTTGGATATGTTGGACTTCAACGTCCGGCCAATGTTGAAGCAAATCTTGAATTGGCAGATCGGCGCGACTCATGATTTTCAGATCAGTGTCGGTAAAAATGGCAAATATTATCGCCAGCTTTTGCCTGCACCGATTTACCAACAATTTCTCGCCACTTATGCGACCGGCGATATTACAGCCCTCTGGTCGGCCGTGACGATCATGTGTGACCTTTTCCAAGCAGTCGCCAGTCAATTAAGTCAGCAATTGAACTTCACCTATGATCAACAAGAGGCCACCAATAGCCGCCTTTTCCTTGATCGGGTCCGTCAATTACCACCTGATGCAAAAGGTATCGATCAATGACCACTCTCACCATCTTGTCCTGACGCTGATTTAAGATTATCCTATCAAATGGTTGATCCTAGATAAACAAATTGTTGGGGTAGATTTGAAAAAACTATTGAAATCTCCGTTCAAATTCGATATGATATTATATGTAGTTTTTAACTACTTGCGGGTGTAGTTTAGTGGTAAAACACTAGCTTCCCAAGCTGGAGTCGCGAGTCCGATTCTCGTCACCCGCTTCATGTGAGAACCCTTGATTGATAAGGGTTCTTTTTTTGTGTCTTCGTTTAAAAAAAGTGTTAGTTGTCAACAAATAGCAGAAAATATCAGTGAATATCAAAACTTTCGGACAACACTCCGGACAAGTTTCGGTTAGTTTAATGCTGTAAGACCAGTAGTTCATTCAGCTGAAAAGCTCTAACTCGGACACTTTTAATAAGTCTTGTCCATTATCCTGCTATCCCAGATTCTCCTCAACAATTCGTGAGGCTTCCATCTGCGTCTCTTGAAAAATATCTGAATAAATATCAAGCGTTGTAGAAACAGATGCGTGTCCCAACATCTTAGAGATTGTGTGCGGATCAACTCCATTATTGACAAGAATAGAGGCAAAGGTATGTCGTAAAGCATGCGGGCTTAATTCTGGTAATCCAGCTCGTTTATTGATTCTCATCAACCACAACCGTGGATGTGTTAATTCCGTAAACTCATTTTTGGAATTGCTAAAAATCAGTTGCTCACTTTTCTTAACCGTTATCCCAGAATCAAAAAAGTCAACTTGTTGTTTTTGCCATGATTTTAAAATCGTCGCCGTTTTGCTAGTTAATTCAACTACTCGCCAAGAATTCTTAGTCTTGGGCTCTCCCAGGTAAAGCCGCCGTTGCTCACCTCTCGTTAACGTTCGCCGAATACGAATAATGGAACGGTCAAAATCAATATCTTCCCAGAATAACCCTAACAGTTCTCCCTCTCGACACCCAGTTGTAGCCATTAATTGAAAAAATGCATAGATTAGTAGTGGTTCATTTTTCTGAGCATCCTTAAGCAAAGCCTGTTGTTGCTTCTTAGTATAAAACTTATTTTTTCGATGAGTCTGCTTTTGCTGACCTCGTGGCATAATAATATTGACTGCCGGGTTTTTACTAATGAATTCCCGCTTAACTGCAAAGTCCAAAATGCGAGAAATATTATAGGTGTATTCTTTAAATGAAAACAATTCCTTCGATAATTCATTCGTAAAATCTTGAATTTCTGCCGTTGTTATTCTTTGAATTAATTTATCACCAAATATTGGTAAAATATGAACTCTAAATTTTCCTAATAATTTTACATAACTTGATTCCTTAACGGTAAATTTATACGTTTTCAGCCACATTTGATAAACTTCTTCAAATGTATATTTTGTCCGTCTCAATGTACCGTTCGTTTCAAAAATTGTTGCTTGTTCGTTCAAATATGCTTTTGCAGCATTTTTCCTTAAAAAACCTTTCTTTCGTACTTTCACTTCTTTGCCAGTCAGACGATCCATTCCAAGATACGCACTTACCTGCCAATATTTTTGATTGTCGCGTTTATTCATATACGTTGAAAATACTGCCATTATTAATCTCTCCTCTTATACTCGGGGAAGCACATATGAAAGAAGATTAATAACAATAATTACTCACTACCTAAATTTTAAATACCCTTCGGTGCCACGACGATCCATATAGGTTGGATCCTTGAAACGTTCAGCGATTGTTTGTTCACAACCGCGGCGCGTGATATCCAGAATAGGTTCATATTTGTTGCGCTCAACGATTTCAGCTAATTCTCTGGTAGGCAGGCTATTAAGTTGCTCCAATAAAAAGGCACGCTGCTTTGTCTCATCATTCGCCAAGCGATACATACGATCCAAAAATTCAGTATAGTCATCCATTACCATCTGAGTTGTCTTGGCATAATCGATTGCAACACCAGTTTCGACACTATAGAAAATAGAAGTCGTCGTTCCCAATGCAAGTGCAATTTTCTGAACCATTGTATTGTCAGGAATTGTCCGACCATTTTCATAATTATTGACAGTTTGTGTTGAAACGCCAATTTCTTTTGCCAATTGCGCTTGAGTGACCTTGCGACTTTTACGCACTTTACGTAAAACATTTTTAAACGTGTTCATTTAATCACCTCGAATTTAGAATACAGCAAACAGCAAATGTAGTCAACTTAATTATATTTTATTACGCTTATTAATCATTATTATACATATATTTGCTATTGATACTATTAAAAAGCAAATTTGCTTGATTTATAGTCGATTATCCCCTATACTAAAGCTATAAAACATTTGTTCGGGGGAAGTGCATATGACAGAAAACAATCAACTCATCAGTAAAAATATGGAAAATACATTGGCTCTTCTATTGAGGAAACTAATCAACCAAGAGTTGCAAAAAAATGATTATTCCGATTTTCTCAATCAGAAGCAATGCGCGGCTTTTTTCAATATCAGTGTTAACACGCTTAAATGCTGGGTTAGCCTTGGATGTCCAGAAATACGGTTAGAAACAGGCAGTGTTTACTATACCAAGAAAGCTATTTATGAATGGCTTACCCAGCATCAAAGAAGTCTAACAAGAATCCATTAAACAGATACCCCTACAAAGACGTGCGGAGTGCAAATGTAGCAGTGGAACTGCGGAAAGCCGGGCCGTGAGAGACCGGCGGTGCGGCACTAGGGAACCCAATTGGAAATTGGGCGAGCGACAAGCACGCTCGGTGGCGCTTGCGCCACCGAGTTTCACCCTCCGCATGTAACACGGAGGGTAACACGGAGGGTGAAACAGATAAAACAAGTCAAGAAACAGTGATAGAGGTTGATACAACAGAGTTTTCAAAGAAACTTTAGATAAAATAAAAGTTGCCACTTATCTATTTCAACAAGATCGGAGCGAATAACATGGAAAAACTACGAAATTTAAGTATTGCTGAAGCAATTAAAGATTATCGGACACATCGTCATTTAACGCTTAAAGAAATGGCTGACATCCTAAAGGTGTCAAAGTCAGCTGTTAGTCGTTACGAATCAGGAAAACGGCGCCCTGACAAGAAGACAATGGAAGAAATCAATACGTACATGCCATGGTTAGTCAACGATGGTAATCCGCTAGAATGCGTTTTTGATTATGTTCGTGTGAGAATCATGGACGCCACGGTTGATGAGGTTATTACTAAGCTGCTCAATCTTAACCCTAAAACATTTGATGATGAGGGACACGGGTTATTGCACTATGACTCCTGCTTGAGCCGTGGACACATTAAAGTCCTGTATGATCACAATCGTGTTGAAGGAAATTCTAAAGGCGTTCTAGTTGAAATGACTGGACAAGGTTGCCGTGAATACGAGGTGTTGCTCAGTTATAAAAAATTCGACTGGAACACATTCCTCGTGACTGCTCAACAAGATTTCAAATGTTACTTCAAACGAATCGATATTGCCATTAATGACTACTATGGCATTGTTGATATTCCAGATTTAATTGAAAAAACCAAACGTGGCGAAATTGGAACGAGATTTAAAAAGGTCCAATTTCAGGGAGGAATGGAAATAGTCAATTACGATGGTGAGACTATCATGCGCGACAGTGGCTCAAGTATTTACTTCGGAGCGCCAAAGTCAAATCTGCGAATTGTCTTTTATCAGAAAGATCTCGAAACTTTTGAAAAAACGGAAGTCTCTCATGAGAACTATGTCCCAATCAAAAACCGTTATGAGATTCGCCTCATGGACGATTATGCTGAAGACGCAGTTCTTAACTATTGTAAATTCGACCATAGTTTTCAAAGCCTTACACTAGGTATAATCGACTATTATATTTGTTATTACGACCCTACTGCGTCTGCTGGCGCCGAGGATCGATACGAACCGTGGCGACAACTTATTGAGGACGCCGATGAAGTACAGTTGAAAGCTAAGCCTAAAGAAAACAACTTCGATCATTCGGTCACAGCTCTTACTAAACAGTATGGACCGACACTATCAATGCTTGCAGCTTATCAAGCGAGAACGGGAGATAACTTATTTGAGAAGATTATCAGTGAAGCAAAGATGAAAAGGCGCCAAGAAAAAATGCTTGATACTAAGTTGGGTGAATTTGATGAGATATACGGCGATTATGATTGGGGAATGAATGAGGAGTGGTAAGAGGAAAAAATTGAAATCTAAATTCTGGTGCAAAAGTTAAGACACCAAAGAATGCGAGAATATTCTTTATAACAACAATCGCTGTAGCAACGATGACAGCACTTAATGGTATGTCTAAAACTCATAGAACTTCTGATGAATTTTCTCGGTGCTATAAAAATCGGGTATTAAATTTCTGTGGAGGCTTAAGAAAAACGAAAAATAACTGCATACTCCATTTGTAAAATGAGAGCATACAGTTATTTTTCGTTTACTCAATAATGAAATCAATCATGCAACCACTTCACAAACAATATAAAGCACGCGTTTCAATCTTCGAAGAAGGATTGGCTGAGGACCTGTCTCTGCTACCAATTCATCTTTAAGATTAACTTTTACCAGTTGCGAAATCACTGCTGGAACTTTTGAGCTTCGTTTCGTAAAGTAAAGTGACCTGACCTAGTTTTAAAATGTTATCTGGATCAACTAACTTGACCGCATGGTAGGCGTCATCAATGAATTCAATTCGATAGGTGGTAAAGAAATCACCGCCAGGCTCAGGCATTGGTTGAATCTCAAGCTCATAACCAGAAATACCAGATTTATTCTTGATAGGCTTAATCTTCAGAATATCGAAACCTGCTGTTTCTGTCTGATTAGGAGGCCAAATTATCAACCAAGAATCATAGAAGAAAACTGCCGCCTCTGATTGTGACATCGTCTCAATTGACGTTAAATCAATCGCTTGCCAGCGTGCCTCGGTAAAATCCTTTTTTGAATTAACCTGTTCCTTTTTGCCGGAAGTATAAATTTGGTTATACAAGTCGATAAAGTGATTGCCATCAGGATTATTAATGAATTTACTGCTGCTAACATTGCTGACTGATTTTTTAGAAGTATTAGCCGACTGGCTAGGTCTGGCGGAGCGGTCAAATCGGGAGATGAGACCGCCAGCCACCAATAAAGTGATAAAAAGCGTAACGACGACAGCCAAGATAGTTTTCTTACGCAACACATTCACTCCAAGTCTAAAAAATTAAGAATTGTCAATAAACCTGAAACGTTCTTGTCTCATAATACGTGCGTCGGGAATAAGTACCATCTGTATTATAATAGACGGTTTCATCGTATGGATTTCTGTACACTGTGAAACCATGTGGATAATTAATTGTTTCGGTTTTATACGTTTTCGAATAAGTAACTACCCATTGGCCTCCTTCCCACTTTTCTTCAATATAGAGATAACTTGGTAACGTCACGACCTTGGCCAAAATTCCTTGGGTTGAATTTAGGTTAAGAGTTGCCGCGCTGACATTCACAGTTGGTAATGCTACAAGCGAAAATAATAAGACACCAACACTACAAATTGCTCTTAAACTTAATTTTCTCAATCTGTCTGCCTCCCAACTCAATTATTAATTGGCGTATAGTAATAAGTACGCGTTTCAAACCGCTGAACTTTTGGCGTTTGCTGTGTATCACTGGGTCCAGATTCACTAACATTGGAAACCGTATATTCTGTTTTAAACGATTTTACATACGAAACGGTTGTATATGAAATTGCATCTTCACTCACGACAAACCAAGGTGAGTTTTCGTTTGCACGTAGTAACCATACATTAGTTTTATATGGCATTTGGGCCACCTTTGCCATCGCAGACTGTGTGGAATCAGTCGCCTGAGTTGCGGCTCCAACATTACTCGTAGAAACTGAAGCTAAGGAAATTCCAACAAGTGCAGCAAAAATAATCAATGATTTTTTCATATTTGTAGTTCCTCTCATTTTTTGAAACCGATTTCACGATTAATTATATTCCACATCACAAGCAAAGTCTATGGCTTTTTAAATAATATTAGAAATAATTTCATTGTTAAGAATCAAACCAATTATTATTTAATTTATAACGGCAATTAATTGGCTCATCATTAAATCTAGCTACGTCACAATGGCGATTTCCGACAATATCCCCTTCAAGAATACTGTTGTTGTCGACTCTAAGCCGTCTAATAATGATGTAACATAAATTATCATTTCTGGGCTCATTTTACCCTTCGGTCTTATTACTGCATGGATGAGCTCATACTCAAAGAATGACTGAACTGACAGTAATTCTGAAAAATCGTCAGATAGCGGATCAAGCCGATTAATGAATTTAGCAGCATCATGATTGTCGTGCAAAATGAGAAGTCTTGTGATGGCATGGATTGAGGTTTCTAGAGCAGTTGATAATTGCTGTCTTGAAAGATTAAAATCCATATTTCTCTGTAAGATTTGCGGGAGTACCCTCACTATTGTCTTAACGGTTGCACCTGGAAGCACTTGTTTAAATAAATCAACTTCATAGTCATAAAACTCATTAACCTCTAATAAATACTGACTAATATTGTTTACCTGATGCTGTATTTCAAAGATATTCTTCTGTTTCAATCGCGGCATGACACTGGTAAAGTCATCCATTGTTGCGTTCATGGCGGCAAGAATATCTAAAAAATCTTTAGCTGTAATTGAGGAGCGGCCATTCTCAATGTCTCGATAATGGCGCACCGTCATTATGTTATACGCAACTTCTGACTGAGTTAATTTTTTATCTATTCTTAGCCTGAATTATTCATAGTTCATAAAAATCCCGTCAGTTTTCGTATTTTTTCGAAAACTGACGGGTATGTCTTTATCTTTTGCTGAAATACGATGTTTATCAGTTCTAGCTAGTGAGATCTTTCAACTAACTCAGAATTGCTTTGAACTTTTGGATACACTTGTCCCTTGGTTGTACAGATTTTTTTAATTTTGCCGGTTATTCAATAGCCTGGATACGCTGTAGAGCCTGGTAGAACAGCCGATGGTAAATATGATACGAGCTCAGCCGCAACTGAATGCGTCGGCCAGTATGCACAACACGTGCCGCAACTTTGAATAAACGGATCCGCAATGTGCTAACGCACAAGCCGGAATCATGTTTTGTCAGTGTTAGCTGCTTTAAAAAGTTGACAATATTGTAAGCCAGTACACTAACCATCATCCGGGCAGCATTGGCATTAAACGTTGAACTATCAGTCTTATCGAAAAAGAAACCTGTTTTAGCTTCTTTGATGTAATTTTCCATTTGGCCGCGTTTGTGATACAGTTCGAAGGCAGTTTCAGCCGTTAAATTAGTCAGATTAGTGACGATAAATTCATGTGAAAAGATCAGTTCACCAGCTACTCGAGTTGATTTAATATAAATCTGCCGTGGCTTAGGCCACGATGCTGATTGATAGATTTCAGAGTAGTAATGAGTCTCTTCCTCTTGCCACTGGGTTTGATCATTGATCTTGACGAACTTTTCAGCTAGATTCTGTAATTTTCGATTGCGTTTGAGTCGAATAATGTAAAACACATCTTTGGCTTCACAGACATCGTAAACTTCTGGCGTGGCGAAGCCACTATCACCACGAACCAGAATGTCAGTCGTGGGCAGCTGAGTTTGATAATGCTTTAATAGTGGTGTTAAAAAAGCTTTTACATCTTTGCTGGTGTAGGCATTTCCAGGACGCAAGACAGCTTTCAATAAGTTACCATCTTGATCAGTTGCCAGTAATGGATGATATCCTTCAGTACCATAATGTGCGTTGTAGTTAGTGGCTTCCTGTTTGCCATAAGTGTCTGAGTGAGTCGAATCGATATCAATAATCGTGGCTGTCTGGTTGGTTAATAGTCGAACACGGTCGATCAAAGCCTCATTTAAAGTCTGTAATGTGCTAACACTATCTTTATCAAAGCGTTTTTTCTTTTTTTTGATTTTTAGTTTTTTGACAACCATTTTTGTTAGGCGTTTGAGGAAGTGAAGCTGTTTTCCTCATGTTTTAAAAGCTAGAAATAAATTACAGTGTACGCTCCTTTCTTTTTTCGTTTTGTTGGTTCATTTTCGCCAGTGTGTTCGTGTCGTTTGCTGTGACGAGTACGCAACATAGACACAAAGAAAACACAAGGGCGAGCTTGCTCGTTTATATACCCTTGTGTTTTCGACTGGATATGTTAAGGTAACAAACAGTAAATGACACGTTACAGACTGCAAAATGTACCAACTGAAAAAAGAAAGAATACCGTTGTGTGTTTTATTTCTCGATCAGCTTTTAAAACATGGGGTCCCGAGCGCCTACGAGGAATTTGTATCGATAAGAAATAGATTTAAAAATTTCGCTGTTATTTTGTACATTTAACTTGACGGTGACATCTCTCTATTGTGAGTTATTAGTGGTACAGTTTTCAACCGTTTTAATTATAAAAAAGTGGTGCATTTTTAAATTGGCACAAACAGGTAACGGTTATTGCAGGTGTATTTCTTATCTATGGGTTTAACATGGATTTTATCATTAAAATCATGAGTATTGTCCGAGAGTGATTGGTCTTGCGTATGGTTAACCCTAAAGTTATGGAAATAAGACTTAGAAGCAAACTTAAGAGTGTGTTGATAGTGCATTAAAAATTTTGTATAATAGGAATTGAAGTTAAATTAGATGCTAAAAATTTGTAATTAAGAAGGAGGGATTCGTCATGTTGGTATTCCAAATGCGTTATGTAGATAAAACATCTACTGTTTTGAAACAGACTAAAAACAGTGATTACGCAGATAAATAAATACGTTAGATTAATTCCTACCAGTGACTAATCTTATGACTTTTTAAACAGATAACTAAAATTACAAACAAATCGTTTAACTTCTGTATTTGTTTATAGATGTAATCACTTCAGGAGTGATTACATGAACAAAAATATAAAATATTCTCAAAACTTTTTAACGAGTGAAAAAGTACTCAACCAAATAATAAAACAATTGAATTTAAAAGAAACCGATACCGTTTACGAAATTGGAACAGGTAAAGGGCATTTAACGACGAAACTGGCTAAAATAAGTAAACAGGTAACGTCTATTGAATTAGACAGTCATCTATTCAACTTATCGTCAGAAAAATTAAAACTGAACATTCGTGTCACTTTAATTCACCAAGATATTCTACAGTTTCAATTCCCTAACAAACAGAGGTATAAAATTGTTGGGAATATTCCTTACCATTTAAGCACACAAATTATTAAAAAAGTGGTTTTTGAAAGCCATGCGTCTGACATCTATCTGATTGTTGAAGAAGGATTCTACAAGCGTACCTTGGATATTCACCGAACACTAGGGTTGCTCTTGCACACTCAAGTCTCGATTCAGCAATTGCTTAAGCTGCCAGCGGAATGCTTTCATCCTAAACCAAAAGTAAACAGTGTCTTAATAAAACTTACCCGCCATACCACAGATGTTCCAGATAAATATTGGAAGCTATATACGTACTTTGTTTCAAAATGGGTCAATCGAGAATATCGTCAACTGTTTACTAAAAATCAGTTTCATCAAGCAATGAAACACGCCAAAGTAAACAATTTAAGTACCGTTACTTATGAGCAAGTATTGTCTATTTTTAATAGTTATCTATTATTTAACGGGAGGAAATAATTCTATGAGTCGCTTTTGTAAATTTGGAAAGTTACACGTTACTAAAGGGAATGTAGATAAATTATTAGGTATAGGGCACCTCTAATAACTACCAATTAATTCACCTCAAAATGAAATTAGAAAAAAACAGCGAAATTTTTAAATCTATTTCTTATCGATACAAATTCCTCGTAGGCGCTCGGGACCCCAACATGAGGAAATGTTTTTATAAAAAAAGAGTAGTTACCGTTTTTTGGTAACTACTCTTTTCCTTTTTTAAGGTTTAAATACCTGGAAGTTTAGGTGTTTTGGGTATTGGTGGTGTAGGTGGCTGCAAGCTTTCCAATTTTTGTTGAATTGCTTTAAATTCAGGTGTCTCTTGGTGTTTATTTAGAACCATTTTTTGCTCTATTCGTTCTAAAGTCGGTTGAATTTCTTTCCCTGATACTTTACGATTCAATTCTTTTTCTAAGGTTTCTTTTGGACTAATAGAAGGTGTTTCCAAACTTGAATAGAGTTTTACTCCTTCTCTGTTATATAGCCTTATATCGCTAAATAAGCCCGTTTTATGAAGGGTTTCTAAATTGGTCGGTAAGTTTTTGACAACAATATCATGCGCTTGTTTTGGTGTTGCCCTGGCTGTCATTGGATCATCTGCATACATGGTTTCATATCGTTCAATTGTTCCTAAATATGAGTTGATTTTAGGTACTGCCATGACATACATTTTTGTTTCATAACCTTTGGCTTGAAGCATTGTTGCGGTTTGAATAGGAACGTCTGTTGTTCGTCCTGTACCTTCGATCACCAAATTATACCCTTGATCGCTCAAACGGCTTATGATCGCTTCTGTCATGCGATTAGAATAAGGGGTAACGTGTTTTACTACGTCTTTTTCATAAAGTTTCACTAGTTCATCAAAATTAGGGTGCTGTTGTTTAAAGGTATCATTATCAATGACAATAACATTCCCTTGTGTTTCTTCAAAAATTGCTGATCGCAAACTGGTTTTCCCTGACCCTGGTTGCCCACCAAGTAAAAAAGCGGTTGGCGATTCAACCGCTTTTTTTCCTTGAATCAATTCTTCTAAATTATCATTTAAGCGATTCTCAAATTGTTTGTCAGTAAAATTGACTATATTTGCCATATTAAGCCACTTTCTCTTTATTCAAAACTTGTTTTGAGTAACGATTCATTGACCGCCAATACTCATGAACGGCTTGTAATTCTTCTAAAGAATAATCAAAAAGATTTACACGTTTTGCAAGCTTTAATTGGTTTAATAAATTGACTTCCAATAATTGAGAGTCATTTTTATTTAATTCATGGTTCAAAACATAGTTTAATACTCGATTATAAACGCTTGCCGATAATTCGTTAATGATCTCTATTTCAAATGTTTTTTCATACGTAACTGCCATTTCATTTTCACTCCTTTTAAAGTTTGTCAGGTAAATATTTCCGTATATATTCTTCTAAGGCTTGATCCATAACTTCTTTTACGTTTCCGCCATTCTTTGCTGTTTCGATTTTTATGATATGGTGCAAGTCAGCACGAACACGAACCGTCTTATCTCCCATTATATCTTTTTTTGCACTGATTGGTGTATCATTTCGTTTTGCTTTTTGTGCGCCTAAATTTCCCACAATCACTCACTTCTTTCTATTTCTTCTTACTCTTATTTTATCATCAACAATCACAAATCACAAGTGATTTGTGATTAATCACTTGTGATTTGTGATTCTATTCTTTTTCGTTTTCTAATTGAATAATTCGCTCAAGCATTTCAAAAAATACGTTCTTATACATGGATAAAACTTTTTTGTCATAGCCTTTATGCTCTGTAATGCCGTTTTTAGACCAGGTACTTACTTTATTACTTCGCTTGATAATATTTTGGAAAACCAAGTTATCTTCTTTATGTTGCTTATACAGTTCTTCCAGGTTTGATTTTATCGTTGCGCTGTCCGTATCAACTAAATAAGGAACAAAACCGATCATATCTAGTCCAGGGTTAAATTGTTCTTGTAAATCAATCAAATAGGAAATATAGTTTTGAATGTTGTTTGTACTTTCTTCTTCTGCTTGTAAAGGGATCATAACGTAATCACTCGCCACGATTGCATTATTTGTATAAACGCTTGGCGTTGGTACAGTATCAATAATAATGAGATCATAGTCACTTTTTAAAGGTGCTAAAAGAGTAGCAAGCAATCTACTTTCATTTTCAAACGTCCATGAACGAGTTAATTTTGGCAGTAACATCAAATCAAACGTGCCAGGGATCAAGTCTAAATTATCAGTCAAATGAACAATAGAAGAAGCCAAGTTTCCATTTTTCAAGCCTTCATAAAAATTAACACGTGGCAATTCTACCTTAAAAGTTTTTGCTAAGTCTTTTGTCAATGTTGCTTGTAAGTCCTTATCGATCATTAAAACTTTTAAATTCAATTTGTCTGTCAAGTAAGCAAACATAGTTGATAATTTTGACTTTCCAACACCACCTTTAAAGTAATTATTCAAAATAACAATTGCTTCATTTTTATTGCTTAAAATACGTCTTAATTCTTCAAGTATTTTGAGTTCTTCCTTCTCCATAACTACGCCCCATTCTTTTTTTGTATAGTAATATTGTATCATTAAAAATCACAAATCACAAGTGATTTGTGATTTGTGATAAGTGATTTGTGATAAGTGATTTGTGATTAATATATAAAAGCCCTATTTAAAGGGCTTTTATGCTTATTTTGAGAATGAAATAAAATCAATATATCCCTTTTCCCCGATTTTTACAACGGCATTGTAGGACTTTTTCTCTTTATTTTTGATTCCTTTTACCAGGGTTTCTTTTCCCTCCAGTAATTCTTTTACATTTGTTTTAGTGAGTTTTTTCTTTCTAAAATGTTCAGCTAAAGTGAACTTACATTCAGGATAATTTGAACAACCATAAAACGATTTTTTTAATACAATATTATTGCCGCACTTAGGACATTTGCCTACAATACTTTTTTCTGCTTCTTTTTCTTTCTGTTCCTGGTAATCAGAAAAATTTAGTTTTTCTATATCGGTAGGTACAGCTTCCAGTAAATGAACAATGAATTTTTTGATATTCGTAATAAAGTTCTCTTGATTGCCTTCTCTTTTACCGATTTTTTTTAAATACGTTTCCCATTTAGCCGTCATTTCAGCACTCGTTAAGAGGTGCTGACTTTCAACTGCCTGGCACAATAATTTTCCTTTTTCAGTCACAACAAGTTTATTTTTAATGACTTGGATATATTCTTTTTGTTTCAAGGCTTCAATAATGCTTGCTCTTGTCGCTTCTGTTCCGATACCCTCCGTATCTTTTAAAATCTTTTGAGCTTCTTCATCATCAATGGTTTTACCAGCGGTTTTCATAGCGGTTAAAAGTGTACCCTCTGTAAAAGCTTTCGGCGGTTGTGTTTCTTTCTCGGCACTCTTAACGTCAACTTCGGCATGTTCGCCAATGATAACCAATGGTAACGTTTGAACGTCCTCTTTTTCTTCTTTATTTTGTTGTTTAAAAAGAATTTTCCACCCTTCTTGTTTTGGTGTCTTGCCTATTGATTGAAAAAGTAAGTCGGCTACTTTGGTTTGTATCTTGGTTTCTTCATACAAGTAATCAGGTAAAAACATGGCAACGGTCGTTTTAACGACTAAAGCATAAATTTTTCGTTGTAAATCGTCCATTTTCGCTAATGCAGATTCGGTAGGTACTTGTTTTGTTGGGATAATGGCGTGGTGTTCCTGTACCTTACTACCGTCCACATAACGCTTTCTAGGCTCTGTTTGAACCATTTCAAGATCAAGTCCTAAAAAACCGCTATATTTGCCAAAATTCGCTTTTAAATAAGCAAATTCGTTCTCTGTAATAAATGGTGTATCTGTTCTTGGATAACTCAATAATTTTGCTTCATACAGCCCTTGCATAGCTTTTAAAGTTTGGCTCGCTGTCGCTTTATAAAGCTGATTGACTTTTGATTGCAAACTACTTAAAGAAAACAGACTAGGACTATTCGTTTTTTTCTCTTTGGTTTGCACGTCAGTGATTCTGCCCTCGCCAAAAACGTGATATTGTTGCTTGTGAAGCCAAAGACGGTTTATCCAATAATAATTTAAAAAGCGGTTCTTTTTCTAAAAAAGTTGCCGCAGAATCTGCGCTATAACCAGCAATAATCTGAAGAATTAACTGTTTTAAGATACTAGAATTACTGTGTTGACAATATCGTCGCTGGTCATTGAACCTCAATAGTTTGTCGGCCAAGATGGTGAACTGGAATTTTGCCATCAGCTCTACACACAATGTTAGCCCGCCATCGGAAGATAATTGACCACCCGTATGCGATACTAAAATGTTTTTGTTGAAATTTAATGCCATTTCCTGTAAAGTTTTCAATATAGAGTCCTCTTCTCTCATGTGGTTTTGTTTAGCAATTTAACTATACCAGAGCTGAGGCTCTTTTTGTGTACTTAAAAGGTGAAAATACAAAATACCCATCAAACGCGTGATGCATGTGTTTGATGGGTATTTTGCATATCTTTGTGAATAAATCAGGCTTAGTATCCTTAAACCATCACCGATTGCAGCTTTATCCATAATATCCACTCCTAAACTAGCACTTAGCTAATTTTAGAACGAAATTATGTGTAAATTGCTTTTTTTGCGGAAGGATCCTTCCGGTGTTTTACATTTCGCCGCTTCTTCGTGTCACAATGGTCTTGTTCTCGAGAACAAATTTGTGCACTGACACAGTTAGGAGCAAAACAATGCTCGATCACCTTGGCAATATTATCTTTGGCGGTGCTTGGTCGCTGATGCCTTTCTATTTAGGGGTGCTGCTGATTCGCGTCATTTTTATTTCAGCAGATTATGGCAGTAAGAAGTTCGGTAAGACGTTACTGAATTTCCTACTGACCGAGGTCATCAGTTGTTGCTTGATGGGCATGTGTGCCATCATCGATCAACTGTTACCCTACCTGAATATTAGTTGGAATTGGAGTGTGGCAACTTTCTTCGGGTTGATCATTATCTTTGAAGAAATGCTTTGGATCATTTCCAAATCAAGCAAATACGTCAATGTCGGTTTCTTACGACAAACAGTTTCAAACTTGCTTCAGATTGTTCAACAACACACTGAGAAATGAGGTCTTGTCAATTATGGCAGATGAAATGGTATTAGAAGTACAAAAATGGTTAAACACAACTTATGCAGGTAAAGCTGGTTATGATCAAGCACCGGAGGATGGTCAAACCGGTTGGTCGACGATTTACTCCCTGCGTGAAGGGCTACAAATCGAGACTCACGCTGAGGGTGTTGGTCAAGGTTTCGGTGAAGCAACTCGTGCCGCTGTGGCTAAGATAGTTAGTCAATTGAAGCCAGGCTATGCTAATAAGAACATTACCAAACTGATCAAAGGGGCGTTCTGGTGCAAAGGGATTACACCCAGTGACTTTAGCGATGTTTACAGTGCGGCAACTCAAGCAGCTTTCGAGGAATTACAATCAGATGCTGGGTTAACGGCGAATGGTGTAGTGACTGTCAATCTGATGGCAGCGTTGTTCGATATGTCCGCCTTTGTCCTTGTTCCAAGTGGTAAAGAAAAAGTTCGGGCCCTGCAGCAATGGCTGAATAGTATGTACAGTAATTACACTGGTATTCTTCCCTGCGATGGAATTTATCAACGTGACACAAATGTGGCTTTGATCTATGCACTGCAGCGTGCGCTAGGTATGGCGGCTACTACCGCAAATGGTAATTTCGGACCTGGTACAGATTCTGCTCTAAAGAACGTGGTATTGAGTGTAGGTTCAAATAGCGAAATTGCTAGAATCGTGCAATATGGTTTGTATCTAAATGGCTTTTATGGTGGGACGATTTCAACGGCCTACACATCAGCTGTAGGAGCAGCCGTACAGAAGTTTAGTGAATTTATGAAATATGACAATGTTAGTAATACAGCCGGTTATACTGTTATTAAAGGTTTGGTAACTAGCAATGGTGATACAAACCGAAATAGTAACGCCATGGATTGTGCCACACAGCTAACCGCTAGTGATGTTAAAAACATGCATAATATTGGCTTTGACATTGTTGGTCGCTATTTAACGGGTACAGTTGGCACCGGTTCATCCGAACGTGCAAAGAATTTAACTTCAACAGAAGTTAAGGCAATTCTGGATAATGGTATGAAGTTCTTCCCGATTTATGAAGATGGCGGCTACTATGAAGGATATTTTACCGCGGCGCAAGGTACTGAAGATGCACAATTAGCTGCTGTTGCTGCAGCAAACTTAGGGTTACCATATGGGACAACAATCTACTTCGCCGTGGATGTGGATGTCCAAGACGGTGATATTGCTGGAACTATCTTGCCATACCTAAAAGCTGTTGCAAGTCAACTAAGTGGCAGTTGGTATCGTCCAGGTGTTTATGGCACCCGTAATGTTTGCCTCCACGCACAAGATTCACTCGGTTATAAGAATAGTTATGTCGCGGACATGTCATATGGGTGGAGTGGTAACTTAGGATTCAGAATGCCAGAAAACTGGGCATTTGATCAATTTGTCGAATATACAGCCTATGGCATCGACATTGATCAGTCAGCTGCATCAGGACGTGATGCTGGTGTATCCAAAATTTCTACTGAGCAACAAGAAAATCCACAGATTTTCATGGCCCATCAACTGATGAAAAAATTCCCCGCATTTAATGACTTATTTGCAGACGTTAACTGGACAGTTGCAACACCTGAACAGCATATCACGACAGTTGCGGCGGATTATTACATGACATTAACCAATGAATGGTCTGGTATTGCAGTCGATGACCAAACCGGAGTCTTGAATATCAAAGATGGTCAAGTCATGGATGCAATCAACGATACTGCCGAAGACTTCAATACGGCTCTTTCTGGCATTGAATCTGGAGATTATCTGGGGACCTTTAATGAGCTAGCCCCAATGATTGGTAATGGTGCCATTAAAGCTGGACTAGCTATTAGGAACGGCGCTGTCGGTATTAAAGTAAGTATTGAAGGCTCAACCAAAGTGGAAAACTCGTCTGCTTCACTTGAGTCTAAATACACGCTGACAATGGAAACATACGTTCATCGTAATATTCCTAACCTACCTGTAACCGATTATGATAATTTATATAATCCAGTATCTACGAAACAACCTTTTGAATTGCCGGTTACGACCCTTGGCATTTGTTTAGGTATCACGGCGGTATTCTTGGCAGTGATCTATTTACCAGTTGCAGCAGTTACTGTAGCAGTAGCGACTGCCATTGATGGTGTACTTAAACTAGTAGTACGACTAATGAATTTTTCCCCAGCACTATAGAAATTAGGCCATCAAATTAATAAATGAGGCCGGAGTATAGATTAAGAATGGCTGCATATTCCTTTTTCACGCGGAATATGTGGCCACTTTTAATCTATTCAATAACTAAACTAATATAGTCTCATATGCCTTAATAACGAGGTAAAATTACTTTTTAATATTCAAAAATTCAGATTTTACAGCTGTATATTGGCAGTTATACATATGTTACTCAGCCTTATTTTTGCCAAATTGATTGTCATTGAACATTGTGCTAGTATTAATATTATTTAAATGAGGTGAACAAATTGAATTCATTAATTTATGTAAGCAGTCCTTATCTCATTTTTATCATACTCTGGCTAATTGTTGTCCTAATATCTAAACGTAACACACGAAACTTTCAGCGGTATATGATGAAGAAGTATAACTGGTCCAAAAGTGAATTTGCTAGCAAAGAAAAAGTACAACGAACCGCCGCAATAAACAGAGTCCCCTTCCTTGCTCAAATACTGCCGCTGGCTTTGATTTTGGCCACAATCATTGCTTTCATAGTTAGTTGGAGTCTGTTACTACTAAGTTTTTCGAATTATTCCAGTGCGTGTTTAACCATGATTATTATTTTAGGACTAGACCTTCTTTTTATTGGACCATCTTTTTTTTACGCGGAGAAAAAGAGATCCACCTACAGGAGCAAATTTGCTGAATTTAATAATAAAAAAAGAACGCCCTTATATGCTGCTTTGGTCCCCACAATTATCAATTTAATTTCATTATTCTTATTTGTCTTAATTCGTATTCAAAATTGATTGCAAAGACAGAAACTATAACCTGATTTATTCATAAAAAAAGTGCGTGGTGCTAAAATCCATTGACTGACTTGGCATCACGCACTTTTTAATTTACACCGAATGGGTGTAAAAAACTCCACCATGTTATCGTGAAGTTACCAACCGAACGATACATGAAGAAAAGGATTTCTCACTTATGAGTTTACAGGCGAAAAAGCTAAACTTCAAGGAAACCTTGATAATTACTAATACCAGTGGTGTTATCTAGCAATGCAGGTATCGTACAATTAAAAGAGTTTATTGAAAAGTCCGGACTTAAATCCGGGACCTGAATCTTTCTATAAAGGCTAGTTCACTACCTTTTTAAAACGAAAGTAGACGATATTCTATATATAACAAACAAATTATAGAATACAGGATGGGCAACATGGACATCTCAAATCTAGTTTTTTACCTTATCTATACTTTTTGATCATTTGGCCAATATTAATATGCTTAGCTCGGCGGCAATTTAAAAAACAAAGAAGATTCATGATGAACAAGTATTCGTGGACCCTAGAAGAGTTTCGGACACAACAAAAACAGCAACAAATGAATTATACTGAAAAAATACCTAGACGTCTGCAAAAACTAATGAATCTAGTAGGTTGGACACTATTCTATTCTTTTCTCATTGCCTTGACACTTATTGTCATAAGTAAAAATCTTTATAATATTTCATATTGGTTAATGATGACAGTTTTGGTTCTACACAGTGTTGTTGCTTCTACAATTGTTTATAACTATCAAAAGAGTAGAAGTCTTATTCAAGGAGATTTCTCTGAATTTAATACTGGTAAAACTATTCCAATTAAAAGTGCATTAATAATGTTTACTATTGATTTAATTTTACTTGTGCCGTTTGTTTGGTGTTACGTTCTCGTCAATCCTTAATACTCATTTTTACTAATTCCAGTAATCATTTTCCTACAAAATTAGTATCAAACAGCTCAACCAACACGTTAATCACGTCTGACAATAATTCAGGAAAATTCAAGGGCTGGCACTAAGCAGTCAACCATTTAAATTCTTTCATATATGCTTCCCCATTATCTCTGACAAAATCTCGGTCAATCTTAATCTCTTGGCTTGTATTTATTGGTATAACAAGGCTTGTCATACCCACTTACAGACACATTAGCTTCCCAAGCTGAAGTCGCGAGTCCGATTCTCGTCACCCGCTTAATCATTGGAATCCTTGGTCGCTAAGGGTTCTTTTTTTGTGCTGTCAGCCGCTACGAATCAGGAAAACGCCATTCAGACAAGGAAAGAAATCCATAGATAGGTCCATGCCCTGGTCAGTCAACGAGGGTAATCCGCTAGAATGCGTTTTTGATCATGTTCATGTGAGGATCATGGACGGACGTGGCGGTTGCCGAGGTTATTACCTGGGATCAACCAATGAATGGTCTGTTATTGCCGTTGACGATCAAATCGGAATTTTAGCATTATCAATATGCCTCGGCTTTAATTTCTTTGATTGATTGGTTTTTATCTTTATGCTAGTATTAGCATTATTTAATGAGGTGAAAAAATTGAGTTCTTTAATTTATCTAAGCAGTCCCTATCTCATTTTTATCTTACTATGGCTGATTGTTGTCCTAATATCTAAACATAACACGCGAAACTTTCAGCGCTATATGATGAAGAAGTACAACTGGTCAATCAGCAAATTTATTAGTCAGGAAAGATTACAACAAGACGCCGCAATGAGTGTAATTCCATTCTTTATTAAGGCGATACTAATTGCTTTTATTTTGGCCACGATCACTATTTTCATAATTAGTTTGAGTCTGTTATTTATAAATTTTCCGAATTATTCTGGTGCATACTCGCTTATAACTACCGATCTAGGACTAAACTTAATTTTTATTGGGCCACTAATTTTTTATGTGGAGAAAAAGAAATCCCCCTATCGCGGTGAATTTCCCGAATTTGATAATAAAAAAGGAACGCCCTTATTTACTTCTTTGGTTCCCACAATTATCAATTTGATTTCACTATTTTTATTTATCTTAATTCGCATTCGTCATTGACTGTGAAAACACAATTGATCAAGCTCACTAGACTAGTATCAAAGTCTAGTGAGCTTTGATATCCTCAATGCGACGACCTTTTAATAAGTCCGACCCAAGATCTCGATCCGGTCTTCCAGATTGCAATTGCACTAATGTATCGCTTATGTCGCTTTTAAATCCCGTCCGAGGGCAATGCACCCCTAGAAAGTACTTGATCAAGAAACGCGCAATACAGGCAGGTGTCACTAACCATCATCATTGAAATAAATTTTGTTGGTCTTTTTCTTGCGCTCTGAGCCAACGGTCAACTTTACCGCTGCGCCGTCGCGATACGGGGCAGTCATCCCCATTGCGGACAGTCAATGTCAGCGTCTTCTTATTATAAAGGGTCACATTCGCCATATTGACGATAAAAGAACGATGAACTAACATCAATCGATGATCGGAAAGGTCAATATCCGCCATGTGCCCATAAAATTCAATTCGTTGATTCGCAGTGATCAAAACGATTTTATGCGGCTGCGGTGAGGTTTCAAAATACATCAACTCGGCAAAGGGCAAGTGAACGCTCTTATTCGTGCTTTCAAAGTTAAAATAATCTTGCGGATCAGTTTCATTTGAACGAGTTGCGACATAGGCCAAACTTTCCTCAAGTTGCTCAACAAATCCCGACTCCGGCTGATCTTTAGCAATAAAATCCAACGCCGCCACTTTATACTGATAGGTCAAGGGGGCAAACTCAGAGTGAGTCGTGACAAAAATAATCGTCCCGAACGCGTCTCGTTGACGGATCGATTGTGCGACTTCTAGCCCGCATTTGGCGGAGTTCTTGATTTCAATGTCCAGAAAGTAAATCTGTTGCTGACCAACTTGAGTGAGCCGTGTCAATAGCTCATCTGGCTGACCCGTGGCAATCACCTGATCAACCTCGAATTTACGGCGTTGGGTAATTTCATAAACCTGATCGACAAACTTCTGCCGTTGCCAAACATCATCTTCAAGAATAAAAATATTCATTTTAACTCACGTCCCATCATGACTTGTTGAGTAAATTGTCGTTGCCTTAAACTAGTTTCCAGCGTCACACAGCGATTTGCATCAATGATTTTCATCGCATTAGCCAGACCCTGACCGCGGTTAGGGCCTTTAGTTGAATAGCCCACCTCAAAAATCTGTTTCAGCGAAAGCTGATCGGCTACACAACTATTTTGAATAATCAGAGTCATCTGCTTTTGATCAGCGATCATCGCCAGTCTTAATGTTGGCTGTTCAGTTTCCAGCGCCGCCTCGATCGCGTTATCCAATAAAATCGAGAGTAACCGCACCAGATCTAACAAGTCTAGACTTAAGTCTGCTGGGATCTCTTCTTTGATCTCGATCGTTGTGGCGATCCCAGCTTTTTTAGCTTTCGTTAATTCCCAAAACAAAACGCTCTTGAGTGTGTTGTTTTGGATATTGACCAGCTCGTTGATATTCGTCACATTATTTGTTAGCTTCACATTTGCCGCAACTAGGACATCTTGATAGGCTTGCTGAACCTGTTTCAGATCACCCGTATCAATGCTATCCTGCAGACTGATCAACATATTCTGATAATCATGCCGAAACCCCCGCAATGTCTGGTACATTCCCTCGATCTCGTGGGTATAATGGGTGAGTTGCTCGTATTGTTGATCCTTGACTCGTTCGAGTTGCAGGTGTAAATATGTCTTGGTTTTATTACTGATGAAAGCAATCACAGTTATCAGCATAAATACGTAAATAAACATAATATACTTGGTGTACTCACTGATTGGCGCACTTGCTTGCAGCCTAGCAGCATACACTTCGTAGTAGTAAGCGACAAAGAAAAATATCAAACAAATCGTCAACAAGTAATTTAACGGCCTGATGATTTCCCTTTTGACGAAGACGTCATCTTTTTCCAAAACATCCAATTTGATTTTGAACCCGTGAATGATAAAAAAATGAATAACGATGGGAACAAGCAAGGCAATTATTTTCAAGATAATAATGTGATTTTGATAAAACCGAAGCGGAATCAGCTCAAAGCTCAGCATAGAAATCAGATTTGATAGTAGTAATCCAATAAAAGTGACGTAAACACTGTAAAAATAGGCCAGATCATTTCTTTTGCGATAAGTGCGGCAGCGCAGATAACCATAGAAGAAAATCGGGTATGCCAGAGCACTGACCTGATTAAGTGAAAGATTGAGAAATCCAAATATACATAGAGAGATCAAATAGGCTAGGACATCAAACTTTTTTTGATCGGCCTGATAATAGATCACCCAGTAAAGAGAGCTCTGGATCGTAATGATCAGAATCGATTCAAGGATCGTTAGTGTAGTTGGCATCATGGGCTCCCTTTTTTCTCCGCGCAAATATTTAAGCTAACTGAAAGCTGATCGATCAGCTTCACAATCAAAGTGAAGCCAACCTTTTCTAAGTTTAATTCCTAACAGGTTACTTAGCTCAACCCAAACGCTGCGCTGATCTCGAAATAAGTCGAAAATTTCCGCTAAATTTCGCTAAGCTCAGTATAACTCAAAACTAACAAAGAACCGAATTAAGTTGCCAACCCAACTGATCCGTGCCAGAAGTCATCAATTAATCAATAGTAAAAAGCCCATTAGAACTTGATGGTATCCAAATTCATCATCGGCTTCAAAATAGTCATGACGCGCAAAGACTTGAGTTCAATAATTTTGCTATTTTTCTTGTTGTTTAACCAAGTAAATTCGTTTCTCGGTTAATTTGATCGCAACCACTGACTTTATTGTTAATTCTTTCTGCTCACGCTGGCGTGTACGGCGAAGGTGCCTGTATATCAATAGCGTTTTCTAGTCAGTGACGTCCTTATTCAGCCGAATAGATATTTGGCGTGCTTGGCGTCAGGGAAAATAAGACTTAAAGCGCCTGAGTATGTTCCGAATTCAAAAAACAATAGGTATCCTTATCTTCGCAGTAGTACCATTTAGGACCAAATGAGCACCAATGGCGATTTTTGACTTGTTTTCAGTCCTTTATCTCCTATAATTATGTTAGTTGCTAAACAAAGGAGGGGATTAATCATGAGTACTGAAGGCATCATTGCCCTGGTAATAATTGGACTGATTTTAACAGCAGTTGGGATTTGGGAATTAGTGATTTCGATCAAGTATTTTCGGAACGTCAAATCTGGCGCGGTCAAATCCAAAAGTGGCTTTTTAGGGTTCTCGATTTGGTTCAGTCTAGTTTTTGGTGTGCTCTTTTCCGGAGCCGGTCTAGGAACACTGATCAATGCAATCATTAATGTCACAAAATTATAGTCAAAGAAATAATAAATCATGAATAAAATTTTTACTGAATTAAGCAAAGCATGTTCCTGATTGGTTGAAAACTGCCGTACAGTTGGTAATGCCCTTGGCGATTTTATTGAGCGGCAATGGACGTCGCTGCGTCACCACATCACAAATAAGTTAATACTATCGGTTTTATGAATTTGTTACAGAGAGAGGCTAAGACCCAATTCTAGTTTCGAAAATGAAAGCCCCAAAAATTCCGAACTTTTCAGAATTTTGGGGCTTTTTATGTACCAAAAAAGGCTTCATGTCATCATGAAACTTTTATGAAAAAATTTACAACTTGAAATCATTTATCAGCGACACCATCAGCGCGCCGCTCTGCCGATTTTGCCGCCTAATAAGACACCACTGACCATCACAATTACTCCAGTAATATATTTCATAACCGTATTGTCAATAATATCTGATACTAAGTAAACACACAGGAAACTGGCACCCATATAAATTAATAGCTGAATCAATTTTAAAACCTTTTTGTCCATTGATAATCCCTACCCCTCATCGCCAACTATAGCAATTGTGTACCTGATATTCTTAAAAATATTCAGGACACTCGCTATAAACCATTTTTACTATTAGAATCTTATCACGGAGGTTCCAACATTCCGATAAACTGCTCCTCAATACTGAGGCAGAGGCAATTTCTTCGCTATCCTCTGTTTCATTTTACTATCACAACAATAATCAACTATCAAATAATTAAATCCAATATATTTACATTCTATTACAATCTAATGATACAACAATAAACATTATTGTCAACGGTTACATTGCTTTTAAACCGACATGATCCCACTTATATTTAACACAAAAATCATGAGAAAGTTCGGTGAACGCCGCTGCACCGGTCTAACCTAGTTAGGCATAAGAAATCACCAATCAATTTAAATATAAAAATATTGCATTTATTGACTATTCGCGACAATTCCCTTATATTTAAGCTATCGAAAGAGCGAATTTATGAGTCATTATCGAAGGGACGTCTTTCACTATGAAACTCACGAAGAAAGAATTAGAAATTATGCAGATACTCTGGAAACAGCCAGAACCATTGTCTGCCAGAGGTATCGTCAGAGTGAATCCAGAACTTAGCCAGAATACTGTTCAGTCGGTCCTAAGTAAGCTGCTCAAAAAAGGACTGATTGAAAATTCGGGCTACGGCAAAACAAGTACTAATATCACGCGAGAATATCAGGCTGTTCTTTCCGAAGAATCCTATCTTGAACAAAATGTCTCAAGAAGCGCGATCAATAATTTATTAACTAGTTTTGTTGCAACAAATACGACGCTAGCAGAACTGGACGATCTCGAGCGGGTGATTGAACAACGTAAAAAGGAACTACGAAAATAGGTGATATTATGAGGTTCTCTGCAACATCATTGCTCATCACACTGATCTTCACGACCTTACTCGTCGTTATTTTGCAGCTGATCCTTACGCACCGCAAAGTTTATCGGACCTTGCGCCTTGATTTTCTATTGGCCTTCGTCACGATTATTCTGTTGCGCCTATTTCTACCCGTTGAATTTGCTTTTACGCACACCATTGCTTCACATTGGCTATTGCCAAATCTCTATAAATTCAACGAAACTGTGCTATTTTCATTTCAGCAGACAATCGTAACAGTCAGATTCTTGTTAATTACAGTCTGGACCGTGGGCGCGTTGATCATGCTGGCCTGGAATATTCGCATGATGCTAAAGGTACATTCTTTCAGCAAAAAATTGTCCAAAAAAATAGCAACAGCTACTCTCAAGGAGCAGCCGATCACTGTCTACCGGAGGATTCCCGTTTATCAAATCGACCATCTCGGTTCCCCCTTCGTGATCGGTATCCGCCATCCGAAGATCATCATCTCCCGCCAGACATTAGCGGCGGAAGAATTGAAATATATCCTGCAGCATGAATATCTCCACATCGTTAATCATGATATTCTCAAGAAATACTTGGCCGCCCTGCTCACTTGTCTCTATTGGTGGTTCATTCCGATCTATTTCTTAAAGCAACAGGTCAGTTTGATCATCGAAATGAATACCGATCAACAAACAATCGCCCAGTGCCAAAATTCAAACTGCTTTGATTACACGACCGCGCTAGTGACAGTTTCCCGAAAGCTACACCAAAAGCAACAGATGATCCGAGAAGATCAGCATTTATTACCGCACTTCACCATCTATGAACAGAATACCTTAGCGCAGCGAATAAATTTTTTACTAGAAGGACACCGCGTCAAACACACACCAAGATGGGTCTTACTTGGGTTAGTCATCTTACCAATAATGATGACTTCAATCATTATTGAGCCAAGTTTCCAAGACGAGGACACGATTCGTGGTACTTACGAATTAAAGCAACAGGAAGGGACGTATTTATTACAAGAGGGTGATCAATATTTTCTCTACATTGATCATCAGCGTTTAGGCAAAGTAAGCCAGCCGGATCATCCTTCGCTTGCAGGAATCGAAGTCAGAAAAGCTGAAGAAGAATAAAAAATACATTCGGGTCTCGTTTTGACGCTACTCATGACGATCGTTATTTCGTATTTATCGAATCTACGACCAATTCAAGTTGCGAGCAACACCGATAGTCCAATAAATGCTAGAAATGCAATTATTGTCTGGAAGACTAAAACTAATGGTGATCTGTCTGAACGCCAAGACAATCTATCTACTGATAAATAGATCGGTTCGAGGGTTGAGACGTCATGTCCATGTAGATCTTCCAGCCATCTATTCATAGTTATCTGAGGAAAAAGAAGATCAATCTGTCAAGATAAATCGTTGACAACTTGATCTTCTTTTGATTTTTTCTGAAATTTTTGTAACTCAGCAAATCAATCTCTTGATAACTCACTTGGCGAAATAACCGATCAGATTCTGTACTGTGGTCTCAATACTTTCGCGCCACAAAAAAAGACCGTCATCTCTACGAGCGTATGAACGGTCTTTTTGAACTTCGATAACTAACGTTTGAAGTAATTTTTGCTAACTTTAGCAGGCTCAATAGGCGCGCTGATCATCACCGTTGGGCGCGGCAAATTCTGACGAACGCTTACGCCACAGCTATCAAGCGCCTAATTTGATGACTTGATCAAACTGGGCCACCAACTGATGATCACTGGTGTGGGTGACCATTAGCAGCGTGATCTCTGGTTGGTTCAATAGGCGCTGAACGATGTCACGGGCGTTGGCTTCATCTAAAGCTGAAGTCCCCTCGTCCATGATCAGAAATTCCTTGCCGCGAATCAGAGCCCGGGCCAAGGAGATCCGCTGCATCTCGCCACCAGACATGGTGCCATTGGCCGGATCGACCACGGTTTCGACCCCGTCAGTCATGCCCTGGACCGTGGCCGCTAAGTTGACTTTCTCCAGCGTTGGCGCTAGTTCGGTCTTGAGTCCTTCATCAAACAAGAGCACATTTTCGGCGATCGTGGTCTTGAACACGTGACTGGTTTGGGGGATGATCCCGATTTTCTCGCGCAGTGATTCTTGATCGATATTTTTTATATCCAGGTCATTGATCTGGGCGACACCTTGATAACCGGTCAGCTCACCACTCAGGATCTCCATCAACGTGGTTTTCCCGACACCGCTGGGGCCAACGATCGCCACTTTACTGCCTTCTTTGATGGTGAAATCAGGGAATTTGATCGTCTTATTCGGGTATTCGTAACTCAGACCAGCAACTTTAACCAGCTGGGGCTGACCAGCTAACACTTGTTTATTCGTTTCCGTATCCGCAGGTTGCTTCGTCTGCAACAAGTGCTGGTACTTCTCACTGATCACCTTGCCTGAGATGTGACTAGTAATATTATTGCTCATAGTCACCAAACCAGTAAAAATCAAATAAATGAAATCGCCGACACTGACCACGACCCCGGTGGTGACCAAACCACGAGTAGACAGATAACTGGCCAATAGAATCAGGGCAAATTGGGAGATCGTCCCGGTAATGTTGCCAAAGAAGCCGATCCAACTATCCACGGTCTCATTCTTGACATAACTGTCTTCTAACGCCTTGGCTTTAGGGCTGATCCGGGTCCAAAGTTTCTTGGCCGCCCCATTCCAACGCAACTCGAACAGCCCGCCCAACCAATCATTCAAGGAGGCGATCAACTCCTGGTTTGAGGCGGAGATACGCTTCGTCACTGCCGTTAACTGTTTGTTGAACAACATTGGGATCACGATCATCATGCTGGCTAAGAAAATCGCCGCGATCACCAGCGACCAATGGAAGGTGAACAAGGCCACGATTGCGAAGAGAATTTTGAAAACGGCGTTGACCATCTTCAAGAATCCCCAAAGATACTTCTCCGAAAGCAACAGTAAATCGTTGGTCAGCGCGTTGATGTGCGCATTATTATCCTTAAGCACGACCTCGCTGGAGCCCAGATCCTGAATATACGCTGCCCGTAAGAAGTGGTTGTACCTCTGAATGATCATCTGACCCCAAATACCAAAATAAATCATAGCTAAATCAGAAATAATGTTCACGAGTAGAAAAAGTGACTCATAGCGAATAAACGAATAGAAGCGACCCTCGATCAATTCGTTAAAGGCGTAGGCCATGATCACAGAAGAACCGGCCCCGGCGGCCATCCCGATAATACTGGCTAACACCACTAAACTAAACAGCCCTAAATTGCGTTTGACAAAATCTTTAATCATAATTACCAACCCCTTGCCCGGCGAGTTGATCGTTGCTCGCCGCTCAATTAATTTAATCAACCAATCCAATAGCTTCTATGACCGCACTAGATCAGTCGCCACGTTTCAAAACGAGTTAAGTTGATCCTCGCTTACTGATTATTGCTTCGCGCCGATCAGCACGGCAACCCAGCCTTGCTTTCAAACGAGCAATGATAACTTAATTTTAATTATATGACTATTAAAAAATAAAACAATGATTTTTTAATTTAATTGCAATAATGTTTGTTAACCAGACGATTTTCTAATAAATATTCTTCAAGAAGCAAGGACGCAAGTAGGAAAAATTCGGCCATTTTTATTTTTCCAAAAGGCCGTTACTTCGATGAACTCGCTGTTAAAGCAAGCTAGTGCTACCAGTGAACATCATGTTGAACCATCGCGCGTTAATACTCAACAGACGACAAATTCAACGGCACCGTCAAATTGCCTTCGCTGGATGCCGATTTCACGACCGTTCCATTTCATTTTCTTCTCATTTTTAAGTTTGCGGTTGGCGTCATCGCTGAGCCTTTGAGTACACCTTTTTCGTTACCTCAAATAAAGCCCGATTTACGCTCATTGAGGGTAAATCGGACAAGTAAAGAAATGTTGTTACATCGCAGCGCTGCTAGTTTTTTGCCGCTTTGGGATGAATCATTCAGGTGAATTATTATTTTTTAAGAATATTTCTTGATCGAAATATTCTTTTAACGCGGCCTTTTTTTCATGGGACACATAAATCACCGTCTGATCCTTGTTCGCTAATAGTTCCTGCTCAATGGACAGCGCGGTTGGATAGTCTACATTTGATGTGCTCTCATCAAATAGTAAGACATCTGGGTCAACCAATAAAGCGCGGGCCAACGCAAGACGTTGGCGTTCCCCACCAGAAAAGTCACCGCCACTAGCCGATAATTGCGTTGCCAGTTGTTCGGGTAGCGTTGATATTTTCTTTTTTAATTTAACTGTCTCAAGTGCTGCCCACAATTGATCATCCGATTTTGTTGCCCCCAAGGTCAAATTATAGCGAATACTGCGATTAAAAATATATGGTGTTTGGGGAATATAGAGAACACTCGGCTTCTCGTTTCCTGCCCAAACCAAACTTCCTTGATAATGGCCACTTAACCCGGCGATAATTCTTAAAAGTGTACTCTTCCCACTACCACTATCGCCGGACAAATGCACCTTGTCATGATTCTTGATCTCCGCTGAAACAGGGAATAGCCATTGATTGCCCGCGAAATAACTACCGAGCTTATTTAAATGTAAACTAGCATTGCCCGTCCGGATCAATGGTGGATTCTGCGAATGTGACTGCAAGTCTAACGCTTGATACTTCGCGAAGATCGGTCGAACACTCTTTATGGTTGCCAGCTCTGAGCTCAGCTGACTTAAAGAATAAAAAACACTGCCAGTCAATCCCATGGTGGTGATCAACGCCCCGGGTGTTAATTGTTTCAAATAGACCAGAACACTCGTCGTAACCACAATAGCAATTGTACAAAGGACACTTCTGAGATTGGTTAGGATCGAAATACCGATTTGTCGCTGTTTAAACTTCAATCGCGAGAGCGAAAGTTTGTAGGCAGATCGACCGATCTGCTTGACCATTTCGGCAAGATGGTGAAATGATAAGAAAGTATCATAGCCCTGAAGCATATTTTCGCTCGTATTAATGAATAATTCATTACTTCTAGTCAGTTTCTCAGAAGCATTATTTAAACTCCCCTTTAACCTTTTGGGAATCAACAAGATCAACCCACCTAATAATAAGGTCACTAGTAACAAGAGCCAGTGGTAATACGCGATTGCAATCAATGAGGTCACTATCATTGCACAATTACTAATGATTTGGAAAGTATTTTTAAGACCATTATTATCGATCAACTGAATATCATTAATAAACCAGGCCAAATAACCCCCCGTTGTTCCCTTTTCATGAAAATCATCATTTGAAAAATTGACAAGTCCAGTTGCGAGGTTATTTCTAATATCCTGATTGATACTTTGAGTAATGACCGCAACTAGATAATCAAAAATCAGACCGGCTGTATAGCTCAGCAACGCAAGGATAAGGGTAAAAATAAACCAGCTGATAAACGCGCTTTTGTTGATTTGAATCAAACTATCCGTGATATTCGTTAAAAAAACCGTTGTTAAAGAACTGCCCGTTGCTTGGGCAATCGTCAATAAAATAATGCCGCCAAAAAGAAATTTATGCTTGCCAAATAGTTCACTCATCTTCATACTGGGTCAGCTTCTTCCATATGGTTGTCTTGACCAATCTCAATCGTTTGCGTATAAAGACCAGCTAAATCAGGATAAGAACTATGGGACGTACAAATAACTAAGGCGTCCGAACTTTCAAGGAAGGTTGCCAGTATCTTTTCAGCCCGCCGTGAATCCACATTAGAAGTCGCTTCGTCCAGTAAAACTACCGAGGCTTGGATCAATAATCCCCGCGCAACTGCCAATCGCTGCTGCTCCCCACCTGAAAATTGACTATCACTGATATTAATAACTTGATCTAACCCTTGGGGAAACTTCTTGATCTTATCAGTTAAGAAAACTTGATCTAAAGCCTGCCATAATTGGTCATCAGAAAAATGACGGTTCAATGAAAGATTAAAGCGAATCGTTTGATTGAACAGAACAGGTTTTTGCGGTAAATACAAAACATCGGGTCTGGTTGGCGACCACTCGATTTCACCTTCGTAATTGTCCGACAAGGCGGCCAGAGACCTTAACAAGGTGCTCTTCCCTGAACCACTAGGACCACTTAATTTGACTTTTTCGCGATTTCCTATCTTTGCGGAGGTCGGCGCCAACCAACGGTTATTTTCGCCACTAGCAACCTTAGTCAGTTTCAACCGGGCCTCAGAATTCTTGACAAATTCCAGGACAGCTTGTCTCTCCAGAGATAAATTCTGATACTTTTCAAAAATGATTGCGGTCGTTTTTGACTGCGTAAAATTATTAAAAAACTGGCTAAAGCAGGTAAAGACCATCCCTGCCAATGATCCAGTCGCCAAAAAACTCCCCACGGATAATTGATTGTTCAAAATCAAAATACCCGTCATTAAATAAATCAAATATTGTCCGATTATGGCGCTATACGTCATGACACCATTGGCTTTAATCAACTGGCGCTGATAATGAACATTCACCTTGCCTAATCGGGCCGCATCATTGGCAATATTATTTTGAATTTCTTGTTGACGATGATACGCACTATATGTATCGTAACCATTCAGCGTATCTTCAACTCTGGTAGCAAACGATTCATTCTCCACGGTCAATCGTTTGGTTGGCTTGTCGATGAGTTTGCTGACAATCTTCGGCAAGCCGACTCCTAAGATCGCATATCCTAAAACCACACTGCCTAGTAACCAATGGTAGCTAAACAACGAAATCAGCGGTACGACGATCCCGCTAATATTTGTCACTTGCCCAAAAATATTGTTAAAGCCAAGCTCATCAATATTATCAATGTCATTATTCAGCCAAGAAACAAACTTACCGATCGTGCCCTCGTGGTGAAATCGATCATAACCCAAATTAGCGATTCCCCATAATAAATCCGTTTGAATATCAATATTCATTTTTTGAATACTTAACGTCTGTAAGTAGGTGGCTAACCCATCGATCAAATAGACACTAATATAAATCAAGGCAAAGATCAATATTGCTGAGATGATAGGTCGGAGTGAAAAAGTTAGCATACTATTAGCCAAAGCGGCCAAACTGGTTGCTTGTAATGTTTGGACGCAGACACTTAGAATGGTCAAAACTCCGGCAAAAAAGACACTTTTCTTTTCCCTAAGTAAATAATTATTCAGATTTAGTGCTTTGCTTTCTCTCATTACTTATCCCTTCAGCCACACGCTCAAATAAATTATTGGACCCGCACGCTTTAGGTCCAGCTATTTAGCAATGTTTGTTACCCCGCTTTTTTGGTAAATAATTCCGTCAAGTCCTGGATCCACAGGTCTTGTAACCGTTGAATTGGACGAACCAGCTTCTGGGCCTGCTCGTGCTAATGTCAACATAGAAGTAGCTTGGATAGTTAGTTTTACCAACCATGATTCAAACTACTTCTATGTTGGATTTCATCACGTGGTGACTTTGGCCCGCTTGTGATGACTATTATGATAGTTTTATAGTAGTTTAATGTTATTAATATGTCAATAAGTAAAAAGTATCTTTCATTTTTTAGGACGCCTATGCGATATTGTCGTTATAAATTTTTTAAGATCGTAAATCATGATCGATAATCTACATCAGTTTCTTAACCTAACCCTCTAAAACTCGGTGGCCGGAGTTAAGAATCGAGAGCTCAACAAAGAGCGCCCAACAATGCTGCTAGACACAGGAAGTTCTAACTCGGTCGCCTACCGCTGAAGTACAAACTATGGTTTTGGCAATTTTGCTGATTTCTCTTTTTCAGGTAACTAGGGATCATCTTCGCCCTGCTTTGAGCAACAGAGATTAGACCCGCGTAGCTATAATTAAGGTTGAAAGTTAAATATCGCCATTCTTCCCCGTCACACCAGCGTTTTTTTTAGAAGTCGAAAAGCCGCCTAGATTGACCTACGGAAGGTTTGCTTGATCCAAAACTAAAAAAGGGAGTAATCACTATCTTTTCGCCTCAGCATGTTAGCTATAATATCAATACGTTTTATTCCGCCTAATTGACGGACTACCTAATCACGCTTATCATTGAACTGAGTTGTCAACACGATAAGTCAAGAGTCCCTCTCAGTTCCAGTACAGAAGGCGCAGGCGCCACCAATCAAATTTCAGAGGAAGTTGCCAGAATGATTGAACTTACTGATAAAATCTTAACAGATGTGATTCAAACGCGACCGGCGGAAAGCCATAAAGGAACTTTCGGTCGCGTTCTTGTTGTCGCCGGCAATGAACAATATGGCGGTGCGGGGATCATGAGCGCCAGCGCCGCCTTGTTTGCGGGGGCGGGGCTGGTGACGCTGGCCAGTGCAGCAGTCAATCGCACGGCGCTACATGCCCGCCATCCAGAGATCATGTTTTTGGATTGGGCTGAAACTGCCGCCTTACACGAAAGTATTCAAAGCGCTGATGTGATCGTGGTTGGCCCCGGCCTAGGACTTGATCCAGGAGAACAGGCGCTTTTACGGCTGGTGTTCACCGCAGTCAGCGCCAATCAAACCCTGATCGTTGATGGCTCGGCGCTAGCCCTAGTCGCTGGCGGGGCCATCCCCTTCCCCCAAAAGCCACAATTGATCCTAACGCCCCATCAAGAAGAATGGCATCGCCTGAGCGGGCTGCCAATTGCTCGTCAAACAGTCAGGGCCAATCAAACCGTGCTGGCCCAGCTACCGGCGGCAACCATCTTGGTCCTGAAGCAACATCGCACCCAGATCTATGCTGGTCAGGAGGTTTTCCGTAACACCACCGGCGTTGCGGCGATGGCCACTGGGGGCATGGGTGATACCTTGACCGGGATCATTGCCGCGTTTTGCGCCCAATTCGGCCAAAACAAAAAACCGTTACCAGCAACACTGGCAGCGGTCTATCTTCATGGTTTAGCCGGGCAAGAACTGGCGCAGGATCACTATGTTACGCTTCCCAGCCAAATCTGTAACCAATTACCTATCCTAATGGCGCGTTTCAGCTGCGCTGGCTCTTAAAGCAACCAGCTCGGCGGCGGTCAATTCACGATAAGCGCCACTGGCCAGATCTTCAGGCAAGCTCAAAGGACCAAAGGATTGGCGTTGCAATTGTAAGACTGGATGATCAAAGGCCATGAGCATCCGCTTAACTTGATGATATTTACCTTCAGCAATCGTCAGTGCCACCGTCGATTGCTTTTTTTCGGTGTCCACTGCGAGAATTTCTAGTCGCGCCGGTTGCGTGGTAAAGTCACTCAACTTGACCCCTTTCGCCAAAATGTCGCTTAATTCCGGCTGAACCAGACCGGCCACCGTAGCCAGATAACGCTTGGTGACGTGATATTTTGGCTGTAATAACCGGTGCGCCAATTGACCATCGTTAGTGATCAACAAAAGCCCGGTTGTATCGCGATCTAAGCGACCCACTGGCGCTAATTCGCGATAGTGAGGCAATGTTGGTGCCAAAAGACCCAAAACAGTCGGCTGAGTCTGATCAGTCGTCGCCGTGAGCACCCCCGCCGGTTTATTAAGCAAATAATAGACATATGGGACAAAGACCAACGGCTGGCCCGCAATCGCCACTTGGTCATTTTCCGCAACCGCCTGACCAGCTTTTTTGATCACTTGACCATTTAGCGTGACTTGACCTTTTTTCAGTAATGCTCGTACTTCTTGCCGACTTCCCTGCCCCATATTAGCCAAATAACGATCTAGTCTCATCGAATGTGTAACCTCCGGCGCAGCCCACTGATCCGATCACCGATGATCCGATCAGCCAGCCGTGTTTTCAAAATCAAATAGCCATAGATCGCGACACCGATCACGACAGCCACGATCAAAATCAGGGCGGAGAATATTTTCCGTTCTGGATTCACGACCAGTGATAACAGATTGACCACCGTCGCTGTCACAAAATACATCAACAAGGAAAAGGCCAAAATACCCAACATTCGCCGCAGGGTCTGCTTGACGCGGAACCCATAAGTCTGCAGTAACGACCAAAGCATCAATAAACAAGTCACCAACATTCCGAGCCCCGTTGAAACCAACGGTCCATAAACATTGAAGAAAGCGATCATTGGGTACTGAAGGACCAATTTAGTAGCGATCCCCACGACTAGGTAACCCATTGCTCGTTTATTTTGATACAGTCCCTGCAAAACAGCAGCTAATACAGTGAACAAACCGGAAAGGATCGCGGTAAAGGCGTTAAGATGCAAAATACTGATTCCTAAAGGATCATAGCCATAAAACAACGTATAAAGTGGTTCCGCTACGGCTGCTACCCCAAAGGCAGAAGGCACCATGATGATCAGAAACAGTTGCAAAATATTGGTGATCTGCGCTGACATATCGCGCCGATCCTTACGTGCGTAAGCAGCCGACAATAACGGCACTGCCGCCACCGCCAAAGCGGCCGCGAAGGAGATCACGATCATCACCAATTTGTTGGAATTAAAGTTGAAGATCCCGAAGTAGATCTCCATTTGTTTGGCAGATACGATAAAGAATTTTGGTAACATTCGGAAGAAAGTATATTGGTCGATCAATTGGAAAATCGTGATCCCGGAACCAATCAAAATAAACGGCAACGCTTGCCGCAAAATATCCATGACTAAGCCCCGTGGTGAGACCTGGATCTCATTATCGGACTGAGCTACCAATCGACTGATTTTCGGCCGTTGGCGTAAATAAAACCAGACTAAAACCAAAATACCGAATAAAGCGCCAATAAACGCCGCAAAGGTCGATTGGACCACAGCTTCTTGATAATGACCATGATTGATTTTCATAATCACGAAAGTCGCGCCTAACAAATAAGCGACCCGAGCCAACTGTTCCACTACTTGCGAGATCGCAGAAGGCGCCATTTCAGAAAATCCTTGAAAATATCCGCGGAAAATACTTAAAAACGGAATGATCAGCACCGCCCAACTCAAGGCGTGATAAACTGGGATCTCCTCTGGACTCTGCGCGTACAGTGGCGCCGCAAAATACATGATCGCCGCCGAAACAACACCTAAGATCGCCATGATCCGTACACCGGTTTTAAATAATTGTTGCCCGATCCGATATTCATTCAGTGTGTTATAGTGCGCCACTTGCTTGGCGATCGCGCCAGGGATCCCCGCTGTCGAGATCATCAAGAAAATCGAATAGATATTGTATCCTTTGCCATATAAAGCATTCGCTAAGTTACCTGTCTCGGCATTGCCGATCATCGGTAGCCAAGCCATAATGTAAACTGCCCCTAAGATCCGCGAAAAGACACTTCCGGCGGTGATCCAGGCAGATCCGCGTACAAAAGTATCGCGGCTAGTCTCCGATCGTGCGGGACTGACCGCGTGTGGTCGATTTGTTTCTTGCGCCAATCAAAACGCTCCTTTAAGGAGGTGGCCCGCGTCAACTAGCGCCACCCCGATAATCTCAAACATCCATTAGCTTTTATTGTACCCCATTCACGAGGTAAATAAAACAAAGACTGGTAAACGTCTGATCAGGCCGTGCTGACCAAGTCAATATTGGGCGCTTCCAGCTGGGCCCTGGCTCGCTCATTATCCGTGCTTTGCACTGCATGGTTAGGGGCGAGTTTGCTGTGATGGCTGTTCCGTTCCAATGTTGGCCGCGGGCTGCGTTGCGTGTGGCGGGTGAGCTCGCTGTGCTTCTATATCTTGGCCGTAACTTCCACTGCGTGGTTCGGGGTGAGCTCGCTGTGGGCGTCACTTTGAGCTTCGCAAAGTGCG
>NZ_BROC01000001.1 GCF_024345205.1 Lapidilactobacillus luobeiensis | reverse complement strand
TGAGCCTTATTCTAAGCGGCAAAGCCGCTAAGAATAACGACACGGCGAGCTCACCCCGAATTTCTCCGCTCCAGCCGCTCAACGTTTTAACAGCCGTTTGAGCCCTCACGCCAGCTGGCAGGCTATGGTCAATTGATGGGGAGCCACGCAAATGACGACCGTGGTTAGTGGTTACAAGCTTTAAATTGGCGACATCAGTGAAGTCTGCCCGATGAACTGAGGCAAGTTCTTGATGAATCGGCTGAAACGGTCGATTTCACCAAGAATTGTTGAGGAACAAGTAGAGACATTCAGCTTACGCAAAGTATCCCGGTCCCCCAATCCAAATCCGTTGGTGTTGCCGTACCGCTCCAAAAGTGGGCAATTGTTTTGACCTCAATCTTGCCCAATCGCTTCGTCAAATTCTTCGCCCATATTGCAGATAGGCTCAATTCTGCCTAGCAACCGCCTCAGGACGTGTGGCTCAGCGGTGAGATTATTCGGTTCTTTCTAAGGTTTGGCGAATAGCCTTAAAATTTCTCGATAATTTAGGTCCTTACGTTCGAAATTTGGAAAATTGCAACACTCAACATTAGATAATTAGGATGGTTGATGCGGCGATTTATCTCCTATCGCGCTAATTAATTTAGTTGGAGTATTCAGTCGTCGTCTTGAAAGCCGCTAAATCAGTGTTGATTGTGTCTTCGCCAAAGTATAGAAAGAACCGATTATTCTTAGCGATTTATCGCTTAGAATAAGGCTCGATTTGAAGCCAATTCCCGTTTTTGGAATTGGCTTCAAACGATGCCCACCGCGTTCCAGCCACGACAAACGTCCTGAGGCGGTTGCGTCACCACCAAACCCAGCACACCCGCAATTGGATGAGAAATTCCGATCAGCGATAACGCTTTTGGAATTGGTAGAAAACGACGCCCACCACGTTCCAGTCCGCATCAGCAGTCCCAGCCGGTTGCGCTCACGCGCAACACCCACCAAAACCTGCAATCAGGCAACAAAAAAAATCCAGATCATCAACCTCAACAGGTTAAATGATCTGGATCAGTGAACTGTCAGAGCCGCGCATAACAACACGCAATTAGACTAGCGCAGGAAGGATGTTAGGCAAGTTGCGTTGGATATGCGTACGAAGCGCGTGAGTTTTAACGGAACATCGTCCGCGTCGCGCGCGCCATTACCTTGGCGTTCTTTTCATAGTGATGGAGTTTCGTTAATTGACTGTCAGGAATGCCTAAGAAGTGGTAAACCGCGACTTGAGCAGCCCGGAAGGAATATTGTTCGGTGAAGACCATGTCAAATGGCATTTCCACGAATTGACTGATGAAAGCCAAGTTCTTGGATCCCTTTGGCACGACTGCTGGCCGGTCGCCAACAGCGCGCTGATTGAATAAGGCGCTGGCATATGGCATGTGTGCGGGGATCACGTTGACGATGCTAGCCATGATCTCATCCATATGGTTGCGGATGTTGTCGCGGCTTGGATCGATCGCGGCCAGTTGGCCAATGAACTCTTCCAACATTTCCCGACCGGTCATTTCCATGAATGGTTTGTCTACATAATCGCCGACTTGGCGTGGGTACAAACTGTAACCCCAGAAGACGGTTTCGTTTTCTTTTTGGGCATGGAAGTGAGGTTGATGGTGGACAACGATCGACAATAACTCATTGCTGTCAATGAAAGTATTCAGCGCGTTCCCTGGTTGTTGCTGGGTGATCCGGCAGATTTCATTCAACAGGTAATGATTGTTGGTCGTGACTGTGAAACTGGTCCATTCAGATTGTTCCCGATCACCGAAGAATTTATCAGGTTGACCTAATTGATAGAAATGGTTAGCGGCCTGTTTCCATAATTGCGCGGAAGCGGCGTATTCCATATTTTCTTTCGCCGGGGTATCCATGTCACCGATCGAGCTACTGTCAGTGATCGAGCCATTGGTGTCAAAGACGAAATCGTCAGGATCAACTTTGATGATCCCGCGAGCGTCTTTGGCGTCCTTAGGTTGATCGACACGTTCGTAGCGTAAACCTTCAACGATGATATCATCGCGTAGTGGCGTGTCGGCGAACAATAATTCTGTGATCTTGCAATTGTTAACGAACGTCACGCCTTGCTTTTCTAGGAAGTGGCGCATTGGCAAAATAATACTTTCATATTGGTTGTATGGAGAACGCGTGACCCCTTCCAACGTGTTGATCCGGCTGAATTCAAGGATCATCCGGTTCATGTAACGCCGCAGCTCCATCGCCGCGCTTTGCCGCTTGAACGCGAAGGTGGTTTCCCACATGTACCAGAAATTCGTCGTGAACATATGCGGGCTCTTAGAGAACCATTCCTCAATACTGATGTTGTTCAATTCTGGTTCCTTGGATTCAGGCAACATCATCAATTTGGTCAAAAGTTCGCGGTCGCGGTTATTGAATTGCATGTGGCGATAATCGTTCTTACCGCCGTTGATCCGCAATCCTTCAGTTTTATCCATCAATCGGCCGACATCATGGGTTGGATGATCATGGTCGAAGTTAAGGATGTCGTCAGTGACGCTCCAGCCAGGATGATCTTCGGAAGGAACGGAACCTAACAGATCCCAAAGGTTCTCGTAAGTTTCTTCGTTGAGCATCCGGCCACCTTTCGCCAAATAACCCTTGTTGTTACCTAATGCTTGATTACTATATTCGTGTTCGTAATCGCTGACTTTAGCGCCATCGTTGGCACCGTGGGTTTCCAAACCATACATGGTGATTTGTTTTCCTTGCCAGTGACCATCACGAATCAAATAAAGACCTGCTGCTAAGTTACCAATACCTGTACCGATCATATAAGCTTTACGGGTCATAACTATCACTCCTTGTTTACTTTTACAGGCCCATTATAAAACGTTTGCGCCAAAAAACCATTAGACAAACTTCGAAAAGTGTCGCATTTTTTGACACATTCGCTAAAGTGTCTAAGTAAAAGCAAGGATAAAAAAGTATTGAAAACTCGGCTAGCCGACTTGTCCCAACGCCTTAGGCCGGCTTTGCCGATTTCAATGTTACTCAGTAAGTTAGACCATCATGTTTTGCCGGTAAAATCAAAAAATAGCAGCACCCTACTCAAAAAGCGGATGGACAGACGCAGTAAAAAACATCGTAATGAAGCAATCAGTCGACTAGTTAAACAAAAATATCCGGCATCCAGCCAAGTGCGATCGCTTTTTCTCCGAGATGCGTCCCGATCACTGGTCCGAAGTAAGTGACCTCCGTCACCACATCGGGGAACTGGCCTTGGAGTTTTTTCTGCCAAGCTAAGGCCGCATCAGGGTCATTGGCATGGATGATCAAGAGTCTCAGTGGGATCGGACTGTGCGCTAAATCATCAGCAAAGATTTTTTCAGCATGCTGATAGGCACGTTTAAGTGAACGGACTTTTTCAAAAAGCACGATCTTATTCGTCTGTTGATCAAACGTCAAAAGCGGTTTGATCTTCAGCATGCTACCTAAAGCTGCAGACATATTGGATAAACGACCGCCACGAGCAAGATTTTTGAGATCATTGACGATAAAGACTTCATTGATCTGGCCGCGCAAGCGATCTAGTTCACTGATGATCGTTGCTAGATCGGCACCTTGTTCGGCCAAACGAGCGGCGGCGATCACCAAATAACCTAATAATCGAACCGTGATCCCTGAATCATAGGGAACGACCTTCAGCCCCGTTACTTTCGGTGTTACTGATTGTAAAGTGTGGTAGAAACCGGAGATCGTGCTCGCCAAATGAATCGATAAAACCACATCATAGCCTGCATTAGCGATATTTTCATAAGTTCGTAACATATCGCCTAATGGTGGCTGGGAAGTGCTTGGTAACGTCGCGGCCACTCGTAATTTCTCATAAAAGGCCGTTGTCTCCAGATCAATACCTTCGCGATAAACTTGATCGTCCATGATAAAGGGGATCGGCACCACAGTGATTGAATAGCGTTGGCATTCAGCAGCAGTCAAATAAGCTGAACTATCCGTCACGATCGCAATTTTCAAAAGACCCCTCCTAAATTTACTTGCTCATTGACAAGTATTAGTCTTGTGCAGTGAGATCAACTCGATTTCAGCAGCTTTAGCCGATGATTGCAAGCTGATCTCGTGAGTAAAACCCACCAATGATCCAGATTATGGTAAAATAGAACAGTCTGTTCCTGAGCTGGCCACTTAATGCTTATCGCACTTTTAATTGTAATTTATCAGTGCTCCGTAATAAACGATTCAATAAGGTAGTCAGCAAGCGGATCTCATCTGGGCCCCAATTTCCGATCAAGAATTGTTCGAGATCGTGTAGCTGGGTCTCGATCGTGTGTTGCAAGTGACTGCCAGTCGCGGTCAAAATATATTGACGTTGGCGTTTGTCTGGCTGCGGTTCAACTTGAATGAGCTTTTTATCTGTTAAGGTCGCCAGTTGCCGGCTCAAGGTAGAGTTATCTAGAACGAGCGATTGTTTCAGTTGAGTCATACTGGTGGGTTGCTCGGCGAGATTCAGCAATAAGCGGATCTGCGAAATAGGTAGATCCAGCTGTTCGCTGAGCTGTTGTTCGATCAATCGAATTTGCTGGGCTAAGTCCACTAAAACTGTGGTCAAGTCTTCCATAAGCGCTCAAGTCACCTCCAAATAAATGATATTTGTATTATACAACAAAAACAATGTATCGTACAACAAATATTTTTAACCTTGAATTACCAATGAAAGGAATGATTTTATGTCATTTGATGGTATTTTTCTACACGCTATGACAGCCGAATTGACAGATGAGCTTGTTGGTGGTCGTGTTGTCAAATTACAACAGCCTTACCCCCAGGATGTGATCGTGGTCGTTCGCAATCAGCGTCAGAATTTCCCCCTACTGCTTTCAGTCAATCCGACTTTAGCACGGGCCCAGATCACTCGGATCCCTTATGCCAATCCCAAAACACCACCCAATTTTGTGATGACTTTACGAAAATATTTGGAGAATGCCACCGTCGTTGGTGTGGAACAGGTAGCCAATGATCGGATCTTGCGGCTACGACTTCGTTCGCGTAACGAACTTGGTGACCAAGAGGACCTGCTTTTGATCGCTGAGATCATGGGTCGGCATAGCAATATTTTGTTGGTCGACAGTGCGACTGGTCGGATCATTGATTTGATCAAACATGTGTCGCCCGACCAGAACCGCTTTCGTCTACTGATGCCTGGCGCGCAGTATGTTCAACCAGAGTTGCAGAATGGCTTTGATCCTTTTGGAAAGTCGGCCCTGACCTCAGCTGATTGGGAACGACTTTTATTAGCATTACGTGACCTCAAAACAAAGCCAGAACAAGTTTGGCAACGGACTTTTCAAGGGCTGGGCAAAGACAGCGCCGCTGAATTGGCTTTACAGACCAAGCGCTGTTTAGATGTTGCCAGTTTACAAACGACAACACTTGACTTTTGGCAACACTTTTCTCAACAGCAAGCGACGATCGGCCGATTCAATGGTCAATTGCAATTCAGCGCTGTGCCCTATCAAGTTATGACCGAACAGCAAAGTGATTTTGCGGATCTGAGTGTGATGCTGGATCAATTTTATGGGCAAAAGGCTGAAACAGATCGCAAACACCAATTGGCTAGTAATATGTTGCAACGCCTGAGCACGGTGATCAAACGGAATCGGAAAAAAGTCAAAAAGCTACAACAAACGCTGGATCATGCTGAAAATGCTGATATCGATCGGATCAAGGGTGAAATTCTAACGACCTATCTGAATCAAGTGCCGGAGCATGCGAAATCCGTGACCCTACCTAATTATTACGAAGAAGGGCAACCCTTAGTGATCAAACTAGCGCCAGAACTTTCGCCTTCCAAGAATGCGCAGAAATATTTTACTCGTTATCAAAAGGCCAAGACAGCTTTGGTGGTGGTCAAGCAACAGCTAGAAGAGACACAAACTGAATTGGATTATTTGCTAGGTGTGGAAGCACAAGTCGGCGTTGGTGACCCTAAGGATCTTGCTGATATTCAATATGAATTGGAGCAACAAGGCGTACTCCGACCTAATCAAAAACGGAAAAAGCAACGGGTCAAAGTCAATCCAGCGGAGCGTTTCTATGCCAGTGATGGAACTGAGATCTTAGTTGGGAAGAACAACCTACAAAATGATCAACTGACCCTAAAAACGGCTAAGAAGACTGATCTTTGGCTCCATACTAAAAATATTCCCGGTTCGCATGTGATCATCACTGATCCCGCACCTAGCGAAGCGACGATCAAAGAGGCCGCCATGTTGGCTGCTTATTTCTCCAAGGCCCGGCAATCAAGCCAAGTTCCGGTGGATTATGTTCCGGTCAAGGCAATCAAAAAACCCAATGGGGCCAAGCCTGGCTTCGTGATCTATACGGGTCAACATACGCTTTATGTGACCCCAGAACTTGAACTGGTCACGCGTTTGCGCCAGAAGCCAATAGCGCCGGTCAAGTCCTGATCGCTAGGTTGAAGAAATCTACGGACCTATTTGATCGATCAAGCTTTCAGCTATAACATATAAAAAACGTTCGCGCCAACTGCCCTCTGATCCATTGATCAAGGGCAGTCGTGGAGCGAACGTTTTTTTGGATCTAAAATTTTTCTGGGTCAATGGCGTGGTGCTCAGGGAAATAGTGTGGTTAAAGAGACGATCGATTCAATCCCGTAGGACCAGTCTTGATTCAAGAAAGCGGTTGGATCGCGAACGCGCGGGATTCCAGGACGGTCAGGATCGCCTTCGCCTCGTCCATCGTCGTGATCAAGGGTACACTGTGCATCACAGCGACTTCACGGAGCAGCGCGCCAGAAATACTGACGGGACCGCGCCATTCAGCAGTATTGATCACCATTTGGATTCGCCCACTACTGATCTCGGTCGCGATATCTGGTTGCTTTTTGCCGATATTATGGACAAAATCAGTTGGCAGACCTGCAGCCTGAAAGGCGGCGGCAGTTTTTGCGGTCGCAACGATCTGATAGCCTAGCTGTTTGAAACGATTGGCGATCGCTAGACCTTGAGTCAGGTCATGAGACGCGATCGAAAACAGGATCCGACCGTAAGCAGGTAAAGGTTGACGTGCGGCCTCCAGTGCCTTATAAAGCGCCTTTTCGAAAGTTAGGTCGCTACCGATCGCTTCCCCAGTCGTTTTCATTTGCACTTGGGATAATTTTTCCCGCTTATTTAGTTTGGTAAAAGAATAGACTGGGATCTTAACGTGGAAATTATGACTTGGCAAGATCTGATCACCGGGATAACCTAATTCCGATAAACTTGCGCCTAATAAAACCTGTACGCCCAGCGCAACCACCGGTTCAGTCGTTGTCTTATTGATGAATGCGAGATTTCGACTTCCTTTTAGATCGATCGCTAGCACATATAGTTGAGCCTCTTTGACCAGAAAACGAATATTCATAAAACCCCGAGCGTTCAGTTCCTGCCCAACCAATTTAAAGACAGTCTGGATCTGTTGGGCCATTTCGGGACTCAGGTTTTGAGCTGGCGTAACGGTCATCGCTTCGCCGGAATGGAGGCTTGAATGTTCTAAATGGGCCAAAATCCCGGTGATCAGGACTTGATCACCATCAAAGATGCCATCGACTTCGTATTTATCACCACTAAGAAATTCTCTAAGTGTAAAGGGAAAATTAGCTGGATCCCGTTGGAAATGACCCAAATAACGTTGTAGATCCTCGAGATTACGGATCACTTCTGTTGGTGAGAAGAAATGCTCGGGATTGGGGTGGATCAGTAACGGAAAACGGAGATCGTTTTGCTGAACTAATTCGGGAATCGCAGTCGGTTGTAGTAGTTGTCGAATCTGCGGTCCTTTTAAAGTCAATTTGGCCAACAGCTGCCGAAAACGCTCAGGCTGATGGACCTGATCCAAGGCATCAGCCTGAGCACCTAAAATTTTGAGACCACGTGCTTGTAAAGCCGCGGTCAATTTACTAGCAGACTTCCCACCTAATTGGGTAATGATATATTTAGGCTGTTCCACGGTCGCAACATTCAGCGCTGATTCTGCGTTGATCGGTGCATAATATAAACGGTCAGCAACACCTACACTGGTCGAATACGCATCAGGATTATTGTTCAGTAAAATAGTTTGATAGCCTAGCTGGCGCATCGCCAGTAGCCCGCGGACAGTCTCATAATCGACTTCACTACCCTGCTCGATCTTAGTTGGACCAGCGCCGATCACCAATATTTTTTCTCGCTGATCCGAACAAACAACTTCATTTTCGGTGGCATAAGTAATGAAATATTGTTGCGAATGGATCAACGGCGTCGTCGCTAAACTATTGAGTTCCTGAAAACCTGGTTCGATCGCTGCTTCTTTGCGGAAATCACGTAACTGTTGAACCGTGATCTCCCACAATTGACTGATCTTTAAATCAGAAAAGCCATAGACTTTAGCGCGAGCCAAAGTGGCGCTATCCCCCTTATGCAAGCGCAATTCGTTTTCAAGTTCGATGATATTTTGGATCTTAGCAATGAAAAACGCATCGATTTTAGAGATATGACTAAGGTCGCTGACACTATATCCTCGGCGCAAGGCCTCTGCTAAACAAAAAATCTCCTCATCAGTCGGATGGATCAGTTGCGCGGTCAGTTCATCATCAGGTAAGGCGGCGATATTCGGTTTCCAGAGATGATCGATCCGCAAATTGAAAGAGCGAACCCCCTTCAATAAGGCGGCCTCAACGTTCCGCTCAAACACCAGGACTTCACCAGTCGCCTTCATCTCTGCGCCTAACGTTCGATCCGCACCCGTGATCCGGTCAAAGGGCCAACCAGGAAATTTACAAGCAATGTAATCAAAAGCAGGCTCGACCAGCGCCGTACTGCCCTGCTCATAAGGATGGGCGATCTGATCAAGACGCAAACCTAATGTCAGCAAGGTCGCGATCTTAGCCAGTGGATAGCCTAATGCTTTGGCAGCAAAAGCACTGGTACGTCCTAAGCGTGGCGTCGCCTTCATGATCCAGTAGGCATCGCTGTCTGGCGCCACCGCAAATTGAATGTTACAAGACCCCACGATCTTCAATTCCCGAACGATCATGATCGCGGTTTGACGCAGGCGTTGGACTTGACGATCAGTCAAGGTTTGGATCGGCGCCAAGGTGATCGAATCACCAGAATGGATCCCAACAGGATTAAGCTGTTCGCAGTTAAAGATCGCAGTGACTTGATCGGCAGAGTCGCGGAGAACTTCAAATTCGATCTCTTTAGCGCCAACCACACTTTGGCATAAAGCAACTTGGTGCAATGGTGATAAGGCCAAAGCCCGTTCAAAAATCTCTTGTAACTGATGCTGACTTTCAGCGACACCGCCGCCAGTCCCACCAATGGAATTGACCGGACGGACCATGATCGGCCAGCCCAGTTGATTGCTGGCCGCAGTCAATTCTGATGTTTTGGTAACGATCAAGCTAGCTAAGATCGGCAATTGTAGGGCCTGCATCGTCGTTTGGAATTTTTGCACACTGGTCGCCGCTGTTTCGCGACTCAAGTCGGTCCCTAAGATCTTGACGCCTAATTGATCCAGCAGTCCTGATCGGCGTAAAGCCAAGACTAAGTTGACCGTAGTTTGACCACCGACTGTTGCTAAGATAGCGTCCGGCAATTCCTTACGAATGATCTCTGTTAAAAATTTCAAGGTGATCGGTTCTAAGTAAATACTAACATTGGGATGACGGTCAGTCATATTGGTCGCCGGATTGGAGTTGACTAGGACAACTTGATAGCCGGCGTCTGCTAATGTATTGACAGCTTCGGTCCCTAAATAATCAAATTCAGTTGATTGGCCGACCACATAAGGTCCCGAGCCAATAACCAGTATTTTTTCAATATCAGTACGTTTTCCCATTAGAATACCCTCTGCTTACGTTCGATATCCGCATTCATCAAATCAAGAAAATCATCAAAGAGATGTTGCGCGTCTGTAGGACCAGCGGCTGCTTCTGGATCAAAATTCACTGCAAAAACAGGCAGGAAACGATGACGAAAACCCAAGACCTCTTGATGATTGACGGCAAGATGCGTGGTCAAGAGATTTGAATCCGCTGGGATCGTGGTCAGGCCGTAATTCCCATTCTGGGCGGTAAAACTAATATTCTGGGTGATTTTCTCTTTGACGACTAGATTGATCGAATGTCGCGCGAATTGTCGAGTCTCAACGCTGACGTCATTGACCAACGCCATTATGGAAAAACCTAAGCCGATCGCAAAAATCGGATAGTGGCCTTGGATCTCTTTTAACATGGTGATCGTTTTCGTCAAAGCTTGAGGATCGCCGGGACCATCACTGATCAAGATACCATCTGGTGCGATCGTTTCGATCGTTTCACTGGCCGTGTCAAAAGGCAAGACCGTAACATTACATTGACGTTTCGACAATTCTCGGAGCACAGTATTTTTTAAGCCGAGATCAAGGACAACAACATTGCGCCCGATATTCGGGCTAGGATAAGCCTGTTTGGTCGAAACTTGGCTAACTTGATTATTGGCCACGACCAACGCCTTGATCTGATCATGGGCGTGAGCATCGTGGGTGTCCATTAAACTCGCCTTCATATTGCCATGAATGGCCAAGTGTCGATAAAGCCGACGCGTATCAACATTCTGTAAACCAGGGATCCGTTTTGAGCGCAAAAACTGATCTAACGTCATCTGCGCGCGCCAGTGGCTGGTCAGCTGATAGGATTCGCCAAGAACGACCCCCTTGATCGTTGGTTCGATCGTTTCATAATCATCACGATTGATCCCGACCGCACCTTGCTGGGGATAGGTGAAGCCAATGATCTGGCCGGTGTAACTTTTATTAGTGATCGCCTCCTGGTAACCAGTAGCGCCCGTGTAAAGAACCAGTTCTCCCGTTGTATTCACCGCGGCGCCGATCGCCTGGCCCGGGAAAACTGTCCCATCTTCAAGAATTAAGAATCGTTTCATTATTTGGCCTTCATTTCCGGTCTGGCAGTGCACTTCTGGTGGAGCGACTACCTTATTCTCATTACGCAATCTTTGCAAGCATCATTGACTCAAGCCAAAGACTCAAGCCAAAACGACCTGATCGATCTGATCGATCTCAGCGACTTGGACCTTGATTTTTTCCGTCCGAGCTGTCGGAATATTCTTGCCGACAAAATCTGGACGGATCGGTAATTCGCGATGACCGCGATCGATCAAAACAGCTAAAGCAATCTTTTGTGGTCGCCCAACGGCCATCAACGCATCTAACGCTGCTCGGATCGTGCGGCCAGTATACAAGACATCATCAACCAAAACCACATTTTTTCCGGTGATCGCCACAGGTAATTCAGGAATCGTGTGATGGTCAGCTGGGCGGTCGTCACGATAATCACTAGCATCCAGCGCGATCACCGGGATTGCCCTGCCCTCCAATTGGGCGATCCGTTCACCGATCCGTTGCGCCAAGACGATCCCTCTAGTCTTGATCCCAACGATGACCAGATCATTTAGGCCACGATTTTGTTCAATGATCTCATAGGTGATCCGCGTCAACGCGCGTTGCATCGCTGTTTTATCCAATACTACTTTGGCCATAAGCCGCCTCCTAAAAAAACTCACGTACCAGCAACGGTCCGTGAGTTTGATTTGTTGTTAGCGTCGTGAACTCGTGACGCTGCTTCCGCTTGTCTCACCGACCCTAATTAAAGATGTTGCACATTAAATCAAGTTTAGGGACAGATTTATAAAAAGTCAAGTCAGGCCTGCCCTGAGCCTGGGTTCATCGACCAGTCTTCTATATTGATAAAATATTGATAAAAATCAAAAAAAGGTTACCAAGCCTCAGCGCTGGTCTGCTGTTGTTTCACTGGTATGCCGGTCGCGCTCCTGTCGCAACCTGGTCAGCGTTTCTGTAAAAATCGCTGGCAGCGGCGCTTCAAAGGTCAACCACTGACCAGTTGTCGGGTGCTTGAATCCCAAAGTCGCCGCATGCAGAAATTGACCGTGCCCCGATAAAGTCTTTTTGGGACCATAGAGCGGATCACCTGCCAACGGGTGGCCAATATAACGAAAGTGGACCCGGATCTGATGTGTCCGACCTGTTTCCAATTGGCACTCCACCAAGGTATATTGGTCAAACCGTTCCAGGACCTTGAAATGAGTGACAGCATGACGACCACCAGCAACGACCGCCTGACGCTGGCGATTCTTAGGGTCACGCGCGATCGGGGCATCAATGGTGCCGGTGTCCGCGCTGATCACCCCATGGACCAAGGCCAAGTAACGGCGTAAATTTGTTTTGGCCTTGAGTTGGGCGGCTAAACTTTGATGTGCTATATCGGTTTTGGCTACCATCAAGAGACCAGAAGTATCCTTATCAATGCGATGAACAATACCTGGTCGGATCTGTCCATTGATACTGGAAAGCTGCCCGTGGGCCAATAATCCGTTAACTAAGGTGCCATCAGGATGTCCGGGGCTGGGATGAACAACTAGTCCTTGAGGCTTATTGACGACCAAAACTTGGTCATCTTCGTAAATGATATCCAGCGGCATCGCTTGGGGTTTAGCTGTTATCGGCAGAGGTTCCACAAAAATCAGGGTCAATTCATCGCCGGAGTGGACCGCATACTTGGCCCGCGTTGGTTGACCATTGACCAATAAACGTTCGGCCTTGATCGCACTCTGGATCTGACTTCGACTCAGCGTTGGATCGAGCTGGGTCATGACCCTGTCTAGGCGGCCGCTTTCAGTGGTGATTTTAAAATGTTGTGTTTTCATTTTTTGCGACCTTGAACGTTCTCAGTGGGGTCTTCGTCTTTTTCCAGAAACAAGACATAAATAAAAATTAGGATCACGCCGAAGGTCAAGGCCATATCGGCAATGTTAAAAATCGGAAAGTTGATGAATTCAAATTGAAACATGTCAACGACATAGCCTTGGCGCGCGCGATCAATAAAATTCCCTAGCGTTCCTGCTAGAACTAAGACCAACCCACTGAAATAAACCAGACTATCATGGCGCCGAAAAGCACGCACCAAAAGTGGTAGGATCACAGCCAACGCAATGATCGTAATGATGTAAAAGAACCAAGTCTGTCCTTCAAAACTACTCCAAGCCGCTCCGGTATTGCGGATATGAGTCAATGAGAGCAACCCTGGCATAAAAGTCCGGGTCTGCCCCAAAGTAAGATTTGAACTGATCCAGTACTTGAGCAATTGATCGCCGCCAAGAACCAAGCCACCAAGAATAAGAATAAGAATCTGCATGGATCTACTCCTTTAAATGAAAGTTACTGTTCGAAATAACGTTTTTAAACGTTGTTAAGTGATCAATAAAATAAATCAGGATCCATTACTAGGCCTGCTGATCAGAATAAACCGCTGATTTGACCAGCGCCGTCGATATCGATCTGTTCAGCAGCAGGATGAGCTGGTAGTCCGGGCATAGTCAAAATATTTCCTGCTAGGGCCACGATGAAACCGGCGCCTAGTTTAGGAACCAACTCGCGGATCGTTAAGGTGAAGCCACTGGGTGCCCCTAATGCTTTGGGAACATCTGAGAAAGAATACTGTGTTTTGGCGATACAGACTGGTAACTTTTCCCAGCCAAATTTACGGATCTGGCGCAATTGGCGTTGCGCAGTAGCGCTCAGTTCGACTTGTCCAGCACCATAGATTTTTTGCGCGATCGTGGTCAATTTTGTCGGTAAGTCGGCTTGATCATCATAGAGCCGGCGATAATCTGCCGGTTGCTGGACCGCATTAAGGACTAGATCGGCCAATGCCAAGCCGCCAGTGCCACCATTGGCGAAGACGGTAGTCAATGCGCTCGAGACCTGATCTTGAGCAATCAATTCTTGGAGTAAAGCCAACTCCGCTGGGGTATCTTGAGCGAATTGGTTGATACTAGCAACGACAGGGAGCTGATATTGACGCATATTGTGTAAATGACGTTGCAGATTGACATAACCTTGACGCAAGGCGCCAAGGTCTTCTTGATCTAGAGTGGCCAATTTCTGACCACCATTGTATTTAAGGGCGCGAACAGTCGCCACCACTACGATCACATCAGGCGCTTTAGGTAAATGTGGGGTCACGATATCAAGAAATTTTTCCGCGCCCAGATCGGCACCGAAGCCAGCTTCCGTGATCGCAAATTCGCCAGTATGCAAAGCCGCTTCTGTTGCCAAAATACTGTTACAACCGTGAGCGATATTCGCAAAAGGCCCCCCATGAATGATTGCTGGGGTCTGTTCTAAAGTCTGCACCAGATTAGGTTGCAAAGCATCTTTCAATAGTACTGTCAACGCGCCAGCCACCCCAAGATCAGCGACATAAACTGGTTGCCGTTCATAGGTATAGCCAATCAAGATCCGCGCTAAACGCGCTTTCAGATCAGTTAGATCTCGTGCTAAACATAAAATGGCCATCATCTCACTGGCCACGGTGATATCAAAACCATCACTGCGCATTTGCCCATTGGCTGGACGACCTAGGCCGATGATCGTTTCTCGCAGCGCCCGATCATTGATATCTAAGGCGCGCCGCCAGAGGATCCGTTTGGGATCAAGACCTAGTCGATTCCCCTGATGTAAATGATTGTCGATCAATGCGGCCAGTGTATTGTTGGCCGCAGTCAACGCATGCATATCTCCGGTAAAATGCAGATTGATATCCGCCATCGGTACGACTTGAGCATAGCCGCCACCGGTCGCGCCGCCCTTCATGCCCATCACCGGACCTAATGAAGGTTCACGTAACGCGATCACGGCGCGATGTCCACGCTGATTGAGCGCGTCTGCTAAGCCGATCGTGACCGTTGACTTCCCTTCACCGGCTGGCGTGGGATTGATCGACGTGACCAGAACTAATTTGCCTAAGGGGCGTTGACGCAGTTTAGCCAAGGTCGGTGCCGGTAGTTTAGCTTTATCATGACCATAAGGCTCGATCTCGGCCGCTGCTAATTCAAGTTTTGCGGCAATCGTTTCAATCGTGGCCGGTTGATTTTCCTGTGCAATGGCAATATCTGTTTTCATGATGAGGCCTGCCCTTCTTGTGCGACCAGTTGTTGTAATTGGAGCACGGTTTTATGACTCAGCAATAAATGGTAAACTTGTCCTTTGGCGGTTTGGGCCTTGACCGTTCGTTTACTGAAATCAAACGTTGTAAAAGCGCTCAGTGGTAGCTCAAAAGCTTGGCGACTAAAAGGAAAATGCAGGTCCAAGCGGCGCGCGACCAAGTCGATCCGAAAATAAGAACTCATTAATAGGTAGATCGTCAAAGCAAGATAAATGATAAAAAATAGAACCGCGACCCAGCTGACTGAACCACTCATTTCCAGTTGAAAAACCAGCCCTAATAAAAGTAGAGCCGTGGTCCAGAGCCAGAGATTGAGTCGATTCAAAGTTAGCGGTTGGCAATGGAATTTCTTCGTTATTTTCATGAATAGCGCACCTCAACGTCTATCTTATCACAGACTGTTGTACAATGGGACTATCAAAAACGTGGCAATTTTTATGAGCAAGAGAAACGAATGGGAGGATTTTATGATCTGGTTAACGACAGATTCGGCCGTCGATAATGAGCGTTGTTTGACGGGGATCGGCTTTTTCATTCAAGGCCAGCAACTTGCGCGTAGCCCTATTCGCTATGGTCAAAAAATCGCCTTCACAGATAACCACCATGGCGAATTTCAAGCAGTCTTGGCTGGGTTGACTTATTTAGCAGGCCAGACTACTTTGGCAGCGCAAACTGTGGTCTTACAAACAGATAGTCAACTGGTCGAACAAGCGCTCACGAAGCGTTACGCGAAACATTATCAGTCAGAAGTCAGGGCGATCTTGGCCTTGAGCGATCAATGTCAACTTTTTTTAGTCAAGCGGATCACAGATCGGCAGAATCGTACCGCCCATCAACTAGCACGTCAGGCCATTTATGGTTGACAGTGATTTCAAAACAAACCGGTCGGCCAGTCTTTAAAATTTATTAAAGCTTTCCTTAATAACGGGGGCTGCAATAACTGGGGCTGCAAAATTAGCCATGGATCTGATCGCATTAAAAAACGGCCACGTTGCTAAAGGCAAACAGGTCGTTTTTTGAAGACTGAGCTAAAATAGTTGTGCCGAATGATTGGAAAGATTTACTTAAAAACACGGAAACGCTGATCAGCTGGCAAGTAATCTTTGCTTGGCGCTGGTGCTTCGATCGAGCCATAAGGCATTTGTGCCCGTAAACGCCAGTCTTGGGGAATATCAAAAGCAGTTGCGACTGCCTCATCGATCAATGGATTATAATGTTGGAGGCTGGCGCCGATACCGTTATTGGCCAGGCTGGTCCAAACACCGACCGTCATGATCCCCTGCCCTTGCTCAGACCAATCAAGGAAGTTGTCACGATAAAGTGGGAAGTTCTTTTCCAGTTCATGCACCACGGCCATATCCGTGTAATAGAGGATGGTCCCGTGACCGGCTTTGAATGTCGCCAGCTTCGCTTGAGTTTTCTTGAAAGCTTCTGGATCAGGGACTTCTCGTTGTAAACGTGTCGCGATCAAATCCCATAATTTATCATGTTCAGCCCCGAATAGGAAAACAGCCCGCGTTGTTTGACTATTAAAGGCGGTCGGTGATTCTGCGATCACGGCCTCCGCTAATTCGATGACTTGCTCGTCGGACAAAGAAATATCCTTGCCTAGCGCATAAATAGAACGACGTTGTTTCAATAATGCTAAATAATCTTGATTCATTTGATTTGCTCCTAACCAATATATTTTAACTATGATTTCAATATATCAGCTTGTTTAAAGTAAGTCTAATAATCGTGCTCTTTTCCTAAGGATTTTTTTCTAAAAATATCCTCAAAACAAATGATAAAAACCAATTAGCGTTGGCACGGCGTAAAGTGACCTCGATAGTCTTGCTGAAAGTGGCCTGCAGGATCGTCAAATGGTCAACTTCAAGGGGCTAGTCACAATCAACAAAATGCTTGTTTTTTACTTGGTCGTTTTGCTTAAATCGGCAAGGATTAGGATGAAACCGTGAATCTTTACTAGAATTATGATAGAATTTAGGCAATATCTTAAAAAGGGGTCACAACATGAAAGTTGCAGTAATGACAGATAGCACCGCCTATTTGACGTCAGAGCAAGTAGCGCGCTATCAAATCCACGTTTTGCCTATCCCGATTTTATGGGGCGATGAAACTTTGCGGGATATGATCGATATCGGTCAGGAGCCATTCTATGATCGCATGCGGACAGATCCAGTGTTACCAACGACTTCGCAACCATCGATCGGCGCGGTCCAAGAATTGGTCGGCCAATTGGTCGCGGAAGGTTATGAGGCCTTGATCGCGCCCGTGATCTCCAGCGGGATCAGTTCGTTTTATAGTAATCTTGCTGCCTATGCAGCTCAAGAGAAGCGCTTGCGGGTCTATCCTTTTGATTCGCATATTACCTGTGCTGGGTTAGCTTTTGCGGCTCAGCTAGCCGGGAAAATGGCCCAAGCGCCCGATGCGGATCCTGAACAGATCATGACCGCATTAGCTCAGCTTCGTGAAACCACTGGCGTTTATTTTATGGTCGATGATCTGGCACACTTACGTCGAACGGGGCGCCTTAGCAACGCTTCAAGTTTTGTTGCTGGTCTCCTAAAAATAAAACCGATCTTGTCCATGGATATCCACGCCGCCGGCAAAGGTGAGATCTCCGCGATCGCCAAAGAACGACAAACCAAACGGGCAGTTCAATGGATCATGGATCATTTCGCTGCGGCGATCAAAGATCTCGATTACCCGATCCGTTGTACGATCTTTGACGCCAACGATCCGATCGCCAAGCAAGAATGGTTAACGGAATTCTCTAAACAATTCCCGCAAGTGACTTTTGATACCAGTATCATTGGTCCAGTTATTGGGGTCCATACCGGCGAGAAAGCGATGTCGATGATCTGGGCCAAAGATTGGGAGAAATTTTAGCCAGCTATTTGCTCAAATCGGCGCTCAATCAAAATATGAAAGCAACGAACATTGACCTGACCTTGGGGCCAATGTTTTTTTGATTGTTTACAATTCTTTTTAGTCGTTTTTCTCGGCAAAGTTTGCTAGACTTGAAGTGCAAGAATTTATTTTGTCATTGGAGGGGTCGTCATGTACTATGTGGTCATGCCGAAGCGCGATATTCGCGATAATTTGGCAACAGAACAATATTTAATGAATCAAAAATCGTTTGATGAACCATTATTGCTTTTCTATATTGAAAAACCCTGCATTATTGTTGGTCGCAATCAAAACACCTTTGAAGAGATCAATCAGGATTACGTTGAGCAACATGGAATCACGGTAACTCGCCGGCTTTCGGGTGGCGGCGCTGTTTATCAAGATCTTGGGAATCTTTGCTTCAGCTTTGTGGTCGATGCTAAGGATCAAGCGTTTGGCGATTTCAAATCATTCGTTCAACCGATCGTGACCGCGTTACAGAAGATGGGTGCCAGTTCCGTTGAAGTTAGTGGTCGCAATGATATCCTCGTTGACGGCAAGAAATTCTCCGGTAATGCGATGTATACTCGTAATGGCAAAACCTTCAGTCATGGCACCCTCTCCTTTGATGTTGATCTGGATGTTTTGACCAAAGCGTTGAATGTTCCGGCAGATAAGATCGCTTCTAAGGGCATCAAATCGATTCGTTCACGGGTCACGAACATCAAACCTTATTTACGCCCAGAATTTCAGGATCTGACCACAGAACAATTCCGCGATCGTTTGATCAAAGAGATTTTTGGTGTTCAGGATCTGGCCGAAGTCGCGGATAAGGAATATCAGATCACTGCCGAAGACCAAGCGGCGATCGATCTGATCGCACAGGAAACTTATCGTAACTGGAATTGGGTCTACGGCAAGAACCCGCAATTCAGTATTCAAAAACGGAAACATTTTGATTACGGAACGGTCGACGCACGGATGTTGGTGGAGAATGGTCGGATCAAGGCGATCACGTTCTTCGGGGACTTCTTTGGACCTAAAGATGTTCATGAGCTGGCCGATAATTTAACTGGGATCATTTATGATCGCGGCCATTTGACCACGGCGTTGGCAAAACTGGACGTCAACCAGTATTTTACTGGGATCAGTCAAGAACAATTGATCGATCTGTTGGCGCAATGATCTTAAAATGATTTTTAATTCAATACGTATTGATCAAGCAAGTCCAAAACGATTTATGGACTTGCTTTTTTGATTGCTTAGCTGATGGCTATAACGCGTGAGCGTAACTACTGGTGACTGCCACTTGGCAACGATTCAGGCTTGAAATCGTCGCAGAACGGCACCTGATTTTTTCAGAAGTTAACAGTTAAACTTGTTTCTCGACTAATTTTGCATTAGGCTGTAATTATCATTGTTGCAAAGGAGCAAGTTATGTTACGGGTAGGACGAAAAACCAAAGCAGATAATCAAATCATTTCCGTGATCGATATGGATCCTCAAGATCGCACCAAATTAATGGACAACTATCATTTGACCGGTGAATTTTTACGTTATGCTACTGACCCGCTCGAACGGGCGCGCGTTGAATTTAATTCATTTACCGAAAACTGGTTGATCGTTTATAATGTGCCAGTGGCCGCGACCTCTGCGGACCACCGCGTGATCCATCCGGTCAGTTTCATTATCAAAGCGGATCAATTATTTGTTTTTGTGACGACACAGACCAAGTATGTCTTGTCGATGACAACAGAAGCCAACTCTGATGATCAAACCCGAGGGATGTGGGATTCTGTTTTTACGATCCTTTTTGAGATTACCACAACTTATTTTGATCATATCCAACGGTTAACGGAAGCTCGAACCCAGATCGAAAGTCATTTGCGCCAACGTCAGCGCAATAATTCGCAACACATTTTTGAATTAGCAAATTTGAGTACGGATCTCACCTATTATTTGACTGGGGCCAATGGCAATTTAGTAGCGATCAGCCAATTGCGCTTGGCCGCAAAGCGGGCCGCGAATTTGGAATTGAGTAGTATCAGTCAATCTCAATTAGAAGATGTTGAAGTCGAGGCCCGTCAAGCTCAAGAAATGCTGGAATTAAATAGTGATATCGTTGATAAATTATCGAACACCTACAACAATCTACTGAATAATAATTTAAACCAAGTGATGAAGTTACTGACGATCTATTCCGTTGTCTTAATGATCCCGCCGATCATCTTTGGTTTTTATGGGATGAATATGTCTTTGCCGCTGGCCGATAAAGAATGGGGTTGGCTATTTTCGATCTTGATTTCTTTGATCCCGATCATCTGGGTCATGTACCGTTTACACCACGATCACTTCATTTAAAAAACCAGTCTTAGCGTGAAAATCATCGCTGGGACTGGTTTAGTTGGTGGCGCTATTTAGCTACTTTTTTATAATCGGGACGGCCCCAATACTGGAATAGATCAGTCCGCAGATAGCCATTATATAGTTTGCGCCGTTTAGTGGCGTGTTGACCATAAAAATTTTGGAATTCTAGGTCGCTGGTCAAAATGTATTTGCTCCACGTGGTCAATGGTCGGAAGGCCTGGCCCATTTCTGCGTAGATCTCACGAGCCTTTTTCTGGTCGTTTAGGCGTTTCCCATAAGGCGGATTGGCGATAATAATACCATTACGGAGATCCGTCTGGAAATCTTTGACGGCAACTTGTTTGAAAGTAATGTCATGCAGGACCCCAGCCTGATCAGCGTTGACCTTGGCCAAAGCGATCATGGTCTCATCGATATCATTGGCAAAGATCTGCAAAGTGAGGTCAGTCTTTATCTCGGCTTGGGCAGCGGCGCGTGCGTCTGTCACCATTTGGGGCGTGATCGTCGCGAATTGTTCGAACGCGAAATGGCGTTTAAGCCCTGGGGCGATATTCCGCGCTTTTAAGGCCGCCTCAATGGCGATCGTCCCGGAACCGGTCATGGGGTCAAGGAAGGGATCATTGGCCCGCCAAGGTGTTAACGCTAAAAGTCCGGCCGCAAAGTTCTCTTTCAGTGGAGCGCCACCATGATCAAGCCGGTAGCCACGTTTGAATAAGCTGTCGCCAGTAGTGTCGATCAATATTTCGGCTTGGTTTTTCCGCAAACGAACATCGATCTTTGTCAACGCGCCGGTTTCTGGTAACCGGGTCCGGCGATGATAGGCATCCTGCAAACGCTGAACGATTGCTTTCTTGGTAATGGCTTGAACGTCAGGCACACTGTGTAATTTCGAAGCGACCGCGCGCCCAGTCACCGGAAATTGGGCATCCATCGTGAGATAAGTTTCCCAAGGGATCGCGTTGACTTGATCAAACAGTTCCGTAAAATCCATGGCCTTGAATGTTTTGACAATGATCATGACGCGATCAGCGGTCCGCAGCCACAAATTTGTTTTAATGATATCGGCCTCATCACCGCTAAAATAGACGCGACCATTATCGGTACGTGTCTGGTAACCCAATGCCTGTAATTCTTTCGCTACGATCGCTTCAAAACCTGCCGCCATCGTTGCCATCAATTGATATGCCATCTTTTGCCTCCTAAAGCTGTGAGCCCTGTGTCGACCCATTGACTGGGATCTAGTCAATGGGTCGACACAGTGTTGTAATAACTGGTGGATCAAATTTTTAAAGATCTCTGCGACGATTCCGCAGAAACATTTTTCCTGAAAAAAATTGACGCAAAACGAGTTTGCGCCAACCACCTTGGTAAATTTCTATAAGCCACGTTTTGTTCCAACCAGAATTAGGTCCATTCTGATCTTCAGTAATCATCTATCTGCTGCCGCTCCTACTTTAGGTTCGATTTCCGCCGTAGGACTCCCCTACCAAAATTTGGGTTGCTCGCTCGTGGGGTTTACCCGTTCCAAGCGCCGATTTTCAAGGGCGCATCGTCTCTGTGGCACTTTCAAGGCATTGACCATGGCGTAAACTTTAGGTCGTTGCCTGCCGTTACCTGTCACCAGGCACCTTAGCTTATTGGGCTAAGCGCGAACACTACAAGCATCACAGCTTGTGCGAGCGTGGACTTTCCTCAGTTTATCCGAAATAAACCGCGATTACTCGAAACTTACCATTGATATCAAATTAATATGAGTCGCTTAGGTCGGCTAAAAGCGATCGATCTGACTGCGATTCTCAAAACTGCCCAAACCAAGATTATCCTGAGTCGTTGGACTGGTTGGATTGCTCGTTGTGGGTTTATTAGCGATCTTGGCCGCTTCTTTCTCACCAAAAACATGACGTTCAAGATTACTGATGCGGCGCAAAATATCGTAATTGGTCGTATTCTGCATTGCGGAAACACCAGAATTGAAATTAGGCGCATTTACGCCACTATTGTCATTCTGTCGTGAAAGTTCATCGACTTTTTTGACCAACCGCGTATTTTCTTGTTCTAAGGTCTTGATTCGATTGCGAAAAGTCTCATAGTCTTGAATAACTTGATCCAAGAATGGATCGACCTCGGCATCATCGTAACCACGATACTTCTTCTTGAAGTCCTTATTAACGATGTCTTCAGGCGATAGATTGATCTTGAATTCGCGATTCTCTTCTGACTTGTCCATAAATGCTTGCACCTCATTCATCACTGATCACGCATCTTTAATAGTATAGCAAAAAAAACGCTAAATGAGAACCAAAAGTCTCTAATAATCCAGATTCCTTATAAAAAATCAATAATCATGATTCATTTCGTCGGCTAAATCTTGCAATTCATAGAAATCGATCAGTTCAAGCCCATATCCTCGCGGCTGTAAAACCTTGGTAATGTAATCATAGTCATAATGGGGTTTGCCGGGATGCTCCGGATCATATAACAGTAAGGCATTTTCAGTATGCTGGCCCATGAACTGTTGATAATTTTGCAATTGACCGGGATTCTCATAGGGATGATCAGAAGTATAGCCCACAAAATCTGCCTTGGCCAAAATCTGCGCCAATTGGCTTTGGTTTTTTTCATTCCATTGTTGACCAAAAGCCGTGAATGGCAACATGACCGCCACTCGTAAGTCAGGATAATCTGCCTTCAGTTCGCCGACTGTCGTCACTGCCCATTGCTCGGTACCTAGTTGGGCGCCGGTGATCACCCATGTCAAACCATCCTCTAAGTATCGCCGCAATGTATTTCTTAGCGAATACTTAATAACCTGTAATTTAGGGTCATTATCTTGATAAACATTGAGTTCGTAAGAACGGTAACCAGTCAACCACAATCGCTTTGCCATCTAAAAACAGCCTTTCTAATGAAGTTAAGTCGGACAATCTGGTATAATGTGGGCATTGGGAGTGTCGTAAAATGATAATCAATTATCCAAATGGTCAACCCTATCGCTTTGAACCAGATAAATCTCAGTCTACCACAAATCAGGTCAGCTCGCGCGATCAGGCTGTGGTTTTTGGTGGGCGTGGGATGACGCTGGAAGAAACGATCAATGAAAGCAATGAGTTTTATCGGCAGCAACAACGAGCGGTGATCTATAAGAAGCCGACGCCGATCCAGATCGTCAAGGTCGACTATCCGCAGCGAAGTAAGGCGGTGATCCGCGAGGCATACTTCCGTCAGGCTTCGACCACTGACTATAACGGTGTTTATCGCGGTTACTATCTAGATTTTGAAGCCAAAGAAACCACAAATAAACGTTCATTTCCGCTTAAAAATTTCCATCAACATCAAGTGGATCATTTTCAAAACTGCTTACAACAGAATGGTATTTGTTTTACGATCATGCGTTTCACAAGTTTGGCGCGATATTTTTTGACACCTGCGTCACTTTTGATCCAACATTGGCAGGAGCAAAAGGATGGCCGTAAATCAATTCCATTAAGTGAGATCGAGACTTCCGGCTACGAACTGACTTTGGCATATCGTCCCACTCTGGATTATCTGAATGCGGTCGATCAATTGATCCAGAAAACAAATCTGAAAAATTAGGTGATAGGTTTATGGCGCAACAAGAAAAAGCAATGACCCGTGAGGCTCGCAAAGCTGCCCAGAATCGCAAAAATGGACACAACCCCCGGCCCAAGAAAAGAAAACCGCTTTGGCGACGGATCCTCAAATGGCTTCTTTGGCTGATCGTAGCTGGTTTTGCCTTAGGAGTCTGTTTGTTCGCGTACTATGTCAAGGATACACCGGCGCTTTCGGCCAGTAAATTGGAAAGTGGCGGCGCCACCACGCTGTATGCTGCTGACGCCACCACGGTCTTAACTAAATTAGGCAATGAAGATCGCACCAATGTTAAAAGCACTGCGATCCCGCAACAATTGAAAGATGCGGTAGTTTCGATCGAGGATCGCCGTTTTTATCGGGAGCCATTGGGGATCGATCCGATCCGGATCGTGTCATCGGCCTTCTATAATGTGACCCACCCAAACAGTGATCCTCAAGGCGGCAGTACTTTGACGCAACAGCTAGTCAAGCTTGCTTACTTTTCAACGAAGAAATCAGATCAGACACTGCGGCGTAAAGCGCAAGAAGCCTGGTTGGCGATCCAAGTCGAACGACGTTTCTCCAAAGAACAGATCTTGGAATATTATATCAATGCGGTTTATGAGGCCAACGGTGTTTATGGCATGGGGACTGCGGCGACCTATTATTACGGCAAAGAGCTGGATAAGCTGACTTTGGCGCAAACCGCGTTGATAGCGGGGATCCCCAACTCACCGAATACGTACGACCCCTACGCTCATCCTGAAGCGGCCAAGCAAAGACGAGATCTCGTTTTACAGGCAATGGCTGATAATGGTAAAATCACCGCCAGTCAGGCTCAGACTGCTAAGGCGGTAGCAATCACGGATGGTCTGAAGGCTAAGGCCACCACAACTGGTTCTGATAGCAACGCCCTGATCGCCGATGCTTATATTCAAGAAGTCATCAAGCAGATCAAGAAAAAGGGCTACGAACCCTATCAGGACAATTTAAAAGTTGTAACAAATCTGAATCTTTCAGCACAAAAATATTTATATCAATTGGTCAATGGTGATCAGATCAGCTTCCCTGACGATAAATTTCAAACGGGGGTAACCGTCACTGATCCGAATAACGGCAACGTTGTCGCGATGATCGGGAATCGCAAGGTCGGTAATGTGCAGATGGCTTTGAACCGAGCGACCCAGACCGATCGGAGCAATGGATCAACGATCAAACCGTTGTTGGACTATGGCCCGGCCATTGAATATTTGAATTGGGCGACAGACCATTCAGTCAAAGATACTCCCTACACTTACCCAGGCACGAATATCTCGCTGATGGACTGGGATAATAAGTATATGGGTACGATGACCATGCGCCAAGCCCTAGCGGTTTCGCGAAATATCCCCGCAGTGAGAACACTTGAAGAAGTCGGCCTGACCAAGGCGACGCAGTTCGTTAATAAGTTAGGCATTGACCTGCCCAGCAAGGTGGGACTTTCCGTCGGGATCGGGGCTTCGATCTCGACTTTGCAAGTCGCTTCGGCTTATAACGCATTTGCAAATGGTGGGACTTATTACCAACCGCAATACATCAAATCAATTACGACTTCTGATAAAATCAGTCATGATTATTCAGAATCTAGCTCTGGAACCAGCGCGATGAAAGCATCCACAGCTTATATGATCACTGATATGTTGAAAGATGTGCTTACCAGCGGGATCGGCACTACTGCTGCGATCTCGGGACTTTATCAAGCCGGTAAAACAGGAACAGTCGGCTATACACCTAGCGAGATCGCCAAGAATCCAGCACTGAACAATACGGTCAGGGATGCATGGTTCGCTGGGTACACGAAGCATTACTCGATCGCGGTTTGGACCGGCTATGATAAAGCCGATCAACAAGGTGTGGCTGATCAAACGATCGCTCAAGTGATCTATCGTTACATGATGGCCTACCTCAGCCAAAACGTCAGTAATACCGACTGGACCAAACCAAGTTCAGTCGTTGCCCAGAATAATGTTCTCTATGTCAAAGGTTACGCTCCTGAACAACAGACTAGTTCTTCGGAGAGTTCCAGCTCCAGCTCGGAGAGTAGTTCGTCAAGTTCAGTGAGCGACTCTGAATCAAGTAGTCAAACACCAGCGACCCCAAGTTATTCCGAAGGATCTAGTAGTACCATCACTCCGGAAACACCAAGTGATGACTCGCAATCAAGTAGTAGCTCGACCACCAGTCAATCTAGCAGTAGTACGGTTTCGCCAGGAAATGGCACAAACGAGAATACAAATAATGGTGCCAGTCAATAATGGCGTCTAGTCAATCGAGATTGGGCTCCAAATCAAGAAAAAGTGCCGTCACGTAAGTATGACGGCACTTTTTGTGGGCAAATTTTAGATGAACAAGCTACTCTAAAAAAACTTCGGGTGACTTTGATTCACGCTAAAGTTACCCATCAAGCCAAAGTGCGAGCTGACCTGCATTGCTCCTGAGCATTAACCTAGCTAGGATTTTGGAAGCGCTCCTTGCTTCCGGAACCCTAGCGTAGTTAAGCGTAAGGAGCTAGGTCAGTGAGCACGTTTCAAGCCAGAGTGCGGAGCGAGCCGGGTTGCTTGTGAGCATTAACCTAGCGATTGTTTTGGGAGCGCATCTTGCTCCCGAAACAATTGCGTAGTTAAGCGCAACAAGCAGGCGCACGCAGCACGTTTCAAGCCAGAGTGCGAAACACAACGGTTTGACTTTGAGCATTAGCCTAGTTCTGGATTTTGGAAGCGCTCCTTGCTTCCGGAACCCTAGCGTAGTTAAGCGCAACAAGCAGGCGCGCGCAGCACATTTCAAAAAACGGGACACAGTATGCGCTCAGCCATTCATTGCCAAATAATTTTGACCAAATGGGCATAAGTCGAGTAGTGGACAGTGGGCACATTCGGGCTTTTTAGCGTGGCAAACTTCGCGCCCAAAATAAATCATCGCGTGGTGACCGTGGATCCATTCGTCCTCTGGTAATGCTGTGGTGATCCGCGTTTCGATCTGACGGACTGAATCATTAGCGGCCGCGATCGTGAGCCGCTTACTGATCCGGGTAACGTGGGTATCCACGGCAAAAGCAGGTACCCCAAAGGCATCGCCTAAAACCACATTGGCCGATTTACGCCCTACCCCTGGCAACGTGACTAATTCCGCGCGGGTGTTGGGGACAACGCCGGCAAAGTCATGGGTCAATTTTTGGCCTAAAGCGACTAAATACTTGGCCTTGTTGTGGTAAAGACCAATAGTTTTGATATAGGGCTCGACCTCGGCTGGGGTCGCCACTGCTAAAGTGGCTGGATCAGGAAAGCGAGCAAAAAGCGCTGGGGTCGCTTTATTAACGGAAACATCGGTCGCTTGCGCGCTAAGCAACACGGAAACAACTTTTTGAAATGGTGTCCGCGCATCAAGACTCGGCACCGCGTTGGGGTACATCTTCATGATGCGCTCGATCGCGATCCGCGTCACTTTTTTGGTTAACATCTGAGTCTGCCCCTTTTCTAAAAAAGTTTGACTGAGCAACTATTATTTGAATTTTGCCTTATAGCGTTGGAGATCGTCAGCGTTCTTGATTTGGCGCCGTTGCCAGTCGATCAGGATCCGATCGATATACTTCAGCGAACGGGCGTCACTTAAAACAGCCTCGCGCAGGGCTAGACGGATCAGCGTTAGAGAATACTGATCACGGTTGAGCCAATTGTCGATAGTCTCCATTTCGATCGGTGACAAAGGACGACCAAATTCCACTTGAAATTCTTTGTAGAGTTTGGCGATGTCAGCTTGCTCTTCCTGAAAAGAATGAACGACCTGCTTTTGATCCCGTAATTGTGCGACCCGTTGGAAGAATGGCGCCACGCTGTATTGGTCGCGATGTTGCGCGTGATAGGTATCAGTTGTGACCATGATGAACCGTTGCTGCGTTAACTGTGAAAGAATTTGATAGACTTCGCCGACCGGTTTTTTGACGACCAAAGCCAATTGATCCGGACTAGGAAATTTCTCATTAAGTTGGCTATATTTTACGATTTGTAGAAAAATCGCCAACTGATGATCATTCATGCCGAGCTCCGCATAATGATCCAAAATCAAGTTGGCAATTACCGTGTAAGGTGTTCCGACTAAATCGTTGATGGTAAATTCAGTCATTTGATCACGGTTCCTTTTCTTAATGTGTCGATTGTGTTTATGGTTCGATCCGGTTGATCATGCGTGGGAATGGAATAGCTTCACGCAGGTGGTCAAGTTTGCAGATCCAAGTGATCGCGCGTTCAAAGCCTAGGCCAAAACCAGAATGTGGCGTACTCCCATATTTCCGCAGATCTAAATACCAGTCATAGTCCTCTTCATGTAGTCCGGCGTCGAGGATCCGTTGTTTCAAGACCTCATAGTCAGTTTCCCGTTCGGAACCACCGATGATCTCACCATAGCCTTCTGGTGCTAAGAGGTCGGCGCAAAGATAAACGTCATCACGACCAGGGACTTTCTTCATATAGAATGGTTTGATCGCCACGGGGTAATTCAAAATGAAAACAGGTTGTTCAAATTGATCAGAGATGAAAGTCTCGTCAGGTGCGCCGAAGTCATCGCCCCACTTGATATCGGTACCATGATCTTGCAACATTTTGACTGCTTCATCATAACTGATCCGCGGATAAGGTAGCTTGGTATATTTCTTCAGTGTTTCTAGATCACGGCCTAATAAATGCAGTTCATATTCGCAATTATCCAACACACTTTGGACCAAGTAGGCGATATATTTCTCTTGGACCGCCAAACTTTCATCTTGATGAGTAAAGGCCATTTCTGGTTCGATCATCCAAAATTCAGTCAGATGGCGCCGAGTCTTGGATTTTTCTGCCCGGAAAGTTGGCCCGAAGGAGAAGACTTTCCCAAAGGCTTGAGCGCCAGCTTCCATATAAAGCTGACCACTTTGACTTAAATAAGCGTCATGATCAAAATAATCGATTTGGAACAGTTCAGTAGTCCCTTCCGGCGCCGATCCAGTTAAGATCGGTGGATCGATCTTAATGAAACCTTCCTTGTTGAAAAATTCATAAGTCGCGCGGATCATTTCATTACGGATCTGCATGATCGCAAATGGTCGCTTCGAGCGCAACCATAAATGACGATGATCGAGTAAGAACTCGATACCGTGATCTTTGGGCGTGATCGGATAATCTTCACTTTCGCCAATGATCTCAATATCACTGATCTCGATCTCATAGCCAAAATGAGAGCGATCATCTTGATGGATCGTCCCAGTTACCCAGAAACTGGTCTCTTGATGCATTTCTTTAGCGGCTTCAAAGACTGCCGCCGCAACATTATTTTTAACGATGACGCCTTGGAAAAAGGCGCTCCCATCTCTTAATTGTAAGAATGCGATTTTACCACTTGAGCGTTTATCGGTCAGCCAAACACCGATTTTTACTTCCTCATTGACATGATCCTTAGCTTCGTTGATGCGAATGATTTGTACCATTTTGAAAAACTCTCCCAACTTTTATTCTTAGAATGTCCTTAAAGGTTGTCGATCAGATCGACAGTTTTACCTGTATAAAAATCTAGTAACCGGTAGCTTAGCTGACCGTTTTGTTTCTTAGCCGCGACTTCCCAAACAGGTCGCCCTGCGTCGATACCGAGATTGATCCCATAGATCTTTCGGGGTGCGATTTGCTTTTGGATCCGTGCTCGCACTTCGCCTTGGGTCAGCCCTTTGTTACCAGCAAGGACTTTGATTTTGCCACTTTTGCCATTGACCACGACATAGGTCAATTTGTTTTGCTGATCATAACCAGTGACGGCGTAGTAGGTTTGTTGACGCTGATAAATCGTGAAATTCGTTGTTCGTTGCAGATCGCCAGCTTTTTTAGCGATAGCTTCGGTCTGACGTTGCGCGCTGATCCGAGGCATCATTGTTGCCAGATACAAACCGATCAACAGGATCACAGCTGTCAAAACACTGATAATGATCATTCGTTTTCGCTGTCGAGTCATACTTCACTTCCTCAAATGCTGCGCTAGGGCCAGCTAAAAATAGTCGATTTTCCAGATCAAAACTAACTTTCTTGATCTAGGTCGCAAAATTACCGCGATGCTGTTTCAATTATAGCAAAAATACCACTGATTGCCACGTCTCGCAAAAAAATACTTGATTTTTTGCTGCCTGGAGTTTTTTGATCATTTGCTGAGGTAAAAATGCCAGCGCAGGACTATTTTCTAACTTACCCGACTGGTTCTTTCTTGTTGATGAGCGCTACTGGAGAAAATCATGGATATGATCGGCTAAGAGTGAGTTGGCTAATTGGACGCGCGGTAATTGGGCGGGGAAAGCTTGCTGAATGATTCCCGCGTAACTGCTTTGATTGATCCGCTCATCCAAAACCAGGACCAGACCATGATCTTCTTCCGAGCGGATCAAACGGCCAAACCCCTGTTTCAATTTGAGGACAGCGCGAGGTAAGGCATCGTCCCAGAAAGGCTGGCCTTGCCCACTGCTCGCCAAGCGGTGCTGGCGATAATTAGTCAAAGGATTTTTAGGTGACTCAAACGGGATCCGGGTAATGATCAATAAGGATAGCTGTTGGCCCGGAAAATCAACGCCTTCCCAGAAACTTTGAGACCCTAATAAGATTCCATTATTAGTGAAGCGGAAACGCTTGGCGATTTTATCATTGCTCCCGGTGATCCCTTGGGCCATGATCTCGCGTTTTCCCCCTAGCGCACGTTGCAGCGGATAGTAAACATTTTTTACACTGGCTAATGAGTTGAAGAGGATCAAGGTCTGTACGCTAGTTTTTCGGAGGATCGGCAGAATGACCGCGACCAACCAATGATCATAATCAGCGCCGTTCTCTGATGGTGAGAAAGTCGTCGCTGGCGTTACTAATTCGGCTTTACGACCATAATCGAATGGCGATGGTAATTGTAATAGGTCGAGTTGATCACGTTGATAGCGCAATTGTTTCAGGAAATAGGTGAAACTCGTCCCAACGGCCAATGAAGCGCCGGTATAAATTTGCTGCGGGAATTGTTGATCCAAGGCTAAGCGAATCGTACGATGGGACCGCGCTAACCAATTGAAACGATAATTGATCCCGTCGTCATCAAGGTCTAGGTAAAAACCGAACTCTGAAAATGACTGATCTTGTAAATGAGTTTGCGCATCTTCTAGCTGATCTAATCCGCGTTCTAACTTGGTATTCAACCGTTGCCAATCATTGACTTTTTGACGGGTATTACTTTGCATTTGGCTAGCGTTGAAATTCGTTTCTAAACTAAAACTGGCTTCCAAATATTGATCTAGGGCATGACTGACTTGGCGCAAGACTGTGGTCAAGGCCGTCCGTTCTTCAGGAACAGTCGCTAAGTCAAGATAGATCGGTCGGGTAATATAGTTTTCATGGGCCAACATCAGGATACAATCGTTCAAGGTCAGAAGTTCTTGCTGGAATTGAGCCAACAATGAACGGATCTCTGTCAACCAAAGATAGCTTTGCTCCAGGGTAGGCTCCACCTCGTTATTATCGATCAAAGTGTGGAGCAATTCGGTCGCTTGCCGGGCCCAGCTGACCAAGCGCATCACGGAGAAATAATGATGCGAACTATTCGTCAGATCATCTGCGAAATGTTGGGCCTCATCAATGACCAGCATCGTTTGCTCAGGCGCAAATTCTGATAGATGTTGGGCCAAATAGGCGTTGTTCGTGATCGTAATGTCTGCGGTAGCCGCTTGATCACAGATCCGCCGCCAGAAATCGACTTTAGCGTAAATGCTACTTGCGACTAATTGCGGCAAATGATTGATTCCTTGGAAAAAGGCCGTATCATAATTCGTCATTTGCAGCTCATCCAAATCACCAGTCCGAGTTTGCGTCAACCAAATCAAGAGCCGCATCTCGTTCACGACCGTTCCGCGATTTTGTTGGCCTTGCCGTAAGTAAGTCGTGAATCGGTCCAGATCGACATAATGACTAGAACTTTTCAAGATCGCGGCTGAAAAATGTGGCTGGCGGAGATCATTCAATAGTGGGATTGCCTGACGATAAAGTTGATTTTGAAGGACTGTGGTCGAAGTCGTGATCACCAAACGGGTCGTGGTCATCGCTGCTGAGCTGAGCTGATATGAGAGCGGTAATAGATAGCCTAGTGATTTACCGATACCCGTAGGCGCTTCAATGACTAATGGTCGACCAGCAGGATTATGCCGGTGTTGCTGGATAAAATCCATCATTTTGAATTGGCTTTGTCGCGGACGCAACAACCGCCCCCACTGCTGCATTTTGGCCATGAAAGTTTCTGGATAATCATCATGCCCAAGCCATTCGTGTGCTGGTGTTACTGCCGCTGGTCGACGTAAAACCAGATCACCGACTTGGATCAGATGTGCTGGCAAGGCCTGATCGCGGCGATGTTGATAAGCTCGCGAAAATACGGTTCCCGTTTCCCGACTTAAATAGCCGCCTAGGTGACTCAGTTGACCTAAAACTACTCCTGGGACCTGATCGATCCGTTTCAATAGTAATAACAAGATCTTTGCTGTGGCAATCGCGTCACTATCAGCCTGATGCGGGTGTTTGTGGGTAATATTCAAATAACCACTCAGGTCTTGAAGTCGATAACTAGCCGCTTGAGGCAACATGATCTGAGCCAATTCAACCGTATCGATCGCCGTGACCTGCAAGGGAGGTAACCCGATCTCTTGGAAGGCCTCATTCAGAAAAGGAAGATCGAAGTTAACGTTGTGAGCGACAAAGATCTTATTTTTTAAAAGTTGTTGTAAAGTGGTGGCGACCTCCTTGAAGGTCGGCGCGCGCAAAAGCGCCTTGGGATCAAGTTGCGTCAATTGTAAGATCTCCACCGGGACCTCACGTTGGGGGTTCAAAGTCAGCGAAATATGTTCTGTGATCTGTCGTTCATGAACGATCGCGCAACCGAATTGAATGATTCGATTGCCAACACCCCGTTGTGTGCCCGTCGTTTCTAAATCGACCACCGCAAAATCTTGTCCACTCAACAAACCACCTCCATTCATTTTTTACTCAGAGTGCGCAACACAACGGGTTGACTTCGAGCATTAGCCTAGCGATTGCTTTTGGAAGCAGCACTTCGCTTCCGAAACAATTGCGTAGCTAAGCACAGAAGTCAGTTGTGCGGAGCACGTTTCAAATCAGAGTGCGCAGCACAACGGGTTGACTTCGAGCATTAGCCTAGCGATTGCTTTTGGAAGCAGCACTTCGCTTCCGAAATAATTGCGTAGCTAAGCACAGAAGTCAGTTGCGCGAAACACGTTTCAAATCGCCGCGCCTGTTACCCTTAGAAAGGCAACGGCGATGATCAGGCTAGATCGATCAGTTGGTTGTTACTGAGAAAATATAAATACTTATGGGCGATCGGCCGTTGCAAAATATTGCTCAAGGCCTCTGCGTAAAGATTCAACTGCCCTTGATATTTGGCGATAAGCGTCGTCAATTTAGCCGTCTGGGTCGCCCCCGTAGGCAAATGATCTGTTTTGTAATCAAACAATAAAACTTGCTCTGGGGTGATGACGTACCCATCCATAATACCATGAACCAATAGATTTTGAATATCCGGTTCATCAGGCATCTCGAAAATCGCTTGCGCCGGCAATAATAAAGAAAACGGCACCTCGCGAAAAACCTGATTTTGGGGATCTTGTAACTGTTGCCCCAGTTCAGTGCTGAAAAACGTTTGGACAGACTGAAGTTCGATCTTGGCTGCAACTGCTGGTAAAATCAGTCCGGCAGTCACTAGTGATCGGCGTAACTCCTCTAGGTAGGTCAAGGTCAGTGGGCGGCGCAGCTCAACGCGCTGCAACAAGAGATGGGTCGCTGTTCCGATTTGGGCACCAGTGACGGCCTGATCAGTCGCCAAGAAGGCCGGCTCCGGGAAATCTTGCGCTAAAAACCGACCAGGTAAGCGGTCATTATCTGCCCCGAGTTGCCCGGCTGGTAAAGGTCGTGGAGCAGTTTGTTGCCCAGCAAGCGGTAGAAAACTAAGCCGAAATTGATCCGGATCTGTAAAGGCCTGCTTGATCTCCGAAACAGATTGATAGGCGGTGGTCTGCGTGGCTGACTGGTGAGGATATTCGAAATCCAACAAAGTTTGGACGGTCGAGCGTAATTTAGTATCTAGTGGTGCTGGCGCTGTAGTTGCCCGCGTTGTGTCCGACGCCGCTGGTAATGATCGTAATAACTCAGGCGCTTGGTAAAGATGGATCAAATATTTAGCGCCATTTCCGGCGATTTTGGCCTGACTATCAGTTTGTTCGCTACCACCGGTGATCGCCAGTTGGGGGGCCCGCAAAACCGCCGGCAAGATCATACTCAAAAAATCGCGTAATTTACTTGGATCCCGTAAGGTTATGGGGAGTAGTTGTTGCTGTTCTAAGGCCGGATTTTCATATTTGGCCAAAGTCTCGGACCAATTACTGATCGACCCCACCAAGATCAATTTCTGCTTAGCGCGGGTCAAAGCAACATAAAGCTTCCGCATTTCTTCAGAAATACTGGCCTGCTGCCGTTGTCGGCGGATAAAAGTATCGATCAACGTTGGATATTTGATCCGAGTCTCAGGATCAAAATACTTAGTCCCCAGACCTAAGCGACCATCAAGGACGATCGCGTTTTTGGTGTAGTCACTATTATTGAAACCATGATCTAGGTCATATAAACAAACGATCGGAAACTCCAATCCTTTACTACCATGGATCGTCATTAACCGAACTGCGTCTTGATCGGCATCCCCGACCTGCGCTTGAGCCAGATCCTGATCATGAGTCTGCATCTGTTCAATAAACGCGATGAATTGATACAATCCTTTGAAACTCGACTGTTCATAAGCAAAAGCACGCTGATATAAGGCATGAAGATTCATTGACCGTTGTAGGCCTCCGGGCATCCCGCCAACATAATCCAAATAGCCGGTCTTCTGATAGATCGTCCAGATCAGTTCCGCGATACTATGCTGCGTGCTGTAATCGCGGAAACTTGTCAGTTGCGCTAGAAATTGCTGGCATTTTTTAGTCAGCTCGCTCAGCCTAGCTGGCGTTTCTGGGACGGTATTTTCAGCGGTGGCAGCAACAGCGGCCATGGCCTGGAGCGCATGATAGAAATTACCGGTGCGTTGCTGACCACGGATCCTAGCCAATTCATTTTCGTTGAACCCCGCGATCGGTGACCGCAAAACTGCGACCAAGGGGATATCCTGTTCCGGATTATTGATCAAAGTCAATAGTGCCAACATGACTTGGATCTCCGTTGTTTGAAAATAATCGTTGGCATCTTGTACATAAACTGGCACGCCTAGCTCCGTCAGTTGATTGACGATCTCCAGGTTGTTCGCCCGAGTCGGCACCAAGATCGCAACATCGCGATAAGCCATTGGACGCAATGGTTGATCTGGCCCGTCACAGATCGGATAACCAGCATCATGCATTTGACGGATCCGGCGCCCTAAGATCTGGATCGTCGCCGCCTTTTTATCAAACGCAGCTAGGGCTTCAGCACTTACTGAATCACTGTCCTCAAGAGCGGTTTCTGGTTGTTCCACCGTCTTAGTTTCAAAAAGATGAAGTTCGGTATCAGTGGGCAGGTCCTCAGGATAAGCCGTTGATCCCGTTTTGAGTTGAGCGTCCTCATCATAGTCCAACTCGGCCAGATCATGGTGCATCAACTGCTCAAAAATAAAATTCGTGCTGGCATTGATATTTTCCGCAGAGCGAAAATTTTCCGCTAAAATAATTCGTTCACCAGGTTCATCCGTGGCTTTGAAGGCTGTATATTTGTCTAAAAATTTGCGCGGATCGGCTTGGCGAAACCCATAGATCGACTGTTTAACATCACCGACCATGAATAGATTACCTGGATCTCGCCGGGAAACCGTTTGTAAAATCGCTTCTTGTAACGGATTGATATCTTGATATTCGTCAACCATGACCTCATGGAAACGCTGTTGATAATAATCACGAACTGGCCGAGTCTGGTCATTAGGATCTTGATAAGTCAGTAACTGCCAAGTCAATTGTTCCAAATCGTTAAAATCCAGTGCTTTAAGCCGTAATTTCTCGTTTTGATAGGCCGTAATAAACTCACTGGTGATCTCAGCCAAGTGCGCGACGACTGTTTGGGTCGCTTTTTGACCGGCAATGATCTGTGCCTCAGGTAATTCGAAAAAATCACTGCGAAAATCTTTTAAGTCATCACGCAACACTTGTAATTGGCGACTGACAGCTAGGCGTGTTTCGGTTTCATCAGTGGTGATCACTTCGCCATTTTTCTTCAAAGTTTTCATAAAGCGAGCAGGCAATTGCAGACCTTGTAGGCATTCTTTAAATTGCAAATAAGTCGTCTGGGACTGGGCCAATAATGTAGTCAAAGCGGTCAAGCTTGCCTGTGCTGGTTCCGTGACGACTTCAGCCTTGATGATCGGTGTTGCCGTTTGGATCAAGACAATGAACTGCTGCTGAAGTTGTTGACAACGTTGCCGTAAGTACGGCGTCAGCCATTTTTGGAAAAATGGGCTACTATCGACGGTCGTCTCGATTTGATAATCGGTTGGTAGCCGTTGCAACCATTGGCTCGTTTCCGGACGGGTGATCGCAAAATAATAAAGTTGGAAAATGGTTTGGGTCAAGCCATCATCGGAACGGTCATTGCCGAATTGATCCGCCAATGCGAAAAAGTCTGGATCATCTGCATCATAATGGTGATCGCGTAAATCACCCCAAACCTTCTCCATTAAAAGTTGACGTTCTGTATCATCGGTCAGTAAGCGAAAACTAGGGTCAAGATCCAGCAAATAATAAAATTTATGGATCACTTGCAAGCAAAAAGCGTGTAATGTACTGATCTGCGCTGCCGCTAACAAATTAAGTTGTTTGCGTAAGCGTTGTTGCTGCTGCGGATCACTGGTCCGACCAAGTTCATTCTCTAGCGCTTTGCGGATCCGCGCCTGCATCTCCGCGGCGGCGGCGTCCGTAAAAGTTACGACCAAAAGTTGATCCAGATCAGTCCCCTGTTGCAAGATCTCGGTGATCAAACGTTCCACTAGGACCGTTGTTTTACCAGAGCCTGCCGATGCCGAAACTAGGATATCGTGCCCATGATGGTCGATCGCCGCCTGTTGTTGGGGCGTGAAATTAGTCATGAAGATGCGCCTGCCCTTCTGCTTGTTTTTGCGTGAATTCAGCCAATTTTGCTAGGAAGTCGGTTTTATCGATCGTTAATAATTGACGATAGCGATTTTCTGGTAGCATCGCATCAAACATCATGATGGCTTTAAAATCACTGTATTGTAAACCAGTTTCATCAGCGCCGATTCGATAAGGCGCGATCCGCAAAGCGCCCGAAAAGATCTCCGTAGCCGCCTGTTGCAGTAAAAAGCGATTGTAGGCTAATAATTCAGGTAGTTGTGGTCGCGGAAAACTATTGCCAGCCGTTACTGAATAACCATTCTTCTTGGAATAGCCGCGGGGATAAAGGCTGGATTTTTTATTTTGACTTGCAGGATCAAGCGCGGCCAGAAAATCTTGGTTGTTTTGATGGCCTTCTGGCGTCTGATCTTTAGCTTGGCTTTCGGTATTTTCCAACAAGATGCCGTTGTAGCGATGGTCATCAAGGATCTGCAATAAAAGTTTATTGGGATCGTCAAGCCCGGATTTGTAGGCCATTTTTTGTTCGGAAAGGTGGAGATAAAATGCGCCGAGCGAGGTTGCCGCAGGTAATGCCAAGACTTGACGATTGTTTTGGATACTTTGTAAGTAGGTCAATAATTGGAGTGATAAGCCATAGTAAACTCGGGTGTAATCAAATTTTTTCAGCCCAGATTTGTAGTCGATGATCTGATAATACCAATCCGACCCCCACTGACCAACGTCTAGGCGATCGATCTTGCCGCGAACTGATAGTTTCTGTTTGCCAGGGAGCGTGAACTCAAGCGCTGGCAATTGACCATCTCCTTCGATCTGACCAAACTGGATCTCGGTCTTTGCGGGATAAAGAAAGGAATGCGCTGCTTGTTTTTGGATCACATTTGCCATGAACGCGCTTGTTTGCGCCAAACGTTTGGCAAAATAATGCATCTGCCCCGGACCATTCAATAATTGATAGGCTGGATCGTTTGCTAAGGTTTGTTGGATCTGTTTGGTGATCGTCAACAAGTCAGCCTTTGATAACTGATCAAGTGGCTGCCCGATCGTTGCGACCGCTTTAAGGAAATGATCTAAATAATCATGGAAATAAGTACCGGTATCTGCGCTATTCAGCGCAAACTGTTGCCGCGGCCGTAACCGTAACCCATATTTTAAGAAGAATTCGTAAGGATTGGTATAGTAACTCTCTAATTGCGAGACCGAACTAAATAAATGATCACCATAGATCAAGGCGACGTTTTCAGGGCTAAGGTCGGTGGCCACGTTGTGATAAGTCAGACTTTGCCAGAGACGACGGTAAAAGCTACTGGCCTCACCGGTCAACAGAAGATCGGCGATCGCTTGCCAATCAGCCGGCAGTGGTTGTTTCTTTGTTTGAGCTTCCCGAGCCAATAGTAACAATGGCCCAATGACACCTGCCCGTGAGGCCGCATAACTTAAGGCCGGCTGGCTACGTTGTGGCTCCAGTTGGGGATGGTCGGTCAAATAAGCCGGGTCGCCCAATTGGAAATGATCCTGGAGCCGAATCACGTAGGGTGAAAGTTCTTGCGCGCCTTGCTGGTCATTGAAAGCCGGATAAGTAAAGATCAAACGCTGACTACTACTGAAAAAGATATTACCATAACGTAAAGGCAGATCGGCGGAACTTTCAACGCTGGCTTGACGTAGTTGCGGATCACCGGGTTCTGAGTATAACCGGTTGAGTAATGAACGTTCTTGATCATCGATCAATTGCTGACCTTGACTGAGAGCAGGCAGATTTTGGCGAGTTGCGCCTAAAATGATCGTGATCCGATGTGTTTGAGTTTGGACCATCCCCAGCTTAGAAACAAGGACCGCGTCTAAAGTCGCTGGGATCTGCGCAAATTCGGTATTATTAAAACCAGCGTTCAATAAATCGGTGAATAGATTCAAGTCAAATGGCGTTGTGCCCCAAACTTGAACATAATCATCTAAGAGCGCAATAAAAGCCTGATAGGTCTGTTTAGGTCGTTGCGCCAAAATCAGATCAGCATGCTCGACCGCATCTTGTTCCCATTGTTGTAGTTGCTGGATCACACCGATTTTTTTCAGGAAATGAAAAAGTTCGCTAGCAAAATCAGCGCTATCAGTCACCTGTGCCACGGTTGTGCGCCATTGCTGCAGGGCTTGACCGTAGAAGCGATGTAACGACTCGATAGCTGCCTGTTGCACCGCTTGTTCCGGTGTTAACTTGGTCGCGGGTTGCTGCGCCTGCTTTACATATGGGCCGGTCGCTTGCCAAGGGGTAGTGTTGAGCCAGTGATAGGAACGCAGTCCGAACGCCAGCGCATAATTTTCTAACCAATCTAATTGCTGCCGAAAGTCGGCCAAAGATTGTCCGTCAGGTCGCCACAACTCGGTCCGCAACAATACAAAAAGATCAGTCAGCTGAAAGTTGCCTTGGCTCAGGGCTAAAAGACTGCGAATGAACACGACAAAAGGATGGTTGGCCATCGGCGTCTGTTGGTCGCTGAAGAAAGGGACGTCATTTTGGCGGAAAAGTGACTCGATCGTTGCCGAATAACTATTCAGATCCTCCGCCAGCACGAGAAAGTCGCGATAGCGATAGCCTTGCAAGGCGACAAGTTGTCGAAGATAGTTGACCACACCGCGCACTTCACTGGTCAAGGAATCTGCTTGCCAGACTTGAAGGTTTGGTTGCGATAATCGTTGCCGCGATTGGCTGGTTTGGCCAGCATTACTGGCGATCCAAAAATCCTCCACCTGCTGTAACTCGGCGCTGATCCTTTTATTAGGCGCCGGAAATAGGTCCGCAGCGGCGAAGTCAGTCAGCCCATCATACCCCAATTGCTTCAAGATGCGCCAAGAGCTGGCAAAGTAATAAGGTAGACGTTCGCCGGATGTCGGTAGATATAAAGTCAGGTAGATCGTTGCCTGTTGCTGTAACAATGTCCTGATCAAAGCCAATTGTTGCTGATCGAACTCGGAAAATCCGCTGATAAAAAATTCGTATTGACTGAAATCACGTTGTTGGACTTGTTGGATCAAGTAATGGAGCAACTGCTCATTGGTAACGAAATTGCTAGTGATCTCCGTTTGATACAGTTGATAGATCCGACTCAGCTCTTGGAGTTTAGCAGTCGTCGACCGTGGGACTCCTTGAGTAGCCAACTTTTCAGCAGCTTGATCCAAGGTTGCGGGACTAAAATCACCTTGAGCCAATTCTGTCAGCTGATCGCCTAACTGTTCGAGAAATCCCATTCGTCGTCGTTCGCCGTAAAAAATCGGGAAATGGGCCCGCTCACGATCTAGTAACTCACTCAGCAGCATCGCCTGACTGGCCTTCGTCAATTGAGGTTGCTGATAATAAGGATCATCACGTAGAAAGTACCAAAGCAAACGCGAGAATGAAAGGATCTGTAAGCGACTGCTGGCAATGATCCCTTTACTGGTCGTCTGCGGATCAGCGGCGCCGATCGCCTGCAAGATCTGGACTTCACTGCTGAACTTGATATGGTTGGGAACTAGACAAATAAACTGTTTTTCAGGTGATTGTTGATAAGCATGCCCGATTTGTTGATACATTTCACCGGTCACATCATCTTGTTGCAAGCCATAAATTATTTTTAGTGACACGCCTACACCTCCGTGAGTATTCTGCTATTATTTTAGCATATTTTCACCTTAGAAAAACGTCAGGGCAAGTTGGCTCGAAAATCTGAACAGATCACTTTGGACAAGCAAGGACCAACACTTATCGGCCTGATCGAGGTCATTGAGCAAGTCAACAACCAACCACATTTCAAATCAGGCCCGATCTGGTCCGATTATTTAAAAATAAGTGATGTTATTTGAACCAGTTGGGTCAAATTATCACAATATGTTATAATCAAAAAGGAAAAACTCGCTTAAAGCAGTTTTAGCGCGAGTAATCAGCTAAAGATAAGGAAGGCGAATCTTTTGAGCATTGCTTCTCCTGCATCGCAGTCATCTGATCACTGGCCGGTGAATCAAACGAGTCATGGGCAAAGCCACGCCAAATTGATCCTGACTGGCGAACACGCTGTCGTATATGATATTCCCGGGATCGCGATCCCTTTACCAGCGATCACCGTCAGTGCGGAATTGATCAGTAGTGGGCAACAAGCTGGTCGCCCCGCTCAAGTGACATTGAGCTCAGCTCTTTACCAAGGCGATCTGGTCGAAGCACCCGCAGATCTTGCCAATCTTCAGGGACTATTCGCACATTTCTTTTCATTGTTCACTGCGGCTGAACCCCTACCTGAAAAGATCCAAGTGACATTGACCAGCAAGATCCCCTTTGAGCGTGGAATGGGTTCCTCAGCGGCGATCGCGACGGCGATCGTCACGGCATTGGCGGTTCAATTTCCTGATAAATTACCACCAGCAAGGCAAACTGAGCTGATCGGCGCCGAAGAGAAGATCCAGCATGGCAATCCTAGTGGTCTTGACGCGCTGGTCGTTAGTTCAAGTCAGGGCTATTATTTTTGTCGGGGCCAAGTGCCGGTACCTTTGACCTTGACATTGCCTGGCTATCTGGTGATCATCGACAGCGGCGCCACGGGTCAGACCGGCACGGCGATCGCGAAAGTAGCCGCCTTACGCCAAAAACAGCCAATGTTGTGGCAACAATTGATGCAACAGATCGGTGTGATCACACCTCAGATCCAGCAGTTATTGACTGATTGGGCACTGGTCGCGCCAGACCTTGATGGCGCTCAACACCAATTTGGTCAGCTGTTGAGCGAGAATCAGCGAGCATTGCAGCGCTTAAGTGTGAGCACCCCGTTGTTAGATCAGTTGATCCAACAGTTACTGGCTGAAGGTGCTTTAGGAGCCAAACTGACCGGTGGTGGTTTAGGCGGTTGTGTTTTTGGCTATTTCAACTCCTTCAAGGCAGCACAACAGGCACAAGCCAAGTTTTCCAGCAAACAAACTTGGTTGACGAAACTGGGCTGATCAGCGAACGGGATGCCTTGACCGATCAGCCGATCAGGGCTGCGTGAAGAGCGCCTTACGTTTTGATTTTTAAGTTCTTAGACCTAACCATTACACTAGATATCGTGCGCTCCGCTTGATTGCTGACCGCGCTTTTTTAGACGGTATCTTTCAACAAACAAACAGTAAAGGAGTGTCAGCATGGCTACAGCCCGTGCCTATACGAATATTGCTTTGATCAAATATTGGGGTAAACGCGACTCTCAGCAAATGTTACCTTGGAATAGTTCGTTGTCCCTGACCCTAGACCAGTTCTACACGGAAACAAAAGTGACGTTCCTACCTAAGCGTAGTCAGCAACAGCAGGATGAATTTATCTTTGCTGGGGTCGCACAGCCGATCAGCGCTAAAGTGACTCGTGTTTTATCCTTGATTCGCCAACAAGCAGATTTGACCAATTTTGCCCGGATCGAGACCGATAATCATGTTCCGACTTCAGCTGGGTTAGCTTCTTCAGCATCAGCTTTTGCCGCATTAGCGGCAGCCGGTGCCCGCGCGGCTGGTTTGACTTTAGACCAACGCCAACTTTCGATTTTAGCACGTCATGGCTCGGGATCAGCTAGTCGCTCGATCGCTGGTGGATTTGTCGTTTGGCACGCGGGGCACGATGACCAAAGTTCCTATGCCGAATCATTACTCCCCCGGGTCGATTTCCCGATCGTTGTGATTGCTGTTTTGGTTGATCAGCGCCCGAAAAAAGTCCTGTCCAGCACAGGTATGGCGCAATCTGTATTGACTTCGCCGTTTTATCAAGCGTGGGTCAATACAGCAGAGGCAGGCATCGAAACAATGACCGCAGCGATCAAGGCTCGCGATATCCCCCAGATCGGCGCTTTAGCTGAGGCTAACGCCATGCAAATGCATGCGACCACTTTGAGTGCGGTGCCACCATTCACTTATTTTGCGCCGCTGACATTGCGGATCTGGGAACTGGTTCAGGCAATTCGTATAAAAGGGTTAAATTGTTATTTAACCCTTGACGCCGGTCCCAACCCTAAATTAATATGTGCTAGGCAAGATGCTGAGCGTGTGATCAAAGCGTTACAAAAAGACGAACCACAATTACGCTATACAGTTTGCGGCCCCGGTCCTGGGGTCACTTATATTGAGCAAACCAAGTAGACTCGACGTCAGGCAGTCGGTTGTGTTCAAATTGATTTTTTTAATTTAACGATTTTAATAATATAGAGAGATTTGGAAAGGTCGAGTATGTGAATGATTACTGTTAAGGCGCCAGGAAAATTATATATTGCCGGAGAATACGCGGTTTTGGAACCAGGGCATCCAGCGTTGATCGTTGCTTTAGACCGCTTCATCACGGTTTCACTTGTTGAAACTCAGGAGCAAGGGTCGATCAATTCGCGACAATATTTGGAGACTGACTTTCATTGGCGCCGCAATGGCGACCGCATGGTATTTGATAATCGGGATAATCCGTATCATTACATTTTGGAAGCGATTCGGATCGTCGAGGCTTTGGCGCTTGAAATGGGCCGCTCACTGCGGGTCTTTGATTTGAACATCAATAGCCAATTAGAGGATCAAGGCGGTCGTAAATATGGTTTAGGCAGTTCTGCCGCCGTGACCGTCGCAACAGTTAAAGCCCTTTGTGAGTTCTACCAGTTACCCCTGAACCGTTTAGATATTTTCAAATTAGCGGCGATCGCCCACTTCAACGTCCAAGGAAATGGGTCCTTGGGTGATATTGCCGCCAGCGTTTTTGGAGGTTGGATCGCTTTTAGTACCTTTGACAAGGATTGGCTACGAACAGTTTTAAAAAATAATTCTTTCGCGCAGATCATTGCTAGCGATTGGCCCGGCCTAAAGATCGAATTATTAAAAGTCCCCCACGAATTGGAATTATTGATCGGTTGGACCGGATCCCCGGCTTCTACCAGCCACTTAGTCGATCGGATCACGATCGCTAAGTTTGCGGAAAAACAACAGTATCAGGATTTCCTGAACGCAAGTCGTCATTGTGTCGAGGCCATGATCAAGGGTATCAAAGAAGCCAAACTGAGCGTGGTCAAAGATGGGATCCGTTTGAATCGGCAATTGATCAAGGGTTTAGGCGTTTTTTCAAACGTGGCGATCGAAACGCCAGCTTTGGCTGAGCTCTGCCAGATCGCGGAAGACCATGGTGGCGCGGCGAAGTCCTCAGGCGCTGGTGGCGGTGATTGTGGCATTGTTTTAACAGACCAGACTGTCGATCAAGCTCGCTTGATTTCTGACTGGAATCGCCATCAGATCACTACCCTCCCCTTGACCGTTTTTGAATTGACCGGAGCAAGTGTATGACCTCAACAGACCCCTTGAGATTACAAGAACAACGTAAACGTGCGCACCTCGCGCTGGCTGAGAAATTTTATCGTGCTCATCCCCAAGGACATGCGGATTTTCAACAAGTTCGCTTACTTCATCCTGAGCTACCCGAAGTCAGTTTGGCCGAGATCGATCTATCCCGCTCTCTTTTCAAGAAAGAAATCGCGGCTCCCTTTTATATCAACGCGATGACTGGTGGCACCGCAGCGGCGCAGCCGATCAATCAGAAACTAGCACACTTGGCGGCGCATTTTGAGTTGCCGCTGGCAGTGGGTTCGATGAGTATTTTGCAACGAGCGCCTGAACTGGCCGCCAGTTTTACGGTCGTTCGTGCAGAAGACCCGACCGGCGTGGTCTTCGCTAACCTAGGCGCAAACCACTCACCAGCAGTCGCTGAACAAATGGTCGATCTTTTGGCCGCTGATGCTTTGCAGATCCATTTGAATGCGGCTCAAGAATTTGCGATGCCTGAAGGCGATGATGATTTTCATTGGCGTGAAAACTTCCAATCGTTGCAAGCACGATTAGGCGCGCAGCTCCCTTTGATCGCCAAAGAAGTCGGTTTCGGCATGAGCCCAGCAGCACTGACGACTTTCGCAGAATGGCATTTGGCCGGGGTCGATCTTTCCGGCGCCAGTAGCACGAATTTTATTGCCATTGAAAATGAACGGCGCGATCAGCCCCTACTTTCCGACCTTAGTGATTTTGGTCTTTCCACAGTGGAAAGTTTATTGGGACGTTGGCAAGTTTATCAAAAGCTAACGCGATTTTCACCGTTGACTTTTGCCAGTGGTGGGATCCGCACACCTTGGGAAGCCATCAAAGCATTCGCTTTAGGCGCAGATCTCGTTGGTATGTCCGGTTATTTCTTACACCTAGCATTGCATCAAGATGAAATGGCGATGATCAAGGAATTTGAGCGCTGGTTAGCTGAATTTCGCGGTCTACTGGCCTTAATGGGTTGTCATAACGTCGGCGAGTTACGTCAGGTCCCGTTGATTTTAGGTCCCGAACTTGCATCATTTGCGCAACAACTGGGGCTCGATCCGTGCGAGCTCAACCGTCTTCGGTCGCAAGATTGAATTTATTGGCTGTTATTACCCCTGTGTCAGAAAATATAATGATGTATCATTCAGAATATCGGTTGATCAGAATTCAAAGCAGAAATAGCTCAATACCTTTTCTAAACATGGTATTGAGCTATTTTAATAAACTGAAATCAAGCCGCTTAGCTTATTTTTTCCGGCAAAGCTTATTAGTTGAAATATTTTCTCGGATTTTGCAAAAGCACGGCTAGGCCCATTATCTTTCTGGAAAAACAATCATCTGAGTTTTAAAATCTAGCAATTTTGTGTGGCGTTCTAGAACATCCCATACAGAATCGATTCTAGACTAGTTTGAAAATAGGCGCCATAGAAAATCATAAGCAATTAGAAAGACGGCAATAGCACTTGTTAAGAATAATTTTTGTTTAGCGGACGGATCTTTTTTTATCAGAAAGTTATCAGAAAGTTACATGAGGCAACGCATGTAATTACAGCAGAAAATATTATTGTTTTTAACATTGATCGCAAATACCTCCCGAGGGTCTGTTTAGCGTGTGCGCAGATTTTTAGGGTAGAAGTTCTTGACGGTATTGCCAACTAAATAGCCCCAGCTAAAAATCAATCCTTGCGTAGCCACGGGATACCAGCCTTTTGCTAAGGTGGTTGCAGGCAAGTCGACTGTTTCACCATGGCGAAAACGCTGATAGTCAGCCTGATCCAATTCAATTGTTACGGCAAAGGCCGCTGATGGCAGGGCCATTACTAAAGCCTGATTCGGAACAAAACGATTTTTGCGCAACTCGCCTAACCATAAGCCGCGGCGGACATAATGGACCCCGGACAAGGCCGGCAGTTCCTTAGGGATAGCGAACAATTGCTGTTGATCATGTTGGAGTTGTAACTTTTCAAAGAAGTCGGGTAAGCTGATTTTATTTTGACGACAGAAATCTAGCCAAATTGCCCCTTCATTCTTGGAGAGTGGTTGTAAGCCCGTTGAACGTTCTTGGCGCCGTTGCTGAGGATGGCGCCTTTCTGGTGCAGTCAGTGGGGTGTCCGTCCGCTTAACTACCTGACTCTTGATTGCTGGAGCAGGCATAGTCCGCTGTAACTTGGCCAAAAAATGACCTTCACCGCGTAAATGCTGGGGCCAAAAACGTAAAGTCTGTGTCATTTCCGGTCGATCTTGGCCCCATTCTGGGCGACCTCGATCCACTTGAGCCCAGGTAGCACTATTAGGCGCGACCAAGCGCATTGTTGGTTCCTTCGTCAAAAGCCAAGCGATATTTTCCTCGTCTTCTTCCGGAGCAAAGGTACAAGTGGAATAGACTAGCGTGCCCTCAGGCGCCAACATTTTAAGAGCCTCGGTCAAGATCTGACGTTGTCGTTGCTGACAGGCCAAGGGATAATCGGCCTGCCAATATTGGATCGCATCAGGGTCCTTGCGAAACATCCCCTCACCTGAGCAAGGCGCATCGACGACGATCATGTCAAAAAAATTAGGGAAAAGCTGCGCCAAACGTTGCGGTTCATGATTGGTAACGACCACATTGCTATAACCGAAACGTTCAACATTTTCAGAAAGGATCTTAGCACGTTGCCGATCGATCTCATTGGCGACCAATAACCCAGTTTCGCCTAAGATCCCGGCCAGCTGGGTGGTTTTACCCCCGGGAGCCGCACAAAGATCAAGGACCCGACTACCTGGCCGCGGGTCAGCAAAAGCGGCCACCGCCTGAGCACTAGGTTCTTGGCTATAGATCGCGCCAGAAGTCTGTGCGATCGCTGTCCCCTTGACCTGTCCATAATAACCTAGCAGACTCCAAGGAATCGCAGTTGCCTTAGCTTTTAGGTCGACGATCTCCGGCGAACGTGTGGTCATTTTCTTGGGATTGAAGCGGAACCCTTTGACAGCAGGCTGGTCGAAACTGGCAAGAAACGCCGTGCCTTCGACTGGACCTAGTAAACAACGATATTTTTCACGAAAAGCGTTAGGTAGTGACAATGATGGCAACCTATTTTTCCTCCTCAGTCAATTGTTTGACAGCGCGTTTCAGGCGGGGATAATTGCGAGAATAAGTCAAGTATAGAAAAGTGATCAATAATGCGATCAAATCAAACATAAGCAACAGACCAACAATGATCCAGCCATGACTGACGTTAAAGAAACGCAAACCAATAAAGGCGCCTAGACCAGTCGTGACGAGTAAATGTAAGGCGGTCTGACCTAATAATTTTAGACGCAGTTGATTTTTCAGAAAACTCCCTAGGGCAAAATTACGCCCGGCCAAAACAATCAAATAGATCAAGATCCAAGTTACCGTGGTCATCACTGTGAAAATCAAAATACTTTGGGTCAGCAAGATCCCGGAACGCTGGAACCATCCTTGTCGTTCCCGCTTCACCGTTGATGTGTCGACTAAGCGAGTTGCTTTCTTGGCATCAAAAAAATCAATGATCCGTCGGGTATCCGCACTATTCGGCTCGGTCGGATCGTAAATGATCCGAAAACCATTGGTCAGGAGATTCTGGTCACTTTGTTGCGGAGAAAGCGAAATGAAGATATGATCATTGATCGCGTAATTGCCACTGGCGCCAGTCACTCCGATCACCGCAAGATAACGATCATTGCTCAGGAAGTACTGTTGAGATTGTGGTCGATAAGCCTCTTGGGTACGATCCTTGCCCAGTAAGACAAAGGGCACCTCGGACTGAAAATCATTACTATTAAAAATACGGCCGGAAGTCGTCGGTAAACTCTCACCTGATGTTCCCTTCGCGTAAACATAAGAAAAGTTAGGATCATCTTTATCGACCAATTGCAATTGAAAATCAGTCAGATCGCTGGCCGCTAGTTCTTTGATCACCGGGGCTATCGCTATTTTTTTGCCACCAGTAATGATCAGACTGTTTTCAGAAAGGCCATTACGATCAAGGCGACTTTGGCTATTACGTTGTTCATCTTGCTGAAAACAAATCACCAGCAAAATCGTTAAAATCAACAATAAAATATCGAGGAACATTCGTCGTTTCATTGATAGGCTCCAATTTTTAGAAATTAAAATAACAAAACTTGTTCATGAACACCATCGCTGGTCATAGGCAAATAACGTGAGATCAGTTGGGCTGGCGCCGAAAAACGCCGGCGCGCGAATTGCCAAAAAGTCAAACTATTGGTAACACCAAAGGGCTCGCCGATCACCAATAAATCAGGACGTTGTGACGCCGGGAGCTGCTGGAGCTGCTGAAAAAGCAGCCAGTCCAGTGGATCGTTGTTAGGACTCCACGATAATACCACGATATCGACTTGCGTGGCATATTTATGAAGCGCGGCTGGTGCGGCTAAGGCTTCCACAGGATAGTAAGTCTGGCGCCCGGTTTTATTCTCAGTCCGCCAAGCAAAACTGTCTGTGGCGATCACCGACTGCCCCAATCCTGCCAATGATCGTGCCAACCGACCATTGCCAGCCATCAGTTCTAAATAACGTCGCCCCGGTAAAAGGTGGGTCCAGATCGCTAACGCTTGTTCAGAGATCAAAGTCCATTGACCAAAGTGATATTGTAAATATTTTCTAAAGTTATGTAACAAATGATCCAAAGTCAGAAAATCACGTTGGCAAGCGACGCTATCACGGCCGGAACCCTCTGCGCTCGCTACCATTTGCCACCAATCATCATCAGTCAATTGCAATGGCGGTAATGGTCGCGATAATAGTCGGCCTTTTTCCAATTCCTGACAACAACGTTGGATCTCCGCCAATTGCAGCTGGATCGACAAGACGGCGGCATACCGCTGCGCCAATTTCGTCACGTTTTCGAGATAATCCAACTGTTGTTCCTCCTTAAGGATCAGATCCAACCTGATTTGCTCCGCTGTATTTGCAGCGATCGATTTGATCAATAAAATCTCGGTCGAACATCATACTTTCCTGAAACTCATTATACCTTAAAAAAAGATTTTTTTGAATGCTAGGTCGACAAGCGCAAAACCTCGATTCAAAATAGTCCAGGCTCGCTCAATTTTGGGAACTTTTTCGGAGAACTGCTGGTCTTTTCACAAAACTACGCTAAAATAGAAGTGGTGTTATAAAACGGATACAAAAAGGATGAGATCAAATGACGGTTACTTATAAATATGCGGACGATCTAGCGCCATTATCGACAGAAGCAGCTTGGCAAGCGGATCGAGAAGAATCACGGGTCGTGCTCCCTACTGGTTTAGAACCATTGACCTTGGCGTGGGCCGATGCGCCTGCAGCTGAGATCTTAGGGGCGATCATTGAGGAGTTGTGCCCGCAGGCATCGTTGGTAGCAGCAACAGAATTAGCGGCTCAAGCGCTCCAAACCACTTGGGGCAAGAAAGCGCCCCTCGCCTTGACACCAGCGCGTGGCTCATTGGGAACACGTTTTTCTGAATTAGGCGCCGGCCCGACGATGACGGCTGCAGATTGGTCGACTGCTTTAGTTCAGGACTTGGCCAAATCGGAGACCCCATTAAGTTTAGTGGCCCATGACCCAGCGTTGTTGATCGCGTTGGCGGAAAAACTACTACCAGGAAATCATCTGACCGGTTTTGCTGATCTCAGTCGACTAGCGCCACTCGTTCAGAAACAATTTCTGGCGACTGCCCTACTTGATGACGTAGCTCCGCTTAGTGTTGATCAAACTGAAGACTTGGTGACTCTGGCCGGCTGGCAACAAGAGCGAGCACATTTACAAGAAACAGTAAAGGCGGAGCAACGTTATTATGTCCCCGTCGATGGTGGTCAATTAGCCGTGATCTTGCCACAGATCCTTGATTATTTCTTGATTGCTCAACAGGCTCCAGACCAAGACTTGACGATCGTGACGGCGACCACTGATTTTAGCAATATCATCGCGGCGCGCTACGCCCAATTATTGGGCGCGCCGATCAAGCGGCTCTTTGTTACCCTAACCGATGATCACCTCTTGGCCCAATATCAACAAGGTGAGCAGGCAGCCTTACCTTGGGCGACACTGAAAAATCTCCTGCGCCTGGCTGCAAGTTTTGATGGTCAAGCACGTGACCTGACAGCCACTTGGGCCCAATTGAGCGCAACTTGGCAAGATTGGCTTCAAATCGAAGTCGTTGCTGAACCTGCGATCTTGCGTGAGATCCGCCGCGGGCAAACTCAAGATCAATTGACCCTTGGTGTGACCGCAGCTCAGGCCAGCGCGTTCGTTCAAGCTCATCAACTTAAAAACGCGATCGTTTTGAGCTTGGCGGATCCTTTCCAGACTCCAGAAGCTATCCTGCGCGGGATCACAAATCGTCAAGACGGTAAAACTGATTTTGAGGCAGTTCAGATCCTGCGGCAGATCGTTGATCTGAAAGTGCCCCGAGTGCTGACCCATCTAAAGGCAAAAACATTACCAACTTTGCCGCAAGTCCCAGCTGAAGAAATCGTCACACAATTATCAGAAAATCTGTGACCGTTCTTTTCACTTAAACCAAGTCAAGCTAAAAAAGCATCTTACCCCCAGCGTCGCCACTGGCCACGACAAGGGTAAGATGCTTTTATTAGATTGTTAGGCGCAAACATCACTGACTTTAGTGAATACCTTGCCCCTGTTCATCGATGATTGGCGCGTTGAAATTACGTTGGTAATAATCCACATCAATGATTTTATATTTCTTATTGACGAACCGAGCGATGATCTTGCCATAATCGACTGGCGCCCATCCTTCGCTACCAAGAACGACCAAGCGATCGTTGATCACATCGGCTTTTTTTCCATAATCGCCGCCAAAGAAGGCTTTGACCATTGCTAACGTTGTATTCCTATTGTACGGTAGGAAGTTGGCCATCTTAGTGGTCGAAAAAGCAGCAAACTCACCTGTGGGAAAATTTGCTAAATCTTGATTTGACATATTCTTCACCTACATTTTATTTTGTATCTCTCGGATTTAATGCTAAAATTAAGTCGAGTCCAATTCCGACTGACCATTAAGGAGGTATGACGGTATGGCATTATCAACTATCGGACAAGCTTTGATCGATTTTCAGAAACAAAAAGAATTGACTGACACGCAGATCGCGTTTGAAAGTCACTTCACGGTGGAAAAAATCCACCAAATCAAAGCAGGTGAAAGCGAGCCCACTGATGACGAAGCTAAAAGACTGACTGCTTATTTCGCTAGCAAAAAGTAGCGTGATCAGTTTTAACAGTGAAGGCCGCTTTGGCGGTCTTTTTTTGTGATGTCGAACTCAGTCATTTTTATTGACGTAAAATCTTAGCCATTGTCCGACCACGAGCCAATTCATCGACTAGCTTATCCAAATAGCGGATCTTCTGGAGCAAAGGTTCCGCGATCGTTTCGACTTGAACGCCACAGACCTTGCCCGTGATCAAACTAGCCTTTGGATTAAAGGCTGGCGCCTCTGCAAAAAAAGTATAGAGGTCGACTTGGGCGCTGACCTGTGCTTGGATCTGGTCGGCAGAATAGCCCGTCAACCAAGTGATCACCTGATCCAATTCTACTTGTTTCCGCCCTTTTTTAGTTACTTTCTGTAAATAAAGTGGGTAGATACGAGCGAATGCCATCCGATACAGTTTAGGTTGAGCCATTTGATCAACTCCTTATCCTGTCTTTAGCCGATACCTAATGAGATACGCGCATAACGACTCATCATTTCTGGGTTCCATTGAGGATACCAAACCAAATCGATCTCCACATCCTCGACTTCAGGCAATTTCATCACGGCGGTATTGATCGAATCTGATAAATAGTCGGTCAAAGGACAACCCATCGTCGTCAAAGTCATTTTGATCGTACACAAACCGTCATCATCAAGTTCGACTTCATAAACCAGACCGAGATTAACAATGTCGATGCCCAGTTCGGGATCGATGACTGTTTCAAGGGCACCAAGAATTTTTTCTTGCATTACTTCTGCTTGTTCCACGGTTATCACTCCTCATCGCCATTATACTGATTCCCTGGAAAAAGCGCAATTGACAATTATAGGGTGATACCACGGCGGCGAACACCTGGGGCCGATCTGCTGATCTGTTATTTCGATTGCAATGATCCTAGTGATCATGATTGAGCGGCTGTATTTGCCTGATTTAAATCACGGCCGGTAACTACAGAAATCAGAATTGCAGGATCACTTCATTCGGGCAAGTCTGAAATGGATCGTCATCAGCTCAGCAGCGCAAACCTGATTTTGACATGAACAAGGCCAAAACGAAGCGGTATTCCTGAATTATTTGCTTTATTTATACGTGATTTTTTGCTAAAATAAAGCAACATACCTATTTATTGTATGAAAAACTGAGAATAATTAAAAAGTTCCACTTAAAAAAAGAAATATCGAGATAGAGGAGTAACGAACGTATTATGACAAAGAAATTAATTGCCTTAGATCTAGACGGCACGACCTTGAACAATGAGTCAAAGATCACGGCGAAAACGATCGCGGCCTTACATCAAGCCGCGGCGCAAGGCCACATGGTGGCGATCGCCACTGGTCGACCTAATCGAATCAGTGAGAATTATTATCATCAATTGGGTCTCCAGGGGCCGATGGTCAATTTCAATGGTGGCCTGATCCATATTCCCGAACATTCTTGGGCCGGTGAATATTCATCCGCGATCCCTCGTGATCTGGTTTTTGATGTTTTGAAATTGAAACAGGATCTACCAATCGAAATGATCGCCGCAGAAGGCAAAAATTTTGTTTATGCGGATCGGGTCTCAAACTTAGACATTGGTTTTTTCCCCAAAGCATTGTCGCCGGACCAGGTGTTGAATGAACGTAATTTACGAGCAGACCCCACTTCGTTGACGATCTTCGTTGACAATAAAGATCAAGAATTCATTCGTGAGACCTTATATGCGAAGTATCCGAATATTGAAATGAACAGTTGGGGCGGTGCGATCAATGCGTTAGAGATCGTGGAAAAGGGCATCAATAAATATCGTGGCGTGCAATATTTAGCCGATTATTTTGAGATCGACAATAAGGATATCATTGCTTTTGGTGATGAAGTCAATGATCTAGAGATGTTGACCCACGTTGGCTGGGGTGTGGCGATGGCGAATGGCGTGCCTGAGGTCAAAGCGGTAGCCAATGATGTGACTACCCTACCCAATAACGAAGATGGGTTGGCCGATTATTTGACCAAATATCTCGCGGTTTAAAAAACAGAGTCGCGACGCCCATTCTTGGCGTGCTTGCGACTCTGTTTTTTCATTGATCATTATTGCTACTGCTCACTGCGCAAAACGCCGCCGTCCGCGTAACGGTTCGGCTGCATTTCATTCAAAACGACATGGACATGTTCCGCCGGCGCGCCGGTATTCTTGACCACTGCCGCTGTTACCTCGGCAACCAAAGCTTTTAACTGGTCTTCACTACGGCCAGCAATCAAATCAATATGAACTAAAGGCATCTTTTTCCCTCCTTAATTGGAATTAGGTCTGCCTTTATCATGAACAAGGAGCGCTAAAAATGCAACCAAAAATTCAGAGAAGTTCTTGCACCTCGATCCTGATCGGTAAAAACGCCAGCAACGATGGCTCAGTGATCATCGGGCGCAATGAAGATAGTCAAACGGCTTGGCCGAAGCATCTTCAATTCAATCCCCGCCAAAAGGTCACAGGTAATCACTTTCGCTCACGGGCGAACAAATTTGAGCTGGAGCTACCAGAGCTGATTTTTCAACATTCGGCCACGCCAGAATGGACAGATCGTTATGGGATCTTCGCCGAAGATGGGATCAATGAGTATCATGTCGCAGTCAGTGCGACCGAGAGCGCTTATGGGAATGAACGGGTTTTGGCCCATGATCCCTTCAAAACTGGAACCGGCATATTGGAAGAAGCCATCGTGACCGTCGTGCTCCCCTACGTCAAAACCGCGCGGGCTGGCGTCCAACGTTTAGGAGCGATCATCAATGAACATGGTAGCGCTGAAGCCAACGGCATTTTGTTCGCCGACCAAAATGAAGCTTGGTATTTTGAAGTCGCTTCCGGTCATCAATGGGTCGCCCAACGGATCCCCGATGATGCATATGCAGTCGTCGCCAATCAGATCTCGATCCAAACCATTGATTTTACCGATCCAGATAATTTCATCTGGGCACCCCATTTAGAAGATTTCGTGACTAAAAATAACCTGTGGCCCGCCACACGACCATTCAATTTTCGGCGGATCTTTGGTACCAATGATGACTCGGATCTGACTTATAATACGCCCCGAGTCTGGAGTGGCCAACGTTTATTAACACCATCCTGCGAGCAAACGCCTCAAGATCACGAATTACCTTTTTTGCGTCAACCGGATTATCCGATCACGATCGCGGCCGCGGCACGTGTTTTAGGTGATCATTTTCAGGACACCCCTTATGATTTAATGGGGAATCAACCAGTGGCCAAACGTTTTCGCCCGATCAGTGTCGCCACCACCCAAGAATCCCATTTGTTACAATTACGGTCCACAGCGACACCAGAGTTAGTTGGGATCCATTGGCTGGCAATGGGTGTGACCGCACAAAGTGTTTTTGTGCCTTTCTACAGTCAAGGCGCGAAAGTACCACAAATGTATCAGCGCGGACGAGAAAATTATACCCCGACCTCGGCCTATTGGATCTTCAAGCAGGCTGGCGTTTTGGTCGATCGCGCCCCTCAAGCTTACGCTCGCGATCTCAGTGGCACGCAAACCCAAACCACCCAGGACTTATGGCGGCAATTGGCCTTGGCCGATGCAAAAATCGCTGCACTGGCCGGTGTTCAGCGCCAGGCTGCGCTCGATCAAAGCAATGCTCAAGTGGCCAAGATCGCGCTTAGTGCTTACCAAAAGTTGATCAGCACGTTGATCACTAAACAGACCGCCCGTTCGCCCTTGAACTTTAAAGTGGATCCTAATTTATAAACATTTTGAAGTCCAATTGGCGCCTAGAGCTTAGCGAAAACACCAGCTCAGAACCTTGTTTGAATAAACGTTCGGAAATAGCACTTGCTCATTCAACTAAGACACAGCGCTGAGTAATCAAAAAACCACCAAAATCCAATGTGATTTTTGGTGGTTTTTGATACGCTGAGATTAGCTCGCGTTAGCTTAGGTCAAAGAAATGTTGATAGATCGTAGCGGCCAATTCTGCCGGCGGTGGAACGGGTTCATTTAAGGCCAACTGATCAGTCGCCACATCCGCGTAAAGTTGCTGGCGCTGCTCAAAGCGTTGAAGTAGACCATTGCGCGTCAGGGTCGCGACCAGGGGACGACCAGCGGCATGATCGATCCGTTGCCAAGATAACTCAAAGCTGCCGTTTAGCCAAAGAACTTGAGCTTGTCTCCGTAAAAGTTGCTGGCTGGCCGGCGTTTCAACGATACCACCGCCTAATGCGAGCACATCAGGAGATCCTTGTCCTTGTAGGCAGCGAGCTAAGGTCTGGTATTCCAATCGACGAAACTCGGCTTCACCAGCACGGTCAAAAATCTTTTCGATCGGCCCGTAAGTTTGGCTGATGACCTGATCCAAATCAACAGCTGACAATTGATAGCGTTGGGCCAAAGCATGGGCCACTGTGCTTTTACCAACACCCATAAAACCAATCAAGATCAAAGTCATGATCGGCCACCTGCTAACGCGCGCACTAGATCGGTCAAAAAAGTGGGATTAGAAATAGCGATGCTATTCAAGCCACGGATCGGTAGTTTGGCTTTGACTAATAATTCGGCAATGACCAGCATCATCGCGATCCGGTGATCACCATGACTATCTAGGTCAGCAACAGTCGGTACTTGGAGCGCCGAGCCACCATGAATGATCAATCCCGCTGGCTGTTCGTCGATCTGGCCGCCAAACAAACGTAATTGCTCAGAAATCACCGCTAACCGATCTGTTTCTTTATGCCGTAAAGTCTCCGCGTCGGTGATGACTGAGGTTCCCGGCAATTGGGTCGCCAGTAATGCCAACAAAGGAACTTCATCGATCAGGCCGCCAAGATTGTGTTGGTCGATCCTGATCGTACCAGAAGGTCGTGACCAAGTTTTGACTAAAATATCTGCGGCTGGTTCAACCGTTCCGGTTTGACTTGCTGGTAAAATCGTGATCGGCGCGCCAAGATCTTGCAACAGTCGCAACAACCCTGTTCTGGTTGGGTTTAGACTGTGATTGGCGATCGTTAATTCACTATTGGGCCGCAACAACGCGGCACAGATCATAAATGCCGCGCTAGAAGGATCACCAGGGATCGTTAACTTTTGGGCCTGTAAAGGCCGCCTCTGGGGGGTAACCTGGATCTTACCGGCATTCGTCAGCACTTGAGCACCAAATAAGCGCAAAAGACGTTCAGTATGATCACGAGTCGGTGCTAATTCCCAGAATACACTAGGTTGATCCGCCTGCAGCGCCGCCAAGATCAACGCGCTTTTCAATTGCGCACTAGCGACAGGCAAACGATAGCGCAGACCATTGAGCCACTGATTTGGTGCGATCGATAAGGGTAACGTTGCTGTCACTGTTTGGAATTTGGCCCCCATCTCACTTAAAGGTTCGATAATATCGGCTAAAGGCCGTTGAGAGAGACTGATATCGCCCCGTAAATGACTCGTAAAACGCTGACGGGCCAGTAAGCCCAGCAAGAGGCGCGTTGTCGTCCCAGAATTACCAAGATCAAGCTCGATTTTTTCTTGAACAGGTTGAAATCGCCAGCCGCCTTGACCGCTCACTTCAGTGACTGCGCCCTTAGTTTTGATGGTGATCCCCAAAGTTTGTAACGCTTGCCGGGTTGAAAGAATATCGCCAGCAGGCAATAACCCATTGATCACCGTAGTACCCTGAGCTAAAGCGCCTAACAATAACGCGCGATGGGAAATACTTTTATCACCGGGTGTCTGATAGGTGCCGGTCAGTCCAGCGCTGGTCGTCGGATCAAATCCAGTCGCAAAAAGGGTCGTCAGCGTTGTCACAAGATCGCTTCCTTTCGTGATTCCAAAAACAGTTGCCAGTATCAAGTCACAAGACAGTGATAGCCGGCAAAAAACTATCTTATCTCAGCAAGGCTTTGATAGAGCAAGCCTTATTTTTCAAAAAAATCTGTTTTGATCGTATCCAAATAATACTGATAAGCTGCCTTGATCCGCCCAAATTCATCGCCGCCAAACATGTCGCAAAAGGCCTGCATCAAAACGATCGCGGTCATATTTTGAGCAATCACGGAAGCTGCGGGAACGGCGGTCACATCAGAACGCTGCACTGTTGCCCGACTGGCGGTCATGGTGCGTAGATCCACTGTCGGTGCGCCTTGCGGTTGTGTCGGGATCGGCTTCATTACCAGATCGATCACCAATGGTTGGCCATTGGTCATACCACCTTCCAACCCGCCTTGATGATTGCTGGTTCGTGAAAAACCTGCTGTCGTGGCAACGATCGGATCCAGTGTTGCTCGGCCCCATTGCTGACCCAGCTCAAAGCCGGAGCCAAAACTGATTCCTTTGATGGCATTGATGCTCAGTAATGCTTGCGCTAAACGACCATCCAATTTGTCTGTGGCGGAAACATAAGAGCCCAGTCCGATCGGTAGACCCAAAACGACTACCCTGATCTGCCCACCTAATGTTGTTCCTTCGGCCTGGGCACGATCGATCTCTTGACACATTGCCTGCATGGCCTGGTCATTCAACGTGCGCACCGGATCACGGCTGACTCGGTCCTGCCATTTGGCAAATTCTGGTAGAGTTTGCGCCCCACTGGCCGTCTTTTGAACAGATGAAGGGATCGTTGCAGTCCCGATCGCGCTGACCCAGCCCAAGACCTCGATCCCGAATCGTTGCAAAAATTGGCGGCAAAGGCTGCCGACTGCCACCCGCATCGCAGTCTCACGGGCACTGGCGCGTTCCAAAACATTACGCAGATCTTGTTGCTGCCCATACTTTAGCGCACCGCTTAGATCGGCATGACCTGGGCGGGGTTGGGTCACTGTTCGTTTCCGTCGCGCCGCTGAGCTTAACTGACCGCTGGCATTATTGGAAGCCGTGGGCCAAACAGACATGATCTCTTGCCAATTCGCGAAGTCCTGGTTAGGTAAAAGCAACCCGATCGGCCCGCCTAAAGTTTGACCGAAGCGAACACCACTGGTGATCTGCACTTGATCTGTCTCGATCTGCATCCGACCACCGCGACCATAACCCTTTTGCCGTTGGGCCAGATCAGCCAATAAGGTTGTTTGACTTAACGATACATTGGCTGGAAAACCACTAATGATCGCCGATAAATAGGGACCGTGAGACTCACCAGCTGTGACATAACTCAACATGTTGACCACCCCAGCCAAGTTGCTAGCTTTGTTAACGGTATTTTTTGTAAATAAGGCTGCCCCCAATCATGGAGCAAGACCAGTTCGACCTGCCCGGCCGCGACCTTCTTGTCTAAAGCAATCTTAGCCAGCAGCTGTTGACTGGTCATCGTCGCCGGGATTGTTGTGGGCAATCTTAAAGCTTTTAGTTTCGTGGTTACCAGCAACAACAACTGCGCCGGGATCAACTGATGCGTCACTAAAGCTTGCAAAATCGCGACCATCCCAATACTGACAGCCTCGCCATGACGTAATCGTCCTGCAGCCAGCGCCTCAACGGCATGGCCGACCGTATGACCAAAATTCAAATAACGGCGTTCCTTAAAGTCATAGAAATCACGCTGGACCAAGTCTGATTTGACACGCGCACCTTGGGCCACTAATGACGCCAGACCAACTCGTGTTTGTAAAAAATCTGTCGGAAGCCCAGCCAACAAGTTGCGCGCAGTGGGCTGGTCAGGACTGATCAGCAAACATTTGATCATTTCTGCCAAGCCACTACTCAACTCGCGGGGCGGCAAACTGACAAGAAATTCTGGATCGCTGAAAACAGCTTGAGCCGGATAAAAACTACCGATCAAATTTTTTGTCATCGCAAGATCAACAGCAGTTTTACCGCCTAGGCTACTGTCTCCCTGCGCCACGACTGTCGTTGGAACTTGGATCAAAGCCATCCCCCGCATATAGGTACTTGCCACAAACGCCCCAAGGTCTCCAATCACCCCACCGCCCAAAGCTAACAAAATATCACGGCGAGAGAACTTCTTTTGTAATAACAGGTCGTAAAGTGTGTTGACCTGTTGGAGATTCTTAGTTGCCTCACCAGCAGGAACGACTTTCGTCACCACTTGATAGTTGGCCGCTTGTAATTGGCTGGTCAGGGAACGCAAATAAAGCGGCGCCACATTGTCGTCGCTTAAAACCAACAGCTTTTGCGCCGCGGTCGTTTTCAAAAATGAAAGCAAGTATTGCCGCGCCCCTTTGCCTGAGATGACCTGGGTCGTTTTATCCGCCAATGCTAGCGTCCATCGTTGTGGTTTATCATCACGGCGCTCACTGGTTGCAATATGTTCAGTCATGAGCTTCAACATTTTTTTTCATAACAGAAGTTGAGTTTGCTGGTCCTTGCATTGGTTCTTGCACCAAAGCATGGATCTGTTGAACTTGTTGAACAAGCGGTGCAAACGCTGCTGGGGTCAATTGTTGGGCCGCGTCAGATAAAGCTTTAGCCGGATCTTGGTGCACTTCGACCAACATGCCTTGAGCACCTGCCGCCACTCCCGCTTTTGCCAAAGACGCGACCAAATCAGCGTGCCCTGAGGCGTGACTAGGATCCACGATCACAGGATAGTGACTCAACTTGCGTAAAACTGCGATTGCCCCCACGTCTAAAACATTTCGTGTATAAGTACTGTCAAACGAGCGAATGCCGCGCTCGACCAAGATGATCTGTAAGTTACCTTGAGCGGCGATGTATTCTGCGGCGTTCAGCATCTCATCGATCGTTGCTGCCAGGCCACGCTTGAGCGCCACTGGTTTGCCAGCTTTGCCCACTGCCTTCAAGAGATCAAAATTCTGCATATTACGCGCGCCGATCTGAAAAATATCGGTATAAGGCGCCGCGATCCCGATCTCTGCTTCGGACATGACCTCGGTGATCACATCAAGTCCTTGTTCATCAGCGGCCGCGCGCAAATAGCGTAAGCCAGTCTCACCTAGACCTTGAAAATCATAGGGTGACGTCCGTGGCTTGAACGCCCCGCCACGAATGACGGTCGCGCCTGCTGTTTTGACTTTGGCAGCCAATTCAGTGATCATTGCTTGATTCTCGACTGAACATGGACCAGCCATGACCGTGAAATTAGCGCCGCCGATTTGATTATGGGCAGTCCGAATGATCGTGTCCTCCGGCTGAAAAACGCGGCTACCAAGAACATAGCGAGGTTGCTTGGTGATCACCTGAGCGACTGCTGCCTGCTCGCGCTGATTAAGATCCAAATGATCCACATCAAAGATCACCAAATGATGTTTGACCAAGATCCCATGATAATGCGCTTCTTTCAACTTACGCAAGATCTCTTGCATGATTGCTTGATTAACTGGCTGTTTAAATTGAATGATCAAAATAAAACCTCACTTTATTTTTAAATAATTCTGGAGCTGTCTGAGCGGCAGATGTTGACCTGTCCAAATCTGAAACGCTAAATCAGCCTGATACAGCAACATCGCCAAACCATTATGGGTCGCCAGACCGCAACTCTGCGCCAAACGCAACAATTCACTTTGCCGCGGCTGGTAGATCACATCCCAAACACTGGCAGTGGTCGGAAGTTGCTGCAATTGGCTCAGTGCCAATGGACTTGCTCCTTGATGGTCACCGAAACCAAGATTCGTGGCGTTGATCACTAAATCGACTTGTTGCCAATCGACCTGCGCCAATTCTGACCAATCGCGAGCAGTGATCACGGCTTGTCCCAGTGCATCTAGTAATTGTTGTAGCTGGACGAAATGAACACTCGTCCGCCGTTGGAAAACTTGGAGCTGCTGAGTTTCTGCTTGCGCCAAAGCCACTAAGATCGCTCGTGCTGCGGCACCGGCGCCTAGTAATACCACCCGACTATTGTGCAGATCAATGCCTGCTGTGACCAGTCCTTGGACAAAGCCGCGTCCATCCGTATTACTACCGATCAGGTAACCGTTATTATTTTTAACTGTATTGACAGCGCCGATCAAGCGAGCATCTGGTGTCAATTCATCTAAAAAAGGCAAAACCGTTTCTTTATCAGGCAAAGAAAGATTGCAGCCTGCAAGATCCAAGGTGCGCAGACTAGTCGTCAAGGCAGCACCATCATGACCACCACTGTCGAAAGCCAAATAAACTGCATTGATTTGATTGGCCGCAAAACCTTGGTTGTGTAACAAGGGTGACAAACTATGCTGGGCCGGGTGCGCCAACAACCCATAAACCTTCGTAGCGCCATTGATCGTGTTTTCCGGCCATAAAAAATCAGATGAATTTAATCTTTGCTTATTGGGCATTCAATTCACTGATCTTCAAGATCACGTCCACCGCTTTTTCCATCACTTGCAACGAAACGAATTCGTAACGGCCGTGCATATTCTCGCCGCCTGCGAATAAGTTCGGCGTTGGCAAGCCCATGAAGGAGATTTTGGAGCCATCGGTGCCGCCGCGAACAGGTTCTTCATCGGGGGTGATTCCTAGGGCGACCATGGCCCGCTCCGCCAATTCAACCACGTCCATATGGTCCTTCATCACTTCGACCATGTTGTAATATTGATCATACATCTTCACTTGAACGCGCGGTTGGGTAAATGGCTCGTTCAATTTCGCCGCGATCGTTTCCACCAAAGCCTTGCGTCGCGCCAAACCATCGCGTTCAAAATCCCGAATGATATAAGACATTTTCGCTTCATCAACGGTCCCATTGAAGCTCAACAGATGGAAAAAGCCTTCGCGACCATCCGTTTTTTCTGGGACTTCCGCCGCTGGTAAAGCGTTTTGGAAATCGATTCCCAGTTGTAAGGCGTTGACCATGATCCCCTTGGCCGTGCTAGGGTGCACGTTTTTGCCGGCGATGGTAACTTCTAAGGCCGCGGCGCTAAACGTCTCGTATTCCAACTGACCTTCGGGACCGCCATCAACGGTATAAGCGAAATCAGCGTTAAAATCAGCCACATCAAACTTATCGGCGCCGGTCCCGATTTCTTCGTCAGGGCCAAAACCAACCTTCAAATCACCGTGCTTGATTTCCGGATGGGCCAACAAATACGCCAGCGCGGTCATAATCTCGGCCACCCCTGATTTGTCATCGGAACCAAGCAGCGTACTGCCATCGGTGGTGATCAAAGTATGCCCCGCATAATGGGTCAGCGCCGGAAATTCCGCTGGATCCAAGACATAGTTACCAGCCGCATCAAGCGGAATAATGGCTTGACCGTCATAATTCTCAACGATTTGCGGGGAAATCCCTTCCGCGTTGAAATCAGCGGTATCCACATGGGCCAAAAATCCGATCGTTGGCACTTTTTTGGCTTGGTTACTTGGCAAAAGCGCGGTCACGTAGCCATTAGTTTCGTTATACTTTACTTCCGCCAAGCCCAGATCCTTTAATTGCTGGACCAACTTGTTTAGAAAAATGACTTGACGTTCCGTTGAAGGAATTGTCGTAGAATTTTCGTCCGAGCGGGTATTTTCTTTCACGTAACTAAGGAATAAAGGGAGTAGCTGTTGATATTTTGTCATGGTAAGACCTCCAAATTTTATAAATGTGTTTTCTGGTGCAGACCGCTGCGCCTTAAAGTATCCGCTTGCCCAACTTCTTCCACTTAGCTACGTCAGTTTTCTGGAGGCATGGACCGCTCCAAAATCCTGACTAGACTAATGCTCGGAAGCTAACGGGGGTGGCTCACACTCTGCTAAATAAATTGAAACGGATCGGTGCTCAGTTGGGACGAACACACGCTGAGTTGCCAGTTGTTGGCCTGGGCCCACTGGTTGATCAGCGGCGGCAGTTTGGTCTTGATGACCGCTTCGATGTGATGGCCGGGATCGATCACCGATAAACCATGGGCCAACATATCATGGGCGGTATGATAGTAAACATCACCTGTGATCAACACTTGCGCGCCGGTCCCAGCCACTGCCGGATAAAACTTACCACCGTCACCACCAATGATCGCCACCTGCTCCACCAATTGGTCGGGCTGGTGCGTGATCAAGCGTAACCCAGCGACCTGAAATTTGCTTTTGCAAGTCACCGCCAACTCACGGACGGTTTGCGTTTGCGGCAAACGCCCGACCACGCCCAAATACGCCGCCAATTGCGGCTCGGCTTTCGGACGCGGATTGAACGACCGCAACTCAGTCAAACCCAGCACTTCGGCCAGCCACGTGTTCATGCCGCCACTGACCTCATCAAGATTTGTATGCGCCGCAAAAACACTGATGTCATGTTGCAATAACGTGGCGTACATGGCGTTTTGCGGATCCGCCAGATCTAAGTTGATCGCGGGATGGAACATCATTGGGTGATGGGCAATGATCAAATCGACCTGGGCCGACACCGCCTCAGCCACAACTTCGGGCCGCACGTCTAACGTGACCATCACCTTGTGGACCGCTTGCTCCCGCCGTCCTAACTGCAATCCCACCGGGTCATGCGGTTCCGCATAGGCCGGTGGCGCTAATCGTTCCATTGCAGTGATCAATTGTTGCACAGTTGGTGTACTCATCGGTGCCCTCCTTGATAAAAAGATAAAAAATTATTTTAGCGATTGGACTTGTGCGAGTCCGGCTTCGATCAAGGTGATCTCACGTTGCAAGGCCGCCAATTTCTCCAGCGGCAAAGTTTGCGCCTGTTGCAGTTGACGCACCAATTTCTGCCGTTGCGCTAATTTGAATTGCCAGTAGCGCACAAACGTTGGCTCTGCCCCAGCCTGAAGCAAGCAAGGCCCCATCAACGCTTCAAGGGCGGTATATTGCAACGGTTCCTTGCTGGGCCGCGCCTGCATCATCTGATAGCAGTGCCCCTCGTCAAACACGATTTTCTCCGCGGTGATCCGCCATTGATGGGCTGCTAGCCATTGCCGCACCTCGGCCACATTTTGGTTCGGTTGTAAGACCAGCCCTGCTAAACTAGCGACCGTTGCCGCACTGCGGGCCAAGATCTGCGTGATCAAGAAACCACCCATTCCCGCCAAAACCGCGCATTGCATATGATCGGCAGGCGCAATAGCCGCCAACCCATCGGCCAAGCGCACCGTGATCCGCTCACTTAAGCCCGCGGTGGCCACATGCTCCGTCGCAATGGCAAAAGGTCCCGGGATCACTTCGCCAGCCACCCCTTGCTGCAATTGACCGATCTCGGCCAAATAAATTGGCAAATGAGCATGATCGGAGCCAATATCGGCGATGCGCGACCACGGCGCCGTCAAATCCGCGACGGCCTGTAAACGTCTTGATAATTTTTGGATCGCAGTGACCTCCTTCAGCATTTCAATTCTTCGGACAAGTCGGGACTCGTCAGTTGATAATATCCCTATTATAGCAATTATTCCGCTTTGAAAGAACCTCCCGCAGGCGCAAATCTTGAGGTTGCTGGTGGGAAAAACGAAGCTCCAGTCAAAATCAACTAGGGATTGGGCGGGAATTGCTGTCTAGTGGGCTTGCCGTGACCTATTTTGATCTATCGCCTAATTGCAAGTTTTGGTGGGTGTTGCGCGTGAGCGCAACCGGGTCGGGCCATTTGTGCGGCTGGAACGCAGTGGGCATCGTTTTAAGCCAATTCGCAAAACTCGCGGCTTGTCTTAAAATCGAGCCTTATTCTAAGTGGCAAAGCCGCAAAGAATAATCTCACTGCTGAGCCGCATGGCCCGACCCGGTTGCTAGGCAGAATTGAGCCTATCTGCAATTATAGTTGGATATTTGACAAAGCACTTTTACAAGCGAGCGGTCAAAACAATTGCCTACTTTTGAGATGGTACGGCAATACCAACTGATTTGGATCAGGCGGTCGGGCTATTTTGCGTTGGCTGAACATTTCTACGATGAAAACCAACCCACTCAGCTGATTCATTAAGAACTTGCCTCAGTTCATCAAGCAGACTGCGCTGGTATCACCAATTGAAAGCTGTTGATCACTAGCCACGATCGTCAATTACGTGGCACCTCATCAATTGACCATAGCTTGCCAGTCGGCGTGAGTGCTCAAGCGACTGTTAAAACGTTGAGCGGCTGGAGCGGAGCGTGGCGTTGAAATGTGTTCGCCGACCTAGCTTCTTCCGCTTAGCTACGCAACTATTCCGGAGGCATAAACCTGCCTTCAAAATAGTTGCTAGGCTAATGCTCAGAAGCTGCCCAGGTCGGTTCACACTCTGGCGTTGGTGGTTCGTTTATCCGCCAGGCGGAAGGTCGGGCTGGGGGTGAGTCAGCCGCGATATTATTGTTGGCGATTTATCGCCTACAATAAGGCCGAGTTTTGAGATTTTCGGTGGGTTTCCGAAAAGCTCAAAATCGTGCCCGCCGCGTTCCACCACCCCCAGCCCGACCTGGAGCCCCACTATACCTGCCGACCACCAACGCCACGCGCAGCGCAAGTTGCGGCCAACCTACTTTTTATAAGATCGGCAACGTAGTCATTTGCTGGATCTGCTGATCTTTGATCAACAAATACTGATCGAAATTCTGTTCCAGAAAGTAGCGATCATGACTGATGGCCAGCAAAGTTCCCTGATAATCATGGATCAACTGCTCGATTTCCTCTTTCGCTTCAATATCCAAATGGTTCGTCGGTTCATCAAGAATCAACAAATTGACCGCTTGCTGCGCTAATTTCGCCAAAACTAACCGCACCGTTTCGCCGCCGGATAAATCTTGCAAGCGTTTAGTCACTTCTGATGCGGGAAAGCCATAGCGGGCCAGCAAGCGCCGTGCCGGTTCTTCGGCGCCCATGAAGCTCATCGCATAGGCTAACAAGCGTTGTTGCGGTTGGGCAAAGCGGATATGCTGGGGCAAATAGCCGATCTGCAAACTGGCACCGCGCTTCAATTCACCGTCCGCTAGTTCATGTTGCTGTAAAATCGTTTGGACCAGCGTGGTTTTGCCAGCGCCATTATCACCTAGTAGCGCCACCTTATCACCACGATAAATGGCAAAATCACTGTCGGCGAAGAGTAGCTTCTCCCCAGCAAAACAGCCGATTCCCCGCGCCAACAAGACTTCATTGCCCGAACGCGAGCTAGCGCTGAGTTTCGGGACGGGCGGCGTTTGCGGCTGCGGTCGTTTGATCACGGTGAGCCGTTCCAAACGTTTGGCCACTTCCTTAGCCTTCTTGAAGAATTTCGGATTATCGCTTTCCACACCCCACTGGCGATATTGCCGAATCAAACGTTGCAGTCGCTTGATCTCTTTTTGCTGCAGATCATAATCTTTTTGCAATTTTTCCAACTCGGCCTGCTTCAAGAAGCGAAAACGCGAATAGTTGCCAGGGTAACTCTTCAGCTGACCGTCCTCAAGTTGGTACGTCTTGGTGGTGACGTGATCGAGAAAAGCGCGGTCATGGGAAATGACCAGAAACGCCGCTTTGGTATGCTTCAAAAACTCTTCTAGCCATAAAATCCCGGCCAGGTCCAAGTGATTGGTTGGTTCGTCTAGTAAATAAAGATCGGCCTCCTGAGCCAAGGCCTTGGCCAGCTCGACCTTCACTTTCTCACCCCCGCTAAGCTGATCCAGCGGCGCTTCAGCCAAATCCCCTAAGCCGACCCCCTTCAGAATACTTTGCAAGCGCTCCGCTAAGGTGTAACCGCCGGCGGCCTCATAATCCTCCTGAACGCGACTATATTTAGGCAAAATCGCGGTTAGATCTTGTTGCGGATCGGTCATCAATTTTTCATAGTAATGTAGCGTTTCACTGAGTTGGCCGATCTGACTGAAATTCCGTAGTAAATAAGTCATCACACTGACGGATTCATTGGCGGTTTGTTGCTGGACGTAACCGATGCGCAGGCCTTTCTGTTGACTCACACTGCCCGCGTCCACCCCTTCGATCCCCAGTAAAACCTCGAATAAGGTCGTTTTGCCACTGCCATTGACGCCGATCAAGGCAGACTTCTCGCCAGGTTCCAGTTGCAGATTTAAATGGTCTAAAATCGGATAATTGCTAAAACGTTTGGTAATGTCATTTGCTTGTAAATACATGATTGGACTCCTTATCCCAGCCCACAAAAAAAGTCATGAAGCGAAATCCATGACCTAAAAAGCCATAACGGCGTTTTCAAATTGAGGGACATTGGTCATTTTCTTCGTGTTGGTTCGCTTAAAAAAGGATAGACTGATAGCGTTGTTGGCCCACAGTCGAACACGATTGCATGACAAAAACTGGTGTAGGCACCGATCAAATTGCGTGGTTGTAAGGTTTCTGACATGCTGACCATCGAACTGGCCCTCCTCTCTAATAAAATAATAATTTAATTGTACGCTATTGGGCCTACTTCTGGCAAGCCCTTCGGACAAATTGCCCGCAGCTGAGCTGTTGGTGCTTTTCAGATAGGTTGGCCGCAGCTTGCGCTGCGAAATTCGGGGTGAGCTCGCTGTGGGCGTCACTTTGAGCTTCGCAAAGTGCGCGAATCTCAAAGCTGAGCCTTGTCCTAAGCGGTAAACCGCCAAGGACAATTGGTTCTTTCTAAACTTTGGCGAAGACACGATCAGCGCTGATATAATGGCTTTCAAGACGACGACTAAATACTCCAATTAAATAAATTAGAGCAATAGGAGATAAATGGCTGCATCAAGTCAACCTAATTATCTAAGCTTGAGTGTTGCAATTTATCAAATTCCCGAAGCAAGACTCTTGGTTATCGAAAAATTTTAAGGCTATTCGCTAAACGTTAGAAAGAACCGGACAATTTCACGGCGAGCTCACCCGAATTTCTCCGCTCCAGCCGCTCAACGTATCATAGTTGTTTCAGCACTCACTCCAATTGGCAAGCTGTGGTCAATTGATGAGGAGCCACGCAAATGACGACCTTGGTTAGTGGTTACCAGCTTTAAATTGGTGACACCAGTGCAGTCTGCCTTAAAAACTGGGGTAAGTTCTCGATGAATCAACTGAATCGGTCGGTTACAACTCAATGATTGTTTAGGGAACAGGTAAAGTGTTCAACCAATGCAAACTGTACCAACCAACTAATCCAATTCTATTGGCATTGCCGTACCACCTTAAAAAAAGGCAATTGTTTGACATCTAGCTTGCAAAACCACTTCGTCAGATACTCAACTTCGATTGCAGATGAGCTCAATGCTGCCTAGCAACCGCCTCAGGACGTGTGGCTCAGCGGTGACGTTATTCTTAGCGATTTATCGCTTAGAATAAGGCTCGATTTTGAGCCAATCCGTGGGTTTCGGATTGGCTCAAAACGATGCCCACCGCGTTCGAAACAGAGTGCGCAGCGCAACGGATTGACTTCGAGCGTTAGCCTAGCAATGGCTTTGGAAGCGGGCTTCGCTTCCGAAACAATTGCGTAGCTAAGCGCAGAAGTCAGTTGTGCGGAGCACGTTTCCAGCCACGACAAACGTCCTGAGGCGGTTGCGTCACCACCCAACCCACTGCATCAGCAGTCCAACGCAAAAAAATCACCGGACCGCGAACAGCCGGTGATTCCATGATGATTTTGCAAACAATTCTGTTTAGTGATTTAGAACTTCGGTAAACTTCAAAAGTTTCCTAATGTTCGACTTCTTGCAGTTTTTGATTGTCGTCTAACTGTGAGACGCCCATCAGATGTTTCTTTTGTAAATGATTCATTACTAACCATAAGAGTGCTAGGAAGATCACGCTGACCAAGATCAGGAAGAAAATCGAGAAGTTGACCGTTCCCCTGTTGATGCCACTGGTGATGGCTTGACGGAAGCCCATGATCGAATAACTCATTGGTAAGAATGGATGGATCACGTTATAGAAGTGGTTGGTGATCTGCATTGGGAAGGTCCCACCGGCGCCACCTAATTGGAGCATCAGAAGGATCATCGCAAAGAATCGACCTGGGTTGTCCAGCCACATAGACAGGAACATGATCAGGTACATCGAGGCCATCGCGAACAACCATGCAATCAGGTAGAACAAGCCGACATGATCAACTTGTAGGCCGAACGCCATGATCAAAGTTGCTTCAACCAAGGCCATCCCTGTCGCGACAACGGCGCCAATAGTAATTTTACTGAAGAACCATTGAGTAGCCGTACCATCTTTCTTGGAAACCTTGCGGATCGGATAAGCGAAGTTAAAGACTAACGCGCCGACATACAAGGCCAAGGACAAAACATATGGCGCTAAGGCGTGGCCATAGTTAGCGACCTTACTGAAATAAGTATGCTTGGTCTTTGTTGGTGCAGCAAACATTTCTGCTGTCTCACTGCTTAACTTGATGCCATTGACTTCTTTAGCACCATCGCCTAGAGAAGTTGACAACGTCTTACTACCTGATTTCAGCTTAGTTGCGCCAGAAGTCAATTGGCCATTTTTATCAGTCAATTGCGTGGTTCCAGCCAACAATTGGCTGACGCCACTTGTTAAGGTTGGAATCTGACCATTCAAAGTCGTTAAACCACTGGCCAACTGACTAGAACCGCTGGTCAAGGCGCCGCCATTAGCCGCTAATTGTTGACCACCAGCGTTTAATTGGTTGACGCCAGCCGCTAATTGACCAACGCCGCCATTCAAAGTCGCACTATTGGCATTTAGCTTTTGTGCGCCGGCATTCAGCTGGTTGACGCCAGCAATCAAAGCTGGCACGCTAGCATTCAGGCTGTTCAAACCTGTATTTAATTGGCTAGCACCAGCTTTAAGCTTCACTCCATTGGTCTTCAAAGCCGCGATTCCGGCATTCAAAGCTGGTAATTGCGCTGCCAATTTTTGGACCGCGGCCAAGTTCGCTGGGCTCAAGAATTTGGTGTCGATCGTCGTTAACATTGAACTCATGCCTTGGAGCAGTTGGGTGGTAGCCTGGGCTTCGCCATTGCGAACCTGAGCCAGTCCATTATAGGATTGCTTCATTGCGGCCAGACCACCCTGAATTTGCGCCTTGCTCTGTTGCGAAAGATTCGGATCGGCCAATCCTGCGTTGATGGCAGCCTCGCCCTGTTCAAACGCCACATTGGCCTTCGCGACGCTTGCCTGATTCTCTTGCAATACGCCACTCAACTTGGAAATACTGGCTTTCGCAGTCGCCAACTGAGCTTGAACCTGACCCGCTTGTTCTAATAAATCGGGCAATTTCGTAATCAGTGGTGTCAACCCAGCAACTAATTGATCGGTGCCATCAACGTATTGGCTGATACCAGCGTTTAAGTTTGTGCTACCTTGAGCCAATCGAGTGATCCCTGATTCCAAAGTACCAGTCTGCCCACTCATCGTTTGCAAACCAGTCGCCAACTGACCAACACCATTGGTATAGCTCGTCACGCCACTAGATAGCGTACCGACTTTGCCGTTCAGTGTATTCAAGCCAGAAGCTACTTGATTCGTACCACTAATATAGGTCCCTAACCCACTGTTCAATTGGTTAGCGCCAGTGGCTAATTGTTGCACGCCGCTAGACAATGGCTTGACTTTCAAGCTCATGGTTTGGATACCATCATGGACCGTTGAGACGCCGACTGTATATTGGTTGACGCCGTCGTCCAAGGTAACCAACCCGTCGTTCAATTGGGTCGCACCCTTTGCCGCCTTCTTCATGCCTTTGCCGACCAATTTGACTTGATCAAACAAAGCGCTGGCATAGGCATTGGTCACGTTGGCACGGATCTCTTTATCAAGCGTGGAAACACCGACACCAGAAATAACTTGACTCAGATAGTTCAATGAATCGTTGGTTTCATACTTGAGTTGCATTTTCTTAGGATGTTCATCCAGAACGGTCGCTGCATTGGCCGAAAAGTTCTCAGGGATCGTGACTACTGTATAGTATTTGTTGTCCTTCATTCCCTGTTTAGCCCGCTTAGCACTAACAAAATGCCAGCCAAGTTCTTTGTTCTTGCGCAACTTTTTCTCGGTTTCTTGACCGACATTCAAAGTCGTGCCGTTATATTTGACCGCAGTATCGTTATTGACCACTGCGACCGGCAGATCTTGGGTACTGCCATAAGGATCCCAGACCGACTTCAAGAAGAAGATCGCGTACAAGAATGGGATCACCATAATGACCAGTACCGATAATAAAATCAATTTGTTTTTCTTAATAAAACCAAATTCGTCCTTAACCATTTGAAAAAACACGTCCTCCCGCTAGGAAATGACCTCTCCTAGATATAAATCGATCAATTGTTGGAACGATCGGTGTTGCTCGGCGCCGACCTTGTTCAAAAAGCCCATGATCTCGATCACGGTGTAACCCATCACACTGCTAATGAAAGCTTCTTCAAAAGAGTCATTATCCATTTGCTTGAGCTTGATGTGCCGAATCACTCGCCGTAAAAGGTTCAAGACCCGTCCGGTTTCTTGAACGAACGGACTTTCTTCAGAATAACGATGGACGTAATACAATAATTGAACCATCGCTCCCTGAGACTCAAAATAATCATGAGCGATATTGGCATATCCGCGAAGCGCGTCCTTGCCAGAGATCCCGGTTAGATTTTCCGTCATTTTCAAGTATAGGGTCTTCATGAAAGTCGTCCCCATATCTTCGATCACCGCGTCAATGTTCGCATAATAGTTATAAAGTGATTGCGAACGAATATCGAGCTTCCGCGCCAAACTCCGAAATGATAATGTCGGAAAACCGTTCTCTATGACAATTTCCTGAGCCGTGGCCATAATTTTTTCCTTACTCATATCACGCTGCTTTGCCACTAAAAATCACCCGCCTTTACCTTTGGTGTGCCACTAATATTACTACAATTTGGAATTATATTACGACAGGATGCATTAGTCAACCTACATCTTGTAGTTTTTTACCTGTATAGCAAACTTTGTTTCCTTGAAGCGTTTTCATTTGCGGATCAATAGGATTTTTATTTTTGATCAAAATAAGAAAAAAGTATCTCTATTGAACGACACATTTTCTATTCAAAATCTTTCGTCCGATACCAGCGATCGAATCTCGGAGTGAACGCACCCGCTCGAAACTATCGTTGCAAAACCTAGTGTTTCAGCATCAAGTGGCAATGATAAAGCCATTTAGGATCAGTTGAACCTGAATGAGGTCTTCCCACACAAAAAAGCATCAAAGCCAAGGAATCTAGGCTCTGATGCTTTTTAAACCAAACATATTGGTGAATAAATTATTCTAAGAAGTCTTTCAATTGATTTGACCGCGATGGGTGACGTAACTTCCGCAACGCCTTGGCCTCGATCTGACGGATCCGTTCCCGGGTCACACCAAAGACCTTACCGACTTCTTCCAAGGTGCGGGTCCGGCCATCATCTAGACCGAAGCGCAACCGCAAGACATTTTCTTCGCGGTCGGTCAGGGTATCCAGCACACTCTCCAATTGTTCTTTGAGCAATTCATAAGAAGCATGATCTTCAGGGCTGGTAGCGTCGGCGTCTTCGATAAAATCACCTAAATGAGAATCATCTTCTTCACCGATCGGCGTTTCCAATGAAACAGGCTCTTGGGCGATCTTCAAGATCTCACGAACTTTTTCAGTAGGCATGTCCATTTCAGCGCCAATTTCTTCGGGCGTTGGTTCACGACCTAGATCTTGCAACAATTGCCGTTGGATCCGAATCAATTTATTGATCGTTTCGACCATGTGGACAGGGATCCGGATCGTCCGCGCCTGATCGGCGATCGCACGGGTGATCGCCTGACGGATCCACCAAGTCGCATAAGTCGAGAACTTGAAACCTTTCCGATAATCAAATTTTTCCACGGCCTTCATCAAGCCCATGTTACCTTCTTGGATCAAATCCAGAAATTGCATGCCTCGACCGACGTAACGTTTGGCGATCGATACGACCAACCGTAAGTTAGCTTCTGCTAAACGCTGCTTGGCGATTTGATCACCTTGCTCGATCTTTAGGGCTAAAGCAACTTCTTCTTCGGCGGTCAATAAAGGAACACGACCGATCTCTTTGAGATACATCCGGACTGGATCATTGATCTTGACGCCAGTCGGTGCGGAGAGATTCTGCATTTCCTTCTTGGTTACTTTTTTCTGCTTCTTCAACGATAATTCGCTGGGGTCGCCATTCTCATCAACGATAGCAAAACCCTTGTCTTCCATTTGTTGCAACAATTCTTCAACAGCCTGATCTTCAAGTTGATAAGGCTGAACGATCTTAGTGACCAATTCAGTATTGGTTACTTCCTTATCCGCTTTGTGAGCCGCAATCAGCTTCTTGATTGCTGTTTCCAATTTGACCTCGGGTTGTTTGACTGTTTCTTTGGTATTCTTTGCCATCAATTTTACCCCCATTTAACTAAAAACCTATTAACCTATTTATTAGAACTTGTGACATAAAGGATTTATTTCACGCGTCTAAATCAACTGACGCTTTAAAGTCAACACCTGATCAAGCCAGATCATTTCGGCCTCACTATCACCGACTTCAGTAGCATGCTGCACATTTTTTTGCGCAGCGGTCAATGCTTGCCGGATCTGTGCCTGCGCGACATTGCGCTGGTAGTCCCCGATTTCTTCATCGGAGACATCCTCAGGAACTTCCATCATCTCGATCTCCAAAAGCAAACTCTGCAGATCAGGCGTGATCAAATCGACGAATGCCGCCAAGGTATGTTCTCCTGGTGAGCGGGCGTAATCACGCCAAGCCTCAAAAAGTTCTTGGATCTGCTCATTATTAAAATGAAAATCTTCATCGGCCGACAATCGTGCCAGTAAACTATCCTGCCTGATCGCCAAGTACAAGAGCCGTCTTTCGGAGATCGCAGCGCCATCAAGTTTGGTAGAAAGCACTGGTGTTGGCGGTTGCTGAGCGGTCGGCGCAGTCACATCACGATTTTGTCGTTGCTGTGCGCGTTGTTGCCGGTGAAATTGACGCGTGATCCCTTCAAATTCTTGATGCAAGGCAGCCAGGTCAACATTACCTTGAGATGCCACCTGTTTCAAATAAAGATCCTGCTCGATCACGGAAGGCAATTTAACTATTTCTTGTAAGGCCGCCTGCACATAGGCTAAACGATCCGCATCCTGATTCAGATTATATTTATTGGCCAATTGTGCCAACGTAAACTGGATCGGTGTCTGCACATGATCCTGTAATTGCTTTTGAAATGCGCTCGCCCCATATTTCTTGACGAACTCGTCCGGATCCTTCCGCTCAGGTAAACTAACGACACCAACTTCAAAATCGCTATTTCGCAACAGTTGTAATGCCGCGGCCGAAGCGTGTTGCCCCGGCTCGTCACCATCATAACAGATGATCAATTTCTTCGCGGCCCGAGACAATAGGTAAAGTTGCTGACTCGTCAAACTCGTTCCCATTGAGGCAACACCATTTTTGACCCCCGCACGAAAAGCAGTGATCACGTCCATAAAGCCTTCAAAAAGTATGGCCGTTTGTGCTTGCCGCATTATTGGCCGCGCCTGCGCGAAATGATAGAGAGTATCGCGTTTTTGAAAGATCTTGGTCTCCGGTGAGTTCAAATATTTGGGTTCGTGCTCCTTTTGCACCAAGATCCGACCGGAAAAAGCAATCACGTTTCCATTTTGATCTTGGATCGGGAACATCACGCGACCACGAAAGCGGTCGATCAACGTGCCATCCTCTCGTTGTGCAAACAGACCTGAACGTACCAATAATTCTCGTGGGACCTGACGACTGGTCAAGAAGTCTAGCAAAACATTGGCCTGTTGAGGTGCATAGCCTAAGCCAAACTCGGCGATCGCAGCATCATCCATCTCCCGCTGGTGAAGATAATTCAACGCGTCCTCGCCCACTTGAGTTTTGGTCAAAATATGACTATACAGGACCTGAGCGTCTTGATAGAGCTTCTGCAATTGCCGCGTTTCTGAATGCTGTGACTGTTGATTAGCCGCAACTACATTCTCCGGCAAAGGCAGATCGCTGAACTCGGCGACTTTGATCACCGCTTCTGGAAAAGAAATCTGCTCCAATTCCATCAAGAATTTAAAAACATTACCACCGCGATGACAACTGAAACAATGGAAGATCTGTTTCTCTTCATTGACCGAAAACGACGGTGTCCGTTCCTCATGGAAAGGACACAGACCAAATAAATTCTTGCCCGCCTTGTGTAATTGGACGGTTTGGCCAATCAAATCAACGATATTCGTCTTCGAGCGCACCATATCGATGTAGCTCTCAGGAATCTTCGTTGCCATGATCTTCACATCCTTTCCTTGCAACTCATAAGCAAGAAATAGGCTGACCACAATCTGTTCGCCAGCCTAGACACACTTATACAACATATAATTTATCATAAAATCGAGAGAACTTCAAATGTAATGCTTGCGAAAAGCTTTGGCTAGCTGGTCAACTATACCGACTTAGGTTGGCCGCAGCTTGCGCTGCGCAGAGCGTTGATGTTGGGATGTGGTGCTTTGTGGACAAAGGTAGCTTGGCCACGGCTTGCGCTGCGAAATTCGGGGTGAGCTCGCTGTGGGCGTCACTTTGAGCTTCGCAAAACCCGCGTATCTCAAAGCTGAGCCTTATTCTAAGCGGCAAAGCCGCTAAGAATAACGACACGGCGATCTCACCCGAATTTCTCTGCTCCAACCGCTCAACGTTATAACAGCCGTTTGAGCACTCACGCAGACTGGCAAGCTATGGCCGATGGATGGGGAACCACGCAATTAATAACCATGGCTAGTGGTCATAAGTTTTAAATTGGCGACACCGGTATAGTCTGTCTGATAAACAAACCCAGTTCTCAGTAAATCAATTAAATCCATTGGCATTGCCATACCACCAAAAAAGCCGGCGGTTGCGTTCACACCAAACCCCAGCATACCTGCAATCAGGAAAGAAATCAGAACGAAACCAGCTTTTTAGCAGCGCCACTCAAATCAATTTCGGAAAGGCCAACCTCTTTGCAAATAAAGTTGCGTCCTCGCCATCGTGGCGCTAAACTAGTATTCATTAAGCTGGTAAAGAAAGGAAGCGCTGTATGTTAAATTTTCAAATCGTGACTCAACTCTCTGACCAACAAACTGAAGAAATCGTGGATTTGATTGCCCAATGTCATCTTTATGACGGCGGCGCGAAAGATCCTTATTTGGATAATCGCTTTAATTATTTCCAAGAAATGCCTTGGGTTGCGTTGGCCAGCAGCGACCAACACATTGTCGGGGTGGCCACGATCTACGCCGATGCTCAACCACCAGAGGAAGCGGAAATGGCGGTTTTTGTGCTTCCACATAAGCGGCGTCAAGGGATTGGCCAGCGGTTAGGCGAACTTTGTCAAACAACCTTGCGTCAATATGGTTATGATCAATGGGAATATTGGACGGAACTCGCCTTTTTGAACAGGGAGCCAGATTTTTTAGCTGCGATTGGGCTAACAGCGGATCCGGATTGGGAATTGCAAATGGCGCGACCGCAACAAGCAACACTGGCCCTACCTGCCCGCGCCAAGACTGTTTTACGACCATTAAGCCTTGCTGAGATTCCTGCTGTTCTTCCCATCTATCAGGCGGCGTTTCCAGAAAACACCGTGGACAGTACCCGTCAATATCTGTTGGGGTGCCTGCAGGATCAGCAAAATGACTTTCAGGTTCTTTGGCGGGGGTCAGAACCGCTGGGTGCTTGCGCCATTAATCTAGATGTGGACCGCGCTTATCTATTCAGTTTGTTCATCAGTCCGGAGCAGCAGGGAAACGGCTGGGGCACTTATTTGCTCAACCAACTGTGCCTGACCTATGATCAAGTTTCCACGTTACGCTTAGGCGTGGAAGCCAGTAATGTTCAGGCCCATCATTTATACGAGCGGGCCGGCTTTCAAGTCGAAACCACGGTGATCTACTTGGACTGTCCTGAACCGAAACGCCATTTGGCTTAAAAAACGCGCAAGCTGACCTGGTCAGCTTCTGAGCATTAGCCTAGTCAGAATTTGTGCAGCGCACGATACTTCCAGAAGCCTGGCGTAAATAGGCGGAAGGAGCTGGGTCAGCGAACACGTTTAAAAGTCCCCTAGTCGCCGCCAGCGCCATTAAGATTATTTCACCAGTCAAAAACCGCTTCTCAGCCTCACGTCAGACAATTGGCGTGGCACTGAAAAGCGGTTTTTATTTTTTTAGTCGGGCATCAGTATTCTTAAGCGCTCATCCCTATTTGACAACTAATTCTTGCAGATCACCGAAGATCGTGATCAGCTTTTGCAGGATCCGCAATTGATTCAAGCGGTTATTCCGCACTTGCAGATCGTCGGCCATGATCATATTTTCTTCGAAATAGTTTTCAATCAGGGGGCGTAGATCACGGAGCGCTTCATAATTCTGTTCGACCGTTTGCTGGGCGAATTGGCTGCGGATTTGCGTCACGGCGTCGAACAACACTTGTTCAGACGGATTCTCAAACAAGGCGGGATCCACGGACAAATCACTGGATTTAGCGTCAGTTTGCTTGGTCAAACGCAAGACCCGAGTCAACGCTTCGATGGTTTCCTTGAAATCGTCATCGTGGCGGTGCTCGTTCAAGGTCTCGGCTACTTCATTGATCATGGTTGGATCGATCGCGTTGGAATCAGCCAAGGCTTCCACGAAGTCATGACGGAAATTCTTCTCACTGAACAATTGGCGCATCCGATCGGTGAAGAAATGCCGCAGTTCGGCGCCGTTCTTTTGCCAGTCCAGCTTGAAGGTCAAGCCCCGGTCGGCCAAAACGTGTTCGATTTCGGCTTGTAATTTGCCTAAGGAAAGGTGCCATTGGTTGGCCAACAAGATTCGGACCACACCGTAAGCTTGCCGCCGCAACGCGTAAGGATCGTTGGAACCATTGGGGATCATGCCCACCACGAAAAAGGCCAGCGTGCTGTCAAGTTTATCGGCGATCGCCAAGGTCGCGCCAACTCTAGAAGCGGGCAAGGCGCCTTCCGCGGAGATCGGCAAATAATGTTCGCGGATCGCCTGGGCGACGGCGTCATTTTCACCAAAAATCTTAGCGTAGATCTCCCCCATCGTGCCTTGCAATTCGGGGAACTCACCGACCATGCCAGTCACCAGATCAAACTTGTAGATCCGACTGGCCCGATCCAAATCGGCCATTTCTTGCGCGCTCAAGCCAAACAATTGACCTAGGCTTTGGGCAATGACATTGACCCGCTGCATTTTCTCATAGAGCGTGCCGATCTTGTCGTGGAAGGTGACCTTCTTCAATTTCGCCACATAAGCATCGATCGACAGCTTCTGATCCTCTTCGAAGAAGAAGCGGGCGTCATCTAAGCGCGCAACCAGCACTTTCTCGTTGCCGGCGATGACATTGTCTAAATACTCGCGATTACCGTTGCGGACCCCGATAAAATCAGCAGCCAACTGGCCGTTCTGGTCACGCACATAGAAATAGCGCTGATTATCTTTCATTGAAGTGATCAAAACTGGTTCAGGAACGGCCAAGTATTTGTGATCAAAGTGGCCAGCGAACGCGGTTGGATATTCCACCAAGTTGACTACTTCTTCTAATAAATCAGGATCAAGATCAACTTGCCAATTATGATCATGGGCGATGGTTTGGATCTGAGCCTCGATCAGGGCCTGCCGTCGCGCCAAATCCGCGATCACCTTAACTTGAGCCAAGTCCTGTTCATAGTCGGTCGCCGTGGCGATCGTCACCGGTTTGCCTAAGAAACGATGACCTTGTGAGACGCGGCCCGCAGTCACATCCAGCAGGCTCATCGGAATGATTTGGTCATCCAGCAGGCTGACCAACCAGTGGATCGGCCGAATATATTCGAAATGATTCGTGCCCCACTTCATGCGCGTGGGGAAAGTCAGGCCTTTGACCACCTGGATCAATTCAGGCAGGATCGCTGCGGCGGGCCGACCCACTGTCTTCTTTTCGACGAAGACATAATCAACGCCTTTGAAGTCTTTGAAAGTGATCGCGCTGGGATCAACCCCTTGACCCCGAGCAAAACCCAGCGCCGCCTTGCTAAACTCGCCGTCAGGTGTCAAGGCGATCTTCTTAGCGGGACCTTTGACTTCTTCAACTTGGTCGGGCTGTTCTGTCGCCAGATCCCGCACCAAGACAGCTAAGCGCCGCGGTGTCGCGAAAACCTCGATTCGCGCAAACGCCAAATGCTGGTCGTTCAAAAAAGCGGCCGTTTTGGTCTTCAGTTGTTCCACGCTTGGGCGTACAACATGGGCCGGCATTTCTTCCAAACCGATTTCTAATAAATAATTTGCCGTCATTTTAGTTTTCCTCCCCAGCGGTTTCTTGAGCATGTTCCAATAATGGGAAGCCGAGTTTCTCCCGTTCTTCCACGAAGGCCTTGGCAATCTTGTGCGCCATGCTGCGAATCCGGGACAGATAACCGGCCCGTTCAGTCACGGAAACGGCACCGCGAGCGTCCAGCAGATTGAAAGTATGGCTACATTTCAGCACGTAATCATAGGCAGGATGGACCAGCCCTAATTTGATCAACCTCAGCGCCTCTTTTTCATAACTATTGAAGAAATTCAGCAACATTTCCTGGTCGCTCTCTTCAAAGGCGTACTTTGAGTGCTCGTATTCTGGCTCCTTGAAAATATCGCCGTAGAGCACACCATCGCCCCACTGCAAATCGAAAACAGAATTGACGTTTTGGATATAAGAAGCCAAACGTTCGACCCCATAAGTGATTTCAGACGTGACCGGATCAACGGTCAGTCCCCCGACTTGTTGGAAATAGGTGAACTGCGAAACTTCCATGCCATCCAGCCAAACTTCCCAACCAACACCGGCACAACCCATTGACGGATTTTCCCAGTTGTCTTCAACGAAACGAATATCGTGTTCCAACGGCTCGATCCCCAGCTCCCGCAAGCTATCCAAGTAATATTCTTGGATATTCTTCGGTGACGGCTTCATGACCACTTGAAATTGATGATGCTGAAACAAGCGATTCGGATTCTCGCCATAACGCCCATCTGCCGGCCGCCGGGATGGTTCCACATAAGCCGCGTTCCAAGGTTCTGGCCCGATCGCCCGTAGGAAAGTATACGGCGACATCGTACCCGCGCCTTTCTCGTTATCATAGGCCTCCATCAACATACAACCCTTTTTCGCCCAAAATTGTTGCAACGTCAAGATCATCTCTTGAATATTCAACTGTTTGACCATTTCCTCACCTCATCGTTGATTGTCCATCCGCCTTAAGCGTTCCCGGAACATAAAAAAATCCCTATGCGGCTACACTGGTAGCCACATAGGGACGATTATTTTCGCGGTTCCACCCTAATTTAGATGCGTACATCTACACTTCATTGCTTAACCGCTCCTAGGCGCCAGATAGCGTGATTGTGCCCTTTCACTGTCGGCACTCGCTGGAAAACGCTGATTGACCTGATCATTGCGGTGGTATTAAGTTACGACTTATGATAGCCCTAAATTTGTGAAATTGCAAGAGTTAAAATTAACGGCGGAGTCGATAATTGCCGGTTTAGCAAGGTGGAAAGCAGATTGACCGCGGCTTGCGCTGCGAAACTCGGGGTGAGCTCGCTGTGGGCGTCACTTTGAGCTTTTCGGAAGGCGCCGAAAATCTCAAAGCTGAGCCTTGACCTAAGCGGTAAACCGCTAAGGTCAATTTCACGGCGATCTCACCCCGAATTTCTCCGCTCCAGCCGCTCAACGTTATCTTAGTCATTAAAGCCCGCATGTATTCTATAAATAGATTTGGAGATAGTATCACTTCCCAATCGGAAAATATTAAAGTCATGAGACATGACTCGCCGGTATTATGAGTTCGTTTGCCATTATTTGTGTATTTTTTTAATAATGGCTTGTTGAGCTTGGGGAAAACTCGTATACTGAAATAGTTGTATAAGTTTTAAAATCTTGTTTTTATAATTGGAGGAGTGCTATGTCACTTTGGAAATGTATCAAGCGGCAGCGTCGTCTTAGTCTGATCACGCTGTTTTGGCAAATTGTGGGCGCTGGTTGTACAACCATGTATGGCTTGGGCAGTGCAAATATTGTCACGAATATCGTTAAGTTGAATCTGAGAGCTGTCATTTTATGGCTGGTTGTTCTCGAATTAACAAATATCGTTTGGGGTTGGCAGATCGTTGCGAACGAAACCAGTATGGAAAGATGGGTCCAAGCCATGGATCAGGATATTCGCCAGCAGATCGTGGTTAATTTAAGCCGCTTGCCGTATGCGGATTATCATCAGCAGGACCAGGCAACCTATCTTTCTTGGGTGACCAACGATATCAATACGATCAACGATTATGGTTTTGAGACCTTGGCCTTAGTCGTCTCGCAGGGGCTAACGATCGTGATGAGTATTGGCGCGATCATTCAATTTCACTATTCATTGATCATTACGATCGCGCTCCTGTTGGCAGTGATGTTGACGGCGCCACGCGTTTTCACGAAGAAAATGAACGCCGCAGCCTTGAAGTCCTCACACAGCGCCGAACAGCTGACCAAAAGTTTTACGGATCTGTTTGGTGGTTTCGATGAACTGATGCAATTGAATCGGCAGAAAGCCGCCGTTAAGTTCACGAAAGGCGCCACGACCAACTTTGCGACCAGCAAGATCGCGCAGGCGCGCACGTCTGGGCGTATGATGGGCGCCTCAAATTTCATCAGTTTGACTAGTCAAGTCATTGTCATGGCCCACGCCTGCGCTTTGTTCTTCGCAAAACTGGTACCGGTTGGGGCAATCAGTGGTGCGCGCTACTTTTCCGCCACGATCTTCGCTAACCTGACGGGCTTGATGGCCAATCTGGTCGAAATGAAAACTGTTGAACCGATTTTTGCCAAATATACGCAAGTCACAGCGTCGCCGCACATTTCCACGACCACTGCCGCACCGGCACAATTAGCGCCGGCGACAGTCAGTTTGGAGGACGTCACGTTTACTTATGACGACAAGCCGATCCTCCAGGATTTCTCCTATACCTTTACCGCTCAGCAAAAATACGCCGTGATCGGACCATCAGGTGTGGGCAAAAGCACCTTGCTGAATTTATTGGCCGGGCGACTCATTCCCACGACAGGAACTGTGACGCTGGCCGGTCATGACTATCAACAATTGCCCGCTCCGCAGGTCCGCGAACAAATTGTTTATCTCAGCCAACAGCCGCATATCTTTTCGGCGACGTTAGGCTTCAATATCATGTTGGACGCGCCGGAAGATCCGGAACGGTTACAGGCCGCCTTACATTTCAGCGGGCTCGATCAAATGCCCCAGGTTTTTCCAGCGGGCTTGGCGACAGAGATCATTCAGTCTGGTCAGCAGTTATCAGGCGGCCAACGGGAACGGATCGCGTTGGCCCGTGGTTTCTACCAGCAGCGTAAAATCTGGCTAGTTGATGAGGCGACAGCTTCGCTTGATCCGCAGGCGGCAACTGCCATCGAGACTGCCTTGTTGCAACTGAGCGACGTCACGCTGATCGTCGTCAGCCATCATTTTGCTAATCCAGATTTTATTACCTCGGTTGACGGAGTCCTTGATTTCAACCAATAGAAAACGCCCAACAAGAATACTCAAAAAGCACCCGTTTCAAACTGGCCTAGATCCTGTGGGCAACCTCAACAGCTAGAAAGTTATCCAATTCAATAAATGGCATGACTCCGATGAAACCTGGAGTCATGCCATTTATTTGTTCATATAGAGTAAAATGACGAATGCACCAACATTGATCAAGCGAACGGGGCAACCCGCCAGCACCCGCAACCAACACCAGCGACAGCGCCTACTTAGCCAACAAATAACTTTCCTCTATGCGCTGGCAAATTTCAGACAGTGGCACCGACCCATCTAGAATAATGGTGTACCAATGTTGCTTGTTCATGTGCCAGCCGGGATAATAGTCGGGCCGTTCAAGTAGCCCAGCTAAGTTTTCTGGCGCGCTGCGAAGATCAATGATCTCCACGATTTCATCAGAATCACCGCCTAATTTACGCCGCGGGACAGTCAGCAACAAGCTATACCATTTATTATTATCCTGGCGGCGCCAGACTGCGTTGGTGGGAAATTTCTCCCAGAGATATGCCAACTGATCGCCGTACTGCTGTTGGACAGCGTTGATCAGCTGGATTGCTTGTGCGGTTTCAAAAACCGTGGTCACGCAACATTTAGCGGCAATGTCGTCCAGAACTGCGGCGACGGCGGCGCGCACTTCCGCGACAAACGCGCCCGTGGCGTTGGTCTGATAGAGAATATATTCCTCATTGCTCGCTATTTCGGTCAAAGTTGTCTGCCCGCGGCCATCTTGATCGATCAATACCGACAAATGAAAATCGCCGTTCAAAATTGTTGTTGTATAGTGATAACCACGACTGACCGCTTGAAAGCCGTATTCAAGTAACTTCTCTGGCAGTGCGTTGCGAAATGATGGTGCTTGTGCCATGGGTAAATGACCTCCAAATCTTTCAATGAGTTGAACCAGCCAGTGATCAATCTCGCTTCAACAATAGCCCATTACCGCCATTGACCAATCCGTCTAGAAATTTTTTACTCTTGGGCACTAGCCCGACTTGATCTTGATAAATATGATCCAGAACGCGCTGTAATTCGCGCTTGGTCCGCGGGTTCAGGTCCGTGGCGCCCAACTGCAGCGGCATCATCCGCGCCAAGCGTTGCACCAGAACGATGGCGTTAGGTTGGGCGTGGAGACGATGAGGATCACGGGCCCAATGGTTCTGGCAAAGCAGGCCGCCAAACGCCTCCGAATAGTCTAGAGGCAAATCATTGCGGCCGCAAATGGCGCAACCGGTGAGATCAGGGGCGACACCGAAACGGTCCAGTAACTTGATTTCCACCATGTTCGTCAATAATTGCGGATCAATACCGCCGTCGATTTGGTTCAAGGCGGTTTGGATCAAGGTGAAAGCGCGGCCCAAGGGCTCACCTTCAGGAAAAGCCGCGCCAGCCAAGCTGAGAATGTAAGCCGCATAAGCCTGCAACAACAGGTCTTCGCTGATGTTGCGCCAGAGTTTGGTTGTTTTCGTGGCAGTCAAATAGGATAAGCCCTCGGGACTGATCCGCCCGATATAAGTTGCTTCCGTAAATGGCAAAATAGCGCTGGTCAGCTTGAACCCGCGCTTTTTTGCACCACGAACGAGAAACATTTTCGGGCCGAATTGATCGGTCAAGATCTGAACCAGCAAATCACGCTCGGCGTAATCACGCCGATACATGACCAAGCCTTGAAATTCGGCGTCGATCAAACGACTCAATTCTTGAAATCCTTCTGATTGTAGCCAGCTCGTTGTAAGAAAATCGGATTATCGCGCCAATTCCGTTGCGTCTTGACTTGCAGTTTCAAGTTGACGCGCTCACCAAGGAGCGGCTCGATCTCCTTCCGGGAGCGGATCCCGATTTGCTTGATCATCGCCGCCCCTTTGCCAATGACGATTCCCTTTTGACTATCCCGGTCAACGAAAACGGTGGCGTCGATCACCAGTTTCCCCTGCTCATGGGTATTCATTTGGTTGACGATGACCGCAGTGGAATGGGGAATCTCATCGCGGGTCAGTAACAGGATCTGCTCACGGATCAATTCCGCCACGATAAAGTACTCAGGGTGGTCGGTCAATTGGTCGTCAGGATAATATTTCGGTCCCGCTGGCAAATAGGATTTGATCTCTTTGACCAATTCGTCCACATTGTTGCCTTCCGTGGCCGATAATGGAATCACTTCCGCAAACTTCGCCAACTCTTGGTAGCCCACGATCAGGTCCAGCAAGTCGTCAGGATGGACCAAGTCGATTTTGTTGATGACCAAGAATAACGGCGTGTCCAGTTTTGCCAAGCGCTCCAAAATGAAACGGTCACCAGGGCCGATTTTGTCGGCGGCGCCCGTCATGTAAACGGCGATGTCCACCTCACTGAGGGCGGAGAAAGCCGCCTGGTCCATATAGTTGTCCAAGTCGTTTTTAGGCTTGTGGATCCCTGGGGTGTCCAAGAAAATGATCTGGGCGTCAGCGTCGGTGATCACCCCCTGGATCTTATTGCGCGTGGTCTGCGCTTTCGGTGACATAATCGCCACCTTTTCGCCAATGATTCGGTTCATTAGTGTTGATTTGCCCACATTTGGGCGGCCTAACAAGGCTACGAAGCCTGATTTAAATGGTTGTTCCGTCATTACGATCATCCTTTAGGAAAAATGAAAACGGCAAGATCTCACTGACCGATACCGTTCTGGTGTCACCATGAAGATTGCTCATGGTGATGGTGCCATCTGGAGCCATGAACTCGGTCATGACTTGGCGACAAGCGCCACAAGGTGAAACGGGGCCTTTCGTGTCGGCCACCACCGCGATCGCCTTGATGTGCTGTTGACCCGCGGCCACCGCCTTGAAAATCGCCACCCGTTCCGCGCAAACGGTCAGCGGAAAGGACGAGTTTTCAATGTTACAGCCCTGATAGATCGTGCCATTTTCGGTCAAAACGGCGGCACCCACCGCAAATTTGGAATAAGGTACATAGGCGGCCAGCCGCGCTTCTTGCGCCGCTGCGGTCAATTCTGTTAGATCCATCCAAAAATCTCCCTTATCATGCAAAATGTTTTTCTAAAACAATAACTGCCAAAAATATGGAACGAAGATGATCAAGCCGACGATGACCGCCAACGCCGCGGCCACCAAGACGATCGCCGCGGAAACGTCCTTGATGTGCTTGGCCAAGGGATCGTACTGCTTGGCCACCAACAAATCGACGATATATTCCACCGCCGTATTCCACAGCTCGGCGATCAACACAATGAAAATCACCCCGATCAGCCAGAGCCACTCGGTGGTATTGACTTGGATCACCGCGCTGAAAACAATCACCAAAAAGCCGATCAACACGTGAAACTTGAAATTCTGCTCATGCTGGAAGGTAAAGCGCAGACCGGTCCAAGCGTGTTTGAACGACTGCCAGAAATTATGGTTCTTGCCTGTTTGCGGCGGCTTAACGTTTGAGGCCATAAGCATCAAGTATTTCTTCTTGAAGTTTGATCATCACCTGCTCATCGGCGGGCTCGATGTGATCATAACCATTTAAGTGGAGAAACCCGTGGACCACCGTATAGCCGAATTCCCGGTCAAAACTATGTTCGTAAGTTTTGGCTTGTTCCGCCACGTGCCCAGGGGCGATAAACAAATCGCCGATATTACGCGGAATGTCCAGCTCGTCTTCCAGCTCGCGGAAGTTGGGCCACTCATCGGCCTCATCATCCTCGATGGCGAAACTGATCACATCAGTCACCCGATCCTTGTCGCGATACTCCCGATTGATCTCGCGGATCTTGTCATCGGTGATCAAGCTGATCGACATTTCCGTGTCGGCGGGCAGTTCCAGCTTCGCCGCCGCAAAGTCAACTAATTTACGGATCCAATCTTCCCGTTCTGCGGGTAACAAATGGTCGTCATTAATGATTTCTAGATTCACGTTTCATCTGCTCCTGATCAAATTTTTCGTACGCGTCAATGATTTTAGCGACAACTGGATGGCGTACCACATCCGTTGAAGAAAAGCGCACGATCCCGATTCGCTTGACTTGCTGCAAGATCTCGGTTGCCTGCCGCAACCCACTCTTCTGATTATGCGGCAGATCCACTTGGGTCAAATCACCGTTAATGATCATTTTCGAATTGATCCCCAAACGGGTCAGAAACATCTTCATCTGCGCGGTGGTCGTGTTCTGGGCCTCATCCAAGATCACGAACGCCTCTTCCAAAGTCCGCCCGCGCATATAAGCCAGCGGCGCGATCTCAATAATGCCTCGATCCAACATCCGATTGGCCTGCTCCGTGCCCAAAATCGTGTACAACGCGTCATACAGCGGCCGCAAATAAGGATCGATCTTCTCTTTCAAGTCGCCGGGAAGAAAGCCCAGACTCTCCCCCGCTTCCACCGCAGGCCGGGTCAAAATGATCCGCTGGACTTGGTTGCTCTTCAAGGCTGAGACCGCCAAGACCACCGCTAGAAATGTTTTCCCCGTCCCCGCCGGCCCTACGCCAAAGGTGATTTCATTGTGGCGGACCGATTGAACATATTGGCGCTGCCCCAGATTCTTCACCCGGATCGGCCGCTGCTGACTGTCGCGGATCAGGACTTCCTGATAAAGTTCGCTAAAATATTCCAAAGTCCCTTTTTGCGCCATTTTCAAAGCGCTTTGAACATCGGCGGTGCTGAGGGTGATTCCTTGGGCGCTGACTTGTGCTAATTGTTCCAAGACTTGCAGCGCTAAACTGGCTGTGGGCGCCGGCCCGGTGATCGTGATTCTCTCCGCGAAAGCGCGTAGTTCAACGTTCAAGTCTTCTTCTAACAAATGGAGAAATTCATCATTGACTCCCAGTAGGTTCAACGCCTGTTCTGGGTGGGTCAAGGTGAACGCCTTTTCAACCGAGGTTTCTTCGACCAACTATTTCGCTCCCATCAAATACTTGCAATACCTAAATTTTAGCACAAACCGCTCCAGAGCGCGACTAGCAAAAAGGTGAAAGTAGTTTGACCGCGGCTTGCGCTGCGCGTGGCGTTGGTGGTGGGCAGATATGGAATGGCTCCAGGTCGGGCTGGGGGTGGTGGAACGCTGCGGGCACGACTTGAAGCTTTTCGGAAGTGCACCGAAAATCTTCAAGCTCGGCCTTATTGTAGGCGATTAATCGCCAACAATAATATCGCGGCTGACTCACCCCCGGTCCGACCTTCCGCCGACAAACGAACAGACCACCAACACTACGCTCCGCTCCAGCCGCCCAACGTTAACTTAATCATTGAAGCACTCACGCCAACTGGCAAGCTATAGCCAATTGATGAGGCGCCACGCAAATGACGGTCGTGGTTAGTGGTTACCGGCTTTAAATTGGTGACACCAGCGCTGTCTACTTGATGGACAAACCTAGTTCTCGGTGAATCAGCTGGATCGGTCAGTTTTCAACCCGAACCCGCTTAGGTAAGTGAGATAAAGTTGGTGGCACTATCCGAAATGTACCGACCTACTAATCCAAATCCGTTGGTATTGCCGTACCACCGCAAAAGTGGGCAATTGTTATGACCTCTAACTCGCAAAACCACTTCGTCAAATCCTTCGTATCAATTGCAGATAAGCACAATTCTGCCTAGCAACCGCCTCAGGACGTGTGGCTCAGCGGTGAGATTATTCTTGGCGATTTATCGCTTAGAATAAGGTCTGATTTTGAGACAAGCCGCGAGTTTTGCGGATTGGCTCAAAACAGTGCCCACCGCGTTCCAGCCACGATAAACGTCCTGAGGCGGTTGCGTCCCCATCCAAACCCACCACACCTGCAATTAAGAATAAAATCAAAAATGGAACCGAATGAGGTAACAATCTGTCTAGGCAAACGCTTACTAACTGTTTGGGTCAAAAACAGCACTCGCTTTTTGTCCGAGTGCCGTTGCCATGATCGTTATTTGGTGGGGCCAAAATTTCAAACGTTTCAATTTTGCTAGACGGTTAAGCTGCGCCTTGGCAGCCAAACCGCGGAAGTCATTGGACGTTTAGCGCCGTCCTAACCGCCTGCGACGGGCGAACGAGCGCGATCAGTACTGATCTCCTTACCTGGGTAGAAACGTTCCTGCGGCCTTACCAGGTGCCTGAACGCTTTACTTCATCAAAGCCGTTTTGACGAGCTGGTTGACTTTGCCGCCATCGGCACGTCCCTTGACTTTGGGCATCAGAGCCTTCATTACTGCCCCCATATCCTTCATGGAGGTCGCTCCGGTTTCATTGATCGCGGCGCTGACCGCTTCGCCTAACTCAGCATCGCTCAAAGGTGCGGGCAGATAGGTTTGGACAATAGCGATTTCCGCTTTGGTTTCGGCGGCCAAATCGTCGCGACCCGCCTTTTCAAATTCGGCCAGCGAATCCTGGCGTTGTTTCAGTTCGGTGCTCAAAACCGCTAATTCTTCCTCGCGGGTCAAGGTGGCTTGGAGGCTTTCCTTCTTGATTTTAGCGTTCATCAGGGACGATTTGATCATCCGCACGACATTCAATTTGGTTTTGTCGTGGGCCTTCATCGCTGTTTTTAAATCATTGGTCAATTGTGTGGTCAGATCCATCATAATTCCTCGCTTTCTTTTTTTGAAAAAATAGTTTGGCGGCGTCAGGTCAGTTCCCTGCGTTCACCGGTGAAATTCAACAAAGCGCCAGCAAAGAAAAAAGCCCCTTAGTTAGTGATCACATTCGTAATCCCAAACCAAGAGGGCGTTTCTCATTATCTAAACTTTTTACGTTTCCGGGCAGCTTCGGATTTTAATTTACGCTTAACGCTAGGTTTCTCGTAAAATTCTCGTTTCCGATATTCTTGAAGTGTACCACTTTTAGAAACGGAACGTTTAAAACGTCGAAGAGCATCATCAATTGACTCATTGTCACGGACAACTGTCTTATTAGCCATGTGATTTCCCTCCTTCCGGTTTCTATGTAACTACCCACGACCTGTGCAAATTGCGCAACCCCATAAGTGTTCTTGTCTATTATAGCGAAAGATAAAAATGAGGTCAACAACTTTAGGAAAATTCCGTTAAAATAGTTATGTAAGCGTTGAATATGCTATGATTGACTTAGCAAGAAAAAGTCGAAATAAATGAGGATGATAGGAATGGCACAACGAAAAACCCTTTATTTATGCTTGATCTCAGATTCCGTAGGTGAAACAGCCTTCAAACTGACCCAGGCCGCTATGGCGCAATTTCCTGAAGTCAAACCGATCTATGAACGTTTCCCCTTCGTTAATACCAAAGAAAAAGTCGACAGTCTGATCCAAGTTGCGGTGGAAAAGAATGCGATCATCACCCATACTGTTGTGACGCAAGGCTTAAGCGAGTATATTCAGATCCAAGCGGCCAATCATGAATTGACCGCGATCGACCTACTATCACCAGTCGTTCGCTCCGTCAGCAAGCGTTTCAACTTGCAACCGACGCATGAGGCTGGCGCGGTCCATCATTTGAACGAACTATATTTCGACCGGATCTCCGCCATGGAATTCGCGGTGCTTTATGATGATGGCAAAGATCCACGCGGTTTTCTTGACGCTGACGTGATTTTATTAGGCATCTCGCGTACCTCCAAAACACCGATCTCGCTTTTCTTGGCTAATCGCAATATCAAAGTCGCCAATTTGCCGATCGTGCCCCAAGCGCATATCCCTGACGAGATCTACCAAGTCGATCCTCATAAGATCATTGGTCTGACCAATGATCCTAAGGTGTTGAACAACATTCGTCGTGAGCGAATGATCGCCTATGGCTTGAATCCGGACACCAACTATTCCAATATGGATGAGATCAAAAACGAGCTGGCCTTTGCGGAGAACCTCTACAAGAAACTGGGCTGCTACGTGATCAATGTTTCTAACCGCTCGATCGAAGAAACAGCGACTCTGATCTTAGAACGCCTTGGCTTGGATCATTATTAAGCTTGCAGATGGTCCGACAAAAGTAAAAACGATCAAAATAATATTTATCTAAATAATCAAAAAACGCGCTAATGCCTTGTGTTCTGGTCAAGTTGACAGATCAGCGAGCATTGGCGCGTTTTTTTAGTTGGCCAATTTTTTAATGACCGAGGGGATAAATTCAAAATTTCAGATCGAGCCGACCAGTTCAGGTCTAAGCACGGAGTTTAGCGATCATATCCGGATCAAAACGACCGGCCCGTACCATGGCGATCTCAGCACCATAAGGCGCGATCGTCCCCTTAGCGTCTGCCGTGATCCCCACATATGGCGTTTCCATGATTTTCGGTACTGCCAACAATTGGGGATGATGCGCCACGCGATTCAGCGCATCAAAGCCGATCGTGCCAAATCCCAGATTGGTGTGGCGATCCTTGTGACTCCCTTGGGGATTTTTCGAGTCATTCAAATGGATCACGCTCAGCCGCTCCAGCCCGATCACGTGATCAAACTGGTTCAGAACCCCATCAAAATCATTTTTGATGTCGTAACCTGCATCACTGGTATGACAAGTATCAAAAGTAACGCTAAGATGATCATTTTGCTGGGTCCGATCAATGATCTGCGCGAGTTCCTCAAAAGTTCGCCCAACTTCTGTCCCTTTTCCGGCCATCGTTTCCAGTGCGATCGTCGCCTTTTGATCCCGAGAAATGATCTCATCTAAAGCATGAGCGATCTGGGTGATCGCCACATCAGCGCCAGCACCAACATGCGCGCCAGGATGGAAACTGATCGCATAGGCACCTAACGCATCAGCCCGGCGCAGCTCTTCTTGCATAAATTCAATCGCGAAAGGCAATTTCTCCGGCTTGATCGTATTACCCAAGTTCAGAATATAAGGCGCGTGCACCACCAATTTTGCAATGTCATTGGCTGCCATCAGTGCTTGGCCTTCAGGGATCCGCAACTCCGCGATCGGTTTACGTCGCGTATTTTGCGGCGCGCCGGTAAAAACCATCATTGTGGTCGCCTGATAGGAAATCGCTTCTTCCGCGGCGCCCACTAACATTTTTTGCCCGCTCATACTTACATGTGAGCCAATCAATAATGGTGTGGTCATGATAAAACCTCCTCTATTTGAAACGTGTTCGCTACCCCAGCTCCTTCCGCTTAGCTACGCCAGGCTTTCGGAGGCCAAGCCCTGCCTCCAAAAGCCTGGCTAGGCTAATGCTCAGGAGCTCCCGGGGTGGCTCACACTCTCTATTTACTCGACCTTAGGCTCATAGAAATGGCCCATGACCTTAAATGATTCAGTGATACTAACAAAGGCATACGGATCCGATTTATACATAGCATCGGAAAGATCATGCATTTCATAACGTGAGATGACCGTGAACAAGATCGTTTTTTCTTCATGTTTGAAGGCACCCTCAGCGTCATGCACGATCGTGATCCCACGCCGCATCGAATGTTGGATCTCATTGATCACTTTTTTCGGCTGATTAGTGATGATCATCACCTGCAAACGCTGGTGACTAGTATAAACCATGTCGATCACCCGACCGTTGATAAAGATCCCCATGGCACTATATAAGGCATGGACCCAACCAAAAACAAACCCGGCCGCGATGATGATGATCAAATTGAAGAAGATATTGATTGAGCCCATACTCCGACCTGTTTTTTTACGTAAAATAATACCAATGATATCCAGACCACCCGTGGAAATATTATTCTTCAGGGCCATCCCCGTCCCCATACCGTTGATCAAACCACCAAAAATCGCGCAAACGATCGGATCATTGGTAATGTGAACAGCTGGCATCAAATGCATCATGATCGTCGAGAACAACACCGCCAAAAATGTAAAAGCAGTAAAGTGATGCCCAATCTTGAACCAAGCCAAAATGAATAAAGGAATATTCAAAGCGAAATACAAAATCGGCGTCGTCAAAGGAATATGGACCTTTTCGGAAATACTGGCAATCACCTGTGCCGCGCCAGTCACGCCAGACGAATAAATCTTACCTGGCTGCCAAAAGAAATTCAAAGCAATCGAAACCGCAATCGCATAAAAAAACGCCATTGATAACTTGGACAAGTTAGAATGTCGCCTTCTCATTTTTTCTAAATCGTTAAACATGGTCGTAAGGATCCTCTCTACACGCTAATGTGCCACTATTGTAACACATTGTCACAGTTGGGAGTTAGTCTTGATCTGCCATTTTAAAAAAAATAGCGTAATGGAAATCCACTCGCGCTTTTCTTACAGAAAGCGATAATACTCTCCAATCATCTTAGCAAGCCGATCAATAGAAATCGCCTGATGCTACGCCACTTATTTAGACCAGTGCGTCTGAATGAACTGCTCACGGCCACCCGCCTCTTCCAAGGCCATCCGTGCCGGATCCTTCTTGTAGAAATCCTGATGATAGTCTTCCGCCGGATAAAACGGCTCAACTGGCTCGATCGTCGTCACGATCGGCTGCTTGAACACACCTGAGGCCGCCAAAGCCGCCCGTGAAGCCGTGGCGATCTGTTGTTGCGCTTCATTGGCCACATAAATGACCGGCCGATAATTATCGCCCCGATCCTGAAATTGGCCAGACGCATCAGTCGGATCGGTCACCTGCCAGTAAATGTCGACCAGCTCCTGATACGAAATCACCGCCGGATCGAAATCGATCTTGACCGCCTCTGTATGACCGGTCGTGCCGCTACAAACTTGTTCGTAAGTTGGATCGACCACATGACCGCCTGTATACCCCGAGGTTACTTTCAAAATCCCTGGATGCTGGTCGAAAGGTTGCACCATACACCAGAAACAGCCACCGGCAAAAATCGCGCTTGCTTGTGTCATCAAACTCACTTCTTTCTCCATCATTATCTCCATTATCTGTGTTATCCGCTGAAAATGCAATGAAACAAGTTGGGCACAATTTGATTTGATGGCACCTCTGTTCGGGATTCTTTTTGCCTAATTGCATGTGTGGTGGGGGTTGTATAAGCGCAACCGGCTGGGACTGCTTTTGCGGACTGGAACGTGGTGGGCGTCGTTTGAAGCCAATTCCAAAAACGGGAATTGTCTCCAAATCGAGCCTTATTCTAAGCGATAAATCGCTAAGAATAATCTCACCGCTGAGCCACACGTCCTGAGGCGGTTGCTGGGCAGAATTGAGCTTATTTTCAATCGAGGCGACGTATCGAACGAAGTGCTTTTGCGAACTAGAGGTCAAACAATTGCCCACTTTTGAGGTGGTACGGCAATACCAACAAATTCGGATTAGAAGGTTGGGACTTTTGCATCGGTTGAACATCTTTACTCGTTTCCATAACAATCCACGGGTGGAAGGCCAACCGATTCAGTTGATTCACTGAGAACTAGCTCTGTTCATCAGACAGACTGTACTGGTGTCACCAATTTAAAGCTGGTGACCACTAACTACGGTCGTCAATTGCGTGGCTCCCCATCAATTGACCATAGCTTGTCAGTTGGCGTGAGTGCTCAAGCGACTGTTATAACGTTGAGCGGCTGGAGCGGAGAAATTCGGGGTGAGATAGCCGTGTCGTTATTCTTAGCGGCTTTGCCGCTTAGAATAAGGCTCAGCTTTGAGATTCGCGGGTTTTGCGAAGCTCAAAGTGACGCCCACAGCGATCTCACCCCGAATTTCGCAGCGCAAGCTGCGGCCAACCTACTATATCATCCAATTCCCAAATTTCATGCAAAAAAGCCACGTCCGCAGACATGACTTTTCATTAAGTGCGAATTGCGCTTTGTTGACGTTCAAGCCACCAAACCCTAATCCTGTTTCTCGACCTCGATACCAAGTTCATCCAATTGCGCTGGCGCTACTGGCGTTGGCGCCGCGGTCATTGGTTCGGTCGCGTTGGAGTTCTTCGGAAAGGCGATCACATCCCGAATATTGTCCCGATCCGCTAACAGCATCGCAAAGCGATCCAACCCGATCGCCAAGCCGCCTAGTGGTGGGAACCCGTAGTCCATCGCGTCCAGCAAGAAGCCGAATTGCTTTTGGGCGGTCTCCGGGCTGATTTCCAAGGCCTTCAACATTTTCTCTTGGATCTCACGTTGATGGATACGGATCGAACCGCCACCTAATTCGTAGCCGTTCAAGACAATATCGTAGCTTTGCGCGTGGGCGGCGTGAGGATCTGTGTCCAGCAAATGAACATCTTCTTCGTTAGGCATCGTGAAGGGATGGTGCGCCGCGATCCAACGCTGGTCGCCTTCATCATATTCAAACAAAGGCCAATCAACGACCCAAGTGAACGCAAATTGGTTTTTCGGAATGAGGTTCAATTCTTTGGCGAAGAAAGTCCGTAAATAGCCCAGACTATCTGCCACAACCTTTTGACTGGCGGCGACGAAAAGAATCAGGTCGCCATCTTGCGCGCCTAGTCGATCCAACAAATTGGCAGCATCATCCTTTAAGAATTTCGCGATCGGACCGGCAACGGTGCCCGCTTCGACTTTGACCCAAGCCAGCCCTTTAGCGCCAAAACGCTTGAGATAATCTTGAATGCCGTCGATCTTTTTCCGTGAATATTGAGCCGCTGCTTGGGGCGCGACGATTGCCTTGACTTGGCCATCATTGGCAATGGCATCGGTGAAGACCTTGAAGCTGCTCTCCTTGAAATAGTCGCTCAGATCTTGGAGTTCCATGCCATAACGCAAGTCTGGTTTATCAGAGCCATAGCGGGCCATGGCGTCATTCCAAGTGATCCGTGGGAACGGTAATTTGACGTCAATCCCCTTCTCATCGTGCATGACTTGGGCGATAACGCCCTCAGTGATCGCTTGGATCTCTTCGGCGGATAAGAAACTTGTTTCCAAATCGATTTGGGTAAATTCCGGTTGGCGGTCGCCCCGCAGATCTTCGTCCCGGAAGCAACGGGCAATCTGGTAATACCGGTCAAAACCCGCGCCCATCAACAATTCCTTGAACAATTGTGGCGATTGCGGCAAGGCGAAGAAGCTGCCGGGATAGACCCGTGATGGCACTAAATAATCCCGGGCGCCTTCTGGAGTCGACTTGGTCAGATCAGGTGTTTCAATTTCGATAAAGCCATGATCGTCTAAATAATGATGGACCGATTTAACGATTTGCGCCCGTGTCCGCAAGCCTTTCATCATTTCTGGCCGGCGCAGATCCAAATAACGATACTTCAATTTGGTATCTTCGGAGGCGGTCACATTGTCGGCGATATCGAAAGGTGGTGTTTTTGACTTATTCAAAACCGTCAATTTCGTCACTTCAACTTCGATCTTGCCGGTTTTCATTTTTGGATTGACCGCGTGCTCCCCACGAGCGCGCACCCGGCCTTGGACCGCGATCACGTATTCAGAACGCAGCGTTTCCGCAACGGCTAAAGCAGCCGCATCGATTTCATTACTGAAAACCAATTGGACGATGCCTTCCCGATCACGCAGATCAATGAAAACCAGGTTGCCCAAGCTCCGCCGTTTCTGAACCCATCCCGCCAGATCAACGGTTTGACCTAAATACTGCTCATCAACTAAACCACAATATGTTGTTCGTTCTACCATTACGCTTTGCCTCCAAATTGTTGCATCAAATCTTGATAAACCTTGTTAAAATCAGTCTGGATCGCGCTGAGACTGACGGAAACCTGCTCGCCAGACGCTAAGTCCTTCACTGGAACTTGCCCACTAGCCAACTCGCTATCACCTAATGTGATCACGAAGCGGCTGTTCAGCCGTGTAGCGTTTTTGAATTGGCCTTTGACTTTGCGATCAAGATAATCTTGATCGGCGCGGAAGCCGGCATGGCGAATCGCGTTCAGGATCTGTAAGGCCGTGCTATCTAAGTTGTCGCCTGCCTTGACCAGATAAAAGTCCAATCCTGGCGCGGCTAAGCCCAACTTTGTCTCATCCAGCAGCAACAACAGCCGTTCAAGACCGATGCCAAAGCCGATGCCCGGTTCATCAGGTCCACCGAATTCTTGAACCAGTCCGTCATAACGACCGCCGGCGATCACCGTCATTTCTGTATTGTTGAAAGCCGGCGCGCTGACCATGATCTCAAAAATCGTATCCGTATAATAATCTAACCCACGAACCATGGTTTGATTGACCGTGTAGTCGATTCCTAAAGCGGCCAAGCCCGCCTTGACCGCCGCGAAATGAGCCGCGGAGTCCGGGGTCAAATAATCCAAGATACTTGGCGCGTCGGCGACCAACTCTTGATCGTGGGCGTCCTTGCTGTCAAGAATGCGCAAAGGGTTCGTCGTCAAGCGCCGTTGAGAATCAGCGGAAAGCTGATCTTGCAAAGGGGTCAAATAGTTGACCAACGCTTCGTGATAAGCTTGGCGCGTCGCCGCGTCGCCTAAACTATTGATCTCCAATTTCAAATCGTGGAGTTGCAACTGATGCAACAATTCCTCCGCCATCGCGATAATTTCCACGTCTAAGGCTGGAGAACTGGCGCCGAATGCCTCGACCCCGATTTGATGGAATTGACGCTGACGACCGGATTGCGGCCGTTCATAGCGAAACATCGGCCCATGATAATAAACTTTGTAAGGTTTGACATATTCCGGTCCAAAAAGTTTGTTTTCCACATAAGCGCGGACCACACCGGCGGTGCCTTCCGGGCGTAAAGCAATGTGACGCTCGCCCTTGTCAAAGAAATCATACATTTCCTTAGAAACAACGTCAGAACTTTCGCCAGATGAACGTTCGAAAACATCATAGGATTCGAAGATCGGCGTCCGGATCTCTTGGAAATCATAGGTGCCGAATACTTCCGCCGCCTTTTGTTCCACAAATTGCCATTTTCGTGACTCTGCTGGGGTAATATCCGCAGTGCCTTTCGGTTTTTGATAGCGCATGGTTATTCCTCCTTGATGAAAAAAGACAAAAAGCACCCCTATCTTGTTTGATAAGGGTGCTTTTTGCACGGTACCACCTTAATTTGGTCTAATTGGATAACGTCGTTGCAGACGGAGCCCAGGCTCAACCTCAAAATGGTCGTTTCGTTCGTTCTGCTTTCTCACCTACCGCAGTCTCTGTGCTTGAACTACTTTTCATTTTTCATCGGTTTGATATTCGCTTACTAATTTACACGTCTAGTCAGCAAAAGTCAAGACTGGCAACGTTTTCACGGTGATAAATCGTCATCGCAGACCTACAAAATACTCAGCAGCGAATATTCTAAGATTTATTCAGGCCTGGCTCAGCAAGTGCCAGTTTTTGAAGCGATCGATCTTGTGCTTACAACGACAAAAGCAGCAAATGATCACTTATCTGGTTAATTATTTGCCGCATTTCTTGTTTACGATCCCCCCTACGTCAGGCGTAGAATAAAGAAAAAATGTGTCAGAAAGATTGTTTTGTCTAAAAAATCTGATCTTTTAACGTTAAGGCCAGACATTCCCTCAGTAATCATGGTAAAATCAAGCTAAACGTCTGACAAAATTAAGCGATTTCCTGAATAACATGCAAAGGAATGGATCGAATGAAAACTTTCTTACATAAGCTCTGGCAATGGCGCCTTTGGCTGATCGTCGGCTTAGCGATCTTAGGCTCGATCGGGACGACGATCGTGATGGCCAATTCGCAACAAGTCGTTGTGCAGGCCAATGTTTTGAATGTACGTAAAGGGCCTGGCTTGGCTTACGACGTCACTGCTCAAGTCAATAAGGGCCAGCGGTTGACCGTGATCGATGAACGCAATGAGTGGTATGAAGTTCGTCTCAGCGAAACTGAAGTCGGTTGGGTCGCCAGCTGGTTGATCAAGAATACAGAAGTCAGTGCGACCTCGAATCGGATCGGTTTAGTCAATGAAGGCAGTACACCCCTATATGTCAGTAACAATACTGGGGCTAAGCAGCTCAAACAATTGAACGCCGGCGATAAAGTCACTGTTTTATATCAGGAAGGCGACTGGCTCGAGGTCAAATATGAGGATTCTGTAGCTTGGCTATTGACCAGCAAAGTCAAGTTGACCGATCAAGTCGAAAGCACTGCTAAAACGACAAATACTGGCGATTCCAGTAGTCTTTTGACCAAATCTAGTAATCAAGTCGTGATCATTGATACCGATAATACCGCCTTGCGTGAGCAACCGAACGCCGAGGCCACGGTCGTGCAAAAATTAGCGGCAAAAACAGCGTTGACCTATCTGAAGACGGTCAATCAATGGTATCAAGTCAAGACGGCCGCCGGAAAAACTGGTTATGTGGCGAGCTGGGTCGTTTCGATCGCAGATAAGAGCACCTTGGATGACACGATGCCAAAGATCGCCTCCAACTTAGCCGAGGCCACGATCGTATTGGATCCCGGACATGGTGGCAATGATGTAGGCGCCCTGTCACAGACCTCAAAATACGAAAAGAGTTATACCTTAGCGGTTGCCAATGTGATCGAAAACAAATTAAAAGATGCGGGCGCAAATGTCGTCATGACACGAACTGATGATAGTTTCGTTGATCTGGCACCGCGGGCTCAGGCTGCCAATAAACTCAAGGCCGACGCCTTTATTAGTTTACATTTTGATTCAAGTGAGACAGCCAATTCGGCTACGGGGACAACCACTTATTTCTATCACGACAATCGGGACAAGAAACTGGCCCAAGTCCTTAACGAACAATTCAATAATCTGCCATTGACGAATCGCGGCATTGAATATGGCAACTTCCAAGTCTTACGTGATAATCAACGACCGGCAGTACTGCTGGAGTTAGGTTACATCAACAATAGCAAGGATTTCAGTTACATCACCAAGAGCAGTTATTACAACAAAGTCGCCAATGATATCGTGATCGCTTTGACCAATTATTTCAAGTAATTCCTTGATGCCCGTGGCAATGGCAGCCAAGTTTTGCAGCCTCGAATTGACTGCTTAACCGGATAAAATCAAATTTAACCGCAATATAAACAAAGGTGTCCCATCAAATTGATGAGCACCTTTGTTTTACTATTAAGTAAGAAATCCGAATCCACTCAAGTTCGAAGAATTAGGGCTGACTCCCCCAAAAAACGAAAAAAATCAGTCATTGGCCTCCGTCTTTCGATTTCAATCAAAAAAGATGTGAATAATAATCTAGGATAGGGACATCATGTTTCAATAAGTACTGGCCAACCCCGCGCTCGATATCGGATTTCGCTTGATCGGTTATTCCGGGTAACGGAAAGACCAAGAGCAGACTCTCATCCCACTTCTTTTCTAGCTGATCGATCAAGATACCAGAAGTGGTATATTTCCATTTGGATCGCCGACCTGGATCATTGTAATGAGCAGGATCGGGTGGTATATCGAAATTGCAATCATTTCCCGAAGCGACAACGCCGAGGAACTTATCCATCGTGAATTTAAGCCAGACGATGTGATTAACAGTATTCAAATCATTGTTCCGTTTTATTGCCTCATAGTCCAGCTCAACAATCTTAGTGGCTGGATCAACTTTGAAATCAGTCATTATTGGGTGGGCGACTTCTGGCATCTCGATTTTTTCCAAGAACTCATTGATCAACTTGATAATCACTTCAACCGGAACAGGTGGTAACTGTGCCTGTGACTTGGCCATCGTTAACCTCGACAAATCCCCATAATGTACTGAGGCTTTAACTGGGCTTAGTCGCTTCTGAGTCAGATATTGATCCATTTCTTCTGAAAATTTCAATATACAGACCTCCCATTAACTACGGAATCGGCTGGTTTCGCCAGATCAGAATTCAAAATTAGAATTCAAAAAAAGATTCAGCCATTATTTTCTGACTAGCTCAAAAATTTCCCAGCTCAGTCTACCTTCAACAACGGCACGATCGCCACGATTTGATCGACGGTGTAAGTTGCCATCGGCGCGTCCGCAAAAAGATCCGGATCAAAATAGATCGTCTGGATCCCAGCCCGTTCACCTGCTTCGATGTCCAGCCGGCGATCGCCGACCATTGCGGTCTTTTGGGGAGCTAAGTTAAATTTTGTCACCAAGGCGTTGACCCCACTAGGGTCTGGCTTTCGGGGAAAATCATCATCAGCGGTGACCCCACCGGCAAAATATTGCCAAAGCCCATCTTGCCGCATTTGCGCGATCGCGCCTTGGTTATTATGAGTCTCCAACAAGTTGACCCCACCACTGGCCACTACTTGAGCCAAAACTTCTGCGACGCCCTGAAAAGGCTTCACGCTGGGTGCCTCGGGCCGCGTCAGGTAAAATTGAAACCGTTGTTCGACCTGAGTACGATCCAAACCATAGACCTGTTGATAATAGGTCAAGGCGAAACGAATCGACTTGATTTTGATCAAACGATACAATTCGTCTTGGTCCAAGCTGGTTTGGCCAAAATCTGCCAAGGCTTGCCGCAAACAAAGCAACATTTTGGGATAGGTATCATATAAGGTGCCGTCATAATCCCAAATCAAATTCTTAATCATGGGCCACCTCCAGATTGATCGTCACCGGCCCATCATTCACCACGGTCACGGTCATGTCCGCGCCGAATTCACCGGTAGGGATCGGCTGCTGCAGCAAATCCGCCAACAGCGCGTTGAAGGCCAAGTAGCCGGCCTCAGCTTGATCCGGTTTGGCGGCGGCAGTGAAGCTCGGTCGATTTCCTTTGCGCGTATCCGCGTAAAGGGTGAATTGTGAGATCGACAGGATCTCTCCGCCGACTTGTTGCAGATTCAGATTCATTTTTTGTTGATCATCTTCAAAAATCCGTAACTTGGCGATCTTATTAGCCATTTTTGTAAGTTCTTGCGTCGTATCTTCTGGGGCGATCCCGACAAACAAGACCAACCCCTGTTTGATCTGACCGACCGTTGTTCCCGCAACACTAACACTAGCTGATTTGACCCGCTGTAACGTTACCCGCATAAAAGACTCCTATCCGATTTGCTTAAATCTATTTTTATTTAAAATCGTATTACTAATAAGCTGATCCTGACTTTGTTCCAACAAACGATCACAAACTGACTTTCAGTTTCAAGGATCCCACGCCGCCTAACGAAAAAAGCGCCTACCCAGATCAAAAGATATCTGTCGGCGACTTTTTGCGAAACTAACCTTTGGCCCGTTTCACCTCATAAACATCAGGGATATTCTTGAGACTATCAATGATCCTTTCTAGATGTTGGGCATTGCGCACACCAACAGTGACATAAATATTGGCCATCTTATTATGATCGACACGCCCATTGACATTGTTGAGATTCTTGCTTTGAGAATTTAAGGTCTGCAACACTTCGTTCAATAAACCGCTACGATTGTAGCCGAAGATCTCCAAATTCGCCAGATAAGATTGCGTTGTATCATCGACTTCATCCCACTCGACTTCGATCAAACGCATCGCATCTTTTTCATTGAGGATATTTGGACAGTCAGCGCGATGGATTGTCACGCCACGCCCCTTTGTCACATAACCAACGATGGGGTCCCCCGGCACTGGGTTACAACATTTGGCTAAACGGATCAACAGGTTATTGACCCCTTGGATCACCACGCCACCTTCATGTTGGATCTTCAGTTTTTCCGGACCATCTTTTGGCTTCGCCGGCGTTTTAGGTGTGGATAAGATCTCTTCTGCCTGTTGCTTCTGTAACTCTTCTTCTTTTTCTTTACGTTCTTTTTCGGTCAGACGATTGGCGACGACTTGCGCCGAGATCTCACCATAACCGACGGCGCCTAACAGTTCCTCATCAGTGTTGAAGTTAAAACGCGCCAGCGCCTGACTCATATGTTCCTTATCCAAAAATTGCTTAGCCGGATAACCCAGATCCTGTAACTGTTTCTCTAACAATTCACGGCCACGATCGATATTGACATCTTTTTCTTTTTGCTTATAAAAGCGGCGGATCTTATTACGGGCGCGACTAGTAAACGCGATCGTCGCCCAATCTTTACTGGGAGCGGCAGAAGTTGACGTCAACATTTCGACGATATCGCCGTTTTTCATTTGATAATTCAATGGCACGATCTTGCCATTGACCTTGGCGCCTACGGTGTGATTCCCGACTTCTGTATGGACCAAATAAGCGAAATCGATCGGCACTGAGCCTTTAGGCAACTCATAAACATCGCCACGGGGCGTGAAAACATAGACCCGATCACTGAAAATATCCCCTTTGACACTTTCCATGAAGTCTTTGGCGTCTTCCGACTCGTCTTGGATCTCAAGGATCTCCCGGAAAATATCCAGTTTCTGACCGGTAACGTCAAGATGGACCTCATCTTTGACGCCTTCTTTATAAGCCCAGTGTGCGGCCACACCATATTCAGCCACTTGATGCATCTCTTGCGTCCGGATCTGCACTTCCAGCGGCTTCCCTTGAGGACCGATCACGGTCGTGTGCAGGGATTGGTAGCCATTGGCTTTGGGCATCGCGATATAATCCTTGAAACGGCCGGGCAATGGTTTCCACTTGGTGTGGATCGCGCCCAAAACCGCATAACAGTCTTTGATCGAATCGACCACTACCCGGATCGCCAACAAGTCATAAAGTTCATTGAATTGCTTGTGCTGATCGCGCATTTTTTTATAAATAGAATAAATGTGTTTGGGACGGCCATAGATCTCATACTTAACGTTCAATTCGCTCAAAGCAGCCTTGATCTCACCAATGGCTTCTGAAATGTAACTTTCGCGCTCACCGCGTTTAGAGTTCATCAGATGGACGATGCGATAGTATTGTTGCGGATTCAAGTAATGGAGCGAGATATCCTCCAATTCCCACTTGATCCGACTGATCCCTAAACGATCAGCCAAAGGGGCATAAATCTCCAATGTTTCATCAGCGATCCGCCGTTGTTTGTCTGGACGCAGATGTTGCAATGTGCGCATGTTGTTTAAGCGATCGGCCAGTTTGACCATGATCACCCGCAGATCCTTCGCCATGGCCAGCAACATTTTTCGGTGATTCTCGGCTAATTGTTCTTGATGCGACTTATATTTGATCTTGCCTAACTTGGTGACCCCATCAACGATGATCGCCACATCCTTACCAAAAAGCTCCTCAACATCTCCGAGGGTCACATTGGTATCCTCCACTACATCATGCAAATAGCCAGAGGCCACGGTCTCTGGATCCATATGTAATTCTGCTAAGATCCCGGCAACTTGGATCGGGTGAATAATATATGGTTCGCCTGATTGTCGCTTTTGTTCCCGATGGACATATGCCGCAAAATCATAGGCTTTTTGCACAAAAGCGAGATGATCTTGATTCATATATTCTCGGCAAAGTTCCATGACTTCATCTTGAGTCAAGACACGTTCTTTTGACACCGCCATCATCCCCAATTTTAATCAAATATTCATATTCTTTATTCTAAAAAATCCGCCTGACCCAGTGAGCGCAAATAGTCTTAAAAAAACAAACGCTTTTGATCAAGATTTCCGTGGTGTCGCCAAATAAATGATCACCGCTAATAACAGATACATCCCTACCAACCAATAATTATACTGCGCAAACCGCCACCAAACACTTAAGGCGAAAATTGCTGGAAACGCCAATAGCCACCAAGCGGACCAGTGTTGACGCTTGATCATGATCGAACTGATGATCACGATCAACGGGTCCAAGATCAGAAATAAACTAATAATACGCTGGACTGTCGAAATATGTAACCAACTGGTCAATAGTGGCAAGGGAAAACACACGACCAAAGCCACTAATAGAAAAATCAAAATAGGTTTCGGCAAGACTTTCTTTATTTTTGTCATCGGTTCAACAATCATTCCTATTCATTTAGATTCAAACAAAAACTAAATTCAAATAAAGCCGGTCGAATAACTTTACTGCGACAATGACTCGACCTCAATAGCATAGCTTAAACTGCTCAGAAAATAAAGTGGTGCTGTCTCTGTCCGCAGGATCCGCGGGCCAAGTCCCACTGTGCGAACACCCTGCTCGGCTAGGAGATCCATTTCTTCTGGCGCCAAACCACCTTCAGGGCCAAAGATCATCCGGATTGCTGGTTTGTTCAGCATTGGATCTGCCACTTGTAGCACTGGATCCACTAATGTCTGCCGCAGTTCCTGAAATCGTTGGGCTAAAGCCAAGTTTTTTTGCCCGTTCTTAACGACTTCTTCATAGGCCACTAGATTCAGACCAGCACTTGGTAAATCATGCAGGGAGGACCAGTAGGCCACCTGAGGGACTTGACGACGGTGCGACTGCTCCGCAGCGCTTAACGCGATCTGCTGTAAATGCGCGATTTTTTTGGCGACCTGCTCTTTCTTCCAACGCATCACCGCACGCTGACTCGGAAAGAAAACAATCGTTGCCGCACCTAACTCGGTGGCCTTTTGGACGATCAATTTGGCCTTTTCCCCCTTGGGAAGACCACAGATGATCGTCGCTTGCACTGGTAGTTCTGTATTCGCTAACGGCTTTGTCCCTAGCGTCGCCGTCAAGCTAGCTTGCTGGAGATCGATCGCCGTGATCGTGGCCCCATAACCGAGCTGGTCACAGCCAACGATCTCCAAAGGCGCGCCCACATTCAAACGTAAGACTTTGATCACATGCTGAAAAGCCGTTCCCGTTATAACCAGCGTTTGTTGCGGCTGTAACGTTTCTTCAACAAATAATAGCTGCATCAGCTTTCTCCCTCCTTTTGACAACGGAGGCAGAACCAGTCACCGGCCTGTAAAAGCAGATCGACCACAAAGCCAGCCTGAGTCAGCGCGTTTTGGATCTTAGGTAATTGTGTGTTGATGATCCCCGTCAAGATCACCTGACCCTCTGGCTGTAAATGACCAGTCAATTGTGGGATCAATGGCAAAAGCGCTTCTGGCAACATATTGGCGATGATCAAGTCAGCACGCCCTTCGACCGGCGTCAATAAACTACCGGCCATCAATTTAATAGCCGCTTCACCATGATTGAGGCGTAGATTTTTTTCAGTGAACGCCAAAGCATTTTCATCCAGTTCTGTGGCCTGAATAGTGCTAGCTCCTAGCCGCCAAGCGACTAAACTTAAGATTCCCGAACCAGTTCCCACATCAAAAACGGATCGGCCCGGACGTAAACTTAATTCTAAGGCGCTGACCGCTAGCCGCGTTGTTGGGTGCATGCCGGTCCCAAAAGATCGTCCGGGATCAAGGCGGATCACGATCTCGTCATTAGTCGTGGGCTGATGATCCTCCCACTGTGGGACAACCGTAATGAATCGAGTCAAATGTTGAACGTGATAGTAAGATTCCCAAGCCAAGGCTCCTTTTTGATCATCGACCTGACGCGTGGATAAACGCCACCCAACTGTTAAAAAGCCTTGGTCTTGCAAACTTTGCAAACGCTGGTCCAACTTCTGAAGAAAATCAGTCAATTCTTGTGCCGCTGGTAAATAGGCCAGGACCGCGGCGCGATCATTCCCCGGTGCCGTCGTTGTTTCGTCATCCAACCACTGGACGCCGCCAGTACCCAACTCGATCAATTGATCCGCGATCAAGTCGACCATCTCTGGCGCGCAATCCACCCGAATTTGTTCCCAGATCATCGTCTTACTCCTTAATATTTAGGATAGCTGTAATAGCCAGTCGCGCCATTAGCCCGAGCCGCCGCTACCGCCGCCTCAAAATCAGTTGTGGACCAAGCCAATTGAAAAGTAGCCACCTCCAGATCAGGGTCAAGAAAATCAAGAAAATCATTCATCCCGTCATCAAGCAGCGTCGTTAAATAAGTTACTAATCCTTGTAGTACAGCCTTTTCGATCCCCTTACGACCAGCAAAAGGAATCGTCGCCAAATAATTCTCCGCGTAATCCTGACCAGCAACTTTCTGCTCATCGTAAATCAGGATCGCGTCATCATAATTGACTTCCTCCGCTTGAGTATCACCTTCTTGATCCTCGATCTCCAGTTCATTTGTTTGTCCAGTCATCAAGATCTCGATCTCAAATGAGCGGATCTCCTTGTCCCAATTGATATTCAGATCGCCAGGGAAATCACTTTGTTCGATCTGTTCATCTAAGTAACTTAAAATATCCATAGCTACCACTCCTTTTTCTGATGGTAATATTTTTGAATTTATTAACGTCTTTGTAGTGCAACCATTTTATTAACTGTTCCTATTATGACACAGAAACCCTTGGGTCACCACAAAAAACCAGTTGAATCAACGTAGCTCGTTTTACTTTGCCCATCGTCGCCGATTTTGCCGCGACTAGACTCTTGCTTAGGTGTAATCACTAAACAATTTTCTCATTATAGCTTAGACTAGAGTCAGTGAAAGATTGGAGGAATCGGTATGAAAGTATTTGTAATTGGTGCGCATGGTCAAATCGGCCAACGGACTGTTGAAAAATTAGCCGCACAAGGTGATCAAGTCACTGCTGGTGTGCGTGATCCTGAAACACAAGCCGTCTCGAAACAAACTAACGTTGATTATGTCGCCTTTGATTTGAATTGGTCAGAAGCAAAAATGGCCACGACTTTAAGTCACCACGATGTTGTGATCTTCACCGCGGGCTCAGCTGGTCGTGAACTCTTGAAGATCGACCTTGATGGCGCGGTCAAAACAATGAATGCCACAGAGAAAGCTGGGATCAAGCGGTACTTCTTGGTTAGCTCTGTTGATGCCAATCATCCCGAAAAGTGGTCAGGAAGCTTACATGATTACTTTATCGCTAAGCACTACGCCGATGAATGGTTGACTCATCGCACTGATCTTGACTATGTAATCATTCGCCCCGTTGCCTTAACTAATGAAGTTGGTTCAGGCGCAGTCGATCTTGATCATCACAGTGATCTATCTGCCAGTGTCAGCCGCGATAATGTCGCTGATCTCCTGGTAAAATTAGTTCATCGGCCAGAATTGAAGCAACTTGAGATCACCGTTTCTGATGGTGGCCAAGCACTGGATCAAGCCATTGATGAACTAAGCTCAAAGGCTTGGGAACTATAACCCGCCAGCAAAACTTGTCAGTCAACAGTTGCGGTTGACCACTGATTGGCTTAAAATAAACAACCAGACGCTTATTAAAAATGAGCAACAAAGGGCAATTAAAACTAAGAGACTGGGACAAAACAATGTTTTGTCCCAGTCTCTCCTAAGTTTTTTGCTGATCAGATCCTGATCCATGAGAAACAGGTCGGTTCGTTGACGGCGATTTTGGATAGGTACGGGTGTATTTCTTGAAATCATTTTGCACCTGTTCCAAGTGCTGTGGATCTTGGCGTACCTGATGCATCAATTTTGAAAAGTCAAATTCACTGCTCGTCGTTGGCTTCTTCTTTCTAAAAGCGAACATGTCTCTCACCTCTTGGTCATTATTATAGTAAGCTCACCATAAAATTGCTAGAATTAAGGTGCCTAAATGAGTAAACGTAAGAATAAATTACCAAAAACTTTAGTCGAAAAAATCCTTGATCGCGCCAAGATCCCCTATGAACAACTGGAATTCACCCTGGGTCAATCCCACGAAGCCGATGTCGCCCAATTGATCTACAAAACACTGGTCCTTCACGGTGAAAAGACCGGTCCCTTGGTCGGTGTGATCCCGATCAGCGCACACCTCGATGAGCGAAAACTGGCAACGATCTCGGGGAATAAACGCGTACGGATGTTACCACAAAAAGAGTTGGAGCAAACAACCGGCTATGTTCATGGTGCCAATACACCGATCGGGATCTACGAGCAACATCATTTTCCGATCTACATCGATACCGAAGCACTAGAACATCCGACCATGACTGTCTCAGCAGGAAAGTTAGGACGTTCGATCCAATTACGCCCACAAGATCTAATCACATTTGTCCACGCAACGGTCACTGATCTAACTGTTGATACTGAGGAACTAAACCAATAAACAGACACCATTTTTTTAGGAGAAGAGGTCCTAGCCATGTTCCAAGCTACTGATAATCGTTTTGCGACAATCGCCGTCGCTAGTCAATTGCCTGACACACTGATCGATGCGCTTTGGTTGATCATCGATCAAGATCTGCAAGGTGTTTTTCCATTACAGAATCTACTTCACTTCAAACTCAAAGCCACTGATCAAAACAATGTCCAGATCACCTTTGATTCAGAAGCTACCGGTGACCAAATCGCTTTTGACACGACCGCAGCCTATCATAATAGCTATCCTGAAATGATCCTAGCTTATGACGATGGCCGTTCACAGACGATTTTACTCCCCTCAGATGTTGATCAAGATTAATGGCGACCAACGAAAAAAGATTCTCCTTGCACTTTTTAGGAGAATCTTTTTTATTCGCAAAAATCCGCTTTTAAAGGCCAGCCAACCGTTCTAAACAGGAGTCTTCTATGAATCGCTATTGAATAAATTAGTTCTATAAAGTATCATCATGCTTCTTTAAATCCTTGAGAATAGCGATGGTTGTATCTAGCAAGTATTTGGTTGTAGCCTGCAATGAATATTAATGATCATTTCTTTCGTTTAGGCAACTCGAAGTAGGTACGGATCTTCGCCGCAGCCACTGGCGCAGTCAAATCGGTATTATCCAAGACCATTGTTGCTACCTGAGGAAACAATTTTGCTAGCTCACCAGGTCGACTTAATAAGCGATATGTGGACATGCTCTGCCGCAGTTCTTGTTCAGACGCCTGACGATCCCGTTTTGAAGGCTTTTTCTGTAAACGATGGTCACTCTGATTACGTTGCAAACGGGTTTCTAAATCGGCTTGCAACTCGACAAAGTACACTGATTGTCCTGCCGCTAGAAAAATATCGCTGATCTCTGTTAAGAAGTCGCGATCCGCCTCACCGGAAAAATCGATCATTATTGTGAAAATAATCGTCTCGACCAAATTTGCTTCAGGTTTCGCGACGAAAGCACGGAATAACTCTTTTCTCGTTCGATCAGACAAAGCAAAAGTCCGTTCATCATACCCTAGAAAATTAGCGAAAAGATCGATCGTTTGATGATTAAATAGAAGTCGACCATCTATTTCTTGGCTCAAGGCCTCTCCCACTGTCATTTTACCAACGGCTTGGGCGCCGATCAAAACTAATAGGCTCATCTGTCTTCCTCCCAAGATCGAAGTAGTTGACCTCAATCCAATTTTCTGATCGTCCAAGGATGCCGGTGGGCGCCATCACCGGTACTGACTGCGCCAACCTGCGAGGTATCACTCATTGTGCTTGCAGTTGAATGCTTAGCATTGTGGTTCTGATTACTTTTTTTCGCAAGGGGTGCTCGGCGGCCAGGTTTTTTACTGTTTTTTTGCGGACGTGTCGTGGTCCTTGATTTGTTTGGTACATGTTGCGAGGTATGGCCACCTTCATGAAGCGCCTTGGGCTGACTTGTCCCACCAGTAGAGCGAGTCGTTCGCTGATCTGCAGACTTTACTGGCATACCTTGAGCTGCTGATTTGGTCTTTTCCGACTGGCGCTTGGGTAATGATTTTTTTTCGGCCAACTTTTGCTTGCTGGGTCTGGCGGCCACATCAGCAGTCTTTACCTGTGGCATTGGTCGCTTCACGTCATGCGGTTTAGTTGAACTCGATTTTGACATTTTCCCGCTTTTTTTCACCGGTACTGTTCGTGTTGTCGTCGTTGGAATCACTTTGGCAGCACGATCGGTCTGCTGTTCTTGGGTGTTTACAGGCCGATCCTGGGCTGATTGTTTCGCGCGAGGCCCTTGTGTCGTTGCCGCGTTCGGCTTGGCCGCTGACTTTTGATTTTTTTTCGTGTTCTGGTTGTCAACTGACCTTGGTTGCACGCCTCTAGTAGGCTTTACCGCCATTTCAGAACGGGTAGATTTATTATTCTTATTTTGTACTTGAGCTTGCTGTTGTAAGCTCTTTTCCATCGTCATTTCTGCGCGTGGCTCCAACATTTGACTGTGGGTCACCGGCGTATGCTGGATCGAACGCGACTTCGAGCCGTTTACTGACTTCGATCGCCGCTTCGATTGCCGCTGCTTTGTTTGGTTCGCGCCGGCCGCTGTTAAGCGTTGTTCCTGAAGCTTAACATGGATCAATTGCTCTTGAGTCGAAACAGCGGGTGTGATCGGCCGGATCGTCCAACGTCTTTGTTTTAGTTTTGTGGTCGTCGGTCGGGTCTCCCGCGTCGTTTGCGCCACGGATTTTTGGGCCGTCCCCTGATTGCGGCGAGAAGGCTTCTGCCCAGCCGTGGTCGTGGTTATTTTTTTAGAATGTTGAGCTTGATCGGCTTCTGGTGCTTTTGTGGTTGATCTAGTCGATTTTTCTACTACGGGTGCGTTTTTTTTCTCAGATGAACCAGGCCGTTGCTGCTTGGACGAAGGTTGAGCGGCCGGTTTCTGCCCGGATCGCGTACTGGTTCGTCGTGGCGTTGAGGTATGCTTTTTCGAAGACGCGACATTGGCTTTCGTCTCCACCTGGGGAGTGGTGACTTTCTTGGCCGTGGATTTAGTCGTTGTTGCTTTGCTAACCTTAGCATCACCTTGAGTAATGCCCTGAGTTTTCTTGTTTGATCGCGATGCGCCATTTGGTAGCTGTTTGGCCACAGTAGTGCCTTTGTTCTGATTAACGGCCAGATTTGTTTGATCGTTTTTCTTCACTGCTTGATTCCTCATTATTTCTTTTTTTGATTGGGTCACTGGTACAGTACTTATTGATTTGTTGGCTTGGCCGTGTCGTTTGCGCCGCTGCCTAAGTTTTCGTTGCCGTTGTTTACTTGTTGGCAAAGCGCCGATCTCAGGCACTTTTGTTGCCGTGGTCGAAACCTCTAACAACCGCTTTTTCTCACTCTTAGTAGTTGTCTGGCGTTGTTGCTTGCGAGTCTCTTGGCGGCGTTTCTTGGTCTGGGATCGGGCTGAGCGTGTAGCACTGACCTGATCAATGGTGCCTGCGGTTGTGACTTTCGATTTTGGCAAAACTTTTTTGGTTACTTGGGCCTGATCGTTATTCGCTTTTTCTTTTTTTCGGACTGATCCTGATGTTGGATTTGTTGCCTTGATAGCCTTGACCTTAGCCTTTTGCCGCGAACGAGCCCGCGTTTTCGTTGGTTTCTTACCAAAGGCAGTTTGAGGCAAAGTCAATGTTTTTCTTAAATTTTTATGCAAGGCGGCGTACGCGCCTTTTTTCTGAGTCTCATAAAAATTATTGATGGCATTCGCCGCAAAATCCGCCGCTTGAATGCCATAGTTAAGTTGCGACTCATAATAATTGATCGAAACGGTCAGATCTGGACGTTGCATTTCAAAATTGAAATGGATCCGCAGATGATCTGCCAGCGAATTCTGACTACCGTCTTTTAGAGCACGCTGGTCTAATTGCGCCAATAATTCCGTGATTTCCGGTTGCGTCGCGACGATCTGATCTAATAAAAGTTGGACCCAGTAGTCGTAAGAACTATTTTTACTAGCAAAATCGGTGACTGGTAAATGCCGCTTATCAAGGATCAAGGCATAAATCGCGATTTCCGGCGTCAGCACCTGCCGTAGCATCGTCGCGCGTTCCTTTTGGTTCAACGCCGCGGCCTTGACCTCATTATTGGGCCATTTCTTAGTTGGGCTACTACGACGAAAACGTTCGGCGGCGTTCTTTTGACGACGGCGCAACCCTTTCATCGCCTCGGTCGTGCCAACTACCGCGGCCAAGGTAAAATAACGGCCTTGATCTTGGCCCAGATTGCCGGACTCATCGATATATACCGTTAATGTTTCTGTTGTCATGTTGTTCATCTCACTTAATTCATCTCATTAGTTGTAACGTCAGTGCTCAGGCCGATCCCCCGCCTGAGCCGATATTGGCAAGCCACGATTACCCGCGCCAAACCAGTTTCTACGCAAATAGTGCCGACACCTACACTCAATAGAATGTGGCCAAGGCGCCAGAAAATCGCACGGCACACATGGCCAGGGAAATCTCAGTAACGGTGCTAACGATCGATCAATGCAAACCCGCCAGAATAAATGTCAGCGCCGAGCAAAAGCGGGCTGGCCAAATCCAGTCGCACCTACTATGGACTTGGATATCTTATTTAGTTTCTAATAATATGATACCCTAAATTCAGGCAAAAAGGAATTTTAACTCGTTAACGCCCCTAGTAAAATACTCAGTCATAGAATTAGGCACCGCAACAATATCTTCAGGCTGGTTTTCGCGCGACGATCAGAAAACGATCTTCGAAAGTTGCAATACTCCCCTGTTCCGTGATCAAACGACTGAGTTGGCGTAGTCGCGGCAGACAAGCGGCCACGGAAAAGTTCGGGAACTCCCACGGGATCATGGTGGCGTAATAGACGATCGCGCCCACATCAAAGAAACTCATTTTACTAAAGGCCGAATTCTGCTGTTCGATCCGCAGACCGGCTGCCTGCATGCGCGCGCAAGCATCGATCAGGGTGTTGTCCGGATATGCCGGGCTGTAATTGGGGTCGAGGAAGCGCGACAGGGCAAAATTATTGGTCGCACCGACCTGCTGGGTGATGAAGATCCCACCGGGTCGCAACTTGTTGACAGTCTCTTGAACTGGCAATGCGCCATGACTGTTGGTGATGATGTCAAAATGCTGATCTGGCACCTTGGCCAAGTCTTCGTTTTGGTCAGAAATCACGGTCACCGCGGAAGTCGCGTATTTCTCGCGCAACAACTTCAGATTTGGCGCCCAGCCTTCCGTGACCACCGTCTTATGCGCGGGATGTCTAAAGCTGTCCATTAGTTCGCCGCCACCGGTATCAACATCAAGCCACATCAGCTCGTCCTTAAGATTAGCCTTGACCACAGCCTGATAATCCCAAGGTAAGGGCTCATTTTCCCAGCGGCCGTCCAGATGGCTGAAATCCCACCCGTGCATCGCTAACTGACTTTCCGCCTGCCATTGATCAACTTGATCCATTTGCTGGTCCTCCATGCTCTGGTGTCATCATTTTGGTATTGCCATTGTCAAAATAGTAACCCTTTTCAGCAGTTACGGCAATGGTAGCAGAAGCAAGTTAAAAGAGAAATTAAAACAATCAAAAAAATCAAAAAAATAGAGTCAGGCAAACGTTCAAAAACCATTTTAGGTCGACGTTTACACAGCTCTATCAGTTGAAATTCGAGACAGGCACAGCTTACAAGACCTCATGCTGATCATTGGGCTGGCCCGCCAGAATAAACCTTTTCAAAAAATCATTAGCGCAATTTTATTTCGCCGCTACCGGACGACACAAACAGTCTCATAGAAATGAGGAATGACGGTCAAAATCTACCGCCCGATCCTGCCGTGATCACGCTGCTATTCTAACTCAAGTGACGATCTTGCTTTTCAAATTTTTTTACAGTGGAAACTTGTGGTGTTGAGGACATCACTAAGATAACCAACACGTCCGTCTTGAAGCCGCTCCAAGCTAACGGACCTGGAATTTACGTTTAAAGCTTATGACGTTCCCTACACATAGACATAATAGAATCATAAGCGGAAGCAGTCCATGCCATGTATATTCCCCACTGAAAAGAAGGACCAAGATACAGACAAGAAAAATGAGGCAACCTCCAATCGTAGTCCAAAGTTGAAAACGTTCTAAGCCGTTGATTTTTTTCATTGAATTATCTTCACTTTCTTGAATTTTTATTGAGTTGCTACCGACCTTCAAACCTTGCGAGCCAGCTTACACCATATTTGATCAAATATTCATTTACTATCTTCTTACGTAGAATACGCTTTTTCTAACACTTTGGCAACTCAATTTTGTCAACGGACCCGTATACCCGCATCTTTAAAAAATCCATCAGCGTGATCATGCAGCGGTCACTGTTGCCGCACTTCAAACGTTGTCGGGAATGCCCTACTTATCCGAGTTTTATCCCAGTCGCTACCAAAAACAAACAAAAAAAGATAAAAGAAAAACCCCGAAGATGCCTTGATACCAGCATTTTCAGGATTCATTTACAAGTGATAAGGAGAGTACAGGAATTGAACCTGCGCGCCGTTTTACCGGTTCGCCGGATTTCGAGTTGTAATCTGATGGTTTGAATGACGTCGGATTGTTGATTTAACGGCATTCTTGGCGCGATTGAAAAGGTTGAAATCGGCTGAATTTGGATGACGTGGTACTGAATTGGTACGCGTATATACTTAGTTGTTCGTCACTGGTTGGCGGCCTTTTTAATATCTTGTGTATTCTGACTTTATTTAGATACGCCTAGGACGAGCTCCAGACCACTATAGTCACTTGAATCTTGGACGCACCAGTTCTGCTGACCAACACTTTCGTTTCTTAGATGGTGTATAGACATCTAATCTCGTTAAACTAGTTCTGCGTAATAGCTACGTACGCTTGGTTACGCACTTGACCTACGTCGGGAAAAGTAATTAGCCAGCCGCTTTTTATATAATAGAATTAATGGCCTCAGCTACTTTCTTTGAGAAAATAGGAGGAACAGCATTACCAATCTGAGTTAGTGCCGAAGTGCGAGAAGACTCAAAGTAATAATCGTCGGGGAATCCTTGTAGGCGTGCTGCCTCACGAACCGTGATAGACCTATTCTGCGTATAGTCAGGATGAATATAATGATGTCCATCTTTAGCAATATGGGCCACAATCGTGTGGGACGGCTCATCCCATCCAAGTGCTTTAAAACGGTCCAAGAATTTATCAGTATGACGATGTGTAATTAGTTTTTGATTTAGCTCGTTATATTTTACATTGATTCCGTTAGCTTTTGCTTTAGCCACAATCTGATATATTTGTAGATCGTTGTCATTATTAGGTCTTGAACAATTTTGTGTTAGTGGAATGCTGGCATTACCTCGAAAGTTCTTCTTAATGAATTTTGTTGGTATCTTGGCATAGTTGTTATTTTCAGTGCCAGCTGACAACCTTGGCAAATCATAAAATGTTTCCCTGACCGTATGTGCCCGCGTTTTTAGGTGAGATAACTCGTCAAAAAAACGCTGGATCATTTGAGTATCGCTACTTCTTGCACCGAAAATAATTACTCGTTTTCTTGACTGAGGCGTACCAAAGTCAGAAGCGTCTAAAACTCGATAATCAAGATTATATCCTGCCTTTTGAAATTCTAGCTTCATTTTCGGAAAGAGGAGTTGGCCATCCATATCTTTAAAACTTAATAGCCCTCGAACGTTTTCAAATACGAAAAACTTTGGTAGATACCTTCTTAAAAAATCGATGTAGTATCTGTATAGGTATATACGACCGTCAGATGCTTTTTTGGGGGCATTTCGCGCTCTACCAATAGTTGAATATGCTTGACACGGTGGCCCACCAATAAGGCCATCTACAGAGGCAGAGCCAATTCGTTCGTCAAGCTGTTTAAATATGTTTTGAATGTTGTTGTCATTTATTTCTTCGTTGATTGTACCTTTTAACAATCTTGTAGGAACGGAGCCAAATACATCTTGTAAGCTTAGCTTATTGTTCAAGAAATCGTAGTAGGTCGATTCACGGTGATTAGCTTTGAAATAGTAGAACGCATCTCGTAAACGCAACGTTTCACTTGCTGCGGCTTCCTTCTCAACGTGACCGACAATATTAAAATCGTGACGGAATCCTTCGGTGAGCCCGCCTGCTCCAGAAAATAAATCGATAATATTCATAATTTTTACCTCTTGTCCAGGATACTAGTAGTTATACAAAAATGGAAGAGGCTCTAACAGTATTTAAACAGTAGCGCGAGTATAGGGGCCAATTTGTCCCACATAAGTTTCAAATCTGGGAATTGCGGCCACTGTTCTGAATCGTGCATTAGCTGATCAAGTTTTTTAATAACGCCGATGCTTCCTATTTCGCTTTTCAGTGTCTGTGATGCCTGACCACCCGATAATTGATTCATTTCACTGAGAAATTCAATCGAGTCAAAGAGCTTATCTTTCAAGGGCATGTCGTAGACCCGTTTTGGCGTCGAAACAGGTTGCCCAACTATGCCTAAATTGTGCAAATTATCGAGATTTTTGATAATTACAATGCTGCAGGTACTGTCAATCATCGCACGAAGGAGCAATCCTTGTGTGAGGATAAATCTATTTGGATCGGCTTCATCCGTTGCTGCAGCGACCATCTCTTCACGAAGCATCTGAATTTTTGTTATAATATTACTAGGCACAGAAAAGCTAGTGGGAATAAGTTTCTTATAGACACTGTGATTCCGTTTATAGGTATCCGTTTGTTGAGCGATTTGACTTATCAGCCTATCTTTCCCAGCAGCGGAAATCTTTGTCTGATCATCCTCAAGAAGTTCGGAAACCGTGTTAATTGATTCTATTTCTTTTGGTGTTACATCAGGGGAGTGCAGTACCTCGTTGGCGTCTGGATTTTCGTTCAACGACTGTTCTTGCTTTTTTTTCTTGGTGTTTTGACGAGCAGCTCGCCATTTTGATTGAATAACGTTCATTAGCTTATCTAGATTTTCTCGAAGTCGTTCCAGAGAATCATTTGAGTTCCATAAAATTGCTTGCCTATCAGTAGAAATATAATCATCGCGTTGATCATTGTCGATAACGTCGACGTTAAAATAGCCAGTTGCATATGTGTAAAAATAATCGTTTGCGCGATCAGAAAACTGGGACTGTGAGCGTTCACTTGCAAGCTTTCCTCGAGATAGCACAGAAAACCCCTGATTTGCTGAAGATAGCGGAGTAAACTTTGTGAACACAGCCCCGTAAATCCCTTGTGATTTAAGATTCTGCAGTGCAGTATTACTTTGAAGCTCATCACTGAAATCTTCGGGGAATCTGAAGGTGAATTCAAGGTGATCTGGAATCACGCTAAGCTCGAATGCATCCTCGTCTAGCTTCTCAACATTGCCGCTCTCATCAGTAAGTAATACCAAAAAATCAGAGGCAGAGTACTTATTGAATCGTCGTGCGAGTGAACGCTTAAGGTCACTCAACTTTGTGATGTTTTTGAGAGACAATTCATCAATTACGATTGTCGTCCCATTCTCTTCACTGGTGACGGAATCATTCTCGATTGCCTTTGGATGATACTGCTTATCTTCATCAGTATTCTTGATGTCCATGAAGTTCATTTCAAAAGAATTTTCAAGTCCATTTTTCACACTAGTCACTTGGATACGATTAGCTATCCCAAAAAGTGCAAGTTTTCCGAGACCTTTCTTCCCAGTAACCAATCTCCCTCTTGGCGTTTTACTATTGGTTTGTGAAAGTCGACGATTTTTTGCAACACGAAGAAAGTTGGAGTTTAATTCAGCATGGGACATCCCACAGCCGTTATCGGACACAGTAATCTTTTTAGCAAAGTAATCAATGTGTAAGTTGACTGCTGTTGCATCAGCATCCCAAGCATTGGTTATGAGTTCAGCCAATGCCTGGGGAAGTTGTTTGTATAGTCCAACGCCTAGGTGTTGAACAGCGCTTGGTGCGTAATCGAGAATATAACTATCGCTTGTCATCTAGTTTACTCCTAAATTTTTTTGATGGGAGGCAGACAATTTATCCGCTTGAGATGGTAGAAGAAGCTTTATTATTGATAATAGTCAATTGTAGGTTAGTATCCCCAACCCTTCAAAGAGGTCAGTTGATACGACTGTAAGAACAGACAGTCGTTTGTTGCAAACTGGTACTTAGACCATCTTATTGGTCGGAACCCAATTTCCTTGAGCATACACGACTAACTTCGAAGCAGTGAACGCAGCCGCAGTCAGGTCAACATTCAAGATATACCCAGCCTCGTACCGACTTGGAAGAAACGTTGCCGCTGGCCACCGCAGTTTGATGGCTAATGACGTCCACTCGGCTATAACTCCTTTGCGTATTGGTTCGGAATCAAGAACATCTTAGAATTGCACCCACGTTCAGTCAACGTGATATAGCCAAGTGTGTGTTCCATTGTTAACCATTTATAGTACTTTGCATTAATCGAAACATGAGCTCGTAATTTTGGTAATGCTCTTTCCTGCCACCACGAGAGAGAACTTCCGTATAGTACGGTTGATGGTATTTTCATCCGCCACATTAACCATTTTTAAAACGAGATTGGTAAATTCAAGTGCCGCAGTACCATTTGCTGTCACTAAGTTAGGATCAATGACAGCTTGTTTATCTGTAAAGTCACTTGCGTTGGTGTAATGAGAAAAATCAGGCCATAGGTATTGCGCATTACCAGTGTGACTGTAGCCCGTGAGCAGTCCGTTTTGTGCCAAGAAGTATACTTCCCCGCAGATAACGGCAACGCTTTGCCAGTCCGCAACCTTTCCTTGATGATATCTGAAAAACGCATGTCCTCGATATTCTAAGAGTTGCCGCTAATCAGAACAATTAGGTCAGCCTGCTTGGACAGATCAGTCGAAGCGCAGATCCCAATCAGCCCATGCCTCTAATAATACAAATACTGCTTTTTTCACGTTGAGTCCTTTCAAGTTATGTGAGACCGACATTGAGCGCGCCGTTGATGTGAACGTCAAGCTGAGACACAGTGTTGTAATCTGACGGTTTGAACGCCGTTGAATTGTTGATTTAACGGCATTCTTGGTGCGATTGAAACGGCTGAATTTGTGTGAAGTGGTTCTGATTTGGCACACAGATATACTTGGTTGGTCGTCACTTATTGGCGTTTTTTTCATTGAGCGCCTGCCAAACCAAGACGCCGCAATCGTAAGTTTATGACGTTGGACCTGTAGGTGTACTGTCAATCGAATTAAGCTCAACTCTATGCCATGCTTGCCGGGCCAATCGTGAGAGTGAGTGGGCGACCCAGCGCATTGGCAAGCTTGGTTAACGTATCGATGGAAGTGTTGTTTCCGTTTTCAATACGCACAATGGTCGTCTTAGGAACGCCAGACTTGTCCGCCAACTTCTGCTGGGATAAACCAGCTTCCTCGCGGGCCTTAAGCAGCGCCATTGCACTTGCCATTTTGTTCTTTTCTTCATTGTAGACTTCACGGTACGAAGAGTCTTTCATCATTTCCGCAAAGTAGGCGTCGAGATCACCGGTGTGTTCCATTGTAAATTCATGCAGGTCTTTACTCATTTGTCGTCTTCCTCCTTGTAGGTTTGATAGAACTCAGCTCGCAGGTCGATGGCATGATCAATCTCTCGCTGCGGCGTCTTGTTGGTCTTTTTGGAGAAGCCATGGGTGATAACGTAATCACTGCCAGCTACGTGAAAATACAAACCGCGCTGGTAGGTTTTCCCCTGTCGCGAACGCAACTCATACAAATTAGTTGTCAGCTTCTTAATCAGCAAATGTTGAGCCGCTTCCTGTAAGCCAAGCTCTTCCGTAGTATGGATGGCTAACTGTAATTTTGCTCGTTCCTTGAATGGTAACGATTCGAGAAATTCAATGAATTCCATGTGGCCGTTCGGCCGCTTGTAAGGTCTGAATTTTGGCTTTTCCATAAGTCGATTTTAACATATATTGTACCAAAACACAAATATGCGACCGAACTGTTGCAAGAATAATTGCCGGTGTAGAAATACTGATTTAGCAAACTGGTCGGACGTCATAACCAGATAATAATTTACGCATAATTTCCACCGTATACAGATACGACCAATGCCCGATGTCAAACTAACGACAACGGCTCATGATTAAGGTGAATTGGGGCAAAGATGAAAGTGTATGACGATATGGAAATTATTTTTGATCACGTAACAATGAAGTTTGGCGATCACGCTGCCGTTAAGAATTTTTCGGCAACGTTGAACACTCACGGTGTGGTCGGGCTGATCGGCCCTAACGCTGCGGGTAAATCAACGCTGATCAGAATGCTAACGACGCAAACCAAGCCAACTGATGGTGACATCTTGCTAAATGGGACTAGTGTTGTGAAACACCCAGATTCACTACGGGGCATACTTGGTTACCTTCCCCAGCAAATTCCATATTACCCTGAACTCACCGTGTGAGCCTACCTGCACTACATTGGAGCGGCAAAAAGATTGCCAACGGACAAACAAATCGAAAGCCTCTTGGCGCAACTGCACTTGGAAAACATTCACGCCGCCGATTGGTTGATTATTCTGGTGGTATGCGGCAACGGGTTGCGATTGCTGCCAGCTTGGTTGGTGATCCGCAGTTGATTGTCTGCGACGAGCCACCCGTCGGCCTGGATCCGATTGAAAGAGCCAGCCTGCGCACTTTGTATAGTCAACTTGCGCAAACGCAACTGGTGCTGATGCCGACCCACATTATTTCAGATATCGAATCAGTTGCCAACCCGTATTTTATTGATGCGCCAAAATCAACCTTACTTTGACGGCACGCCGGATGATGCAATCACCGCGACACAAGGCTGTGGATGGGAAATTACCTCGCCGATTGGGCAGCCCTTACCCGATATTCCGATTAGCGCAATGCGGCAAGTAAGCCAAGGTGAAATGATTCGGTTCGTTGCGAATTGCGCCGTAGTAACTGGTGCTGTCAAGTCACGCCTACTTTGGAAGATGCTAGTCTGGCAATATTAGAAGGACTGGTGACGACACATGCGTGAGTTAATCGTCGGAGAGATTTAAAGGCGTATGCGACGACCAGTGTTGCCTTGCCGTTTTAATACTGACACGCTCTGCGTTCCTGCCAGTGGTACCAGTCTACATGTTTTGCCCGTTGAATCGGCTGTTTTTAGTCAGGCGGATAATCCCACTTGGATCAGTATCAGTGGCGCCTTCGTGATAGCACTTGTGTTGCCAATCATAGGGGCAATGACAATTAACAATGCGCTCTCGACCACTCGAAAATCTGGAGTGCTGCCATTTTTACAAATCTCTCGCTGTTTACGAGTACGGCTTCTGTTCAGCATGTTCATCGGAAATTTAGTTCAATTACTCGGATTATGGGCTGGTGATGGTGATCAGTGCTGGCGATATGTGGCTAATTCGCTTCTTCGGCATGGCGATGACGCCTTGGCAATTTATTAGTGTCTTTAGACCTAGTATATCATGGTCAACGACCAAAACAAGCGTGCTTTCGATGATTTAGAGGTATGAAATGAGCATTAACCAAGCACCTAATGGCACCTATGTTGTCGGTGTCTCCCTTGGCACTGATCCCGTCAACGGCAAACGCCGCCGTAGGAAGAAATAAGGCATTCATTCAATGGCGGCTGCCGGCGAAGTCGAAAAGGAGATGATGCGTACTAGCATCGGCCGGCTGTTCAATCAAGAAACCGTCACCTTCGACGAGTTGTTCGAGCGTTACGTCAATCGCGTGAAGATCCACATCAAGCCGTCCTACTTGCAGTCACAGCGCGCCGTGTACACGCGCTATATTCAGACATTCTTCGTCAATGCTGATATTAATCGCCTGACCAGCGAGCATATCCGCGACTTTCAAGAATCGCTTACCGAAGAACGCGATTTGAGCAACAACACCAACAACAAGACTTTGATTGAACTGAAACTGATTCTCGACATCGCCGTTGAGGAAAAAGTGATTGTCGAAAATCCTTGTGTTGGCGTAAAGAAGCTCAAAATTGAACGAAATAAAATGGAATTCTACACGCCAGATGAATTTCATGCCTTTACCAAGCTGATTCATCTGCCAGAAGAATTCGACTGTTACGTGTTGTTCTCGCTGTTATCTCCTCTGGCCTATGGGTGGGCGAACTCTGCACGCTGAATTGGTCAACTCTCGATTTCAAACGCAAGAAACTGACTGTCAGCAAGTCCGTATTCCGGCGCGGCGACGTAGATATCATTACCCCACCAAAGTCTAAGGCCAGCAATCGCCGCATCAGCCTCAACCAAGGCATGATTGCCTTACTCCTGCAATGGCGTGAATAGCAACAAGAACTCTTTAAACATGACTTAGCCCTCGACTGGAGCGAAGATACGTCGATCTTCCAAGCGACACTGATTACGTATAACAAGCACACAATCCGCATGCGCTACAAACGCATCAGCAAGCGTGATCCAATGATGAAGCAGATTCGCATTCAGGACTTCCGGCATTCACACGTCGCCTTGTTGATCGACCAAGAAACAGGGTACACCAACATCAAGGAACGACTGGGTCATGCCAGTATCGTCACAACGAGTGACACTTACGGGCACTTTTCCCAACTAAGCAACGCAAAACCGCCGATGCTTCCGACAAATTCTTCTAAAGGAAAGGTCTGATGATATGAAATTTCGAACACGTTTGCCGCCAAAAGCGGCGGTATGATTTTTCGAACTGGTATTGCACTGGTACTAGTACTGGTACTGGAAGGACAATTTCGCCTCAAACAGTCACTTGAATGCAACAAAAAACGCGGCCCACGAAAGGCCGCGAAACGTTGATATATCTGCTTCCATAAGGAGAGTACAGGAATTGAACCTGCGCGCCGTTTTACCGGTTCGCCGGATTTCGAGTCCGGTGCATTACCACTCTGCCAACTCTCCACAACTCAATTAGTATATCAAAGAGTTGCCGCTAAATTCAAGTCAGTTTTTTCAAAAAGAACCAATTTTGCCCACTTTTTTAAAGATCTGATTTGGGAAACCGAATGATGATCCAGTTAATGCTTTTCTCATTTCTAACCTACTGGATTCATTTAGGTAGCTCATTTCAGCGTGCTGGCTTCTTTTCCTTAAGTCCAAAATGAGCAATCTTAGCAGCATCATGATTATCCCGTTCTGTTGATGTCATTGCCAATAAAATCGCCGCCCGTTGACGGGCCACGCCGTAAATTTCGACCAGATCACTTGACGATAGATTTTTCAATAACTCGCACTCAATTTCCTTGAATAAATCGAAACTTGCGCTGATAAAATTCGCCATCAACGCTCTACTCAATTCGTAATGTCCTTTAGTTGCCATTGTTTGCCCTGCTTTCTTTAACCCGATTTTTTCAGGCCCTCATTATTAATAACGTTTGAGCAACCTGATTACGGCAAGAAAAGTAGCAAATTTTACAAAATACTTTTATCATCTATTAAAAAAAAACTACCCCACCAGCATAGTTCGACGATCCGAATTTGATTCGATCGCGCCTATTACCTGGTGTGGTAGCTTTGTGATTCTTGAATCAAATTTAGCGCAGTTGCAAACTCAAAAAAGCGACAAGATTCCAACGCTCTCCCATCAGTCTTCCTCGGTTCCCAAGGCGCGCCCAGTAAAGGCGGCTAGGACGCCACCTAATAGCGGCGCCAATAGATAGACCCAATAATGAGCCAAGGCTGTCCCCCCCAGCAAAAATCGCTGGGCCAAAACTCCGAGCAGGGTTCAAAGAGCCACCCGTGACATTGAGCACCGTAATGATCAATAGCCCTAGTGTCAAGCCGATCGCTACTGGAGCTAGATTACCAGCACTATATTTTTTGCTCGTGACTAATAAAATCACCAAAACAAAAATAAACGTGATCAGGGTCTCTGCGACAAAGGCTGTCCCTGCATTGACTTTAGGAAAATCGGTCTGGCCCAACGAATTACCGGCCTGTCCAAGGCTAGTGGTCCACCATTTAATGATCCCCGAAGCGGCGATTGCACCCAAGAACTGGGACACGATATAAGCAATCCCGTCCTTGATCGGCAAACGCCCGTTGACCATCAATGCTGTGGAAATAGCCGGATTGAAGTTCCCACCGGAGATTGCCCCAACAGAATAGGCCATGACTGTCACCGTTAGTCCAAAAGCCAATCCAATCGTTAAAGCGTCTCCTTTCGCTAAAACGACCGAACCTGTCCCGACAAAAACGAGCATGAAAGTACCAATGAATTCCGCCAAATATTTCTTCATGATCAACACCCTTTTCTCTTTTGATTAGCCTCATTATACCGTAATTGAGCGCCCGGCAAACCAATAAAGCTCAAAACCAAAGTGCGGAGCGAGCCGGGTTGCTTGTGAGCATTAACCTAGCAATTATTTTGGGAGCGCATCTTGCTCCCGGAATAATCGCGTAGTTAAGCACAAAAAGCAGGCTCGTGCAACACGTTTCAAACCAGAGTACGAACTGACCTGCATTGCTCCTGAGCACGTTTCAAACCAAAGTGCGAGCCGGCCCGGGTAGCTTGCGAGCATTAACCTAACAATTGTTTTGGGAGCGCATCTTGCTCCCGGAACAATTGCTAGGTTAAGCACAACAGGCAGGCTTGCGCAACCGGTTCGGAAATGATAGAAAATAAATAATCTTGAAACGATCATTACGATAGCAAAAATCTTTTAATAGAATTGAAAACACTCCGGCTTTCCAAAGAGACAGTCTGCCGCTCATCTTGAAGGTGACCTGGGTCGATCAAACCATCTTTTCCTTGAAGCAGGCGATCAAATGCTGGATCCGTTGATTTTGACGTTTGCCTTTTAAAGTCACTGCATAGTTTTCAGTGGCTAATTCCGGCGCGTCGATCATGACTCGCTGCAATTGATTGGTCGCAAAATACGGGCGGCAATAAGGTTCTGGCAGAATCGTCAGACCTAAACCGCCGCAAGCGGCATTGACCAGAACTTCTGTATTCACGCTTTCGATCACGGGATCGACCAACAACTGTTCTTGCCATAATAATGATTCCCAATGATCGCGTAATGAGCTACCCCGTTCGCGCAATAAGAAGGGCAGTCGTGCCGCCTCAGCCAAACTAAGTAATCGCCGCGGCCAAAAATCCGCATGGGGATCGGCAACGCAGAAAAGGCGATAACTAGACAAGGACTGACGTTCAAAATCCCGATTAGTTTGAAAGCCTTCGATAAAGGCGACGTCGATCTCCCCTGCCAATAAACGCCGCTGGATCTGATCAACATTTTCCGCATAGACCTTGATCGGTGTCTTGGCATAGTCTTGGTGAAATTGTTGTAATGCTGGCGTCAGCGCCTGAGTCCCGATCGTTAAACTAACCCCCAAATTCAAAGGTGTATTGCGAGCCTGACGATGTTTAAAATCAGCTAAGCTCTGATAATCACGGACCAGTTGTATTGCGCGGATCTGAAAATTCTGACCGTCACGATTTAAAACCAGACGAGCATGGATGCGATCAAACAAAGGTAGACCGATCTCTTGTTCCAACTCTGCCAATGTTTTTGAAATGGCAGGCTGTGATAGAAAGAACCGTTGCGCTGTTTTGGTGACTGAACCGGTTTCACAAACACTGAGAAAAATCCGCAATTGGCGAATATTCATTAATTACACCTCATAACTTTCTGAATATGTTGTAATGACTTAATATGTATTTTTAGTAATTACGATTTCTTGGTACACTGGGATCAAGGAGTGATCACATGTCAAAAAATTGGCTATTATTCAAAGCATATTTATTAGCAGGTAGTTTAACTTTTTCCGGTGGTATGGCCATGTTGCCTTTGATCGAGCAAGAGCTATGCGTGAAACAGCAATTGATCGATCGCGATACCCTGTATGAGTATAGCACACTTGCACAAACTTTCCCGGGAGTCATCGCATTAACGAACGCTTGTTTTGTCGGGCGTAAGATCAACGGTCGTTCTGGAATGATCGCGGCAGGTCTAGGCGCGATTTTGCCCGCCTATTTATTGATGTCCCTAGCCACGGTCCTTTATCGATTTTTACCAGAAACCGGTCCGATCTTGCCTGCTCTCGCAGCTATTCGCGCGACTTCGGCCTCCTTCCTTTTCGTGGCGGCTTTTGATCTGGCGCGACATAACTTACGCGATCGTCAAAGTGCCGCGATCGCTTTGCTTGCATTCATAGCCACGGTCTTCGGCCTGATCAGCGCGCCTTATCTGATCGGCCTCGCTTTGGTCATTGGCCTGCTGCAAGCTTGGCATGGCCAACGCCAGCGGGAGGTCCATTAATGTTGATCAACCTAGGATGGACATTTCTAAAAATCGGCTGGCTGGGCTTTGGTGGCGGCTATGCGATGCTTTCTTTGATCGTGGCCGAAATGCAACAATTGGGACTGACTATGACGCAGTATGCTGACCTGACGGCACTAGATCTGCTGATCCCCGGACCGATCGCGATCAATTCGGCAACTTACATCGGCCAACTTTGCGGTGGTTTCAGCGGCGCATTGGTCGCAACGATCGCAGTCTGTGTCCCTTCAGTGGTCATCGTTCCCTTTTTTATGAAACGAGAACAAACTATCCGTGCTGACCCGTATTTGGATCAGATGCTAAAACTGGTTAAAATCGTTTTGGTTGGGCTGATCTTCGCTGTCGCTTTCTCCCTATTGCTAACGACGATTTGGGGCATCGACCAAGTGCAGTCTTGGCGTTCGGGTCATTTGGCGCCGCTAAACTTAGTGGTGATGCTAGGTGCATTAGGACTCAATCTCCGATATCGGATCAACCCAGTCTGGTTGACCCTACTAGCCGGCTTGATCGGCTGGCTCAGTTATTACCTCTAGAACCAGCAACGTCGGTTTGATCGGCCAATCGAAAATAACCCGATCTTTGTCAGTTACAGTTACAGAAAAAGCTTGCCCCAAATACGCTTGATCCTACTGACCTATTATTCATTCAACGTGTCAGAGAAATCCAACAGTTTTCCCGCCGCGATTTTTGTGACAAGTTTTGCCCGATCGCGCTGGCTGACGATAAAAAGTGGTGTTTTGGGCGCGTTTTCGTGAATCAATGCCGGTAAAGCTTGGCGGTTTCGTCCTGGGAAACCCCAAACAAATTTTAAAAACTCCCAATAGTCTTGATCAAAACGCTCTTGAAATTCAGGGGCCATATCTGGCCGTTCCTGACCGAAATAGCGTCTTTTCAATGAACGAGTGACCACCCGCTTGATGGCAATACCACGCGGCACCTGTAGCCAAATGATCGCATCCGCCTGTGACAGTCTGACTGCCATCGTGCCACTATAATTACCGTCAATGATCCAGTTTTGGGGATGCGCCGCCATAAAATCTTTTTGAAACTGGATAAATCTTTTCTTCGCCGCCGGGGAATAATCCGTTTGGTGCCAATAATAATCCAAATACAACAAAGGCCAACCCGTCGCCAACTGGATCTGGCGCGCCAGCGTTGATTTGCCACTACCTGGGGAGCCGATCAACATGATCCTCATTTTTGTCCTCCTTAAATAATTGGCGCTCAAATAAAAAAGATCACTTTCCAGTGACCTCAAAGTAACTCGATGATGCTTTGATTTTTGCGAAAATCAATTGTTCCGAGAAAAAATTCGTAGAATCGAAAGGAATAAGTTGATGAAATCTAAATAAAGTTCCAGAGCGCCATAAATAGCCAGATTTTCAACCGGGATGCTGCCGGTTTCAGTGGCGTTTTGATACATCAATGTCAATTTTTGATTATCCCATGCTGTTAAAATAATGAAAACGACTAAGGTCGCATAAGATAAAATGAATTCCATTTGGCTAGAGCCAAGGAAAATGTTGATCACTGTCGCTGCCAAAACACCGATCAGGCCCATAAACGCTACCCGACCCATTTTCTGTAACGGTTTACTCGTGACCCGACCGTAAATGGACATAGTCACGAAAACAACTAAAGCTGTCAAAAAAGCCGCGGTGATCGCGCCAAGATCATAAGCCCAAGGTAAGATCGTAAAGGTCAGTCCTTGTAAGACGGAATAAAGGACAAAATAAGTTGCAGTTTGGGCTTTGGACTTCAAGGCCGCCCGACTAAGGGACAAGACCATCACTAATTCACCAGCAAAAATGACCCACATCACCCAAGAATGATTCGCTAAAACATTCAAAACCGCATTTTGGAAAAACGTGTTCAGTAAAAAGGCCACTGCTGCGGTGATCCCAACGCCTAACGCCATATAACCATAAACTTGATTGAAGAACCGTTTGAGACCTTCATCTTTCACGATTTCAGGTTGTTGTTGCATTGAATTACCTCCAAATTGATTGATTAAATACAGATCTGATCAGATCGTCGGTCGACCGACGTCATCAAAAACAATTTCTGAATAGTACCCATTATAACATAGTTTCCAAGCAACCAATCAGACTTTGGTCTAATCTTAAACCGTTTTCACCTTGATCAAGCAGGATCCTTGCACCATCGTCAAGCAGGTGACAGCGCGATCGATCACGGTGTCGTCAAAACATCCACTTGATCCAAGTAAGCCTCCAAGCTGAGTTTCTTGGCCATGATCGTTTTGGCAACCGTCGACCCAACAAACCGAATATGCCAAGGTTCATATTGATAACCAGTCTCCGCTTCTTTTCCCTGTGGAAAGCGAATAATAAAACCATAATCAGCGCAATGATTGGCCAGCCACTGCCCAGCAGCAGTTTCACCGTAATGGTCATCAACCGCCCCGACATCAAAGGCCAGACCGGTCTGATGCTCCGAAAAACCGGGACGCGAAGAGTAGTGATCCGCCGCTGCGACTCCATCTTTATTGACATAGCTTTGATATAATTGTTGTTGGCGTTGATAACTACGATAGCCAGATAGTTGAGGTAATGTGAAGCCTGCCGCTTGAGCGCCTGCTTGCAATTTCAAGAGTGCCTGTTCCGCTTCAACTTGAATACCACCATAATCTTCGGGGAGCGGATGGGTTTTATTGACCAATAAGATACCCTGATAATAGCTGGGTTTGACTTGACTTGCGGCTGGATATTGATAAGGTGTGACCTTTTTCTTGGTCGGCACTGGCTTGGCGATCTTGACTTGATGAACGATCCGTTTCTCTACGCCTGCCTTAGTGATCGTAAACGTCAATTTCTGGATCCCTATTTTTTTCGTATCTAATTTCGTTGCTTTGATCAAACGCGCTCCCGGCGTGATCTTATTGACCAGGTCCGCGCTCGTCAGATCAGCGCCGTAAGCAACTTTAGTTCTCGCGGAAAAGTGGATATCCAGTGAGGCCAAAACCTTTTGCTGTTGTTGGTCATGGATCGCCACCCCCAGCACAATCAAAATAAGCGCACCGATCATGATCGAGAGCGCAGAAATGATCAACGTATTATGTCGTCGCCCTGCCTTCAATGTTAAACCACCTTATCGCTCAATTAGAATTCGTCCGTTATTTAACGAACCTAATTTGATTATAGCTTGCCTAAACTCAGACAACAACTGTCTCAAGGTCCCTTTTTTACTTTTCTTGAAATTTTAATGAATATTTTCAAGATCATTCAGCATTTTTCTAAAAGCGCCTTCATTTTTATTGTTTCAGTGTTATACTAAAGGGTAAGTCAAAATTTAAGTAAGTGAGTGTCTATCCATGATCACCTTTTTCAAAAAATATGGTTATTTGATTTTTGTCGTTGTCACACTAGGTCTATTGGTTGGCGGCTATTTCATGACGAATGAACTTAGCTCCGGCCCTTTGGTTACTGTAACTGGTCGACAACAACAATTAGTTCGACATGAAAAAAATGAAAACAAATTAACAACTTTTGAACGCTATTTAGAAAAAAAATTATCCATTCATTTTACCGCGAAACAATTACAACAGGCAGCAACTTGGGTCGTCAGCCTTAGTTTGGCTGTCCTATTGCTTGAGCCATTATTGGTTTGGTTGATCTATCGTCGAAAACCGGCGCCGACACCAGCAGAGTTTCGTCAGCTCAAGAGTAAAGTCAATCATGATCCTTATCGAATCGACCATGACACCGACCGTAACTTCAAGCCTTGGTTGTGAGCACCACTAAAACTGACAACCCATTCAAAAAACGTGCCCACCAATCAAAGTTGGTAGCACGTTTTTTGAATGACTTTTTCAGACCAGGATCATTACTTTATTCTAGTGACTTCAGTATAAACTTTCTGAAAACAGTTTGGCTTCCTTAGTCTAGCTACCTTGATATTGTAACAGCGTAAAGAGATCATAGTCTTTGATTTTCTCGCGACCCTTTAGATCGACTAATTCGATCAAAAAGGCTGTTCCCACAACGATGCCGCCCAGTTGCTCAACCAGATCGATCGTGGCCTTGATCGTCCCACCAGTAGCCAACAGATCATCAACGACCAATACTTTTTGGCCCGGTTTGACCGCGTCTTTGTGCATAAACAGTTCCGCTTGACCATACTCCAAGTCGTAAGTGACCGAGATCGTCTCCCGCGGTAGTTTTCCTTTTTTTCGTGCCGGCGCAAAACCGATCCCTAAGCGATCAGCCACAGGGCAGCCAACGATAAAGCCACGCGCTTCTGGACCACAGATCATTTCGGCACCGTGTTCCTTAGCAAAAGCCGTGATCTTAGCTGTTGCCGCCGCATAGGCTGGGCCGTTTTCCATTAACGGCGAAATATCACGAAAAATAATCCCCGGCTCTGGAAAATCTGGTACTGACGCAATATAATCGTGAAAATCGATCTCTTTCTCTGTCATGATCTACATCCTATCTTTACTATTCTTCAAAATCTTCTTAAAAAATGGCGCGGTCAAGCTTGCTTGATAAACGCATCGACTTGTTGTAAGCTGCCTAACGCCAATTGCTGGTAAGCTAACTGCATCGCCTGTTGCCGTTGAAAGGTCGCCGAAGCGGTCAACGGTTGTTTTTCTGCTTGCCGGTTTGCCACCAAGCGTTCCTTATCCATTTTAACAAAATTCAGTTCAGAAAACACCCTAATTCCAAAATCTAGTTGAGCAGTCGTTAGCTGACAATGATCAGCAAAACGGGACAGCTGTGGTCGCTTGATTTCTGGCTGGCGATAGATTTCTTTCAATAACGCGCGCAATTGCGGGATCTGTAGACGCAACTGTTCTTGACGTTGTTGCGAAGTATAAAACAATAAATATAATCGTGGGGTCTGTAATATTTTTAAATAAGTTTGTAACTGATCGACCGACGACGGTAAGTCAATGAAAACCGTTGCCGCCATATTTGGCAACAATTGATCTGGATGCAAAATAAAACGGACTTGTTGATGTTGCTGTTGTAATCTTTGCCCTAGCCGTTGATCGAAACAAATATAAGACCAAGGGTGCTGTAACATTTTAGGCCCTAGCCGTTGGTGCCGACAATCAATAACTTGAAAATCTTGCTGGGGCCAACGCCACTGCGCCGTCGCAAAATTCGCTATTGCATCAGGATTCACCTTGACCGTGGGATTAGCGCTGGCCGTGACCGAACGTGCTGAAGCCGGCTCAGCAGTTGGCGTTGCTACTGGTGATACCGGCGTGGTTGTTTGGGACCCCTTTTTTGTGACCTTGGGGGTGGTGGCTGATAAACTTGACGCTTTGGTCGTCTGCGCAAGGTCTGTGCCCGTGGGATGGGCCCCACAAACTGTGATCTGTAATTTAGTTTTTCCCCGCCACGTATTTGTACCTAGCGTACCTAAGATCGCCAACTGTTGCCCAGCTTGGCGCAATTTTGCTGCCTGATCGCCCTCACGGAAAGCAACAGCTTCGATTTGATTGGTCAACGTGCCCTTTAAAGTTTGCTGGGTCTGTCCAATGGCCTGCCACTGTTGCCAAGGTAGATCGATCAATTCAAAAAGCGGTTGAGGATTTTTTTCACCAAAGGGACCTAAGACTTGCTCAAGTTGAATTACCGTCTCAGGTGTCAGGGCAGCCAACTCTGAAGCACTTAAGCGATAATCAGCGACTAACCCGGCGGTGGCTGTGATCGCGCTGAGCTGACTCTGTGCTTGCGCAACTAAATGGGTCCGCAGTCCAGCGATCTCGGTCGGAGCTAAGGAAAGTCCGACCGCGCCAGCATGACCGCCAAATTTCTGGAAATGTTCTCGATATCGATCCAAGGCCTTGAATAGATCAAATTCACCAACAGAACGGCCAGAGCCTTTGGCAACGCCTGTTTTTTGATCGATGCTCAAGACCAAGGTAGGACAATGATAAGTATCCACCAAACGACTAGCGACGATCCCCAAGACACCCTCGGCCCAATCAACGCCAGCCACGACTAGCGCGGCTGGTCGCGATCCAGTTTCGATCTGTTCTGTTGCCTGTGACAAAACAGCTTGCACTAAAGTCTGCCGCTGCTGATTGACTTGTTCCACTTCTTGAGCGATTTTTTTCGCCTCTGACTCCGCGAAGGTCGTCAATAAGGCGACTGCGGGGCGAGCACTACCAACCCGCCCTAAAGAATTCAACCGAGGGATCAGACTAAAGGCCAAGTCACGGGCGGTAACCTTAGTCAGGTCGATTTTTGCTTGTTCGGCTAAAGCGGCCAAGCCTAGGCGTGGATCACCTTGGAGCTGCTGGAGTCCAGCAGCGACGATCACCCGATTATCTGCGACCAAAGGCATCACATCGCCAACTGTTCCGATCATGGCCAAGTCCAATGACTCACTAGGTAATTCGCCTAGAAGCCCCCAAGCCAGATAAAAAGCGACGCCGGCACCTGAGAAGAAGCCGAAGTCACAAGTCGACTTAGGATGACGTGGATGCACGATCGCATAAGCCTGTGGTAACTGCTCGGGCAGGTCATGATGATCGGTAATGATCACATCCATCCCTTGAGCCTGGGCATAAGCGACTTCAGCCACCCCAGTGATACCATTGTCCACCGTGATCAATAATTGTGTCCCCTGCTCGACTAGTTCCTGGTAGCGTGCCAAGTTTGGCCCATAGCCATCAGTGAATCGACTGGGCACATAATAGTCCACATCCACACCTAGCGTGCTAAAAGCATCAACTAAGATCGCGACACTGGTCACACCGTCAGCGTCATAATCACCATAGATCACTATTTTTTCGTTATTTTCTAAAGCCTGTTCGATTCGAGCCACAGCCTTATCCAAGTCATGAAAATGATCTGGCGTAGTCAGATCACTGAGATCCACCGCCAAAAAGTCGCGGATCTGTTCAGCCGTCGTCAAGCCTCGATTCATCAATATAGCAACGATCAGCGGCGCTAGACCTAAGCTTTGTGCCAAAGTCGTGATTTGATCGTGATCAAATTGTTTTGGTGCTGTCCATTTATCTTGCAAAAAATCAAACTCCATCATCTTTTGACCCAGCCGACCTAAAATAGAATCAAGACAAGTCAACGATGCGACCTGTCTTGATTTTTGGGTCAACTTAACCAGCTATCCGCTTGCGTCATTCGGTTCGTCCGGTCATGACGCTGACCTTGTTAATGCGCGAAAACCTTCAATGTTTTTTTAGTCGCCGGCTTAACGCTTTTTAGCTTGCCTTGAACGGCCCAACGATTGGCGCCACCATCAGCGCAAGTGATCAAGGTGACGATCTTCTCGCCAGCGCGATCGTCGATGATCGCCACAGCTTCCGGCTTGATCACCGCCTTACTAGTGATCTGATAGGTATACACATGATCTAGATCAGTCAAATAGATTTTCTGACCTAGCTCTGTTTGCGCCACTGGTGAGAATAAAATGCCTTTATTGGTCATGTAGTGGCCGGCGAGTGCATAATTGCCTGTTCCCATTTTTTGATCCGCCTTCATTGTGCCCGCACCTAACGACATAGCGGTATCACTCAAACCTTTTAAGATCGGCAAATACAAAGACACGCTGGGGATCGCGATCTTACCCAAGGCCCCCACTGGACCGGGATCGATCGCTGCTTTGGCAACTTGAGTCGCGTCAATACTTTTGACCTTGGAGAAATCAAATTCCCCTTCGATTGCTGCCGCGTTCTTGATCGATTTCTTAGTGACTTGCTCCGTCCGATTCCCGGTCATCCATTTGATTGCTTGATCTTTGATCTGGCGGTTAAAGATCAGACCTAAAGAAACCAATAATAAAAGAATCAAACCAATGATCTTAAGCTTTTTTTTCAACTCAGGCCACCTCGATTTTATCTTTAAAACTTCAATATCGATTATTTACCCTTGATATCATCATCGTTGAGTTGCAAGATCGTCATGAAAGCTGCTTGGGGAACCTCCACGTTACCAATTGCTTTCATCCGCTTTTTACCAGCCTTCTGTTTCTCCAGTAGCTTGCGTTTCCGCGTGATATCACCACCGTAACACTTCGCCAAGACATTCTTGCGATAAGCCTTGATCGTCGACCGAGCAATGATCTTATTACCGATCGCCGCTTGGATCGGGACTTCGAACTGTTGCCGCGGGATCACGGCTTTTAAGCGCGTGACGATCAAACGACCACGCTCGAATGCGAAGTCACGGTGAACAATGAAGCTCAATGCGTCGACCGGCTCACCATTCAACAGGATATCCATTTTGACCAAATCACTGGCCCGATAACCGCTGATCTCGTAATCTAAGGAAGCATAGCCCTTAGTACTCGATTTCAGATCATCGAAGAAATCATAGATGATCTCTGAAAGTGGGAGTTGATAGATCACATTGACCCGAAAAGTATCAAGGTAATCCATCGTCACGAAATCGCCGCGCTTGCGCTGGCATAACTCCATCACCGCGCCAACATAATCATTGGGCACCATGATCTCCGCTTTGACATAGGGTTCGCGAACTTCTTTGATCTCAGATGACTCAGGTAATTGCGCGGGGTTATCAATGATTTGTTCGGTGCCATCTGTTAAGACAACATGATAGTCTACCGAAGGCGCGGTCATGATCAGATCAAGATTGAATTCACGCTCTAATCGTTCTTGAACCACATCCATGTGTAATAGCCCTAAGAAGCCACAACGAAAACCAAAACCTAGGGCCTGCGACGTTTCAGGCTCAAAATCCAGAGCGGCATCATTCAAGCGCAACTTCTCCAAAGCCTCGCGTAGGTCGTTATACTTGGCATTATCTACTGGATACATACCGGAATAGACCATTGGTTGGATCTTGCGATAACCAGGGAGAACCTCACTGGCTGGGTCATCTACTAACGTGATCGTGTCACCGACATCGGTTTCTTGGACTGATTTGATCGCAGCGGTCAAATAGCCAACATCGCCGGCCATCAAGAGCTCACGCTGCACTGCTTTGGGCGACATCACACCGACCTCAGTCACTTCATACTCATGACCGTGACTCATCAGCTTGATTTTATCGCCAGGTTTGACGGTGCCGTCCACGACCCTGATACTTAAGACCACGCCGCGATAACTGTCATAGACCGAATCAAAGATCAGTGCCTTCAACGGTGCCGTTGGATCACCAGTCGGCGCCGGAATATCAGTCACGATCCGCTCCAACAATTCGGGGATCCCAGTCCCCACCTTAGCGCTGGTCAAAACCGCCTCGCTCGCGTCGATCCCGATCATTTCTTCGATTTCTTCTTTGACCCGATCAGGATCAGCGGATGGGAGATCGATCTTATTGATCACAGGTAAGATCTCCAAGTCATTGTCCAAAGCCAAATAAACATTCGCTAAGGTTTGGGCCTCTACACCTTGCGCGGCATCAACGACCAGGACAGCCCCCTCGCAAGCCGCCAAAGAGCGAGAAACTTCATAGGAAAAATCCACATGACCTGGCGTGTCGATCAGATGGAAGATATAAGTCTGCCCATCTTTCGCCTGATAATGAAGCTCTACTGCGTTTAACTTGATTGTGATCCCCCGCTCGCGTTCTAGATCCATGTTATCTAGTAATTGCGCTTGCATTTCTCGCGGCGCCACGCTATCTGTTAGCTCCAAAATTCGATCCGCAATCGTTGACTTACCATGATCGATATGGGCCACAATCGAAAAATTGCGGATATGTTTTTGCCGTTCTAGCATTTCTTCTCGTGTCATTTTCTTCGCACCTAACTCGTTTCTTCTCAGTAAATTATAACAAAAATTGCCTGCAAGTGCGACTAGTCGTCACTCACTTGCTGTTTGAAGCTGGTTTGGTCATGTCAAGTATCATGTCCGCGGCTTGCGCTGCGAAATTCGGGGTGAGCTCGCTGTGGGCGTCACTTTGAGCTTCGCAAAACCCGCGAATCTCAAAGCTGAGCCTTGGCCTAAGCGGCAGAGCCGCTAAGGCCAATTTCACGGCGATCTCACCCCAAATTTCTCCGCTCCAGCCGCTCAACGTTATAATAGTCGTTTGAGCACTCACGTCAAATTGGCAAGCTATGGCCAATTGATGGGGAGCCACGCAAATGACGACCAGGGCTAGTGGTCACCAGCCTTAAATTGGTGACACCGGCACAGTCCGTCTGATGAACTAAGGCAAATTCTTGTGAATCAGCTGAATCGGTCGGTTTTCAACCAGTGATTGTCTAGGATGAAGGCAAAGATGTCCAACCAACAAATCCAAATCCGTTGGTGTTGCGTACCACCCTCAAAATAGGCAATTGTTTGACATCTACCCTGCAATAGCACTTCGTCATATATCCATCTTCGGTTGCAGATGAGCTCAATTCTGCCTAGCAACCGGTTCGGGACATGCGGCTCAGCAGTGAAATTATTCTTTGCGGCTCTGCCGCTTAGAATAAGGCTTGATTTTGAGACAAGCCTCACACTTTGCGGATTGGCTTAAAACGATGCCCACTGCGTTCCAGCCACACAAATGGCCCGAACCGGTTGCGCTCACGCACCACACCCAGCACACCTGCAATCAAGCAAAACATCAAATAGCTAAGCGCAAGGAGCTGGGTCGGCGCGTTTCCAGCCACGGCAACCGTCACTAACTAAACGCCAATCAAAAAAAGCGGGACGCTGGCCCGGGGATCAGCTTGTTAATGGACAAGTTGCCTCTGGACGCCATTGCGACCCACTTGTTTTTGATTTTATAATTGGGAATAGCCCTTAGCGTTCGCGCTAGAAGACTGGCTGGCTGAGCACTTGCCAAGTCGCATAGCTAGTATCGGCTGGCGTAAACTTTTGGCCGTTTTGTAAATAGTCTTTAGCTTTTAAAACCAATGGTGACGCATTTGCTAAGTTCAAATCGGCCAAGTTGACCCGAACGGCTCCCAACGAATCCTGTCCGATAAACTGATCTACCTTCGCCGCGACTTGACCGGTCACTTCATTGATCCGATAAAAGACGCAAATGTGCTGATTCCAATGGAAATCTTGATAATCCCAAGGATATTTGAAGGAAGTCACGCCTAGTTGGGTCAGACGCAATGGCTGGAGCGCTGTTTCTTCAGTGATCTCGCGAAGAATCGCGTGGTCCAATGACTCGCCATCTTCCAGACTACCACCGGGGAGATCAAAACGATTGATGTAAGGTCCCCCATTTTTCTTGATCACGACCAGCGAAGTTTGATCGCCAATGATGCCATAAACACCAAACGCGAGATGATAATCTACTGCCATTACCAACAGCCGCCTCCTACCTATTTTTCAAAGAAGCTGGTGTCACTTGATTGAGACAGCTCGCTTCATTCAATGATGGTTAGCCGATTGAGCCAACGCAGGCTGTGCCTAATGTTATTGAAACTTCTCTTTAAAGCGGCTGAAAAAATCACCTTTTTGCGGATCGATCTTGTCGCCACTGGCGATCACAAAATCTTTCAACGCGTTCTTTTGCTTGTCATTCAAGCGTTTCGGGGTCACCACGTTAACGGTGACGGTTTCATCGCCGTTGGTCTTGCTATGCAAACGAGGGGCGCCCTTGCCTTTCAGCCGGAATTTCGTGCCTGATTGTGTTCCCGCTGGCACCTTCAGCTTGACTGGTCCGTGAACCGTATCCACCTCGAGTTCATCGCCTAAAGCCGCCTGGGGGAAACTGATCGGGATCGTCACGAAGATCTCCGCGCCGTCACGTTCAAATTTATCACTTGGCGCCACGCGGAAGACAATGTAAAGATCGCCATAAGGGCCGCCGTTTTCGCCAGCCTCACCTTGACCTTCCAAGCGCATTTGTTGACCGTCCTCGATGCCCGCGGGAATCGTGACTTTGACCTGATGACTTTGTTTCTCTTTGCCGGTACCGTGGCAAGTTGGGCAAGGGTTCTCAACGATCTTACCTTTGCCGCCACAACGATCACAGTTGACCCGCGTCCGAATGCGACCCAGCGGTGATTGTTGCTCAACTTCCATAAACCCAGTGCCATGACACTTAGGACAAGTGATCGGCTGGGTACCAGGCTTAGCGCCACTACCGTTACAGGTATGACAATTAGCCTCGCGATTATAACTGATATCCGTTTCCTTACCAAAAATCGCTTCTTCAAATTTCAGATCCATCCGATATTGTAGATCGGCACCTTGACGAGGGGCGGTGGCGCTATTCGCGCGACTGCCGCCACCGCCAAAGAACTGACTGAAGATGTCACCGAAATCACCAAAGCCACCACTGGCTTGACCATAACCGCCACCACCGAAGGGATTACCGCCGCCTTGAAAAGCCCCATCCATGCCGGACTTACCATATTGGTCATAAGCCGCTCGTTGTTGTGGATCAGAAAGGGTCTCATATGCTTCATTGATTTTTTTAAATTTCGCTTCGGCATCTGGAGCCTTGTTGATATCGGGATGATATTTTTTGGATAATTGTCGATAAGCTTTTTTGATATCTGCGTCGGATGCGTCTTTCTGCAAACCAAGAACATCATAAAAGTCCTGATCGTCTGCCATTGTTTTCCTCCTTATCGACCATACGTCGAATTAATACACATCAAAAATTGTAGCATAAACAAGAGAGCGCGACAAGCGGCTTGAGGTGATCAGACCGTGCCTGCAATTGCTTTCTGCATTGACCCACCACTTCACTGTTAGAAAGGGACACTAACTGGCCACCAACACCTGCCTGCCAACAAAAAGAGATTGGATCAACGACCCAATCTCCCTTGGTGGCAAACAGACTGGTGCTCTTTGCCACTTTTTACTTATGACGCTGTTGGTTGCGCTGGTTGCTTATTTCTTGTCTTTATCGACTTCTTCAAAGTCACCGTCAACCGTGCCGTCGTCGCCCTTGCCTTGATCGTCAGCGCCTTTACCTTCGTCACCCTTGGCCGCGTCGCCTTGTGCTTGCTGCGCTTCTTGAGCTTGTTGGTAAAGTTTGACCGTTAAGTCTTGAACGACCTTGCTTAATTCGTCACGCTTGGTCTTCATCTCTTCAGTGTCATTGGCTTCTTGCGCCTTCTTCAAAGCGTCACGAGCGTCTTCAGCCTTCTTGATTTCTTCGTCAGAAACCTTGCCTTTGAGTTCGCCTAAAGTCTTTTCAGTTTGGAAGAGTAATTGGTCAACGTCGTTCTTCAAGTCGACTTCTTCTTTACGTTTCTTATCTTCTTCAGCGTTCTCGTCGGCTTCTTTCTTCATCCGTTCGATTTCTTCATCGGACAAGCCTGATGAACTCTTGATGGTGATCTTTTGTTCCTTGCCCGTGCCCATATCCTTCGCGGAAACGTTAACGATCCCGTTCCGGTCGATATCAAAAGTCACTTGGATTTGTGGGACGCCACGAGGAGCAGCTGGAATGTCAGTTAATTGGAAACGACCTAAAGTCTTGTCGTCAGCCGCCATTGGCCGTTCGCCTTGGAGCACGTGGATATCAACAGCAGGTTGGTTATCAGCGGCTGTGGAGAAGGTTTGTGACTTGGAAGTTGGGATCGTCGTATTCCGATCGATCAACTTGGTGAAGACACCACCCATGGTTTCGATACCTAATGATAATGGCGTGACGTCAAGCAAAACAACGTCCTTAACATCACCAGCGATCACGCCACCTTGGATCGCCGCACCAATGGCAACGGCTTCGTCAGGGTTGATCGAATGGTCAGGTTCTTTGCCCGTCCAGCTCTTAACAGCATCTTGAACAGCTGGGATCCGCGTTGAGCCACCATTTAAAATAACTTTATCAATATCCGCATTACTTAAACCAGCGTCACGCATGGCATTTTCAACTGGGATCCGGGTTTTTTCAACTAAATCAGCAGTCAATTGGTCGAATTGCGCGCGGGTCAACGTTTCTTCCAAGTGCAAAGGCCCATTAGCGCCAGCGGAAATAAATGGCAAGCTGATCGATGTTTGGCTAACGCCAGACAAGTCTTTCTTAGCCTTTTCAGCGGCGTCCTTCAAGCGTTGCATCGCCATCTTGTCTTGGGACAAGTCGATGCCATTAGCTTGCTTGAATTGTGCGACCAGCCAGTCGATGATCTTGTTATCAAAGTCATCGCCACCTAAACGAGTGTCACCGTTCGTGGACAGAACTTGGAAAACGCCATCGCCTAATTCCAAGATGGAAACGTCAAAAGTCCCACCACCAAGGTCATAAACTAAAACTTTCTCATCAGCGTCGCCTTTATCAAGGCCATAAGCCAAAGCGCTGGCCGTTGGTTCGTTGATGATCCGTTGTACATTCAAACCGGCGATCTTACCAGCGTCCTTAGTGGCCTGACGTTGGCTGTCGTTAAAGTAGGCAGGCACCGTAATGACCGCGTCTGTCACGGGTTCGCCAAGATAGTCCTCAGAGAATTTCTTGATGTACTGCAAAATCATCGCGGAAATTTCTTGTGGTGTGTATTCCTTGCCATTGGCTGAGACCTTGTAGCCGGCCTCGCCCATATGACGTTTGATCGAAGAAATCGTATCTGGGTTGGTGATCGCTTGCCGCTTGGCAACTTCACCAACTTGGATCTCGCCGTCTTTAAAAGCCACGACAGAAGGAGTGGTCCGATTGCCTTCTGGGTTTGTAATGATTTTTGGTTTGCCGCCTTCAAGGACTGCAACTGCAGAGTTGGTTGTCCCTAAGTCGATCCCAATAACTTTTGCCATATTGAATTACCTCACTTAATAGATTAGAAATTATTTTATTTATTTTTTGCTTGTTTGCTTAGTTTGCTTGTTTGCTTAGATTGATTTGATTTTGGTGCTAAGATCGAAAACTATTTTGCCACGATGACCATCGCTGGCCGAATCGTCCGATCCTTCAGGCAATAACCTTTTTGCAGGACCTGATAAATCGTATCTGTTGGATGATCAGCGTCAGCCGGGGCTGTTTGGACAGCCTGATGGAAGTGAGGATCGAACGGTTCACCGACCTTACCGACCTCGGTGATCCCGTTATCGGTCAAGGCAGTCTGTAAATGTTCCAAAACCATCGCTACACCCTTATGCAGTTGCTGGGCAGATTCATCAGTAACTGCCACTGCTAGAGCTCGTTCCAAATTATCAACGACTGGTAGCACTGCCGTCCCTAATTTTTGCGCTGCATATTTTGCCTGTGACTCCCGTTCTTTCTCGTGGCGACCATGCATATTCTGGATCTCTGCTTGAGAACGTAACCACTTATCTTGCAGTTCTTCATTCTTGGCATTCAGATCCGTGATCTGTTTTTCCAAATCAGCGGTGTTAGTCGCAATAACTTCTTTCAGGTCCTCATCATTTAGATCCGCGATCACTTGCTTAACGGATTCTGATGTAGGCGCCTTTTTCACCGACGCTTTTTTACTTTTTTTTGCTTGCTGAGCCTTTTCCGCGAATTTCGCATCTTTTTCAGATGGAAATTCAGCAGTCTGATCAGCTTGTTTGCTTGTCTTCTCGGACAAATCCGTCACTCCCTTGATTTTAACTAGCTATCATCATGAAAATAGCCGTAATACTCAACTAGCTTTTTGACCAATTCGTCACTGAAAAGTTGCAACAAACCGATCAACTGTGAATAAGGCATGCTGGTTGGTCCCAAGATGGCGATCACGCCATCACCATGTTGACCAACGTGATACTTAGCGGTGATCAGACCGTAGTCACTGAGCAACGAATTATTGAATTCATCACCTAAGCGAACTGAGATCGGTCCCAGCACCTGTTGCGGATCATCAGGACGTGGATCGATTTGATTCAGATCCAACAATGATGGTAGAACTGACTCTTTATCGAGTAATTGATACAAACTCTTCAGTTGATCCAGATCGGTCGGTTGCGCAAAATTCAATAAATTAGAACGCCCACCTACATAAAAATGTTGAGAAGCGGCCCGCTTTAACACGTCACCGAACAAATCAAGAAAGCCAGCGGACGAATGCAGATACTTCGTCAGCAATTGCGGGATCTCACCGGCCAATTTCTGTTTGACCACCGTCAGCGGTAAGCCAACGAGCTGATCATTAATGATTCGAACAGCCTTCTCCAAATCATCGGAGCTGATCAAATGTAACAACCGATAAACCCGACTTTCCACAGTTCCCGCACTCGTCGCCAGAATCGCGATGATCTGATCATTACCTAAAGGAATGATCCGAAATCCAGTCAACGTCATATCAGCGCTTTCTGGTCCCAGTGAGATCGCCGTATAATTCGTTAAATTAGATAAAATCGTCGCCGATTGTTTAACGATCTCGTCGATCTCATGATAATCACGGTCAAAATTCGCAGCGATCTTATCAAAAACTTGTGGTGGCACCGCCGTTGGTTGTAACAAATGATCGAGATAATAACGATAACCAGCCGTTGAGGGGATCCGCCCCGACGACGTATGATTCTTCATGATCAGACCATCTTCTTCAAGTGTGGCCATCTCATTACGGATCGTCGCCGAACTAACATGAAACGGTAATTGTCCCATCAATGTCTTGGAACCAACAGGCTGTCCTGTTTCGTTATAAATACGAACAATCTCTGCCAAAATCAGTGCCTGACGTTTGGTCGGCATAGTTATCACCTCTTTTTTAGCACTTGATTGTTATGAGTGCTAACAACACTATAAAATATACCAACCGCGGCTTTTAAAGTCAAGGAAACACACCATTTTTCTTGAAAAAAACGTGAAATCAGACCGGGGACCGATGAGCTTCTCCGTCCTGATTGTCGCTGGGACTCAGACCACGACCAGCAGGAAAAAGTAACTTGCCAGCGGCTTGCGCTGCGAGAATCGGGGTGAGATCGCTAGCTTTAAATTGGTGACACCAGAATAGTCTGTCTGATGAACTCGAGCAGAATCTTGACGAATCAACTAAATCGGTCGGCTTTCACCAGTAGATTGTGGAGAAAACGAGTAGAGATGTTCGACCTACGCAAAGTATCCCGGCCTCCGAACCAGTTGACATTAACATACCACCAAAAAAGTGTGATGGTTTTGACCACCACACTTGCAAAAGCATTTCGTCAGATATTCAAATCCGATTGTAGATAGGCTCAATTCTGTTCAGCAACCGGGTCGGGCCATGCGGCTCAGCAGTGAAATTATTCTTTGCGGCTTTGCCGCTTAGAATAAGGCTCGATTTTAAGACAAGCCGCGGGTTTTGCGGATTGGCTTAAAACGACGCCCACTGCGTTCCAGCCGCACCAATGGCACGACCCGGTTGCGTCCCCACCAAACCCACAACACCTGCAATCAGCAAAAAAAAAAGCGGCGTGGCCGCCACTTTTCAAAACCAAAACCACCCCTGCAAATCAAACCAACATAAAATCAGCGAAAACATCATTGCCAATAAACCGACCACGCTCGGTCAGCGCATAAGCAGGCCCGAGATCAACCAGCAACCCCTGCTGGATCAACCGGGGGATCACCTGCGGATAAACCGCCAAGATCGAACGGCCGAAACGTTCCTGAAAACGTGCCTTTTCCACCCCGGCATTTAGCCGTAACCCTAGGAAAAGTTGTTCCTCGATTTGTTGATTGGTGGTGATCTGCTCCGACGTTAGGATCGGCAATTGTTCCTGGGCCAAGGGCTGCAGGTATTGCTGGATCGGGCCGAAATTCTGATACCGGGTTTGCCCCAAGTAGCCCGACGCGCCGGCGCCAAAGCCGAAATAATGCTCGTTATGCCAATAGACCAAGTTATGTTGCGATTGAAACCCCGGGCGCGCAAAGTTGCTGATCTCGTACTGTTCGATGCCATGGGCGTTCAACGTGTCCATCGCCAGTTGGTACATATCCGCTTCCATATCTTGACTGGGTAGCTGTAATTTGCCCCGGCGCATCAAGTTGTAGAAAACTGTTTTACGTTCCAAAATCAGCGAATAGGTCGCATAATGCGGAATTTCCAGCGCCAAGGCTTGACTCAAACTGCGTTGAAAATCAACCAGATCCTGGCCCGGCAAGCGATAGATCAGGTCAATGGAAATGTTGTCAAAACCAGCTTGTTGGGCCTGCTCCACTGCTTGGACCGCCTGGCGCGCCGTATGGGTACGGCCAATTTTTTTCAAAACGGTGTCGTTGAAAGACTGGACCCCGATACTAAGGCGGTTAACGCCGTGAGATCGGAGTAAGGCCAATTTTGTGCCATCCAACAGGTCATTGGGATTGGCCTCAAAAGTCACCTCTTGACCGCGAAATGGCAATAATTCCTGCACACCGGTCAAGAGGAAATCCAGCTCCGCCACAGGTAAGGCGCTGGGAGTGCCGCCGCCAAAATAAATCGTGCCGATGGTCACATCGGGGTGCTGGGCCAAGGTCAAACGGATCTCGGTCAGCAACGCTACCAAATAATCATGGACCGGTTGCCCATTGATCAACACCTTGTTGAAATTGCAATAGTAACAAATATGATCACAAAAAGGAATGTGAATATAGACAGCGGCCTGCTGGCGACTAACCTGTGCTACCATGTGCTACCTCCTATTCAGGTACTTTGAAAATGACTGCCGCGCGGGTTTTAACGAACATTTTAATCCTTCGGCGCGGCTAAAAAAGCGCGACTCTGCTGGGCATCTTTTTGCAACTGGGCGACTAACCCAGCCGCGCCGGTAAATTTGACCTCACCTCGTAAGTAGTGATGCCAGCGCAATTTGACTGTCTCGCCATAAATATCCTGATCAAAATCAAAAATATTACATTCCACGGTCAGCGGATGGTCAGTGCCAAACGTGACATTGCGGCCAATCGAGGTCATTGACGGGTACCAACGCCCCTGAACCAAGATCTCGGTGGTATAGATCCCCACGCCGGGCAAGCGCTCACCGTGAGTCGTGCGAATATTGGCCGTTGGGTAGCCCAAAGTCCGGCCGCGCGCTTCACCATGGACCACGATGCCTGAGGTTTGATACACATACCCCAGCAAATGATTCGCTGTCTCGACCTGACCACCAGCCAACGCGTCCCGAATGGCGCTAGATGAGATCTTATGGGCCAACAATTGCTGTTGCGGCACTTCAATGATTTCGAAACGGTCTTGGGCATAAGCCGGCAAATGAGCCATGTCGGCGATGGTTTTCGGCCCATAGGTATAGTCAAAGCCGGCCACCGCCACATGCACACCTAAACCCACGAGGAATTGATCGACAAAACTCTGCGGCGTCAAATGACCCACTTGTGAGGTGAAATCGACCACATATAAATAATCGACGCCCAGCCCCGCCATCAATTCGATTTTACGTGCCAAGGTCGACAAATACGTGAAGTCCGCCGCGGCGACTTTCTGAAAAACGATCCCCGGATACTTATCAAAAGTCATCACCGCTACCGGTAAATCCGCCGCCTGTCCCGCCGCTAACGCAGTCTTGATCACCGCTTGATGGCCGCGATGGACCCCGTCAAAGAACCCCAGGGCCATAACTTTAGGGCGCAGATCGATTTTTGTTGCCTGAAATGGATAGCTTAAATGAATGACTTCCACAATTGTTCCCTCTTCCTTGAACAGTGCCACAATAAATTAACAATATGCTGACAATACTTTGAAATTACAGCGCCCCAATACTTTAAAAATTATGAAATGATTTTGAAAGTGCCTGAATCAATCATTGAAAATATCTGGGTCAACTTTTAACATCAGCGGACACCTGCCCTACTGATTGGCCAATAGCATGGTCTCGGCGCTGTAATTACCTAACCGACTCGGCTGATAACGATAGATCGCCTTGATTTTATCTTCGTAGAACAGCGCAACTTCCGGCGCCGATCCTGCCAAGGTGATCGCGCCGCCGTTTTTGACCAGTTGCCATTGGGCCGCGTCCAGTCGCACGGCCGGCAAAGTCGCCAGTACTGTTTCGATCGGGCGTAAAACCGTGCTCAGGTCAGCTTGGGCCATCGCTGCTGTGACCTGCGCCAAGGTCACCGTTTCCGCCAAGGTGATCCCACCGCTTTCCAACCGCTGCAATGATGACATCACTGCGGGCACGCCTAATAGCTGACCACAATCCGTGGCCAAGGTGCGCACATAGGTCCCCTTGGAGCAACTGACCGTGAAAGGAAAGCGAACCACCCCAGCAGTGGCGTCATAAACAAGGGGCGCGGTCCGCTGGAAGCGAAAAACGTGGATCTGCCGCACTGGTCGTTCCACAGTTTCGCCAGCTCGAGCATACTCGTATAGCCGGCGTCCATTGACCTTGACTGCCGAAAACATCGGGGGGATCTGTGCCACATCGCCAGTCAGTTTCGTCAAGGCCGCATCCACCTCAGCCTCTGTCGGCGCTTGCGTCAGAAAGACCCGTTCGACCTCGTCTCCGCTCAGATCCTCAGTGGTAGTCGCAAAGCCCAGGGTGATCTCACCTTGATAAACCTTCCCTCCGGCTAGCAGACGATTGACTAGTTTGGTGGCCTGACCCACACAAATCGGCAATACGCCATCCACATCGGGATCCAACGTGCCGGTGTGGCCAATGCGTCGCTCATGCAAGATCTTTCTTAACTTATAAACACAGTCCGCGCTGGTCACCCCCCGCGGTTTGTATAATGGGATCACGCCGTCCATTCCAATTCTCCTCATAACCTGACTTAGAAAACAATGCATTTATTATAACAGAAAAACCCGTTGTTGTTGTGGATACTTATTTGCGGCTTTTTTGAAAGCCAGCTGGCGGCAACATTATGGCCGCCATCAACTACTGTGAAAAGGAGTCGGCGCCCACCTGAGCAACTCCTGAACCAATAACCGAGCAGGCGCTTTTGAAGTGGGCTGGGCTCCAGGAGCACCTTCATTGTTGAGCGAACGTGGTTACGTCAGAAAACGCGTTCAAAAAAACCCACTTCTGCTTAGAAGTGGGTTGGCGTTTCAGGTTTAGTCCTGATCTTTTTTCTCGGCATCCAGTTGTCGGATCAATTGATCGATCCGTTCGCCGTAACGAACAGATTCATCTTGAACGAAAGTCAAATCCGGAGTTTTGTATAAAGACAAGCGTCCGCCTAGTTCCTTACGAACTAAACCGGTTGCCTTGTCCAAACCGGCTTGAGCCTTCTCAACATCACTGGCTTTGTTGGAGAGAATACTATAAAAGATTTTTGCGTGTTGCAGGTCACCGGTCAGTTCAACGCCGGTGATGGTCACACCATCGACCCGCGGATCACGGACACGTTTCAACAAGATGTCATTGACTTCTCGTTGGATCTCCTGTTCAACACGACCAATACGATGTTTCATCCATGGTCTCCTTTTTTGAAATGTGCTCGGTTATCTAAATTATTTTGCGGGAACTTCTTTCATGACGTAAGCTTCGATCTGATCATCGACCTTAAGATCGTTGTAATTCTCGATCATCACACCACATTCGAACCCTTGACGGACTTCTTTAACGTCATCTTTGAAACGCTTCAATGACGCAAGTTTGCCTTCATAGATCACGATGCCATTACGGATCAAGCGGACGCCTGAATTACGTTGGATCAGACCGTTATTCACGATACAACCAGCGATCGTGCCTAACTTGGTGACCTTGTAAGTTTCCCGAATCGTCAAATCACCAGTAACTTGTTCTTCAAAAACAGGTTCCAGCATCCCCTTCATCGCCGCTTCGATTTCATCGATCGCGCGGTAAATGACGTTGTGCAGACGAATCTCCACATCTTCACTTTCAGCTTGGGACTTGGCTTGCGGTGTTGGCCGCACGTTAAAGCCAATGATGATCGCATTACTTGCGGAGGCCAAAGTGACATCACTTTCATTGATCGCGCCAACAGCTTGATGAATGATATTGACCCGAACACCTTCAACATCGATCTTCTGCAAGCTACCCGCCAACGCTTCGGCGGATCCTTGGACGTCAGCCTTGATGATCACGTTGACTTCCTTGAGTTCGCCCTCTTTCATGGTTTCAAAGAGGTTATCCAAGGTCACGCGATGCGCCTTGTTCCGTTCTGCCAATTGCGCGCGCTTAGCCCGTTCTTCACCGGCTGACCGCGCTGTTTTCTCGTCTTCAAAGACGGCGAAGTGATCAGCTGCGTCAGGAACATCATTCAACCCAGTGATCTCCACTGGTTCTGATGGCAAGGCTGTCTTGACCCGCCGACCGTGGTCATTGGTCATGACCCGGACCCGACCAAAGGTGTTACCAACGACGATCGGATCGCCGACATGCATGGTCCCTTGTTGGATCAATAATGAAGCGACTGGGCCTTTACCCTTGTCCAAACGTGCTTCCAGAACAGTTCCGACTGCCCGTTGTTTAGGATTGGCCTTCAATTCCAGAATATCGGCTTCCAGCAAGATCATTTCCAACAGTTCGTCGATATTGGTGCCATTTTTCGCGGAGATCTCCACGAAAATCGTGTCGCCGCCCCATGATTCAGGAATCAATTCATATTCCGTCAATTGTTCCATCACATGGTTCGGGTTCGCGCCTGGCTTATCGATCTTGTTGACCGCCACGATGATCGGATCGTGCGCTGCCTTGGCATGATTGATTGCTTCGATCGTTTGCGGCATGACACCATCGTCAGCTGCCACGACCAAAACAACGATATCCGTCACATCAGCGCCCCGCGCCCGCATATTCGTGAAGGCCGCATGTCCTGGCGTATCCAAGAACGTGATCAAGCGATCATTCAGCTTAACTTGATAAGCCCCGATATGTTGAGTGATCCCACCAGCTTCGCCAGCGGTCACGTGAGTATGACGCAGACGATCCAGCAAGGTCGTTTTACCATGGTCAACGTGACCCATGATGGTAACCACTGGTGGCCGCGGCGCCTGATAATCAGTATTCGCGACTTCCGCCTTAACAATCTTCTCGATATCAGAAAGATCTTCTTCGACCTTCTTCTGCGCTTCGATACCATAGTCCGTCGCCAATAACTCGATCGTATCGCCATCAAGTGATTGGTTCTGGTTGGTCATCACGCCCAGCATGAAGAGCTTCTTCACGATTTCCGCTGGTTCCCGGTGCAAAAGTTTACCCAAATCTTGAGCGTTCATGCCATCGGTATAAACCAGAACTTCTGGCAATGGCCGATCTTTTCGTTGTGGCATTACTTTAGTCGCTTGATGACGTTGTTGCGCCCGTTGCTTGCGCTTATTGCGCTTGCGTGGATTTGGCTTGTAGCCATCACGATCATTGGCGTTGAAGCCACCTTCACGTTTTGGCGCCGCATTATGGGTAAAGACCTTTTCTGGCCGCTTCTTAGCAGTAGTAGTCTTAGGAGTTTCTGTGGTCGCAGCTGGTGCTGGTTTCCGGGCTACCTTCTTTTCAGCGGCTGCTTCTTGACGAGCCTGCTCTTGTTGCTTGACCCGTGCTTCTTGAGCTTGCTTATCTTTAGCCTTTTGATCGCGACGTTGCTTTTCAGCACGACGCTGTTCGTCCGCCCGTTCTTGCTGGATCGACGCTTGTGTCTGCGCCGCTTGTTCTTTGTATTGTTGCAAATGACGCAAGCCAGCATTCGCTGCGGGACGTGGGCTACTGCCATTATTGCGGTTTTGGTTGTTCCGGCGTTGATTCCCACCAGTCGCGTTACTTTGGTTACCGCGATTCGCTTGGCTATAACGGTTGTTGCCACCGTTATTATTGTTACCACTATTGCTGTTATTGTTACGATTGCGACTATTCGCAGCGTTACTATTATTGCCGTTATTGCGGTTATTCATGCGATCCCCATTTGTGCCATTTTGGCGTTGATTTCGTTGCCCGTTCTGACCGCGATTTGGCTGTTGCCGTTCACCGCCTTGTGACCGGCTATTGCTGTTAGTGGTATTACGATTACGACGAATTGCCGTGATCTTGATCTTAGTCTTACCATCATTTTTAGAATCAGCGGTTGTTTTACCAGTTGTTGATTGCGTCGGGGTCGCTGCGGTCACATGGCCTTCGTGCTTATCAGCTGCGCCGGGTTTGGTCACGGCTGGTTTTGCTTTAGCAGTCACGTTCGCCGTTTGACTTGGTTGGGGTTTTTCTGCTGGCCGTGCCGACGTTTCTTTACTTGCCGCACTGTTCGTAGCCTGATGCCCACCTAATTTCTGGGTCAATTGTTGGGCTTGCTGGTCATCCAAGGTCGACATATGGTTCTTGAGATCAAGGCCCATTGCTTTGGCCTGACTGATCACATCTTTACTGGCAACATTCAATTCTTTCGCTAATTCATAAACTCGTTTCTTCCCCATATTTCACACTCCTTAATTACTGCATCAAGCTCACCATTCCTTTGGCGAATCCGGCGTCTTTAACACCGATCACTTTTCGTGACGCGCCGATCGCATGTGTGAGTTGAGTTGCAGAGAAAACTTCGATCATGGGAATCTGATAGAAATTTGCTTTATTTTTGATTCGTTTAGTTGTATTTGGTCCAAGATCACTGGCGATAAAAATCAATTGGAGTTGACCGTGGCGTGCTGCTTCAACAACCAGTTCTTCACCAAGGACCAGTTGTTGAGCTCGACGCGCCAAGCCAAGTAAGTTTAAAGCTTTGGTTTGAGGATCGACCTGTGCGTTCATTCTTGGGCTCCAAATAATTCTTGACGCGCCTTTTGATGGTCAACATAAGCAAATAACTCATCATAAAAAGTCGGCGCGATCGTTTGATCAAAAACTTTATCCAAAGTTTTCTTGGCTTTAGCCTGTTGGACCGCTTCCGGATCAAGAGAAACGTAAGCGCCACGGCCCGGTTTTTTGCCGGTGGGATCAAGACTGATCTCACCTTCACTATTACGAACGATCCGCACTAAATTCTTTTTAGGCTGCATTTCATTCGTTAAAACATCTTTCCGCATTGGGATTTTTCTTTTTCTCATACCGTCACCAATTATGCCTCAGAGTCCGTTGTATCAGAATCAGAGGTCGACGCAGGCTGATCATCAGCCGGTGCGTCATTGTCATCATCGTCAACAAATTCAACTTCCGATTCAGGTTTGATATCGATCTTGAATCCAGTCAATTTTGCTGCTAAACGCGCATTTTGACCGCGCTTACCGATTGCCAGCGACAACTGATAATCAGGGACGATCACCATACATTCACGTTTAGCCTCATCGAATTGGACCGCGATCACTTCAGCAGGATTGAGCGCATTGGCAATATAGTCGGAAGGATCCTCTTCCCATTTGACGATATCCATATTCTCGCCATGTAGTTCATTGACGATCGTCTGGACCCGTTGACCTTTAGGACCAACGCAAGTACCCACAGGATCAACATTGGGGTTCGTTGAGCGAACCGCGACTTTTGAACGATCGCCAGCCTCCCGCGCGATCGAAACGATCTCGACCGTGCCATCATAGACTTCAGGGATCTCCTGTTCAAACAAACGCTTGACCAATTCCGGGTTCGTCCGCGATACGAAAACTTGGGGGCCCTTGGTCGTATTCTCAACCTTGCTGACAAAAACTTTGATCCGATCGTGAACTTGATAATCCTCATTAGGGATCTGATCTTGTTTACCCATGACTGCCTCGATATCGCCAAGATCAACATAGATAAACTTATTATCACGCCGCAAAACAGTTCCTTGAATGATCTCATGCTCATACTGGGTATATTCATTATAGATCTGTGAACGTTCCGCTTCACGCAAACGCTGCATGATCACTTGCTTAGCCGTTTGCGCGGAGATCCGGCCGAAATTCTTCGGTGTCACTTCACGCTTGATCTCATCGCCGACTTCATAAGCACGGTTGATCTTCAAAGCATCGTCTAAACTAACCTCTAAACGATCATCCGCAACTTCTTCAACGACTTTTTTCACAGCATAAACATGGATATTGCCAGTGTTGTTATCAAAATCAACTTCAACATTTTGCGCTTGTCCATAATTACGCTTATAGGCAGAAACCAAGGCAGCCTGAATCGCTTCAATAACCACATCTTTTTTGATGCCCTTTTCTTTTTCCAGTGCGTCTAAGGCACCTAACATCTCATCGTTCATGATGTCTTCCCTTCTCCGTCTAAAATTCGATTGCCAAACGTGCTTGCGCAATATTGTCTCGTGGAATGACGACCGATTTCTGGCGGCCGCGATCTTTGTACTCGAGTTCCAATTCGCTGTCCGTCAATTTACGTAAATGACCTTCATAGACCTTTGCTTTGTTGATGGCCTGATATAAGGAAACGTGGATATATTGATCAACAGCATTTTGATAATCACGCTCATTTTTTAAAGGCCGTTCCGCACCCGGCGATGACACCTCTAAGAAATAAGCTTGGGGAATCGGATCTGGATCCATTCCATCTAATTTTTCACTGAGCAATTCGCTTACGAGCGCACATTCTTCAATATCAATACCACCAGGCTTGTCAATATAAAGCCGGAGATACCAGCTTTTACCTTCCTTTTGGTATTCTAGATCGACTAATTGAAAATGGTTAGCGTTGAGGATCGGCATAACGAGCGTGCGAACGGTTTCGATGACTGAACTCAAAACTTAACCTCCTTTCGGAAATCGGTCAATAAAAAGAGTGAGCATTTCTGCTCACTCGAACCAATTCATGACAATAGTATAACACAGAATGCTTGCAACAACAAGCATTCTGTTGGGTGAATTCACGTGATGGATAATCGCTTCATGTGAATGACTCAGCACATTTGTTGCGCTGGGCGTTGTTTGAAAACATTAGAACGCTTGAGTCCTATCTTGAACTTACACTTGATTGCAGAGATAGTGGGTGTTGCGCGTGAGCGCAACCGAAGCTGGATATCTGACGAAGTGCTTTTGCAAGCAAGAGGTCAAAACAATCGCCCCTTTTTTGGTGGTACGGCAACATCAACTGATGCGGATTATAGCTGGTTGGTACAGCTTGCGAAGGCCAGAAATCTTTACCAGTTCCCTCAACAATTCTTGGGGGAAATCAACCAATTCAGCCGATTCATCAAGAACTTGCCTCAGTTCATCAAGCAGACCGTACTGGTGTCACCAATTTAAAACTGGTGAACACTAACCACGCTGTCAATTGCGCGGTTCCTTATCCATGAGACACAGTTTGCTGGTTGGCGTGAGTGCTCAAATGGATAAAATAACGTTGAGCGGCTGGTGCGGAGAGAATCGGGGTGAGATCGCCGTGAAATTAAATGAGAGCGTGGAACACAACGGGTTGCTTTTGAGCACGACTAGCGATTTTGCTGGATTGATGCAATCAATCCAGTGAAATTGCGTATCGGCGGAGAAAGCAGTTGTGAGGAACGCGTTTTTAGTGGCTTTGCCACTTAGACCAAGGCCTGATTTTAAGACTTGCGTACTTTGCGAGGATTAAAACAGCGCCCACAGCGAGCTCACCCCGATTCTCGCAGCGCAAGCCGCGGCCAGGCTACTTTTGTAGCGCCCGACCACATCTGCCACCAACAGCGATACCAGCGTAGGCTGCGCATGACCAAAAATCAATCAGAACAGCGAGAGTTGGTTCTCATCAGGTAGGTCATTCAAAACGCCATTGGCACTCAGATAATCGATCAGCGTTTTAGAAACTTTGCCCCGAGTTGCCAAGTCTTCTTTCGATAAGAAAGGACGTTCGGCGCGCGCCGCGACGATTTGTTTGGCTACGTTGCCTCCTAATCCGGGAATGGCTTTGAATGGCGCTAGGATCGTGTGCTCATCGAGGATCTGGAAATTCTCGGAATCGGACTTTTCGATATCGACCATTTTGATCTCAAAACCCCGTTCCAAACATTCATTGGCCAATTCCAGAACGGTCAATAAATTGGCCTGCTTGACCGCGCGACTTTTACCCTTTTCATTGATCTCATCATTCAATTCTTTCATTCGTGCTTTGACGGCTTCCTTGCCATGACTCATAGCCACCAGATCGTAATCATCAGCGCGAACGGAAAAATAGGTCGTGTAATAAATAACAGGGAAATAAACTTTGAAATACGCGATCCGTAGAGCCATTAAAATATAAGCGGTGGCATGCGCCTTAGGAAACATATATTTGATTTTCAAGCAGGAATCGATGTACCAGGCAGGGACCTTATCGTTTTGACGCAAAGTATCTTGCCACTCTTCCTTCATCCCCTTACCTTTACGCACACTCTCCATGATCTGGAAACTCAACTGCGAGTCAACGCCCCAATGGATCAAGTCCATCATGATGTTATCCCGACAGCCGATCACATCCTTTAGGGTGACCACACCCTGATTGATCAATTCCTCCGCGTTACCTAGCCAAACGTCAGTCCCATGTGAAAGCCCGGAGATCTGTAACAACTCCGCAAAAGTGCTCGGGTGTGTCTCCTCCAACATGCCCCGAACAAAGGCCGTCCCAAATTCTGGCACGCCTAGAGTACCGGTTTTGGAATTGATCTGTTCAGGCGTCACACCTAAAGCATCCGTCCCTGAAAATAGGGACAAAACGCCAGGATCATCAGTGGGGATCGTGACAGGATCGATCCCCGAAAGATCTTGCAACATCCGGATCATCGTTGGATCATCATGACCCAGAATATCGAGTTTCAAAATATTATCATGGATCGAGTGGAAATCAAAGTGAGTCGTGCGCCAAGCCGCATCCGTTTTGTCCGCAGGGAACTGGATCGGCGTAAAATCATAGATATCCATGTAATTAGGGACAACGATGATCCCGGCCGGATGTTGACCCGTGGTTCTTTTGACACCAGTAGCACCAGCCGCCAGTCGATCCAATTCAGCTCCGCGGAGATGGAGATCGTTGACCTCTTCATAATGCTTGACGTAACCATAAGCCGTTCGATCAGCGACAGTGCCGATCGTTCCAGCTCGAAAAACATATTTCTCGCCAAACAAAACCTTGGTGTAATTATGGGCGATCGGCTGGTAGTCTCCAGAGAAGTTAAGATCGATATCAGGTACTTTATCACCCCGAAAACCAAGGAAAGTCTCGAAGGGAATATCATGACCATCTTTGATCAAGGCTGTGCCACACTTAGGACAATCTTTATCAGGTAAGTCAAAACCGGAACCATATTCGCCCTGAGTATAAAACTCACTGTACTGACATTGCGGGCAACGATAGTGCGGTGGCAAAGGATTGACCTCAGTGATTCCAGTCATGGTCGCGACCAAACTGGAACCAACAGACCCCCGCGAGCCAACCAAATAACCATCCTTATTACTCTTAAATACCAATTTTTGCGAAATCAAATAAATCACTGAGAACCCATTGCCAATGATCGACTTCAATTCTTTTTTCACTCGCGCATCGACGATCTCCGGAAGCGGATCACCATAAAGTTGATGTGCCTTATTCATCGCCAAAGTACGGATCTCATCTTCCGCGCCTGGCATTTTCGGTGTATACAATTTGTCTTTGACCGGAGTGATCCCATCATCGACTAAAGCAGCCACTTTATTGGTGTTGGTGATCACGATCTCTTGAGCCTTCTCTGGACCGAGAAAATCAAACGCCGCCAACATCTCCGCAGTTGAAAGGAAATGAACATCTGGTAATACTTGACGACTCAGCGGGTTACTTTTATCAGCGCGGATCAAGATCTCGCGATAGATCGCGTCATGAGGATCCAAATAATGAACATCGCCGGTAGCAACGACAGGTTTACCCAGATCATCGCCAAGTTTGACGATATTTTTCAGAATATCTTCTAAGGCGGCGTCATTGTTGATCAGCTCACGCTGGATCAAGGGCTGATAAACCGCCTTGGGCATCACTTCCAAATAATCGTAATACATTGCTTTCTGTCGCGCTTCTTCGTAACCCTTTTGCATCATACTCGTGAAAACTTCGCCAGCATCACAAGCAGACCCGACCATGATCCCTTCGCGATAGCGATTGAGGAGCGAACGAGGTACTCGGGCGACCCGATAAAAATAATCGACCATCGAACTGGAAATGATCTTAAATAGATTTTTCAAACCAGCCTGTGTCCGCGCGATCAAAATGGCGTGATGTGGCCGCGACAAACGCCAAGCGGTCCCATCGCCGACATGCTCGTTCAATTGATTGAGATCAGTCGTACCAAAGCGCTGATTCATTTCCTTGAACAATGCGTAATAAAGCAGCCCTGTTGCCTCAGCGTCAGAATCCGCACGGTGATGATGTTCCAAGACGATGTTGTAGCGCTTCGACAGCGTATCCAATTTATGATTGGCATTTTCTGGGTGTAACGTTCGCGACATTTCCAAGGTATCGACCACTGGGTTATGGACAGCGGTCCGGCCCAAACGCGACAAAGCTGCGTTTAAAAAGCCGATATCAAAAGTCACGTTATGACCGACAACCACCGCATCGCCAATAAAGTCCATAAACTCCGCAATCACTGTCGCTTCACTACTGCCAGATCGGACCATTTCATCAGTGATGTTGGTTAAATTGATCGTCGTCGCCGACAAAGGATGCCCAGGGTCGATAAACCGATCATAGCGCTCGACCACTTGACCATCCTGCATCCGGACCGCGCCGATCTCAATGATCGTGTCATAGACCGCCGAAAGTCCGGTGGTCTCCACGTCGAAGATCACATATTCGGCGCCAAGCGCATCTTGATCGCGGAGATTATATGCCACTTGATTGCCATCATCGACCAAATTGATCTCAACACCATACATCAGCTTCAAACCATATTTTTGACTGGCCGCGTGGGCGTCAGGAAAAGACTGGGCCCCAACATGATCGGTCAAGGCCAGAGCTGTTTGTCCCCATGACTTGGCACGCTTGGCAAAGTCGCCGATGCTATTGGTCGCGTCCATTTGACTCATGTTGGTATGCAAATGAAGCTCCACCCGTTTTTGTTCACCCTGATAGCTTTCTTGCGGTTCAGGATGTTGGAAGATCTCCATTTCGCGGGCATTCAAAACTAATTCGTGGGTGAATTGATCATTTTCCACACTACCTTGTGCACGGACCCAAACACCTTTTTTATATTGCTCAAATATAGCCAGATCATTGCCGCGTTTACGGGAGAAACATTTGATCATGATCGAACTGGTATAATCAGTGATCTCGATCGTTAAAAGTGAGCGCCCCGAATTGAAGGTGCGGATCTCGCTGGCGAAGACATAGCCCTGCACATAAACATTTCGTTCTTCTTGCTCGATCTGATCCAAAGTGGTCATGGGTGTTTTGGGTTCCACACCACCACCGATCACCGGTGCGACTTCTTCGTCACCAGCACTGGGCACGCTTTGGCGCTGTTGTTGCTGAGCTGCTTTTTGCGCCGCTTGTTGGGCAAAAGCAAGGTCGGCGGCGGCTTGCTTCGCCTTCAATTCTTCGATTTTAGCTTGGACTTGCGAATCATCTAGCTCGATCTGAAAACGCAACGCTGGAAACCCAACTTGCTGGTAAGCTTCTTGGATCGGGCCTAGCGCCTGCTTTTCCATAAAACTTTTTACGATCTCATTATCCACGCGCAAAATTAAGCGCTGATCCTGCAACTCAGGTATTTGATTTTGGCAAACTTCCGTGATCATTGGCGAATCGATCCCCGTTTGAGCGATCACATAGCGCCAATACGCGCTTAAATTTGCTTGGGTCACTTGCGGTGTGGTGGTGGTCAACGTTAGTTCCACTTGCGCAATATCTTGAAAAGTCGCGCGTAATTGCGTTTGAAACTGTTGAAAAACCGCAAAGGGCAAAATATCTGGCAGTTGTATTTTGAAAGTCCAGCGCCCCGAGAGCTCATGTACGACCAATTCAGTCAGCTGAGCCGCGCTGAAATAAGCTTGCTGATCTTCAGGCCAGTTGATCTGTTCTAATAATTTGTCGATCAAATTTTCTTGCGTCAAATGATTTCTCCTTTTTTGACTATCGTGATAGGTGAACGAACGCTGGATCCAGTTCTTTTTCCATTAAACGTTTCATCTCAGGACCAGCTTCAAGCGCGATCTCTTACAAAAATGAGACCAAGCGGCGCGGCTCAACGCCGAACCACTTCGTCTCAAGTTCATTCAAATTTAGCTTACGATGCTGAACGTGCCAAAAAGATTTGGATCACATTGATCAAGTCGGCCTTTTTGACTTCGACATTTTCACCAGTCGCGCGCAATTGAACTTCGACCACGCCTTCGCCGGCCTTCTTGCCGATCGTGATCCTGATCGGTAAGCCGATCAGTTCTGACTCCGCGAATTTCACGCCCGGGCGCTCTTTGCGATCATCGGTCAGATAAGTCAAACCAGCCTGATCTAAAATGGTTTCGATCTCCGTGGTCAACTCAGCCTGCTCGGCGTTTTTAAGATTGATCGGTACTAGATGGACATCAAAAGGTGCCACGGCGCGAGGCCAAATGATGCCTTGGTCATCAGAATGTTGTTCCACGATCGCGGACAATAATCGTGAAACGCCGATCCCATAACAGCCCATGATCAGTGGTTGCTCGCGGCCATTTTCATCGAGGAAGTTCGCATTGAACGTCTCGGTGTAACGTGTCCCTAGTTTGAAAATATGGGCGATCTCGATCCCGCGAGTGAAATGTAAAGCGCTAGTGCCGTCCATTGCCGTATCACCTTCGCGAACGAAGCGTAGATCAGTCACGTCAGCTGTATTCAGCGCAAAATCCCGACCAGGATTGACGTTCGTCAAATGATGTCCTGCTTCATTAGCGCCAACGACCGCATTGATCATTTTAGTGACCGTCTCATCCGCAACGATCCGGATCTGTTCGTCGACCGCTACAGGACCAACTGAACCCACCGGTGCCTGCAACCATTGTTTGACTTCAGCTTCGCTGGCCATTTCCAAGAAGTCTGCCTGCAAAAAGTTTTTCAATTTCACGTCATTGATCTCATAATCACCACGGATCAAAGCTAAAACTGGCTGACCATCGGCCATGAACAGCACACTTTTAATCAGCTTTTTCGCATCGATCTGTAAGAATTCAGCGACTTCGGCGATCGTGCCCGCATTAGGCGTGGCCACTTTCGTTAAGGCCAGTTCAGGCTCTTGGGTCGGAATATATTTGTCAACATTACGCGCCATTTCCAAATTGGCTGCATAGTCATTATTGTCGGTGTAAACGATCGTGTCTTCACCGATCGCCGCGATTGCGGAGAACTCCAGTGAGTCACTGCCACCCATTGCGCCGGCGTCACCGATAATCACCCGATAATTTAAACCGACCTGATCGAAGATCGCGCGATAGGCTTTTTCCGTCGCGTGAAAGGTCTCATCCAATTGAGCCTCATTCGCAGAAAAAGAATAACCATCTTTCATGATAAATTCTCGTCCGCGTAATAAACCATAACGTGGTCGATCTTCATCGCGAAACTTAGTCTTGATCTGATAAAGCGTCAACGGTAACTTTTTATAGGAACGAATCTCGTTGCGAACTAAATCAGTGACAGTTTCTTCATGAGTTGGGCCTAAAACAAAGTCACGTTGATGGCGATCCTTCAGTTTGAACAAATTATCGCCGTAAGTATCATAGCGACCACTCTCATGCCAAAGATCCGCGGGGATCAATTCAGGCATTGATACCTCAACTGCGCCCGTGCGATCGATCTCGGTCCGAATAATGGTCTCGATCTTTCTAAGCACGCGGACCGCTAAGGGCAAATAAGTATACACCCCCGCTGAAGTTTGCCGAATATAGCCGGCGCGCAACATCAACTGGTGACTGCGCGCCTCCGCGTCGGTTGGATTTTCCTTTAACGTGGGAATAAACATTTGTGACTGTTTCATGCCAAAACTCCTCCAAAAAAACAAACAGATTTATTTAATAAAATAACGAACGATATCGTTCCAAGTCACCGCGACCATCAAAACCAATAAGAAACCAGCCCCGATCAAAGTGATGATACCTTCTTTTTCCACTGGGATCGGTTTACGCCGGATCGCTTCGACCAAGTTCAATAAGATCTTGCCGCCGTCCAGCCCCGGGATCGGCACCAAGTTGACCAAGCCTAAGTTGACCGACAGCATCGCCAAGAAATAAACGATGTTGACTAAGCCGGCGTTGACGACTTGCGCGGTACTATTATAGATCCCCACTGGACCCGATAATTTATTCAAGCTAAAGCCGCCAGTAAAGAAGGACCCTAGCACATGTAAGATCCGACCACCCAGATCCCAAGTCGCCGTGAAACCATATTTCAGTTTAGCGCCAAAACTCCGATCGATCGCATTCGTGATCCCAATCTGACCGTATTTGGTTTTGCTGCCACTATCTTGGACGGTTTTAGGCGTTAAAGTCGTTGTCTTCGTTGCCCCATCACGCTGGTAAGTCAAAGTTGTCGTTTTGCCATAGCGTTTCTGGATCGCCGTCACCAACGCTGTCCAATCAGAAGTCGTTTGCCCATTGACCTTGGTGATTTGATCACCAGCCATCAGACCAGCCTTAGCTGCAACTGAACCACTTTGGATCGTACCGACCGCATTACTATTGCTAACGACCCCACCTTGCAAAAAGGCCACCACCATAAAACCGACGATCGCCAACAAGAAGTTATTGAATGGTCCCGCAAAATTGGTCATGATCCGCCGACCAACAGATGCCGACTGAAATTGAACATCTCGCGGCGCGATCTGTACTTCAGTACCGTCTTTTTCGATGATCAAGGCGTCATGATCGACTTGGTAAGTACGTGGTTGATCTGGATCGGCATTTTCATTGCCACTGATCGTCAAAGCATCGATCAAGTCCGCCTTGCCGATCTGCAAAGGGATCCCAGAAAGATTACCGCTCTCCTCACTGATGTCGATGACCGTCACGACCCCAGCCTCGTTCAGCTGCACGGTACCACTAGTCCCCGGCTCGATCGCGGAATCATCGTCTTCCGCGCCAGCCATTCGCACGTAACCGCCCACCGGTAACCAACGAATCGTGAACGTGGTATGATGACGACGCCAACTGACCATTTTCGGCCCGAAACCAATCGAAAATTCCCGCACTAAGATTCCAGAACGGCGGGCAACAGAATAGTGACCAAACTCATGAAAGACGACTAAAATACTAAAAATGATCAGAAAAATCAATATCGTTTTTAACACAGTTTTAAACTCCTTTACGGCGTGGTCAAAAACGAATGCTTCTGAACGCCAAACTGAAACTAGTCGCACGTAAAACCAGAACTATTTTTGGAACAATCTGCCGGTCCTAAGACCAAACGACTTCAGGATGAGCAGTCAACTGTCTAAAAAATCCCGAACCAGTGTAGCATCGGTAATACGAAAAGCAAACTGTCAAAGCGATCCAAGATCCCACCATGTCCCGGCAAGATCTTACCGGAATCCTTGACACCATAATAACGCTTGTAGGCAGATTCGACCAAGTCGCCCATCTGACCAAAAATAGAAAAAATCAAGGTCAAGATCATCATGCCCCAGAAATTATGATAACCAACAGGGAAAAACTGCAAATAGATCGCCGCGCCGACTAACGCGCAAACAGTGCCGGCGATACTACCTTCCCAAGTTTTATTGGGACTGATCGCGGGCCACAATTTGTGTTTACCAATTTTACGACCGAAGGAATAAGCGCCAATATCAGTGGACCAGATCACTACCAAGATATAGCAAAGTAACGCCAAACCATCCCCATTCACGCCACGCACCGCGACCAATGAATGGAAGCCATTCCCTATATAAACGATTGCCAAGGTGTTGATGCCAATATCATCAATATTGGTGCGATTCTTCGTCAGCACAGTCACCATCAAAAGCAAGGCGATCGTGATCGCGAAAATATCGAACCGTGACAAGTACTTCGGCAGATTGACAAAGGCGCCATCAGGCAACACCAAGGTGATGATCCCCAAAGCGGAAATAAAGAAATCAGGTGAGATGATGATCCGCTTACGCATAATAAACATCTCAGACAAGCCGATCAAGGCCAACGCGATCGCCGCCACGTCGATCCAAACGCCACCTAAAATGATGACTGGAATAAAAATAATCAAGGCGACAACCGCCGTAATAACCCGTTGCTTCATAATCAATGAACTCCTGTCTGTACAATCTCAAAAAATCAAGCTAGCCCACCATAGCGACGTTGTCGTTTTTGGTAGGCCGCAAATGCCTGCTCAAGGTCCTGTTGACTGAAATCGGGCCAATGGACATCAGCAAAGTATAACTCGCTATATGCTAACTGCCACAACAAGAAGTTCGACAGGCGCAATTCACCACTTGTTCGGATCAAAAGGTCGGGATCAGCAAATTGACCTAGACTGGCAGTCATTAGCTGCTGCCCGATCATTTGTTCGTTGATCTCCTCTGGCTGGATCTGACCAGCCGCCACCGCTTGACCCAGTTGCTGGACAGCGCTGGTGATCTCTGCGCGACTGCCATAGTTTAACGCAAAATTCAAGATCATGCCAGTATTGTTGGCTGTCTGAGCCATGGCGTCATACGTAACTTGACGTGTTTTTTCTGGCAATTGATCGAGAAAGCCCATCACCTTGACTTGAACGTTTTCCGCCATTAATTCTGGTAAAAACGTATTGAAAAAGTCGATCGGCAATTGCATCAAATAGTTGACTTCTTCAGTTGGCCGTCGCCAATTTTCAGTGGAGAACGCGTAAAGCGTCAACACTTTGACACCTAAACGACTCGCGACCTTGGTGATCGTTTTGACATTATCCATGCCTGATTTATGACCAAATGCACGAGGGCGATGGTGGGCCTTCGCCCACCGCCCATTGCCGTCCATGATGATCGCCACGTGTTGAGGATTTTTTATGGGCTCCTGCGTCAAGATGTTGCCTCCTTCAGAATAGCCAGAATCAACCTTCAGTGATCTCAGTTTCTTTCAATTTAGCGATCTCGTCAACACCCTTGACAGCTTCATCGGTGACCTTTTGTAAGTCTTTTTCTAAAACATGAAGTTCATCTTCGGAGATCTCACTGCTCTTTTCTTGTTTTCGTAAAGCGTCGAGGGCCTCACGACGAACATTACGAACGGCGATTTTCGCGCTCTCAGCGTCCTTGCCGACCTCTTTAGCCAGTTCACGACGGCGTTCCCCTGTTAACTGTGGGATCACCAAACGGATCACATCGCCATCATTAGCTGGATTCAGACCTAAGTCAGAAGCCAAGATCGCCCTTTCGATCTCGCTCAGCGAGCCTTTATCGTAAGGCTTGATCATCAAAACGCGCGCTTCAGGCACATTGATCGCCGCCAATTGGTTCAACGGCGTTGGCGCACCATAATAATCGACATTGATTCGATTCAACAGGCTAGCGTTCGCCCGACCAGCGCGAATACTTTGTAGATCTCGTTGCAAAGCCTCTTGCGATTTTTTCATATTCTCGCGGGCTTTTTCGATAATTGGGTTCGACATTACTTCTTACCTCCACTGATTTTAGTCCCGATCGCGGCGCCTTCAACGACCCGCTTAATGTTGCCAGGAACGGTCATATTGAAAACAACGAACGGAATGTCATTGTCCATTGAGAGACTGCTGGCCGTGGAATCCATGACCCGTAATCCCTTATTAATAATATCCAGTTGGGTCAATTCGTCAAATTTAACGGCCTTCGGATCAACATTCGGATCAGCATTATAAACCCCGTCAACATTGTTCTTAGCCATTAAGATCACATCCGCGTCGATCTCAGCCGCGCGCAACGCCGCCGCTGAATCTGTTGAAAAATATGGATTCCCTGTGCCACCAGCAAAAATCACGATCCGGCCCTTTTCCAGATTGCGGATCGCCCGCCGCCGAATATAAGGTTCCGCGACTTGACGCATTTCGATCGCGGTCTGGACGCGAACTTCTTCGCCAAGGTTCTCCAAACCGTCCTGCAAAGCCAAGGCGTTCATGACCGTCGCTAACATCCCCATGGAGTCCGCTTGCGCACGATCCATGCCCATTTCCGCACCCGTTTCGCCGCGCCAAATATTGCCGCCACCAACAACGATCCCGATCTCAACACCAAGATCATGAACCTCTTTGATCTCTTGAGCGATCTTTTTGATGACAGGTGGGTGGATCCCAAAACCCTTTTCACCAGCTAGCGCTTCGCCACTCAATTTCAATACGATTCGTTTATATTTGATTTTTGTCATCATCATGCCTCCGTTATCTGCTAAATAACATTCTACCATATGTTGCCAGAAGTCCGAATTCTTTTTACAAAAAAGTTGGCTTAATGGGGGTTTGGTTGTGGGTTGTCGTTGGTGCACTTTATAGATGAAAGTAGGTTGGCCGCAGCTTGCGCTGCGAAATTCGGGGTGAGCTCGCTGTGGGCGTCACTTTGAGCTTCGCGAAGCCCGCGCGAATCTCAAAGCTGAGCCTTGTCCTAAGCGACAAAGCCGCCAAGGACAATTTCACGGCGATCTCACCCCGAATTTCTTCGCTCCAGCCGCTCAACGTTCTAACAGTCGCTTGAGCACTCACGCCGACTTGCAAGCGATGACCACTTGATGGGGAGCCACGCAATCGACGGCTAGAACTAGTGGTTACAAGCTTTAAATTGGTGACACCAGTATATTTTGTCTGATAAACAAACCTAGTTCTCAGTAAATCAGCTGAATCGGTCGGTTTTCAACCAGTGATTGTTGAGGAAACGAGTAGCGATGCTCAGCCTACCCAAAATGTCCCGACCTTCTAATTCAAACCCACCCCACCTCACCTCACCTGCAATCAAGCAAAAGATTAGGGCCAGAGCCAGCAATCTAATGAAAGAAATAGCGCAAAGTAAAAACTGAGCCCACACCCACGGTCGAGCGAACTGATAGATCACCACGATCATGCTCGACGATCGCTTTCGCCAAGGCTAGCCCGATCCCGACACTATTTTGGACGGGAGGTTGCCCGTCTAAGCGTTGAGCCTGATAGAAGCGCTCAAAAATATGAGGCAGATCTACCGACGCGATACCACTACCATGATCAGTCACGGTGATCGTGGTGAATAGCTTATTGCTCGTGAGCTGGATCGAGATCGTGGTTTGTGGTGCCGAATGTTCGATACAGTTTTTAAGGATATTGCTGAGCGCCTCACTTTGCCATTTAAGATCGCACTTGATCGGTATCCCTGTTCCACTTTGCTCAAGATCGACTCCCCGCAGATCGGCCAGCACACTGACTCGGTCGCAAGCCGCACTTATGATTTCCTCTGGTTTGGCCAGTTGAGGGTGAAATTGGACCGTCGCCGCGTCAAATTTTGATAGTTTAAGTAAGGCACTAACCAGAAAATTGATACTGGTGGTTTCGTGTTTGATCCGTTGGAGGAAATCGGTGCGGATCGCCGGCGTCATTTGAGGATCGTCCAAAATATTGTCGACCATCACCAAAATCGAAGTTAAAGGGGTTTTGATTTGATGGGAAATATCAGAAAGCGCGACCTTGAGTAATCTTTTATCCCGAAGCGAATTGTCAGCAGCTTCCCGCAATACCAAGGTAGTCTTGTGCAATTCATTGCGGAGGATCGATAGTTCATCTTCACTATAATCCGCTAGATCTAACTGATATTCACGGCGATTGATGGCAGCCACATCTGCGACGATCTGTTGCAGATCCGCGTCTTTGCGCCGATTATAACGCAAGAAAATAGCCACGATTCCGCCAACTAGCAAACCCACCAAGATCAAATCTCCAGCAATGAACACCCACTGCAGACGATTCAACCCGCCGATCACATTATCGGTCCGGAGATCAAGACCATAATCCAGTAGACTCGCTTGTGCGTTTGTCTTTGGCTGGGCCAACAACCCGATCAATTCACCTTTGGTCACTTGGGGATATTTTGTGGCAACTGTGGTGACGATCGTTGCCAAGGCCTGATTCACACGCACCTTGACCAAATGATCATGCCACCAGAACAGCCCAACTAGCAAGACAATACCAACGGCCACGACTATGCTGGCTTGACGCAACATCCGCTTGAATTCCACTTTATTCTGCATAATATTCACATTCCTCAGCGATCACGATCGATCCGATAGCCTTGCCCTTTGACTGTTTTGATCAACTCGCTACCCACCTTCTCACGGATCCGTTTCAGATAAACAGTCACCGCGTTGTCACTGATGTCATTGCCAGTCCATTCCCAGACCTTGTCAATGATCGTCGCTCGGCGCACGACCTGATTTAAATTCTCTAGTAATAAGATCAGGATCTTCAGTTCTAAACTGGTTAAGTTGACTGGCTGACCGGCCACAGCCACGGTCAACTTGCTTTGGTCAAAAACCAAAGTGCCAACCTTGATCTGACGATTTTCCGGACGCAAATATTTGGCGACACGAGCCAACAATTCCTTGGTGGAAAAAGGTTTGGTCATATAATCCGCCGCGCCTAGATCCAAGCCGTGGACCACATCGTCTTCGTCATCCCGGGCCGTTAAGAAGATCGTGGGTAATTGAGTGCCCGCAACTTCTTCTTGAAAAAAGTCAAAGCCATCGCCATCAGGCAACATCACATCCAAAATCAATAATCGCGGCCGCGTACGCGCTAAAAAATCCCGCGCCGCCGCTAATGTTGTGCAAGTTTGTAGGTGATAACCTTTTTGCTGAAACGAATAAGTTAAACCCAAGGCGATGTTGGGATTGTCTTCCACTAATAACAATGTCATGCTCTATTCCTCCTCTTTCATTATAACGGACTCCAGGCGGCTTCACTAGCCTGAACTGCGCTTGGTTGGTGCGCTTCGTCAAGCGCAGAAGTCAGTTGTGTGCGACACGTTTTAATGTTGTCCGCGGCTTGCGCTGCGCGTGGCAAGTGTGGTGGGGCTCCAGGTCGGGCTGGGAGTGGTGGAACGCGGCGGGCGCGACTTGAAGCTTTTCGGAAAACCACCGAAAATCTTCAAGCTCGGCCTTATTGTAGGCGATAAATCGCCAACAATAATATCGCGGCTGACTCACCCCCAGCCCGACCTTCCGCCAACTAGTAAACAGACCACCAACGCCAGAGTGCGCACCGACCCAGGTAGCTCCTGTGCATTAGCCTAGCAATTGTTTTGGAAGCCGCACTATGCTTCCAAAACAATTGCGTAGCTAAGCGCAAGGAGCTACCCGAGTCGGCGAACACGTTTCAACGCCACGCTCCGATCCAGCCGCTCAACGTTATAGCAGCCGTTTGAGCACTCACGCCGACTGACAAGCTACGGGTCAATGGATGGGGAACCACGTAATTGACGGGCGTGGTTAGTGGTCACACCAGCCTTGAATTGGTGACACCAGCACAGTCTGTCTGATGAACTAAGGCAAGTTCTTGTGAATCAGCTGAATCAGTTGACCTTCACTCAATTATTGTCTAAGGAGCAGGTAAAGTCGGTCAGCCTACACATGGTGGCCCGACCGACTGATTCAAATCCGTTGGTGTTGCTGTACCACCTCAAAAGTGGGCAATTGTTTTGACCTCTAGCCCGCAAAAGCATTTCGTCAAATCCTTCACCTTGATTGCAGATAGGCTCAATTATGTTCAGCAACCGCCTCAGGACGTGTGGCTCAGCGGTGAGATTATTCTTAGCGATTTATCGCTTAGAATAAGGCTCGATTTGAAGACAATTCCCGCTTTTGGAATTGGCTTCAAACGATGCCCACCGCGTTCCAGCCACAACAAACGTCCTGAGGCGGTTGCGTCACCACCAAACCCACCAAACCTGCAATTGGATGAGAAACTCCGATCAGCGGTAACGCTTTTGGAATTGGTTTCAAACGATGCCCACCACGTTCCAGTCCGCAACAGCAGTCCCAGCCGGTTGCGCCCACACCTAAACCCACCCCATCTGCAATCAAGCCAAAAATCAAGAATAGCAACTATACTTTTCAAATCGGTTCAAACCATCCCCATCAACAGACAAAAAGAGCCGCACGAGGCGACTCCTTTTTGACGACAAACGGACCGACGTCATCACAGCTCTGATAATCTAAACGTTCTCTTTGCGGATCGTCTCGATGATATTCTGCCGGTTGAACTTACTGAGTGAATAGCGCATGATCCAAAAGACCAGCAAGAAAACGAAGACGATGGCGAGACCGATCGCCAGCCAAGGGAGTTGGTAATGAACCTGTTCGGCTTGACCGCGATTGAAGCCCCAGTAGATCAGAAGCGCGACCCCGATCCCACTCACAATACCGATCAGCAATGACTTCAGGGAATAGAACAAGGTTTCCAGATTGACCATATGATCAAATTCTTTCTTCGTCATCCCCACAGACTTCAAAACGGCGAATTCCCGCTGTCGCAGGGCCATGTTGGCGGTGATCGTGTTGAAGATGTTGGTGATACCGATCAGTGTGATCACGATAATGAAGCCATACAAGAAAATGCTGATCAATAGCCGCATCGTTTTCTCTTCGCGAATTTGGCCATCAAGATTCCAACTGCCTAATTGCAAAGTGATCTTGCGGACCTCGCGAATGGTGTCTTCTGGTTTGCTCGCGTCCATGACGATCGATTGAAGCACCAGCGGTAATTGTTGCTGGGCCACTTGTTGATCGGCGATCAAGATACTCGGCATGGTCCAATAGAAGCTGACCATATCCGGCAGTTTCCGCGTCACCCCACTAAGGCGGAATTCAGCCTGATACTTCTTATGAGAACTACTTGAATGATCTTGATAGCTCCCGCTGATCAAATCGCCGGCTTGATACCGATAATTATGCACATTGATTTGTTTGCCATTGACGGTCTTGGTGTCATTGTCAAACAGAATCAGTCCCGAAGCCAATTGTTGCTCGGTCAACCCATTGGCCCGACCGTACTTGCGAAAAGCAGTCCGATCCAAAGCAAGCAACTGGAGCTCCTGATGATCCCTGGCCGCAAGACCCGGTGCCAAGTGGTTTTCAACCCCAGCTAATTTCAAGTTGCCGTTTTCCGCTAAGGCGGTCATCACTTGAACGTGCTTAGTGTCAGGCAGCTTGGTGATGGCTTGGATCTGAGCCTGAGTTTTGGCCGATTTGAGCGCCATTCCCTCATAATTCGGCGAGAAAGACAAGTTGAAATCAAGACTATGAAAACGCTGATAGGAAAAGTTAAACGCGGCGGTCACAAAAGCGCTCATTGCGATAAAGGTAAAGACACTGACCGCTAACGAGATCACGGTGGTGCGATATTTCTTCCGACTGCGCCGCAGATTCTTATACGCCAGGACGCCGCCGGACTTGAAGACACGCTGGATCCACTTCGGAACACGCAAATTCTTGCTGGTCAGTTTCACATCTTGCTCATTGCGGATCTGGGCGATTGGACTGACCTTGCTGGCACGCCGGGCTGAACTTGAGGCGGAAAAATAAATCGTTGCCCAGCCCAAGACCACCGCGATCAGTAACCCGATCCATGAGAATTTCAGTTGAAAACTGTTGGCGCGACCAAATAAAAATTGACTGCCGATGTGATTGACCACAAGTCCGAGAATATAAGACGCCAAGACACCCAATCCCAGCCCTAGCGGAATCCCAATCAGCCCTAACTGCCCACTTTGCAGCAAAACGATCCGTTTGATCTGCTTTTTAGTAGCGCCAACACTGGCCAGCATCCCATAGGTTTTCGTTTTCTCAGTGATCGAGATGGCGAAGGAATTACGAATGCAGAAAATACTTGTCAACATGATCACGGCGATCACAATAGTCGCAACAGTAACCAACATCAACAGAGTCTGATCAGAAAATTGTAAAACTTCCCAGTGCAACAAACCATCATTGAGATTATACCGATAACGTGCTTTTTTGCCCTCACGCATTTGTTGATAATTGCGGAGACCCAGCAATTCCGGCAGATCACGGCGAAAATGTTGAGGGTGTTTCAAGGCGAGATAGACGGTATAACTTTTGACGTTCGCCGCACATGTCAAACCTTGATAGCCATATTTATCGGCGCTTAAAACACCCGTGATCCGAAAATTTCGATTCTTGCCCTTGACGACCGTCGCTTGCTCGATCAGCGCATCGCTATCTGGCAATTTTCTTTTCTTGACCGTAGATTTACCGATTTTTAACTGGAGTTGATCACCGATCTTCAATCCACTGGCCAGCAAAGCCGATTCGGAAATAACGATTTCTTGATCCGTTTGCGGCCAAGTTCCCGAGCTGAGATGATAGCCTAAAGTAGCCGGCTTAGTCTGGTTCAGTGATGCCACCGTCATCAACGGGAATTGTTCAATCGCGGCATCCGCATGATCGAAGGCGGCCAGCCCTAAATCACTGGTTGTCTTGATTTGCTTAAAATCACGGTTCTGGCGAATTTTTTTGAGTTGTTGCGGCGTCACATCATACAGTTTGACATGATAATAACCACCCGTATCAATTTCGCGTTGAATCAACGTTTGTCGCAGACTGGTCAGCATCGTTGCCACCGCCATGATCAAAGCCACCGACAAGGTGATCCCAACGATCGTGCCGATGCTACGCTTGCGATTGAGTTTAAAATCCTGCCGGGCGATTTTATGAAGGATCGTCATTTTACATCACCTACCAAATGCCCATCTTCAATTTCGATCACCCGATCAGCTTGAGCGGCGATCTCCAAATCATGGGTGATCATTACGATCGTTTGTTGATAATCGCGATTGGCTTGGCGCAACAAGGCCAAAATTTCCGCGCTGGCCGCAGAGTCCAGATTGCCAGTGGGTTCATCGGCCAACAACAACGCTGGTTCAGTGATCAACGCTCGCCCGATCGAGACCCGTTGTTGCTGACCTCCTGACAATTCGTTGGGCAGATGATCCTGACGTTGCGTCAAACCCAAGCGCGCCAATAACTGCGCCAACTTCTCCGGATCCGCCTGCCGATTATCCAGATCCAGCGGCAAGGTGATATTCTCCGTCACGTTTAAAATCGGGATCAAATTATAGAATTGATAAATCAAACCAACCTGACGCCGGCGAAAAATCGCCAATTGATCATCATTGAAGGAATAAATATTCTGCCCATCGAGAAAAACGGTGCCTTCCGTCGGCCGATCGACGCCGCCGATCAAATGAAGCAAGGTCGACTTGCCACTCCCAGACGCCCCAACGATCGCGACAAATTCGCCCCGGGCCACCGTAAAACTGACATTGTCTAGCGCCACCACTTTCGTACTGTCTTGCCCGTATATCTTGCTTAGATTTGCTACTCGCAATAATTCCATCGCTACTGGTCCCCTTTTCTTGGCTCCTTGATTATCTTTAGTTTACCAAGCCAAAGTGACAACCAAGTGACTAAAAGTGTGAACCGACCCGGGTAGCTCCTGAGCATTAGCCTAGCAATTGTTTTGGAAGCTGTACTTTGCTTCCGGAACAATTGCGTAGCTAAGCGCAGGGAGCTGGGGCGGTGAACACGTTTCAAAGCAGCATGAACCGACCCGGGTAGTGCTTGAGCATTAGCCTAGCCAAAGTAGGTTGCACGCAGCTTGCGCTGCGAAATTCGGGGTGAGCTCGCTGTGGGCGCTGTTTTGAGCCAATCTGCAAAGGGCGCGGCTTGTCTCAAAATCAGGCCTTGGCCTAAGCGGCAGAGCCGCTAAGGCCAATTTCACGGCGATCTCACCCCGAATTTCTCCACTCCAGCCGCTCAACGTTTTAACAGCCATTTGAGCACTCACGCCATTTGGTAAGCTATGGCCAATTGATGAGGATCCACGCAATTGACGGCCGTGGTTAGTGGTCACAAGCGTGATATTGGCGACACCGGAATAATTGGCCAGATAAACCAAGACAAGTTTTGGATCACTGGTCATTAGTTCACGATTGGTGACACCAGAATGGTTTGCCTGATAAACTAAAATAGGTTCTGGCTAAATTAACCAAAGCGGTTGGTATTGTTCGTTTATTCCAAAAATCGCCGGTTGTTTGACCTTCACTTTGCAAAAACACTGTGGCAATCTTTGCGCCTTTCAATTATCGACCACAAACGAAAAAATCCGTTGGCAGCAGACACTGTCAACGGATTTTTTTCAATTCAGTTTCAAGAGAAACAATTTCAGAAATTAGTCCTTGATTTGGCTCATAACTTCTTCCGCGAAATTGTCGGCTTTCTTTTCGATGCCTTCGCCAACTTCGAAACGAACGAAGCTGACCAACTTGCCGCCTTTGCTTTCAACAAACTTAGCAACGGTCAAATCAGGATCCTTCACGAATTCTTGGTCAGCCAAGCTGATCTCAGATAAGAATTTGTTCAGACGGCCTTCAACAATCTTGCCGATGATCTTCTCTGGTTTGCCTTCGTTACGAGTCTCTTCAGTTAAGACTTCGCGTTCGTGCGCCAATACTTCTGCAGGCACATCGTCACGGGAAACATATTTCGGATTGATTGCCGCCACATGCATTGCCACGTCGCGAGCAGTCTCTTCGTCAGCGCCTTCCACAACGACTAAAGCAGCGATTTGGCCACCGTTGTGCAAGTATGAACCGAAGTTTTGGGAAGCTGTTTTCTCAACTAAAGCGAAGCGACGGAAACTGATTTTCTCACCAATGACCGCTGTCAAAGCAGTGATCTTGTCGGAAATCTTCTCGCCAGCGATCGTCAAGTTCAAGACCGCGTCGTTGTCAGCTGGCTTGCCAGCAGCGATTGCTTGAGCGATTTGGTCAACTAGACCAGTGAATTTGTCGTTAGAAGCCACGAAGTCAGTTTCTGAGTTGACTTCAATGACCGCAGCAGCGTCACCCGCGACAGCGATTTGCGCCAGCCCCTCAGCAGCGACCCGATCACTCTTCTTAGCGGCCTTAGCCATCCCTTTTTCACGTAAAAGATCGACAGCCTTTTCCATGTCGCCATCAGCTTCAACTAAAGCTTTCTTGGCGTCCATCATCCCAACACTGGTTTTTTCACGCAATTCTTTAACTTGAGCTGCAGTAATTTTTGCCATTTCAATAGGCCCCCTATTAAAAATTTGATTTAAAAACACCTTAATTTACAAAGAAAGAGTTTGGTAACATAACCAGGTTTTGCGGCAAACTCTCCTTTTTTGTCAATAAGTGCTTGACGAAAAACTATTCAGCGTCATCAGAAGTTGATTCTTCAACTTGATTAGCAATATCTTCGATCGATTCTTCGCCTTCAGCTGCTGCAGGAGCTTGTTGTTCTTCTTCAGCAACTTCATCTTGGCCTTGACGACCTTCGATAACAGCGTCAGCCATCTTCGCAGTGATCAAACGAACGGCACGAATGGCATCATCGTTTGAAGGAATGATGACATCGATATCGTCAGGATCAGTGTTGGTATCAACCATCGCGACGATCGGAATATTCAACTTTTGCGCTTCTTTAACGGCGATCCGTTCCTTGCGAGGATCAACGATGAACATGACATCAGGGATCCGAGGCATATCTTCGATACCGCCCAGGAATTTCTCTAATTTTTCTTGTTCTTTCTTAAGTAAGGAAACTTCCTTCTTAGGTAAGACATCAAAAGTGCCATCAATGGCCATCTTCTTGATGTTCTTTAAGCGTTGGATCCGGCTTTGGATCGTGTTCCAGTTGGTCAAAGTCCCACCTAACCAACGATGGTTAACGTAGAATTGACCTGCACGAGTTGCTTCTTCAGCGATCGCGTCTTGAGCTTGCTTCTTAGTCCCTACGAATAAGAAAACGCCACCGTCAGCGGCAACAGCCTTCACGTAGTTATAAGCATCGTCAACCATTTTAACGGTCTTTTGCAAGTCGATGATGTAGATCCCGTTACGTTCTGTAAAGATGTATGGTTTCATCTTTGGATTCCAACGACGAGTCTGGTGACCAAAGTGAACCCCTGCTTCAAGCAATTGTTTCATTGATAATACTGCCATGATAAAGCCTCCTATGTTTTTTTCCGCCACATTGCTCTTCTCACGTCTGCACCTTGCGGCAACACAAGCGTAATCACAATGTGTGTGAATTTGGTGATAACACCGTTTAAAATTATACCAGAACTCATACAAGATGCAAGTCTTAACGCCAATTTATCTGATGTTTTTCTTCAGGAAAATCAATTCTCGTTGACGACACGCTACGGATGAGATTTGTTGGCAAAAGTAGCGTGGCCGCGGCTTGCGCTGCGCTTGGTGTTGGTGGTGGGCAGATGTGGTGGGGCTCCAGGTCGGGCTGGGGGTGGTGGAACGCTGCGGGCACGACTTGAAGCTTTTCGGAAGGTCGCCGAAAATCTTCAAGCTCGGCCTTATTCTAGGCGGCAAAGCCGCCAAGAATAATATCGCGGCTGACTCACCCCCAGCCCAACCTTCCGCCAAGCGAACGAACAGCCCACCAATGCCAAGCTCCGTTCCATCCGCTCAACGTTATAACAATCGTTTGAGCGCTCACGTCATCTGGAAAGCTATCGCCAATTGATGGAAAGCCACGCTATTGACGGCCGTGGTTAGTGGTCACAATTTTTAAATTGGTGACACCAGCGCAGTCTGCCTGATGAATTCGGGCAGTTTCTTGATGAATCAGCCAAATCGATCGATTCCCAACCAAGAAATGTGTAGATGACCAAGTACAGTTGTGACCAGCACGTTTCCAGTTCCCAACAGCTATTTGTGACTGACGTCTAATTCTGATTGCCAACTTATCTGATGGTCTCTCAGGAAAGCTTCTTTTTCTTGACGACGCTGCCGCTTGAATTTGGCCTCGAAACTCAAGGCCAATGACTTACTGGCGAATTCTTGTTGATACAGCAAGCGTACCGGACGGCGGTTGCGGGTGTATTTGGCGCCTTTGCCCGCATTGTGCGTGGCGACGCGTTTGGCCACGTCATTGGTTGACCCCGTATAGAAGGTCCCATCGGCGCATAATAAAATATAACAATAATAAATAATCGTGCGCCTCCCTTTCATTTAATCGAAATCACGGCCAGTGTGACATTGGGATACAAATCGGATTTGGTGCCACACAACTGCCAACGTAGGCTGCTGGCCTCCATTTCTCTTGTGGGCGACAACAGTATAATCCTTTCGATGAACTCGAGTAGAATCCTGTTGAATCAACCAAATCAGTCGGTTCCCAGAAAAAATCAGTTTAAACGAGTAAGATCCAGCTTTCGGCACTACCCAAAATCTGCCGGCCTATTACTCCGAATCCGTTAACATGCCATACCACCCTAAAAGGTGGACAATTGTTTTCACCTCTCGCTTGCAAAAGCATCTCGTCAAATCCTAAGCCTCGATAGCAGATCAGCTCAATTCTGTTCAGCAACCGCCTCAGGACGTGTGGCTCAGCGGTGAGATTATTCTTAGCGATTTATCGCTTAGAATAAGGCTCGATTTGAAGACAAGCCGCGCACTTTGCGGATTGGCTTCAAACGATGCCCACCGCGTTCGAAACAGAGTGTGAACCGACCCGGGTAGCTCCTGAGCATTAGCCTAGCAATTGTTTTGGAAGCCGCATTTTGCTTCCGGAACAATTGCGTAGCTAAGCGCAGGGAGCTGGGTCGGTGAGCACGTTTCCAGCCACGACAAACGTCCTGAGGCGGTTGCGTTCACACCACAACCCACCACAACTGCAATCAGGCGCAAAGCCAAGAACAAAGCCCCATTTTTTCTCAATCCACTCAACCAATTGCCCACCAAAAATTTATTTCGTTAAATCATCGCCATGCAAAATGGTTTTGACCTGGGGCGTATATTCGTCCTGTTCGGTATAAGCAACGATCGGCGGCAGGATCCGCACGCCATTAGGCCGACCATCCTTGATCGCATCGACCAAAACCATATTCGCTTCTCGATCCGCCTTGGGATAAACGAACTGCAACCGTTTAATGGCCAACCGCGCCGCGGCGCATTTGGTCATGATCTCGTCCAAGCGCTCCGGCCGATGAACCATGTAAAAATGTCCATTAGTTTTCAGCAAACGCGCGCTGGTTGTCAAGACCGCCGCTAAATTGGTTTTCAATTCATGCCGCGCGATCGCGTAATAAGGATTAGGATTCTTCGTACTTTGCGGTTGGTCAACGAAATAAGGTGGGTTACAAGTCACGGCATCCGCAAAGTCTGTGCCTAAGAATTCAGGCGCATCAGCCAAATCAATCGGCAAAACGTTGATCTGATTTTCCAAGTGATTTAGTCGAACTGAGCGGTGCGCCATTTCCGCCAGTTTCTCCTGAAGCTCGATCATCGTGATCGTTTCCTTGGTTTTTTGGCCCAGAAACAAACCAACCGCACCATTACCAGCGCAAAGATCGACCACTTGATCTGTTTTTTTGACTTGGGCGAAGTCCGCCAGCAAAACCGCATCCAGTGAGAATGAGAACACCTCGTCGCTTTGAATGATTTTGATACCGCCGTTGACCAATTGATCGACCCGTTCTGTCATTTGATGACCTCCACATTGACCGCCCAAGAATATCATTGCGAAAAATATCCTTTGACCGCTTTTTCTGCTATAATTTTCTATGAACTCAATTTTAGCATAAAAGGTGACGTCATGTTCTACAAAATCATCCGACCGATTGCCCGCTTCATCGTGTGGCTACTCAACGGTCACACCAAAACCGTTAATAAGGAAAACTTACCTGAAGGCAGTTACATTTTAGTCGCGCCCCACCGGACTTGGTGGGAACCGATCATTTTTGCGCTGGCGGCGAGTCCGAAAGAATTTAGCTTCATGGCCAAGAAGGAACTCTTCCGTAATCCGATCCTGCGCTGGATCTTGGTCCATGCTCATGCTTTTCCGGTGGACCGCTTCAACCCTGGTCCCTCAGTCATCAAAATTCCGGTGCGCACGTTAAAAGCCGGCAAACTGGCCTTGATCATGTTTCCATCTGGCACCCGCTATTCCAGTGAGCTCAAGGGTGGCGCCGCCTTGATCGCCAAGTTGGCTAATGTGCCGCTGTTGCCCGCCGTTTATCAAGGCCCGGTGACCTTCAAGGACTTTCTCAAACACAAACGGGTGACCGTGGGCTTCGGCGAGCCGATCCCCATCGACCGCCGTTTGAAGTTGGACGAAGCGGGGTCAGAAATGATCAATCAACAGATGACCGCTGCCTGGGCCGCGCTAGATCAAGAAATCAACCCCGATTTCCACTACGTACCTGATGAGAAACATTTAGAAGCCGAGAAAGCCAAAAACCAATTGAAATAGCCAAGCGCTAACAAACACTGCCTTAGGAGCACTCTTCGGAGTCGCCCCTAAGGCGGTGATTTTTTTAACTGTTTGTGCATTGTCATCCCCCAAGCGTTCTTACGCCCTGTATCCACACTGCCACTGGAAAAATAACAGTAAGGAAAAAAGTTGGGATTTTGATCATTTTTTGAAGTAAAATGGGCAAACTTCGCGTATTTACTGATTAGTGGCGTTCATCAGCTCCCCCCGCCAAACGCAATTGGTGGCCGCCGCGGAAAAAAGCCGAGCCCCAATTGGACTCGACTCCCTTAACTTGTTAATGTGTCTCCTTTGATTGACGCTAAATCTCACCAGCTAGAACTGACCACCTTGTTTGATTTTGTCAGCCGGACTCGTGAGCGGCGGGCAAGCTTAAGATTCAGCCACACGCCCCCCAAAAAAAGTGTGACGCTGGATTGGTGAACCCGCAAAAAAGCGGCAGTTGTGGTCAGGAGCAGTTAAGCAGTTGGTTCCGCGGTCGCGTCGACCCCGTGTTGCAATTGGTACAACTGATAGTAACGCCCTTTTTTCGCCAATAATTGATCGTGGGTGCCGTGCTCAACAATGTGGCCAGCGTCAAGGACAATGATTTGTTCAGCGTCCTTGATGGTCGACAAACGGTGAGCGATAGCAATCGTGGTCCGACCACGGCGGATGCGCCGCAGCCCTTCTTGGATCATACTTTCCGTTTCCGTGTCAATATTGGCTGTGGCTTCGTCCAGCACCAAGATCTTCGGATCAGTGACCACCGTGCGTGCGAAGGAGATCAGCTGCCGCTCACCACTGGAGAACTGAGTACCGCCTTCAATCACCCGAGCGTGGTAGCCGCGGGACAATTTATTAATGAAGCGATCCGCCTGAACGAATTCGGCGGCTTCTTCGATTTGCCGATCAGTGATGTCTTGATTGAACAAGCGAATATTGGAAGCCACATCACCGTAGAACATGAAGGAATCCTGCAAGACCAAACCCATTTTCCGGCGTAATTCGGTCATGGGATAATCTTTGATGTCTTTACCATCGATCAAGATCTGACCTTCATAAAATTCGTAAAAGCGCATCATGATATTAATGATCGAACTCTTGCCGGAACCGGTATGACCGACGATGCCAATCGTCTGCCCGGGCTCGGCAATGAAGGAAATGTCATTCAGGACTTTGTGTTCGCCATCGTAAGCAAAGGAAACATGGCGGAACTCGATTTTTCCAGCGGTGATCTCGCCAGACGCGTCCGGATGTTGTTGCGGCGCGATCGTCGAATCATCCAAGATCCGGAAGATCCGTTTGCCGGCCACCACCCCATCTTGCATAAAGGACAGCGAGTCCATCATGTCGGAGATCGGATTGAAGAAGTTCTGGACGTAGGTCGTAAAGGCGTAAATAACCCCCGCTTCCACGAAAACATGTTCCGAAAGTAGCCCAAAATAAGCCAAAACAGCGGTCAGCGCCAAAGCGTAGAGTAAATTGATCAACGAGGATAACAGCAGCGAGTTAGTGTGGATCATCGCTTTGCGCGTGGCCAAATATTCGCCGTTGGTCTGCTCGAATTCTTGACCGATCCGGTGTTCCTGCCGAAACTCCTGGATCACGCCAATCCCTTCGATCGATTCATTCAACTTCACGTTCAGTTCACTCAAACGTTCCCGCATCCGCCGGTAGACCCGCGAGCTGTAACGGGCGTAATACCAGATCGCCACCAGCAAAATCGGCAAGAAGGCCAAGACAACCAGCGCCCCAGTGCCATTCAAGGCCGCCATCGCGAAGTAGGCGGTAATGATTCCCAGCAACCCGGTCAAAATCGACGCGAAGAATTGCAAGAAATCCATCAAGGACATGGTATCGTTGGTCACCCGGGAGACGATCGAACCAGCTGGCGTCAAGTCAAAGTAGCGCATCCCTAAAGTGTGCAATTTACTGAATAGCGCGCGCCGGACACTTTCCAGCGCCTTCTCGGCCCCAACGGAGTAAAGATAATTACTGACAAACTGGAGCATTGCTTTCAATAAAACACCAAGAAAGTACAAAGCGGCAAAGCCTAAGATCACCCGGGTAGTTCCCCGGGCTGACGTTAGATATTTATCCATGAATTCCTGCAAAATCCGCGGCAAGAAAACATTCAGTAAGGACAAGGCGGTGGCGCTCAAGATGGCGATAATGAACAACCACTTGAACGGCAAAGTGAACTTCAGCATACGCTTGATGATCTGACCTTGTTCCTTCATGGGAATGCTTTGCGCCCAAACGGATTGATTCTCGCTGGTCGCGGTCGTTGCGTCCGTTGGCTCCTGGTGATCAGACTGCTGCTTGGTTTTCTTTTCTTTATTCTGCGTCATGCTGCTCACCTCCTAATTGTGATTCAACTTGTTGTTTGGCCCACATTTCCGCGTACCAACCGGCGCGTTGCAGTAATTCTTGATGATTGCCCCGCTCGGTGATCTGACCATTGTCGATCACCAAGATCTCATCCGCGTTCATCACGCTACTCAAGCGATGGGCCGCGATGATCGTGGTTTTGTTCTGTCGATCATGCTTCAAATTTTCCAGAATCGTTTCTTCCGTTTTGGCATCCACCGCTGACAACGCGTCGTCTAAAATCAGAATCTCAGGCAAGACCATCAAGGCCCGTGAGATTGCCAACCGTTGCTTTTGCCCGCCGGACAAGGAGACCCCTTTTTCACCAACCAGGGTTTCATATTGTTGACTGAAGTGCAAAATATCGTCGTGGATCGCGCTTTGGGCTGCCGCGTGCTCAACGGCATCTTGATCTTGATCCATCGCCGCGAACCGGATATTGTCGCGCACGGTGGTGGAGAACAAGAAATTATCTTGGGGAACGTAACCGATCGCGCCTAAAACACTGGCGGCCGGCACATCACGAACATCCTGACCACCAATCGTGATCTGGCCTTGATAATGGTCGAATTCCCGGAGTAATAATTTCATGATCGTTGTTTTCCCAGCGCCAACGCGACCCACTAAGCCCAGGGTTTGACCTTGGCGTAATTTGAAGTGGATCTGTTGTAAGGCCGGGCGTGGATCATCAGGATAGCTGAACTGATCGATTTGATAATCCAGATCGCCGCTGACAACCGGCGCACTGGCCACTTTCGGCGCCACCGCTTGGCTCTTTTCAGAAAGAAGTTCATTGACCCGATCGTAACTGGCGTTGCCCCGTTCGATGACGTTGAACAGGCGACCGATGGCAAACATCGGCCAAACCAGCGCGCCAATATAGGCGATGAAGGAAATCAATTGGCCCACGGTGATCGTCTGGTTGACCACCAAGGTGCCGCCATAAATAATCGTGATCACGTAGGTCAGTCCAATAATGATCGAGATCGCCGGATCGAATAACGAATCGATCCGATAAACCTTCTTATTGATCGTGATCGTTTTGTCGACGATTTTGTCGAAATCCGCCACATCTTCGTCTTCTTGGCCGAATGTTTTGATGACTTTGATGCCACTAATCGATTCCTGAGTTTTATCATTCAAACGGGAGAAAGCCGCCTGCGATTCGCCGAACGCCGTGTGCAAATGGCTCCCCAACACCCGCGCCATAATCGCCAACAGCGGCATGGGCAAGATGGCCATCAAGGTCAAGCGCCAGTCGACAAAGATCAACATGGCAATGATCGTGGTGCTCCCAGTCAAAATCGAATCGGCCAAGGTCAAGATCCCAGCGCCGGCCACGTTCTGGATCGCGTTCAAGTCATTGGTGGCGTGGGCCATCAGGTCACCGGTCCGATGTTTCTGGAAGAAAGTAGCGTCCATTTTCAGGAAGAACGCGAATAAACGCGAACGCATTTCCCGTTCCAAGGTAGCCGCGCCGCCCCAGATCATCGTCCGCCAGCCAAAGCGGCTCACATACTGCACGATCGCGGCAAGTGCCAACAACACCAACCATTCTGCCAACAGTGACAGCGTTAATTGCTTATTACCCATTTTGTCGGCCAAGATCCCCATCACCCGTGGCGGGATCAGTCCAGCCAAATCGACCAAGAGTAGGAAAATCAATCCCCAAATATAGCGTTTCTTTTCGGCTTTGAAGAACCAGCCGAGTTTCTTAAATATTCCCATTTCTTTACCTCACCTTAAAAAATTCCACAAAAAAAACAGGTGCAAGCACCTGCGATCATTACAGTATGAAAGTTAAAGTTGGCTACTTCTTGTTTTCCTTTTCAGCTTTAGCTTGTTGGGCCTTCATGGCACTCATCATTTGGTGCAGCTTCTTTTCAGAAGGCTTTTGCCCCATTTGTACCATCATCGCCCGCATCATATCCGTATTGATCGGTGGATTGTCACGAAAATACTTCTTCATATAGGCCCGCGCGCCAAAGAAGCCCGCTACTGCCCCTAATAATACTCCTAATACAATAAATAAGATCCATAATCCTGTATTCATCGTCGCCCTACTCCTTAATCAAAAATGCTAATCTTATTTTACCCAGATTACACCAGTACATGCAAGGGTAATTTACAAATTTATAACGTGTTTTTTTAAAAAAAGAAAAATCTCTCATGTGATTCTCATTGCGTGGCCTAGAAAACCTGATCAGATCAGGCGATCAACGTTGCTGCCAACAGTGGTCACCATAGCTGATCAATCGTCGCGTAAATTTTTTTCACGTTGGACCCGCCGAACTTTCTCAGGCGTGACTTCTTGGCCTTGCTTGTTAAAAACCCGAATATTCTCAACTTGGGTTCGAAATCCCGCCCGAAATTGTTCCAAGTAAGCATGACGTAATTCCTGTCGTTCAGCAGTTTCTTCAGCTGTTAATTCACCACGCTTGGCTTTAGCCGCCAATTGATTGATCCGCGCGATCAATTTTGGATCGATCTCCGCCATATTTCTCAACTCCTTGCAAAAGGCCGCCAAATGGGGAACATCTGTTTGCCACGGCCTAAAATTTATGCTAATATCTAAGTATACTACATTTGAGGTGCCTTATGACAAAAGGAATCAGCAACAAACAACTTGAAATTTTACGCTTCATTTATGATACCGTCAACGATTGTGGTTATCCACCAACCGTTCGGGAGATTTGTGCTGCTGTTGACCTGTCTTCCTCCTCAACTGTCCATGGTCATTTAGCACGCTTGACGACTCGCGGCTACCTTGACCGCGACAAAACTAAACCAAGGGCGATGGAATTAACTGACATGGGTCGCGACGCGATCGGGGTCAAAGAAAGCTTGATCCCGCTACTAGGCGTGGTCACTGCCGGGGAACCGATCTTGGCCGTGGAAGAAGCAACGGATTATTTCCCACTACCACCCAATCTGAATTTAGATGATAACAATCTCTTCATGCTGACCATCCGGGGTGAAAGTATGATCAACGCTGGTATTTTTGACGGCGACCAAGTGATCATTCGTCAACAACGAGCCGCCAATAACGGTGAGATCGTCATTGCCATGAATGATGAGAATGAAGCAACCTGTAAACGATTCTACCGTGAACACGGTCACATCCGTCTTCAACCCGAAAACGATACGATGGATCCGATCATTTTGCCAGATGTCACTATTTTAGGTAAAGTTATCAGTTTATACCGGGCCCATATTTCTTGATTTTGTTTCACCGCCCTCTCAATCCGAAACACGTCAAATCAATTGATTTCAAAAATAGCGCGTGATCAGTTTTTCAACCACTGATCACGCGCTATTTTTGAGACGTGCTCCCAGCCCAGTACTTTCCGCTTAGCTATGTAACTATTCCGGAAGCAAAGATCAGTTTCCAAAACAGTTACTGGGCTAATGCGCGAGCACTACCCGGATCGGGTCGCACTTTGATTTTGAAACGTGCTGCGCGAGGATTGGCTGTTGTGCTTAGCTACGTCATGGTTCCGAAAGCAAAAAGCGGCTTTCAAAACCGTGACTAGGCTAATGCTCGCAGCCACCCATCCTCGCTCGCACTCTGATTTAGAAACGTGCTTGCCAGCCTAGCATCTTCCGCTTAACTACGCTAGGCTTCCGGAGGCTAAGACCTGCCTCCAAAATCCTAGCTAGGTTAATGCTCAGAAGCTATTCAGGCTGGCTCGCACTCTTTTTTATTTCGAATGACGACCGCTTTGATGCCAAAACTTACGGAACCAACTTCCTAAAGTCAGTAATCCTAAGGTCAAACCGCCTAGAACGATCGGCCAGATATGCCGTTGTTCTGAGGTCTGTGGCAATCCTTTTTGAACATTCTGACTGTTGCCGCGCCAATCATTTGTCAAGATAGCTGGGCGTTGTGGCGTTGCTAGCGGACTTGGCCGACTTGAGCTAGGTCGGTTAGGGCGACTTGGTTGCACTGGCTGAGTCGGTTTAACAACTGGAGCGTTGGGATCGACTGGTTTCGTCGGCGCCATTGGTTTAGTCGGTTTTTCAGGTTGGTTAGGTTCTTCAGGCTGCTGGTATTTCGCCACGACCCGTAGTTTAACCGTGATCTCCTCGCCTGAGGCAGTTGTCAAGGTCACCGGATAAGTACCCGCTTTAGTCAGATCGGCCTGACTCAAATCGAGGAAGGCTGGCTCAGGTTGACCATCACGATCGGTCGCCACCGCTTTAAAACTGGTAGCTGTCGGCAAGGGGTCACCAATAAACATGGTGTAATTTCGCGCCGTTAAACTAGCCAGATCGGCCTTGACGTCTAGATGAACAGTGTAACGCTGCCCATCGACTGCCGTTAAGATAACTGGATAGCGCCCGGGTTGGTCAGCTTGCACTTGACTAAGATCCGCGATCACGCCGATCCGCTGCCCTGTTTTATCAGTGGCGACCGCTGCAAAATCAGTCACCGTCGGCAACGGTTCGCCAACATACATCGTGTGGTCTTGACCGGTAATGTGTTGCTGATTCGCCAATAAATGCAATTGGACCAAGAGAGTTTGCCCATCACTGGCAGTCAACTTGACCGGATAGTTGCCCGCCGTCTGAAAGTCAATGCCAGTCAAATCCGCACTGACCGGCAAACTATTCCCAGCCATATCCGCGGCAACAGCTTGAAAGTCGGCCACTGTTGGTCTGGGATCACCAACGTACATGGTATAATCCTGGCCATGGATCCCCTGTTTATTTGCCAATAAATGTAACTGAACCACCTTGGTCTGACCATCAGTCGCGGTCAACGTGACTGGATAATCGCCGGCGAGTTGCCAATCCACTTGCGAAAAGTCAGCGTTGACCACCAATGCTTGACCAGCCGGATCGCTCGCCACCCCTTTAAAGTCAGCAACAGTTGGTTGGGACTGACCAACGTACATGGTATAGTCTTGACCAGAGATCGCTCGCTGACTGGCACGAACATGGACGATGACCGTCAGTTCCTGACCATCCGCTGTTGTCAGTTTGACCGGATAATCGCCGACAGCCCCCATTTGAACTTGACTAAAATCAGCAGCGACCGCGATCTCCTGACCACTTTTATCTGTGGCCTGAACGCGCAGATCAGCTAAACTCGGCAGTGGTTGGCCTTCATAGGTATCAAAATCTTCACCAGTCAATGATTGCCGATTCGGCAACAACACCAATTTGATCGTCTTGGTCAAGCCATTGGCCGCGCTCAATTGCACCGGATAAGTGCCTGCCTGTGTGAAGTTGACCTGGTCAAGATCAACTTGCACCGGGAGACTGGTCCCATCCTTGGCTGTAGCTTGAGCGCCAAAATCCGCAACAGTTGGTTGCCGATCACCGACATACATCGTGAAATCATTACCAGTCAGGCTGACGGCGCTGGCTTTGACGGTCAAGGTGACCGTTTTGCTTTGACCGGAGGCACTGGTGACTGCCACTGGGTAGCTACCAGCCTGTGTGAAATCGGCTTGACTCAAATCGATCGTGACTGCGCTAGCAGCCCCCGTTTTATCAGTCGCGCTGGCTTTGAAATCAGCGCTTATTGGTTGGGGATCCCCAACGTACATCGTAAAATCACTAGCCGTAATACTTTCTTGGTTGGCTAAAATCGTCAAATTGCCAGAAACTGTTTTAACATTGTAATTTGGATTGGCGGTTGGCGTTGTTTGCACCGTGATCGGGTATTCACCAGCAGTTTCACCGCTTTGACGCGTCAGGTCATAGACTAGCGGCGCGCCCCCAGTTTGCTCCGCCGGATTAGCCACCGTCGCCGTCAACGTTGGATCCGCGTCACCAGCATATTTTGTCAAGTCAGCGGCAGTGATCGTCGCAGGGGCTGGAGTAATCGTAAACTTAGCGGCCTCAGGTTTCTCTTGAGTCCATTGATAATAAGTATTCTCGGCATTGATGCCTTGAAGATCCGTCAACCCTTGAGCGCTTAATTGAACCTGATATTGACCAGCATCCTGCGCCGCGTTAGTCGTCGTTAACTCGAGATCACCATTTTTCAGCACGTAAGTCGTCCCGTTCGATAAAGCCAACTGATACCCACTGACCTCACTAGGACCTTGAGTCTGACCACTATAGACTGTCTGGCTGTTACCCGTCAAGGTATACGTGCCGGGCCGCTTCTCCACCGTTACAGACACCGTCGTCTGATAGTTACCATATTGGTAAGTTACGCGATAAACGCCGGCTTGAGTCGTGTCCAATGTTGGCACCGTTTGACCAGTCGGATCTTGGATCGTGACGGTCAAATCATTCAGGTCCAAAACCTGACCATCATCTAGGATGGCACTGACGAAATTATCGTTTTTATCCCAAGACATCCCCATCAGTACGGTGGAATCAATGGCCTTGATCTCCGGATTACTAAGCACGACATGGTAACGACCACTATAAACATTCTGACCATTCTCAGGCAGGGACCAGTCAAAGTAGAAATCTTTGGTCCCAGTCGGTACCGTAAATTCACCAGCACGATAAGTGACCCCATCACTCAATTGATCGATGGTCAGATCCTGCTCGATCGCGCTCCGACCGTTGTAAGCCAAACTAAAATAATCCGCGATCGAAACATGGGCCGGATCGGTGAAGATCGTCGCCATGTTTTGGCGGCCGATGACGTTGTCGTTGACCACCGTATTGCCATGGATCGTCGTGATGCGGTTATAAGTGAAGACGTCATTACCGAGCTCGACCCGATCACCATCCAAGATCACCGCCTCTAATTGATTCCCTAAGAAACCGTCAGCGCCGATCGCCGTGATCGAACTTGGTACTCGCAAAGTCCCAGTGATCGCGTTATAGGCAAAAGCACTCGTGCCGATCGACTGCAAAGCATTCGGAAAACCGATCGCCGTAATATGATTCCCGGCAAAAGCCCCAGCAGCGATCGTGACCAGATTTTGGGGCAGATTCAGCGCTCCAGTCAGACCGCAATATTCAAAAGCTTGATCCTGGATCGCCGTCAACGCCGACGCCCGATTGAAATCAAGCGTCTTCAGGCCCCCATCATAAAGAAAAGCCTGAGCACCGATCGCCGTCAAATTTGGACCAAAAGCGGCACTGGGTAAAGCACTGGCGCCAAGAAAAGCCTGCGCGCCTAACGTAGTCAAAGTATCGGGAAAACGAAAGTCCGTCAACGCGCCATCGTACATAAACGCCCCCGCCGCGATCTCCGTCAGTTGCGTATCCGTCGGGATCGAAACAGTAGTCAACTGACCGGCACCGGCAAAAGCCTGCGTCCCGATCGTTTGCACCGTCGCTGGTAACGCAAATGAAGTCAAAGCCGCATTATAGGCAAAAGCACTGGCCCCGATCGTTTGTAACTGCGAGCCTGGCGCAAAATCGACCTGACGCAAAGACGTACAACTGGTAAACGTCTCTGGCGCGATCGCCGTCAACCCGGCTGGCAACACAACTGTGGTCAACTGACCATCATATTCAAACGCCGCCGCTCCCAGTTGCGTCAAACTTGCCGGCAGCGCTACCGCAGTCAAGCTACCATTAGATTGAAAGGCATTATTACCGATCGTCACTAGATCAGTCGCTTGACTGAAATCAACTGTGGTCAGTTGACCGGCATAAACAAAGGCATTGTCACCAATACTGCGCAAATTCGAACCAAACGCCACACTCGTCAAAGACTCTTGGCTTTGAAAGGCGCCCGGGCCGATCGCCGTGACGGTGTAATTTTTACCAGCCACGCTGACCGTATCAGGAATCACGACTGCGCCTAACACCACACCACTATTGACCCCCGTCAAAGTTGCCGTGTTCGCACTATCATCAAGCGACCACTGAAAATCACTTTGTGCCGTCGCCACACGTGAAGATGACGCTGGTGACACTAATGTCTGACCAGACACCGCGGCCACCGCCGTCGTTGCAACAGCCGGTGTTACCGCCTGCGCTTCATGCGGTGGTTCACCCAATACCAATAATGTTGCCATTCCCACCAATGACACAACAAAAACATGTTCCTGATGATGCAACTTAATACTTTTAACTGTCAATTTGACCACACCCTCCCCCAGGTTGGACCAACATTCGTTTAAACCGTTTTCAAGCTGATAAATCTTGTCAAAGGCATTATATAAATTTCCGCCGCAAAAGTCGCTTATCCCGTTCAGCACCAGCACCAACCAAAACAGCAAAAAGCCACTCCGCACCAACACGGAATGGCTTAAAATCAAGCTTGATTCAATTAAATTCAGCAAAATAAGTTATTAGTCTGCTTGTAAAAAACTAAACTAGACAACCAGCAGCACTGATCTTGGTTGCGTTGGCGACAGTTTCTGCCCCACAGTAACCGTCACGATCCAACCACATCTTGAAATAACAAAAAGCCACAATACCGCTAAACAGTATTGTGACCTCCTCAATAGCCCATTAAATTGTTAGCCGCGTCGGCGCAAACGGCTAGCACCCAAAACAGTCATAATCGCCAAGATCCCCATCGCTCCCCATAGAGCCAATAGACATATTATCAGTAGGTTCATTGTGATTACCTCGGTTTCCATCGATCCACTAAATCAATCAGTTTAATTGATTGATTAACGTTAGTATAGAAGAAAACCTATCAAAATCAACAAATCCCCCTTCGTCCTATCATTTTCTTTACTATGTTTAGAAAAACGTAAGAAATGGGGGCGGCTGTCGAGAGCGATTTTGAAATGCAGGCCCAACCTGCATTTCAAAACCGCCCTTGACATCTATCCGAAAGCGAACGATTTCTTGCTTCTTTTTTTCATAAAAAATATCATAGAAATATAACGAAATAGTTATAGATAATCTGAGATGGAAACATAATCCGCAATTTGGCTGAATGCTTATTATCAAGCTCAGAACTTTCTTAAGATCTATTTTTAATCGAATGATAACTAATCTTTAAGTAGGAATTGAAAGTTAAATATCGCTATTTCCCGCCATTATCCAGAATTTCTCTATATAAAGTAGACGTAAAAAGCTCCTTACTAGTTTAGTTGTGCAAGAAATTATTTTTTAACACAATAGAATTATTTCATTACTAGGTTAGAAAGCTATAATTATTAAGGCTTAACTACTTTTCCAATATGATGGGATTACAGTTAGGCAAATTAGTTATTCAATTTACTCCTTCTTCACTTTTACTAAGCTTCTAGCCCTTCTCAATAGACTGGTTGAGATACTCATTAGTTGTTTAATCACCCATGAAAATAAGAAACTACTCAAAAGCACAAAGACAAGTAGAATAAAAAAACTAAAGACATTATCTATATTGATGTCAAGTAATCCGATTAATTTAGAAAATACCGAAATAAAAAGTGGATGTACTAGATAAATATAATAGGAAATATCAGCCTTTAAATAGTTAGTAAAATCAAAATTCGAGTTCAAAAATGTGATAATAAAACTGGTAGCAAAAATGGTCACAACAGGATTCATTGTGGTTGTTGCAAGTGATATATTATGTGTTAATGAATAGTATATATAATTAAAAGAAATCAAGAGTATAAAACTCACTACCAACAAAACGTAGAATAATCTTATATTTCTCTTAAAGCTCTGTTGCGTGATTGCCAAATATATACCTAACACAAAATAAAAAATTGAATTGAAAATATTATACTTATAAAAAGTAATGATTCCAATAATACCAAGAAATTGTGAAACCAGTTGTAATGTGAAAAAGATAAAGAGCATCATTTTGGGAGTACGCCGAACCATTCTTGATAAGAGTGGAAAAATCAAGTAAAAAATAAAGAGAAGAACAATATAATATAAATGATAGTATGCATTACCGGTCAGGATGGTTGCAATTCCATCAATTGATAAAATGGAAAAAGGTTGTTTTGAGAAAACTAAATAATAGAAAATTGAAGCAATCAAAAAGATAATACCAATTTTATTAAACCGACCTTTAATATACTCTAAATAACTTTGCTTATCTTTTTTTGAAACAATTAAACCATATCCTGAAGCCACCAAAAAAGCAGGCACCGAAAACCTACTAAATTGATTTAAAAATAAGGGCCATAGGTTTAATTCATTATCAGAATTAATTATAACTAATGCCGATACATGAATAACAACTACAGCCAACAAAGAAATAAACCTTAAATTATCCCATTTTGTTCTTGTGTACATGATAGGCCTCCTGTTTGTGATAGTTTTATTATAATTGATATTTAAAAAAATAAAAACTCAATTATACATTGTACGCGGTGTGCTTAACCAATCCATTTCGTTCAATTCCAGTCACTTCATGTCGGAGTGCTGGAATATTCTGACTCTTTCTATGCAAATTAAATCGTGAATTCCCAACAAAATAGTGTTTAGCTCAATAAAAAACAGAGATTTTCAAGCCGTTGTCACAAAGGCATCTCTGCTTTTTCATAATTTTTGAATGGTTATTCTCGTTTTTCTAATTCTACGACAAATAGGATTCTAAATCGGCGTATTTTCGCTCATTTAGGTATTTCGATATTTCAAACCTGACAGAAGTTGGATATTGCGTCGAATCAATATTATTCATCCTACATGTTTAAGGATACTAAACAGAATCACATTGACTGTTGCACCAGCCGTACCAGTGCTGAATAAGAAGGTTTTAAGCCCCATAACATACACCTTTATGTGCGTTCTGAGATGTTATTACTCCGATATTGATTATTGCATCAACATTCTCACATTCACCAGCGCACATAGTACTTCTCGCCCAAAACCACTCTTCAACAACACATTGGTAACCTCACACCAGCTCCAGAATCACCGTAGGATAGTCCGGAACGTGCTACAACGTCACCTTCACCGACAGTTTTTGCCATTGATTCCCCAGTTGAAATATTTGATTAATTAACGTAAGCTTAGACGAAAACCAATCAAAACCAACAAATCAGCCCCATCATTTTCTTTACTATTTTGTGAAGAACATAAGAAAATCGAATACGGTTGGTCCTTTACGGATACAATAATCAGTTACTCATAAGCAAATATACAATAATAAAATACCCACAGTGATGAGGTAAAAAGAAGTTCAAAAGCATCCTATTCCTTACTCAAAATATTTTTAATGTCAGCCATTGCCCACGGCATAGTATGCCACCCCAGGTATTTGATTTTTGCTTTTGTGGTTGGAAATGATGAGAGTGATGTTGTTTCTCCTGTAAATGAATCAAAACGAGCTTGCACTTTTGGTTCTGGTATTCTCCAGCGAGGATTATTGATAAAGTTTTCTAAGCAACTGGTGAGACCAGAGTGCACAGATGTAAGACGTAAATCTTCCCCGCAAAGAGAGAGCATCTTGCTGTTGTCAAAAGTTCTGTCGAATAAACGATCATATTTAGTCTGATATTCGTTATCAATCGTCTTTATGATTTTGTCGCTGGTCATCGGCTGCCAAAGTTTTGGCCTGTTGCCCGTTTTTCGTTCTAATACGCTACAGTAAATATCTTTTACTTCCTGCCACGTTATTGACTCAGTTCCTGTCAGGTGCACGGCCTGTGTCATGGCCAAGGGATTTCCAGGTAGTCGCGCCATTGCCTCTGCTACATCGGCACCATAAGTCAGAGTAGTCCTGTGTGAGGCAACATCTTGGGGAAATGGGATGCTTTGCCCATGCAATGCACGCCATAACCAGATATCTTTTTCCAATGTACCAAGCTGGAGACGATCAGTGTTGTAAGTAATGTAGGGCCGAATAATTGTCCAGTTTGTTTGCTTTGACTCAAACAACATGTTCTCTTCCCTGGCTTTTGCAAGCGCGTATTCATCCGTAGACAGATATGCAGCATCTTGGCATACATCTAATAAGCGAGGTGAGTCCTCGTTCAGGGGTGTTTCTGAATCCGCATAAACGCGGCTGGAGCTAAGGAATAAATAGTGCCCAGTCTTACTGAGCAAGGACTCTACCCGCGCCCTAAATTCACTGGGTTGATACACCATAAAGTCAATAATCGCGTCAAACTTCCCCATTTCGAGCATCTCTTGCAAAAACACAGCGTCATGGGCATTGCCCTGGACAAAGTACAAATTGCTTATTTCTGATGTTCTTACGATGCGAGTTGTCACATAGACCTCATTTCCGCGCGTCGCCAGTTTCCTAGCAAGCGGTGTGCCCATCGCGCCTGTTCCACCTAAAAGCAAGATTTTCATGACCGTTTCTCCTTCTATTATTAGCCGACAGAGGAAAATAGCCATTTCTGTCGCGCTCACAGATAATGGTCCAACTATTACCGATCACATAACTGATATCGTCAGCAATAGGTTCCTCAACATTTTTGATCATGACCTGGCACAACCCCCTAAGTTTTCTTGCATTGTATATCTTCAGACTGCTAAATTCATTAGTCACCTCTTGATAATACTTTTCAGTGCTGTGACACCCTTCTCACCAATGATCCTCTTGACCGCATGTTTTGCCGCACCTTTTGTGTTTACCTCTAGATTATATAGAATTTCAAGAACCTGACTTTCATTCGCACTGTCTGTGAATACCTCAAACAGCATTGGTTTATCCGTTATCTGGTTCGTCAAGAAGCGTGGCAGATTCATCAAATACTCATCTTTTCCAGATGCCGTCATATACTCAAACCCTAAATCTTGAGCATAGTGTTTCACCAGCTCACGTGATTGCCTACCAAAATGTCCAGCAGCTGCCATATATGGATCGGCATCCTCTCCAAATCGCGCAGCCAGATGCATATAATTACGGAACTCTGTGCCTCGCCCATTATTTACAAGCAGCAAGCGAACATTCTTACCAAAGAAGCGATTGCCCAAAACATTCATATCGTAGAAAAACGCCAGATCGCCAACAACACCAAAATATAGCGTATTGGGGTGCGCTAAACTTGCACCCAGCAGAGAAGATACGTCTCCATCGATTCCAAACCCGCCCGTATTAGAATACGAGCAAACATTATCAGGTATTTCAAACAGGTTCCATGTACGCAAACTGTTCAAAATACCAAGATGTAGTACACTGCCCTCAGGTAGTTTAGATGATGTTTGCTGCGCAAGCCATGCATTAGAAAATGGAAGCTCAGGTACTTTTTTTGCAATATGATTACACTCACGCTGCCACTGCTCTAAGTATGTCTCCTGTAAAGTTGGTGTTTTGTCATTGTTTATACTCAAGCCGTTTTCGTTATCCGGTTCTATACCATCTAATTGTTCCAGCATTACCGTTGTTGTCGAACCTTCCTCAACAGTATTTCTTCCCATTCTTTCGTATGCCTTGAAAAAATCTTCTTCCTCCATTTGAAACACGTATGTGGTCTTATGCATATGATCACGAATAATACCATCTGGGTTTACCCGCCAAACTTCATTGGGCTTCATTCCCATCTGTGCACCGGTTACATATCCAATATAAATCATCACATCCATTGTTCGGCATGGTGAATCATACTGTGTCTGACTGCAGACGAGACTTGGCTCTACCTTAAATTCGCCCTTATAGTTACTGGCATGGTCGCAGAGTACAACTGCTCCATAGGCTTTGCAGAAGCTATTTATTGCAGACGTAAGACTTTCATTCCATTTTTCATGAGCACCAACATAAACACCCACTCTTCCTTTTTTTAATTTCGGAAGCGCATTATGATAACCAATATGACGAATCACTCGAGTAGACGGTAGCGTCTTGATGCTGAAGTCTTTACTATAGCCCGTTATTAAATTGATATGTACCGGACCACCACCATTTTTCCGTAATGCAATCAGGGCACGATTTAATGAAACATTCACTGCCCATTCATCCTCAGAAGTGACAGGTATCTCCGCTTGAACACTACAAACAACAACATCATTTGGCAAGACAACTCGATCTGTAACTTGCGGAGTGTAACTACCAATCCTCCCTGAATGCTGGGATGAAGTAATTGCGAGGACAGGAAGCCCGCGATAATATGCCTCTGTCAGTGCCGGATAATAATTCCGTGATGCCGTTGCGCCAGTGCAACTTAAAGCCACTGGCTCTCCACTTTCGGCGGCCAACCCACAAGCCATATAGGCTGCAGAACGCTCGTCCACGCATGAGTATAATGTAAAATAAGAATCATTCTGTATGCTTCCAACAAAACACACATTAGTCGCCCCGGGGCTAACCACAACCTTTCTCACATTACTTGCTTTCATCAGGGCAATCAGCATTTGTACATTCTTTTCACTACTGTAATATTTTCCCATGAAATTTTCCTCCAGTTGATATTCTATGACTCCTTGGCTATGACTTTTTAATGCTAATAATTCTTTTGACCTGTTTGATAAGTTCTTTTCGCTTTACGAACAGAGCAACACATAGGATAAGAATAATTCCGTATCTAAGAATCACATTTCTGTATGTCAGCAGAAGAGAGAAACCCAGAAGCATAAATATGCCAGTAATAATCAGAAGTATTTTTGTGCTATACGGGGAAGCACCGTCAAATTCAGTCTTGCAAATCTTTTTCATGAAATAAAAATGATAGATTGCAAATATAATAAAACACACAAGTGTTGTATAGCCTGCAGCGTAGTACCCGAAAATTGGAATAAAGATATAGTTCAGAACAATATTAAGTATTGCACCGAAAGTTGTTGCGGCGGCAATATATTTTGTTTTTTCGTAGTAAAACTCAAAAACAGCAAAAAAGGTATATGCAAACGTAAAGTAAACACTCATCGCAACCGGTGGGATCACCCAAATAGCATCATAGTAAGAAGCGGGTGCGAATATTGAAACAATTTCGGGTGCGAGTGCAATCAGTATGATGTTTACTGCCGCAATCAAGCCAAAAGTCGGATAAGCAATCAAGGCCATATCGCCTATCCGTCTTGACTTGATTTTTTTGTAAAGCCACGGCTCAATCGTCTGCATTAGCGAGATATTGAAAATCGTCATGATTTGTGAAACAGAGTAAGCCAGACTGTATATACCTGCTGCATCCGGACCAACCATGCTGTTAATCATAATCCGATCTGAACTGTTCAGAACAGTCATCGAAAGATAATGCGGTATCAGCGGTAAATTGAATGCAAGCGCATATAGCCAGAATTTTTTATCAAAGAATCTTTTCCCTCGCCGGATTTGCGAGATAAACATCCAGGTATAGGCAATCAACTCAACAAGCGCCAATCCTAGGATTCTCGCAGTTACCTTATCTTTCGCCAGTAGGACGAATATGACCCCAAGTACCGGCTTCGATAATGAAACAGCAACGGAAACAATTACCAGCCTTTTATACTTAAAGTCAACTCTTTCATATACCGACCAAAAGTTGAATACCGCTGTTGCCCAAATCATGCAAAGCATTGCCAACATTTGCACGGTAGTTAATGTGAACAACTGGTTCCAAAAATTATGGAACAACAGATAGATAACTGTCCACACCACACAGAGGGTTAAGCATAGTCCTTGTAAGGAAGAGGCAAACTGGTTCTTCTTGTCCTCAAACTTAACGAGTCCCTGTGTAAAGACACCAGAAAATAGGTTTACGGTTACAAATACAGAGACGATGCCCATCCAAGAATTAAACACATTATACTCACCATATTCGGCAGTTGTAAGCAAACGTGTAAAAATAGGTGTAGTTATAACGGAAATTCCTCGTTGTAAAAAAGCGCAAATCAGAAACCAAAAAGAAGCCTTTATTGGTGTCGGAAGACTATTATACTTTATTATATATTTTTTTATCTTTATTTTCTCCAATTATTACAACCACCCACACTGACTACTTATTATTAGATATACAATTACTTCTGAGGTAACCTACACCACTCGCCCGCATTTTCTGTAAAATATTCATAGCTGTTTTGGCTTGTGGCTTTATTTCTTGCAGTGTTTGTGGTAATACCTCTGCCAAGTTATCTGTAAGATAAAAGGTCTTCATCAACGATTCAAGTCGAGAATTCATTGAATTTGGATCACCTTCTCGAAAGCGCTTAAGAACAAACACACGCGTACCAAAAATCATGGAAAAAGCGGCTGCGTGAAATGAGTCCGTAATTACAACTTTTGCATCGTAAATCAACTCCAGAAAACTTTCAACCGATTGATTCTCCGCAAACAAAGTTGTATTTCTATTATCCCATTCAAACGCTTTAAAATTCAAATACGGAATATACTGCATCACAAGATGATTTTCCAATGCAAAGCGCTTGGCCTGTTCGCGATGTGAGATATTGTCTCCCAGTAAGTAAACAAATACAAAAGGCTGCGTCGTCTGATTTGGCGTTGCCATTTTCTCCCATTCCTGCGCAGGGAGCAAAAAAACAGGATCGGGAACAATTTTCACTTTTTTGTCCAAAAGAATATCGTTTAAGATCTCTGCAGAACGTTCCTCTCGTACCGAAATCGCGTAAAAATCTGTCAAGTATCTTGTAGCATACGCCTTCTCTGATTCTGACAAATCATTTCGAGCCATACTAGCTGCATAGCTAACCTTCTTGTTGCCGGTGGTAACAAAATCAAGAAATAACGTTGGCTGCCAACCAATAGGGTTCCAAATCTGGTCACTGCCACAGACAAATAAATCGAATTGCTCATTTAGCTGTGCAATTGTATCAGCAGTAACAAGTTCCGTATGTGGAATTTCATCTGCAAATTGTTGTATTATTATATCTCGCTTTTTTCTTTTTCGGTTCCAAAGAATTCGTTTGATTTTATTCGAAACCCTTGGTATCAATTGATTTGCCGAAAAACGCCTTTTACGTGATGGATATCCAGAACTGAGTTCATAGCTAATTTGCTTCGCTCCAACCTCCAAATCTGACAAGGCTTTCTGCAAGGCATAGGCCTGTAGGAGTGCACCGTAATTCGTATTCCCGTGATAAAGTGTAAGAATTGCAATATTCATATTATTGTTCATTTTTCCTCGTCATCCATATATTGGGTAATTTTTTTAAAAGAATTTGATAAAGGAATAAGTTAAATACAATTACAGTGTTGAGCCAAAATTCTCTCTATACAAAGATTACAATCCCAGTTTTCTTAGTTTATTGAATTTGCTCTTTTAAAACAATAATCACGCTTTGACTTTGCTTTGTCGGCTCTTTCCACAAGTCAATTACTTAAAGCAGTCTCAAAACTTTGGCACGCCTTATCATAATCCAAGAGGGGGGTCACGGAATTACATCCACGTCTTGCGATCTTTATTCTGAATTCATTATTCTCAATAAAAAAGCAAATGGCCCTTGTCAATGCTTCAACATCTGACGGCTTACAAATTAATGAATTATTCTCATCGGCGTATTCCCTAACACCCAGAGTATCTGTCGTCACCAAGGCACAACCACAAAAAATACTTTCGGCCCCTGTTAGCCCAAACCCCTCCGCATGACTGGCGCACAAAAAAATTGACGAACTATTATATATGTTCAATAATTGTTCCTGAGTAGCACTTTTTGTATAGCTTATCCACTCTGGTAGATCAATAGGCTGATCGGCAATTCCGAACATCTCAACATGAAGCGAGTCATGAACCTCCTTGACTCGCTTGAGTGCCTCTATCGCCTCCGCAGAGCCCTTATACTGTTGCGGATGATACAGCATTGCCACCGTTGCCGATCTTCTTAACTCTATTGGTTTCTTGACATAAAATATCTTTTTATCAATACCATTGGGTATATAAAGCGATTCTCTCTTTGACTCATTATCCACAATCACCTTTAGCCACTTAGCAATGACTATATTGTTCATACCGAGAGAATAGGTTTTTCGCACCTCTGCTTCATCAAGAACCCAATCCTCAAAGCCTTGAATAAAATAATACTTTCTTCCCTTGGTAGCACTCAAAGCGCAGACCTCGACTGCCGTGTCTACTGCAGTCGCGACAATAGCATCACCATCAGCTATATTCTGATTCGTTATTGTTGTTATGATTCTGCTTTTAATTCTTCTGTCTACGTTGAACCAAATCACACCCTGATACATGAGAATCTTGGAAATTATCATTTTTGCCCAAAAAGGGATTTTATAATTCGAATATAAAACGTTTTTTCTGCATCGATAATATATCGTAACTTCGTGATTATTTTTTACCAGAAAATTGGCATATTGATATATTATCTTATATCCTCCACTTGCCAATCTGATTGGCTCATTAATCACAATGTTGATTTTCATTCTTTTCACTTCCAATTAGTTGAGATAAATAAAGCCCAAATATCATCAAAAACGTTAAATTTAAACTCCCAATGACATTCAATGTACCATAAATAAAAAATCCCAAAACATACGAATAGTATGGGATGATTGAAGTTTCTTTTGTTCTAATCGCAACAAGGGATAGTTTGAAAATAAAAAAACAAAAACATAACATTCCTATAATACCCACCATAATCAATAATTCCAGATACATGTTATCCAAAACCAATGGATATCCTGCTGATTGCCATATAGAACGCCCAAACAATTGTTGGAAAATGTTTCCCGAAGAGAAATATTTTAAAGCGTTATTCCATGATATTATTCGAATATTCATACTCGTAAAATCAGTAATTATACTTCTTGTGGCATTTTGAGTAATCGATCCTAAATTTATCTGCATAAAAATCACTGTCAGAAAAGAGAATATAGTATAAAGCACTGTTAAATTTTTCTTTAATTTGTATTTTTCTTTAAAACAATAATTAATAAGCATACCGACCATAACAAAACCTAAAAATAGATATATATTTCTTGTCCCTGTATACCATGTAGCATAAATAAAAAAAGTAATTAATAATACTCGTTTCCATGTTTTCAATTTTTTTTCGCCAATAACAAAGAGCATTCCAAAAATCATTAGAGCGCCCGAATCTAATCCAGACATGCAAATTCCAGGACATCTTATCGCTAACTCAGAATTATAATACTCTGAAGATATAAAAAATAACGTATTTCCGAGATCATCAACATCAAAGGGCCAAATTAAATTGTTACTAAAATGTTGTACTAGAACAAATACAGCGTTAATGAATGCCATTATTGCAACTGCTTTTAATATTGGTCTAAAGTTAAATTTGATTTGAGAACCGATAATTATTAATACAACAGGCATAATCCAATAAAAAATATAATAGAACTTCCAATAAAGTGGTGTATCCACATTAATGGCAAATCCAATTAGCCAAAAAAAGATCATAACTAAAACAAAGTTGATGCTTAGTATGCAAACGGAATTTAAATATATCTTTTTTCTCAATATAAGGATAATGATTAAAAAAAAGCTTATTATTAATTCAATAACTCCTAACGTAAATAGTGTTATTATTTTTTTTCCGAATAGCATTAATTGAAATTCAGTTATAGGAATAATAAGGATCCACATTATGAAATGGACCCAAATTAGCACTTTTATTACTGTAGAATATTTAAGTTTCATCGACAACACTCTTAATTGCTTCCAAATATCCGTACCCATTCAACTTATCAGGTTCTAAATAGGAGCTCTCTCCCCATTCATTCCAAGCATTGATAACAATTATCTCTTTATTCTCTCGACAACTTTTTGAATATATCTTTTCGAAATACTTTTCAAATAATACAACCGATGCTCCAATAAAAGTTACAGACTTCGATCTATATCTAGGCGTGTTATCCCAATCAACAAAAAAACCATATATTTCATTTTTATCCATTTTCCGATTTAGTATTGCTTCATACGCCGCTTTTATACTATACTTTTCTTGAATACTATGATTAGGTCTAATTTTATTATTAGCCCTAATTAGTACTGTCTTTATTCTCCTTCTTGTTGCATACATCACACTTGTATTTATACCATTTGACCTGTAATTCATTGGCTCAAAAATAAAAGATTTCTTAATCCATTGATTCTCTAATAACTCAACAGATTTTAGATTAGTGTTTGATTTAGTGCCAATAATATAAAGACCATCAAATCCATCTTTTTTTGCTAATTGTTCCCAAACATACATCATTTCATTAAAACATTTGATATGAAAAACATTATAAATAGCAAATACCGGTTTTTTTTCTATTTTTAGATACCTATCATCTTTAAAGAATTTGGATAAATATCGGTAATGCTCGATCCACGTTTCCTTATCTCCATATTCCTGCTTTCTTAATAAGTGCCCATCACCACCAAACCATTGCTTTGCAAAATCGTGATTAGCCCAGCTAAAATAATATTCAATATCAATATCTTTTGCATTTAGTAATAATTCTGCCGGTCTATACATTTGCAATTTTCCAGCTGAATAATAGTGGTAAATACAAAATCCATCTATTCCATATTTTTTTGCTAAATTCGCTTGCCATCTGATATTATTGACATCTAATAAATCATAATAATTATTATTTAAAGGCAGACGTGGTTGATTATGCCCAATATAGTTTGGTTTGGCCGTTTTTACTGCAACCCAATCAGTATAGCCTTTACCCCACCATTCATCATTTTCAGGGGTTTCATGATACTGGGGCAGATACAACGCAAATATTTTACTTTTCATAATCGTTTTCTAACTCCATTATAACTCTTTGTAATCCTTCCAAATACTTATACCCATACTGTTCTGAAGGCTCAAGAACAGGCCCTTCCCCCCACTCATTCCAAGCATTTATAACCATATACTCTCCTGATGCATTTACACGTTTCCCGTGTGCAAGTCGCCTAAAATAATTTTCGAATTTCTCAGGTGAACCACCCTTGAGCACTAATCCTGATTTTCCTTTACGTGGAGTATTATCCCATTGAGTAAAAGCACTTTGTATTATTTCTCTATTTCCATATATTCTTTTTCTTTTCAGTAAACTAGTCCATATTTGATCAAAACTAAGATATTCTGTAGTTTTTAGTTTTTTACATATTATCCTATATAATTTTTGTATCGGAGTTATACCAAATCGATTTGAATACATTGGCTCAAACTCGGTCACTGCTTGTGAATATTCACTAATAGCATCTCGATTTACCGTACTAATAAACTCCACGAGATATATACTATCATATCCATATTCTTTAATTCTTGAATTCCAGTATTCCATCATTTCATCAAAATGAGGAATCTTACTTGCTGAATATACAAAAAGCATAGGGCAGTTTCCACGTTTAATATATCTCTTATCATTAAAAAACGTCAAAAAATACTGAAGATGATTCTCCCAGTCCTCTCTTCCGCCAAACGTTTGAGGCATCAAAATCTGGTTATCTTTACCATCCCAAGTTTTAGCCCACTGTTCATTAGCCCAGCACAAACAATAGTCAAAATCTGTATCCTTAGAATCTCTATATATTTCCACAGGCCTCTCAAGCAATAGCTTGCCATTAAACCAATAGTGATAATATACAAATCCCGATAAGCCATATTGTTTTGCCAACTCGGCTTGATAAACCACATCTTCTTTTTTTGAAAGATCATAGTAGTATTCACCATAGGGGACCATAGGTTGAATATGTCCTTTAAAAAGTGGTTTACCGCTTCTAACATTGTCCCACTCTGTAAATCCCTCACCCCACCATTTGTCGTTCTCCGGAATCTGGTGATATGCTGGAAGATTATACGCCAGTACCTTCATCGCTTTACTCTCCTCTTAAAAAAATCTTGTAAATTATTTTTCTCAATTTATTTGGCAATATACATACAAAGGCCTGACCCACTCCACTTATACAAAAATCCAGAAACAGCATATCATGTTTTATGAAAAGATTCCATTTGAACCGTAAAACTGTTTTTGCGTAAGCTAGGCCTCCACGCCTCTCATAGAAGTCATCACTCGTCCTAATATGATATAGCGACTCTTGAATATTATAACATTTGACATTGGTATCAAAAATCATTCGAGCAAATAAATCATAATCTTCATATTCCGCAAAAATCGATTCTTCTTGGTAATTTCCGGCTCTAATTACATCATTCTTCTTAAACACTACAGTGGGATGAAGAATAGCGCACCTTCTTCGCATAAATTTTCGTATTTCTTCGTCTTGCTCTGGCACTTTGTGAACTGCAACTATATTCTCTTTCGTATTTATGAATTCAGCCTCATACGATCCTACCATCCCAAGTTTGCAGTCTTCTTGGAATAACTTCAGTTGTTTTTCGCATCTTTCAGGAACAGAATAGTCATCTGAATCCATTCGCGCAATATATTCGTTTCTTGCTTGTTCAACGCCTTTTCTCAATGCGGGGCCCAATCCCATATTTGTCTTGTTCACAATTAATGTAAATAGGCCAGGGTATTTTTTAACAAATCCATTAATAACAGAGTCAAGTTCCTCACTCAAAGGACCGTCTTTTACAATAATAAACTCATTAGGGCTTTCGGTCTGGTTTAACATAGACTGAATCGCTATTTTTAAGTATTGCGGTTTTTCTCTGTAGTACACTGCCATTAGTACGCTATAGTTTTCAGCCACGTTTCACTTCCTCTTTCTATACCTTATTCCATTCGTTTGCACCCTTAAACCTAAAAATTCTATTCTTTTTCACTTGGATCAAACCATTTACTATCGCCTAGATGATAACCAAACCGCTGGTTATTTCTTCAAAGCTACCTGAAAATATTGACCCTTAATGTCGTCCCAAAATAATTTCATTTTCATCTCCAGCACGATAGAAAGCAGTAATCTTGTAGCAGACATGACCACACTTGAAAGAATCAGAAAGACGTGCGTGAGTCCACCTAAAATATAGGACTATTTTATAGTTTTAAATTAAACCACTATGAAACACGTCTGTAGAAAACGAATCATCTCTATTTCTTCACGAGTAGCTTACATGCATATATACAAATCTGGTACATCCTTATCCATTTTCTGATGTCATCCATTCTCTCGTTAAAACCTTAATATTTTATCCTGAGATAACAGAGAACAACCTTTCACTACTATTTTATCCAATATCCTTGTTCTATGTTTTTTATTATAAGCCAGCATAATCATGCAGTCCTTCAATATCGACTGCAAAAACTTATCTTCGAAATCATTTACTGCAATCAAATGATTTAATGTCTCTGGAGATAATATGAGCCATACTATTTTGGGAAACCATAAACTTCATGGTATGTATTTTTCTACTTTACTGATTCTCCCTTCCACATAAGTAACAAGAAATCAATATAGCCATCACCCTTTTATAAGCAAATGATAGCAAAATCAAATGCTGAAAAAAGGATTAATCGGATTGTTAAAAATATTCACGAGGTTATAGCTAATACGCACCGTTAGGACGCAGCATAATCCCTACTGTCCTAAAGATGATCTTCAAATCTAGAAAAATTGAGCGTTTCTCAATATATCTAATATCAAGCTCAACCATTTCTTTAAAGCCAACATCATTACGACCACTGACCTGCCATAATCCAGTACAACCCGGTTTGACAGCCAGGCGTTTTCGATCATAGTCAGAATACTGAGCAATCTCGCGCGGTAGTGGCGGTCGTGGTCCCACTAAGGACATATCACCTAAGAAAACATTCAGTAATTGTGGCAGTTCATCAATACTTGTCCTGCGAATAAAATGCCCAATTTTTGTGATGCGCGGGTCCTCTTTCATTTTGAACATCGCGCCATCAACTTCGTTTTTATCAAGCAATTCCTTTAGCTTCTTATCCGCATCAACGCACATCGAACGAAACTTAAACATCCGAAACTCTCGCTCCTTGCGACCTAAGCGCTGTTGTGAATAAAAAACTGGACCCGCCGGATCATCTAACTTGATCATGACCGCAATCACTAAAAACAATGGTGATAATAGGATCAAGCCCACAAAACTAGCAAAGAAATCAAAAACACGCTTGATCAACACATAGCCCAAGCGCCCAGCGGCATGCGCGTCCTGCCACCAATCGACTGTCACTTGCCAATGTGACAGCTTGATCTGCTCACGTGCATTGCCCACGAGCTGTTTAGCAACTTTCTCCTGTTTCTCCAAATCTATTCCTCCAAAATCGATCACTCAGACACCAATAAAGTCTCTCAATGCTCGAAATCAATAGTTCTTGAGTTGCCCAACCCGTCCGTTGTATCATCCACTGATTCGCTCAATTAACATCTATTATATAAAAAGGGTATTGCACAATTAACCCGATTTTTCGCCAAAAAAATGATTGACTAGCCTAACCCATGACACTCCAACCATTGATGGTGTTAATTTTTTTGCTATTCAAAGAATGATTGTGCCTATCTAGACATTCTGTGAACAGTTATTGTTATTTTTGCCACCAACTATGTTTGCGGATCGGTTGTAAGGAAATCTGTTGATTCAGGATCTCACCATTTAAAAGATGCTTAGAATTCTCGAAGAAAATCGGTCCGAAATCGCGATCGATTTCATCTAAAGCCAAGTAAGCCTCACGCAATGCAAACTTGCGGTTCTTTAAGGCATGGGCATCAGAAGCAACCACTTGGACTAAGCCATGCTTGACTAGATCTATTGAAAATTTCCGTAATTTCTTACCAAAGCCACCCACCAAACTTGTCGCCGTCAATTGTGCGAGCGCGCCCTCAGTCTCGAGCTCGTACAAAATCTCTGGCTGCTTCAAGATTTGCGCATTCCGTTCAGGGTGCGCGATCACCGGAATGATATCCTGACAATTTAGCTGGAAAAACAATTCTTTCGTATAGGTGGGAACTTCCTGATGAGGAAATTCAACCAACATATAGTGCATATTTTCATCGATCCCTAGCAGATCAGGCAATCGTTTAGCCAAGTCCCCATTGAGGTGAACTTCTTGGCCAGCGAAAATAGTCAGGGGGATCTGGGCCTGATCAAGCTCATGCTGGAACTTCGTCACTGCCTGCTCGACATCAGCGCGATGATTAATATATTGCCGATCCAAATGATGGGGGGTCGCCAAAATATAGCCAATACCTTCCCTGACTGCAGTCTGTGCCAGTTCTAAAGAAGTCGCTAAATCAGGCGAACCATCATCGATACCTGGCAAAATATGACAATGCAAATCGACTAAACTATTTCGTCTCACTTTCGTAGCCGTACCCGTATCCATAATAGCCATCTGCTCCTTTGACTTGAACATCATTCAGGATCACACCCAAAATATTAGCATGGACCTGCTCCAATGAGTTCTTGGTCTCTTTCACATCAGCTTTCGACGTGCGATTTTGGCGCACCACTAAAACAACCCCATCAACCATACTTGCGAGAACTTTGCCATCTGTCACGGGTAAAATCGGTGGCGCGTCCACGATCACTAAATCGAATTGTTGGGTCAGATCCGCCAGAACTTTACGCATCGATTCACTGCCAACTAATTCAGCAGGATTCGGTGGTGTTGGACCACTAGGAACTGCATACAGATTGGGCACTTCCGTGGGGTGGATCACATCCTTGATACTATCAAAACGGTGGATCAACACATTGGTCAAGCCCCGATTGATGTCGCGGATCTGGAAAGTTCGATTCAGGGTTGAACGACGCAAATCAGCGTCGATCAAAACGACCCGCTTGCCCGCATTGGCAAATTCAATTGCTAAATTGACCGCAATCGTGGACTTGCCTTCAAAAGCCAAAGCAGATGTCAACATAATACTCTTTAAATCTTTTGCTTCCTGGGTGAAGCTTAAATTCGTCCGAATGGTTTTGATCTGCTCAGTGATCACTGAAGTTGGCTCATTCAAAGTGAAGAGTTGCGCCGCCTTAACTGGTTCTGGTACTGCTTTTTTTCTACCAAACATCTGCGCTACTCCTTTCTAAACTCGTTTCTTGGGACTTCGATTTAAGGAAGCCGATTGCTGCGACGTCGCTACCGGAACAGGGATCGGTCGTGGTATTGGCGCGATCCGGGTATTGGCCGCCCGCGCATGATAATGACTGACCATGCCCAACTTAGTCAAACCTAGTTCGTCCGTTAAGAAGTCCATGTCTTTGACATTATGATCGGTCAGATCGATCATGATCGCGACCACAGCGCCGATGATCAGCCCTAATAAAAGCCCGATCAATAAATTACGCTTTTTATTGGGTGAGATCGGCGCCTTAGGCATTTTTGCCTTAGAGATGATGGTGACATTATTGACGCTTAGAATATCCCGCACTTTTAATTTGAAGACCGCACCGATCTTATTCGCCACGGTCTTGGCCCGAGCCCGATCGGTATCGGTGACATCAACAGTAAAGACTTGCGAATTTTGTTCAGTATTAACCGTGACCATACTCTCCAGCTCACTTAAGCTCAAAACAATACCATCCTCATTGGCCAAGTCATCCTGGACCGGTATTAAAACGACCGACTTGGTAATAATATCTTTGTAGGTATTGATCATATTGACATCAGCCTGTTGGTCACTCAATTGCGCGCCAATGCCATCATCTTTTTTACGATTGACGAGAATATCGACTGATGCTTGATATTTTGGGGTAATGATCATGTAACTCAAGACAAACGCGACCAGAGTCGTTAATACCGCCGTCACTGCGATCAAGACCCAGTGTTTTTTTAATGTTTTAAAAACATCGCCTAAATTGATTTCTTGTTCCAAAACAAACTCCCATTTTCTTTTAAATTTTTTTGAGTGCTTCCGCTTGATGAGCCTAATTGCTTGGTGGATAAACAACAAATTGTTGACTGCTGCTGCCACCTTCAAATTGGAAACCATTCTTCAGGTTCAATTCGTTTTGCCGGGTTTCTTGGTTGGATAACGTTTCTTGCTTCAAGCCACTTTGTTCTCGCAAATTATCGGAGACTCGTTGTAACTCCGCCGTTGTCGGGATCTGGATCATCGCTTTGCCCCACATGGCGCCAACACCCTGCAAGTGGTCACTGACCATATTAGCAGCATAGCCGCGATAGTCGGTAAAGATGCTGACCATATCATCAAAAGACAGGTTGCTGACCATATTTTTGGAGATCGAGCTGAGCACACTTTGGAAATTCGTCAAAGTTCGGGTAGAAACCGCTGCCTTGACCGCAGAAATGATAACTTCCCGCTGCCGATCCTGACGGCCATAATCACCTTTAGGGTCGTCATAACGCATCCGTGAATAGCCTAAAGCTTGTTGGCCATTGAGGTGCATTTTACCTTTGGTGTAAGTATTGCCTTCATAGGTAAAGTCAAAAGGCACATTGACATCAACACCTCCGACCGCATCGACGATTTTCGTCAAGCCGCCCATATTGATCGTGACATAATATTGGATCGGAACATTGACTAATTTGGAGAGCGAGTTCAAGGCCATGGTGGACCCACCGACCTCATAAGCCGCGTTGAGCCGTTGATAATTAAACTCGTTAGCGCCAACGATCTCCCCCATCGTATCCCGGGGAATACTGGTCAATGTCGTCTTTTTATCTTTTGGATTGATCGTGGCGATGATCATCGTATCAGTCCGACCTTGATAAGTTCGGCCCAATGCACCAGTATCCGCACCCATCAACAGGACATTTAGTGACTTCTTCTCGGCCACGACATTTTTTGCCTGTTGCTTCTCACCCGCTGACTTATACGAATCATTGATCGCACTACGCGCCGAGAAATAGAACCAACCAATATAACCTAGAACAGCCACCACAAAAACACCCAAAATGATCAGGATCGTGTTGCGCACACGATGATGGCGGTGGTGATGATGTTTGTGCCGCCGCATCTGATCAGTTTTCTTTTCATTCTGACTCAAGCTTGACTCCTCCTTGTAACTCGATTAACAGATTGCTTTCATTCTACCATATTTCATTGTCAAGAAAAAACACAACTTCACATTGACACAACAATTTAATCTTAGCATGTAATCAAAGCGGGCGCGCATTTTTCTAAAATTTTTTTCTCCAATAACTTCTATAAAGTTTGCTTTTGTGTCATCATGGACATTTAATGTCCGAATAGGACTGAGCTATTTAAAAAAGCGTTTCGAATTTTCTCGAAACGCTTTTGCTGCCGATGAAGAAAAGATTTGATGTTTACAATTACTACAAGATTTGAGTTGCACTTACTCCCCGCGATAATTCTCGACCGCCTGAGCAAAGCGGTTCAGGCCGTCTTGCAGGCGCGCTCGGGGGCAGGCGTAATTCCAGCGGAGGAACTGGGCGCCATTACCGCCATAGACCTCCCCGGCAGTCAAGAACAGACCGGTTTCTTGGCGAATGGCATGGGCCAATTCTTCTGAATCTTGGCAGATCTGTTGACAGTCTAACCACGCTAAATAGGTTGCCTCACTTGGGATCAAGCTCACTTCGGGCACTTTTTCAGCCAGAAAATCTTGGAGCAAGCGGCGATTTCCCGCTAAATATTGGTTCAAAGCGTCCAGCCAAGGGCCCCCTTCATTAAAGGCTGCTTCCAGAGCTTGGATCGCGAAAGTGTTGGGTTCCGCGACTTCGTCAGTATTGATCTGACGGTCGACTAATTGCCGCAAACGCGGATCTGGGATCACGATCGCCGAAGTCTGGATCCCAGCAATATTGAAGGCCTTCGTCGCGGAAACACACATGATCGTATTGGCTGCGATCGCTGGTGTCAAACTCAGCATTGGTACATAATCGTGTCCTGGATGAGTTAGATCACAATGGATCTCATCGCTAAGCAAAACGACGTGGTAGCGTAGACATAGTTCACCGACTCGGGTCAAAGTTGCCCGATCCCAAACCTTACCGATCGGGTTGTGGGGATTACAGAAGATCATCAGGGACGTATTCGCGCGCGCTAGTTTTTCTTCAAGATCGGCAAAATCTATTTTGTAGGCGCCGTCCTGATAGCTTAACTCACTGGTCAAGATCTGCCGTTGATTATTGCGGATCGAATTATAGAAGATATTATAGACCGGTGTTAGGACAACGACGTTATCGCCAGGATGCGTCAGTTTACGGACCGTTGATGAAATGCTGGGGATGACTCCGGCTGAAAATAGTACCCAAGCCGGATCCAATTTCAGTTGATGTCGTTTTTGCCACCAGTTGGCGATCGTCTGCCCAAAACTGGCAGGGATCTCATTATAACCGTAAGCGTCCTGATCCAAACGTTGTTGCAACGCTTGTTTGATCACTGGCGCGACCGCGAAATCCATATCCGCGACCCACATTGGTAATTCGCCTTTAGCTACATCCCATTTAACGGAATTGGTGCCTTCACGGTGTGGCGCTTGCTCAAAATCAAATGGCATCTGAGAGTACCCCCTTGTTTTGCGTGGTGCTGATCGTGGTCTTAGTAGGATCGATTTGAGGATCATCAAAGATGAGCTGTTCGATCGCGGCGGCCTCGATCCGACCACTGATCGGATTTTTGACACTATTGATCTTGCTCTGGATCGTTGCGTCAACGGTCGAATATTCAAACGCCAGATCGGTGTTCAATAAACGACAATTTTCTAATTTGAGATTTTCCATATAACAAAAACCCTGATGACTCTCGATCGTACAATTGATCAAGGTCACATTGCGTGAATTCCAACCGAAATATTCGCCGATGATCGTTGAATTTTTGATCACCACGTTTTCACAATTCCAAAAAGCATCCTTGGCGATCAGGCGCGCATGATCGACCACGATATCACGACCACCGTCAAATAAATAATTGCCAGAGATCGCCAAATGATCGGCGGTGATCTGCTGGCTGTTCATGCCGAAATAGTCGCCATCTGCGGTAACATGATCCAGTTCGATCTGCCGACAATTCCACAAAGTCTCTTCGGCGTGGGTCAATTCAACACGGGTCAATTTGATCTTCTCACTCCGGCGGAAATTCTTAGGCGCTTGGATCAAGCTATCACTGATCGCGATATCTTTGGTGTACCAGATCCCTGAACGCGCCATTTCCAATAGCGTCAAATTCTGAGCCTGAATGTGCTGACTGTACCATAAAGGGTATTTCCATTCAAAAGTATCATTATTCAAAATCAGATCATGACTTTCCTTCAGTGGCGATTCGCCATTAGCGAAGACCGTTTCACTGATCGCCAGATCATGACCTTGAAAAAGCGCACGCTCACCAGTTAAATATTGTTGCTTGATTATTTCTGACATTCTTTTTTCCTTCCCTGGTTGCCTGAATAGACGACCTTGATTCCCTATATTCTTATTTTGATCTCATCATAGCCAATGATGGAAAGATATCCTCACGTCTATCATACTATAAGTAAGTTGAATCTGAAAATGCTTTTTATTTTACCGGCGATGCTCGTCAAGCATCGCGGTTCGTTTTTTGCTTAAAAAGCCAGCGCCAGTGAACCCCGTCCAGTTAGTAGTTTAAACCGCGGTGAAAGATCTGTCTAATGCTCATTTCTCATGAAAGCTATACGCTAAAGTTATTATTACCCAACAAAATAGCCGCCCAACTATAAAAATAGTTACGACGGCCGGCTTTTATTTAATCAGCGTTTGCGACTTATTTATTGGACGACTTGGCTTCGATCTGTTCTTGCAAAAGATTCCGTTCGATCGTAAACCGCGGTCGTTGCTTGACTTCGGTAAAGATTTTGCCAACATATTCACCGATCACACTGATACAGATCAATTGAACGCCACCCAACGCCCAAACTGAGATCATGAGTGAAGACCAACCAGAAACGACCCGACCTTGGATCTTCTGGACCAAGGTGTAGATCAAGAGACCGATGCAGATCAGCACGATCAAAAAACCCAGATTCATGATCAGTTTGATCGGCGCCGTTGAGAATGACGTGATGCCATCAACGGCGAATCTGATCATTTTTTTCAATGGATACTTAGAAACGCCCGCTACCCGTGCGTGACGTTCATAAGACACCTTCGCCGAGCGGAAACCTAATAATGGCACGATCCCGCGCAAAAAAAGATTTCGCTCAGGATAATCCAATAAGGTTTGGGTCGCTCGCTGGCTGAGTAAGCGAAAATCAGCGGAATCAGGCACCATATGCACCCCTAAAAAGTTCATCGTCTTGTAAAAACCTTCTGCCGTTGAGCGTTTGAACCAAGTGTCGGTCTGCCGGCTACTGCGAACACCGTAAACCACTTCAGCGCCAGCTAAGAAGCAATCGACCATTTGCTTGATCGCGTTGACATCGTCCTGCAAGTCAGCATCGATGGTGACGACTGCATCAAAGCTCGAAACGACCGAGGTCAGTCCGGCAATCAAAGCGTCTTGGTGACCAAAATTACGACTCAACTTGATGCCGGTGACATGATCATCACTATCAGTGAAGTGTTCGATCAGCGGCCAAGTCTGATCATGACTACCATCATCAACGAAAACGATCTGACTATCAACGCTGATTTTCTGCGCTTGGATCAGTTCGAAGATCACGCGCTCTAATTCTGGCACGGTGATCGGTAGAACTTCTTCTTCATTAAAACAAGGCACCACTATCGCCAATCTTTTCAAACTATTTCCCCCTAGGTCCTTATTGAACTGTAACCATTTACACAAGGCTGCGCTAATCTCTATTATAGTGATAGCTTCTCTGTTTTGACAACACTTAACCTCAAATATCTATCTAACTCGTAACGTCCACGTGCTGATTCTACTGATGGATGACGCCGGATAACGATGTGTTTCACTAGAATATAAAGCAAAATTCATTTATCTTTCATAATTAGGTCAGTTATTTTTCATTCTTTTTGACTATACTTTTATCTATTACTCATTAACTTTAAATTAGTTAAAGGTCGTTAGGAGAAAATCGATTGAAATTAAAGCACCTAGTTTCTTGGCTCTTGATCGGTGTCGCGTTACTCGGCGCCGGTGTTAAACTATTAGATACAGCACAGCAGACAGGTTCTTCAAGCGTTGCCAAAGCGCAAGCAAAAGATGACCAACAGGCGGTGCTCACCCAAGCGAAAACAGCCGCGGTAAAGAGCCAGCAAACGGCTGCCACAACGAAGACAACTTTGCAAGAAACGCTTTTAGCACAGTGGCAGGCTATTCTTGATCAGACTTCAAGTCGCGTTGACATCGCCATTTATTTGCCGGAGCGTCAACAAACGATCCAATTAAGTAATGACGCGACTACAAGCACCCATGCTACTGCCAGTATCATCAAAGCGACTATCCTGACCCAAGTCCTCCATCAGGCGGAACAACAAGGCACTGCCTTGACCACGGCTGAAAGTGAACAGGCCACCGAAATGATCGAGAATAGTTCAAATGATGCCGCGACTTACTTTTTGCAGACGATCCTCGGTGGTTATGGTGCCACTGATCAACTTTTTTCGGCCTTAGCGATGACTGATTCCAGCGCCGATACTGAGGCATGGGGTTTAACTCAAACAACGGCCAGCGATCAGCTCAAACTTCTAAACACGATTTTTTACAACAGTGCTTACTTATCGACTGCTGATCAAGCCTATATCCAATCATTGATGGGCCAAGTCAGCGCCGAGCAAAGTTGGGGTGTTTCAACTGGTAGCGCCAGTTGGCAGTTGAAGAATGGCTGGTTAACTGATGAAGGCAACACCATGATCAACAGTATCGGGCACGTCACGACCACTGGCGGCAATGATTACACAATCGCCGTCCTGACAGATCAAAATGAAAGTGAAGCCACTGGCCAGGCCTTGATCGGACAATTGGCTCAAGCAACAGCCACCGTCATCGATCAAAATTGACCTTTGTGCGCTACTATTTTCATCAAAAAACCGCATCGCCCTTCATTCAGGCAATGCGGTCTTTTTATTTATCCTTATATCAGGATCAGCCGGCGGTCAAGATCTCCCGCAAACGCTGTTCCAAAACTTTTTGTTCTGGTTGCGGTAGTTCTGTAGCCCGGACGGCGGCAGTCACAGCAGTCATCTGCGCGTCATCGGTGATCACGCAGGCCCGAACCATTGTCGCCAAGCGTTGTTGGACCGCTGGTAAAAGATCGGTACTAAACGGTGGTTTCAATAATAGAACTTTCTCCTGATCAGCGCTAGGTAACTTGACAGTGCTGATGATCAGGTCATAACTTTGTAATTTATGCTCGGTGACCTCATAGACAGCCGCTAGATCGATCTGATCACTGGGCATCAACCGCGAAAGCTGATTGCGTAGGATATGCGCCAAAGCGGGACCTTCAACACAGACCACTAGGATCCGCGGCGGTTGCCAACTTTGCGGTTTTTGCTTTTCCAACTCACTGGCATAAAAGGCGGTCACCAGTTCAATATCCGTCGAACTAAAACAAGGAATAGCGAATTTTGTGATCCCCGCCGCCACGATCTGACGTAAGTGCTGCTGATCCCCCGGCATAAACTCGCTTGGTGGGACTACTGGTGGCAACTCATTCTCCTCACGAAACAAAACGCGACGCAAGTGATGGCTCAACACATTGCTGAACTGAGCAGAAAACGGAACGGTCAATCCTAACGCTTGTTCCACATGCTGATTCAGTTGGTCAGTCAAAGTCCGTTCCATCGCCAGATCACCTTGGCGACCGTTGGCAAAAATCTGCTCGGCTAATTCCGCCAAGGGCAAGACTTCACTTTCAGCGGCCAAACGCGGCGCCGCAGACATTTCCGCTAACTTATAGTTTAAGATCGTCAACAAGAAGAAATCTGTGTCGTCGATTCCCGTGGTATCTTGGGTATAAGTCATGGTCTTCTTCAAAGCGGTCAATAACTGATCTAATTCAAAAACATTGAATAGGACTAGCTCGCCCATTTTCGAATAGATATTATCGCGATAATAAAAACTATAGATCTCGCGAATATTGATCGTACTCATCAATAATCGTAGAAAAACAACTAATTTTTTGAAATTTGGCCCCTCAACTTGGTAGCCGGAGCGTTTTAAATGTTCCAACTCCAGCCCCAAACCGGCGCAGATCGCCCGCACTTCATTCAAAGTTTTGACCACGGTGGTCCGCGAACGATACAGCGCACTCATGAAGTAGTTGGTGCTCAAGGGCTGCTCGCTCAACAATAGTTTCAACAAAATGAAACGTTGCATCTGTGTCTGCGAATAGCGGAACTGCGCTGGCGTGGTATGGGAAACGAAATATGCTAAGGCTTTTTGTGTTTCCTGAGGTTGTGGCAATGTGAGCCGATCACGGTCAAGATTGACCCAGCCAAGCCCCTTTTGGGACAAAAAGTGATTGATCTTTGATAAAGCATAACGGATCTGGTGCTCAGATAAGGACATTTCCGCGCCGATTTGAACTAAAGTCACCGGTGTTTCTTGATGTAGCAGTTGATTCAAAAGGTCGATCTCGCGTTGCGTTAATTTCGGTTGCGCTGTCATCGTCATTTTACTCATCTTACTCCCCCATTTTATCCTGAAATCTTGTCCCTAGTCGCTTTAAAAAACGTTCCTGCCAAGTAAAAACTAAGCCAACAAGCAATAAAGCTGTTGCTGGAAAACACCACATCACCAAAAAACAACCTAGATCTATGACCAATAACCCAGATAAAGGCCCACCTAAGGCACAAACTTCTTGTAAATGACGTTTGTGCCCCAGCCAGCCTGTCGATCCTCTCAACGCCAAGCGATGTTGCGACCATAATAGCCACATGCCACCTAGCCAAGCGATCAAGATCGTACCGCTCAAATGGAGAACTCCCCCGACTCCCACCATTTGCGGCACCATCTGAAAGTTAAACAGGATGGCCAAGATCCAAAGCCAACCAAATAGGGTCAAGATCAACGCCTTTTTGATCAAGGACCACTGCCAAACACCTGACCACCAATCCTGGCGATCACTGGTGTAGCGCTGAGCCAAAATCAGGCCTAGACCACCACCGACTATTGTAACAAATCCAGCTAGGATGAGTAAACCTGTGAATAAAATTTTTCCTAGCCGATCGAGCTGTTGCTCAACAAATTGCTTGACTGTCGCCAACACCTTAGGCCCTCCTATTCTTTGACCGCGCCATCGGTAATACCGGAAATCAATTGTTTACTGAAGAAAATGAATAAAACTAACAAAGGTAAAGTCGCTAATAATGTGCCTGTGATCACTAAAGGATAGTTGACCGAATAGATTCCCTTCAATTGGGTCAAAGCCAACATCAAGGTATATTTCGCCTCATCGTTGAGAATGATCAAAGGCCACATATAATCATTCCAAGAACCCATGAAAGAAAACAGCGCCAAAAACGCTAAGGCTGGTCGCATGATCGGCAACGCCACCGACCAATAGATCCGAAAGGTGGAACAACCATCAAGCTTAGCCGCTTCTAATAAACTATCCGGAATAGAATCGGTACAATATTGCTTGATCCAAAAGATGCCAAAAGCGTTGGCCATCCCCGGAATGATCAAAGCCTTATAGGAACCGACCCAGCCCAATTTATCCATCAGATAAAATGAAGGAATGATATTCAACTGACCGGGGATCATCATCGTCCCTAGGAGGAAAGCGAACAGAAACGCTTGCCCACGAAAATGTAATTTCGCAAAAGCAAAACCCGCTAATGAGTCAAAAAACAGGACTAAAAGCGTTGAGGTGACCGCAATGAACAACGTATTGAACAAAGCATGGAAGAAACTAGTTTGAGCGATCACAGCCTGGATATTGTGCCAAAGCTGATCACCGACCCACAAGCTTGGTGGCGTGCGATAGATCTCACTATTTTTTTTGCTGGCCATGACCAACATCCAATAGAAGGGAAAAAGCGAAAGTAAAACTGCAAGTCCAACCAGAAGTCGGATACTGCCATGCATGATTCGTGTCATTTAGTTGACCCCCTGGATCCGTTTAGTCGTCACATACCAGTTCACGGCCGAGAAAAGGACGATCAAGGCCACTAAGCCCCAAGCAATCGTAGAGCCATAACCAAACTGGTGATTGGTGAAGGCCGTATTGTACAGATAATAAACGATCGTCATCGCGCCGCCTTGCGGAGTAGCGCCAGATGGAACTAAGACCTGCGCTTCTGAGAAAACTTGCAGACCGCCGATCGTTGACATCATCACCGTGAACAAAATGATCGGCTTCAATTGTGGTACGGTGATTTTCCAAAAAATCTGCCGATTATTCGCGCCATCCATTTGCGCCGCTTCACTGTAATCTTTGGAGATCCGCGCGATCCCAGTCAGATAAATGATCATGTTGTACCCGGTGTATTGCCAAACATTGACCGAGGCGATCACAACACGCACCCAGTTAGGACTGGTCAACCAATTGATCGAGCGCAGACCGAACAAATGTAAGACGCCATTAGCTAGCCCGTCCAGATTAGAAAAAATCAGGCCAAACAAAATCGTGATCGCCACGACTGAAGTGATATTTGGCAAAAATAATAAAGCTTTTAGTGTCTCTTTATGCTTGAACATCTTGAGACTGAGCATAAAGGCCAGGACCAACGCCAAGAATAACATTGGAAAAGTCCCCAAAGCCCAGATCAAAACAGTATTCTTCAGCGATAACCAGAAATCGGTATCCTGAGCCAAACGTTGGAGATTCGTCCAACCGGTAAATTGGATCTGTCCGATGCCATCCCATTTGCTCAATGCTAAATAACCGGAGAACAAGATCGGAAACAAGCCAAAAACGAGAAACAGGAGATAGAAAGGCGCGATGGCCAGATACGGCGTTACCTTTTCTAAATCAAACCGGAAACGGTGCCGCTGGTGCTTGGGCGCCGTTTGTAGCCCGGTGCCGTGATCACTGACTTCCATTTCTTCACTTCCTTTATCATACTTATGTCAGTGTGTGGTGCGATGGCGCCAAGAATGGTGGTCACTTAGGTCAAGCGGCCACCACTGGCTGTGCTAGTCTAAAATTCGTTCAATCCAACTCATGGTGACTGCAATTGATTTTGCCGCTCATCTGATCGCCTTGATCAATCAATGGTCTTCGCCTTTTTGACTGCGTCGGCCCAGGCTTGATCGGGATTTTTATTTTGATCCTGGATCAATTGCATTTGATCTTCAAAGATCCGTTGGACCGTGCCACTGCGCGGATCACTCTCGGTGTATTTCATCGCGTTCGCCGCATCGACAAAATAAGGATTGTATTGTTCATCACCAAAAAGTTTATTGGTCGTCTTCATGAAAGCATCATCATAGACTGCCTTATGTGTTGGGAAGAGGCTGAGCTCTTTAAAATTGGCCCGCTGGTTCTTTTCATTGGTCAAATAGCGCACGACCTCGGCTGCTTCTTGCGGATGTGCCGTCGTTTTTAAGACTGCCAAGTAGGAGCCACCAGTGTTCGATGGCTGACCTGGCGCCTTGGCGATCAACCAAGTTCCTGGTTTCGTGCCATTTTCTTCCAGATCGGCGATTGCCCATGAAGCCTTGTTCATCGCCGAATACAATCCTTTTTGTTGAGCATTGGCATTGTCAGCGCCGCCTAACTTAACGTCTAGTGTATAACCACTTTGATAGGCTTTGACCGCAAAGTCCCACGCTTCTTTCAATTGACCCTCGCCTAAACTCAATTCACCGTTTTTGAAAATACCTTTGGTCATTTTCTGTTCCCGATCTTCAAACAGCGCGACCGCAGAAAGAAACATTGGCAAATTTGCCTTCTCTTTCATTTGCGCAGCTGCTTTCAGATAATCGTCTTCGGTCTTGATCAATTCACTGACTTGTTTCGGGTCGGTTGGCAGACCCGCTTTCTCAAAGTTGGCCACATTGAACATCAACGCTTTAGGACCAATATCGATCGGCATCGCGATCTGGTAATCCGGATCCGCATAAGTGGAATCCCATTTCCAAGTCACATAATCTTTGGCCAATTTCTTGGTGCCGTACTTGGTCAGATTAACAAATTTGGTCTTGTAGGGTAAATAATCTTCAATATTATTATTGATCGCAGTGATATCCGGCGCTGCTTTTGAACCAAAACTTGCCTTCAACTTGGTGTCGAAATCCTCATTTGAGGGCACTTGCTTGAATTGTAACTGATACTTGGAAAAGTGTTCTTTGGTGTTCGCCATGGCCTCTTTACTGATCGCGCCATTGTAGTAATTGATCGATAGCTTGATTTTCCCTTGGCTGGCTTGGGCATTCTTTTTGCCACAAGCGCCTAATGCTAAACTTGCGCATAGGGCCAATCCTAATAGCAACCCATATTTCTTAAGTTTCATTTGCAAATCTCCCCAAATCTTTATTGTGGCTTTTCGCCGTGCACCCAACGATCATCGCCGCACTCGAGTTAATGCACTTGGCTTCCAAACGTTAGGTGTCATGTCTTGTGATACAAATTGGAGTTTAGCATCTAGGCGCCTTTTTTCGCAATTTTTCTGGCGACTTTCTTTCGGTCGATTCATGCAGAAAAAGTCACTGAGCCATCTTGTTAGTCACCGCGAAAAAAAGTAATTTGAAGATATGGTTTTTTTCACGAATGCCGCTCTAAAAATCGCCGGCATGCGACCACTTTTACACCAACAACGATTCGAAAATCCCGAGGAGGACTCCTATGCAACTCATTAAAGAAAATGGCTTGAAGATCATGCAATTGACTGATATCCACATTGGTTCATACCCTTTTGAGCCCAAAGACATCCGTACTTTCGCGGCGTTGCGGGCAGCGATCGTCGCAGCTGATCCCGATTTGATCATGATCACTGGTGATTTGATCTGGTCAGAGGGGGTCGATCGCCCGCAACGAGGCTATCAAGCGCTGGTCGACTTATTCAACGAATTTGACTATCCCATCGCAATGACCTATGGCAACCACGATTCAGAAGAAACCATCGATCGTAGTGACCTACGTGAACTAGAAAATGGGTTCAAGAATCGCATCGCCAAGCAAAACAGTTTCATCGACCACCGCGATAAAGAATGCTATACCTTCGAGCTGGGGAACTCAGCAGGCATCACCAATGTTTGTTATGTCTTTGATTCTGGTAATCATGGCGATCTACCGGGAACTGATTATGATTGGATCTCATTGGAACAAATCGCGTGGTATGAACGGACCCATGCGGATTATTTAGCCAAGATCGGACCGACCCGTGATTTGGTTTTCCTACACATCCCCTTACCAGAATATCTCCAAGCTGGCGAACACATCCTAGCAGGACATTTCTGGGAAGATGATCGACGGGTCTCTGGCGCCGTCTTGAACAGTGGTCTTTTTGCCCACCTACGTTACAATGATCATGTCGCTGGTGTCTTTTGTGGTCATGATCATGACAATAATTTTTTTGGCGAATTTCTAGGCTTAAACTTGATCTATGGCAATGTTTCTGGCTACAACTGCTACGGTCAACTTCCGCGTGGCTATCGGATGATCGAGGTCAAACCAGAGGGCCTGACCACCTCACTTCACCAATATGGTCCCACTGCCCCGGTCAAAAACATTCCCTTTCCTCATGAGCATTTGGCGCAACTGGCGCGCTTTGCCTCCGATGATCTGGAGAAGCCCAATAATTTCTGGAAACAATGAGCTCTGATCAATTTATGCTGTGATAGGCAAGCTTGCTGTGGCAACTAACTATATCCGTTCTAATCTTGGCCGCGGTCTGCGTTGCGCGTGGCGGGTGAGCTCGCTGTACACTCCTGTATCTTGGCCGTAACTTCCACTGCGTGGTTCGGGGTGAGTTCACTGTGATGTGGGTAGCTGTTCCGTTTCAATCTTGGCCGCGGTCTGCGCTGCGTGTGGCGGGTAAGCTCGCTGTGGGCGCTGTTTTAAGCCTCGCTTTGCGAGTCTTAAAATCAGGCCTTGATCTAAGTGGCAAAGCCACTAAGACCAATTTCACGGCGATCTCACCCGCCACACTCCACTCCGCCCGCTCAACCGTTTTAAGCAGACTAAGCTGCCACGCCATAGTGCCTGCGCGTGCAAATTGACAAATCACCACGCAATTGATGACCATGGCTAGCGATCACAAGTTCGTACAAATAGCCATATCGTAACAATCGACTTGATAATCATCGACAACTGAATGGCGTATCATAGAGTTGGCGTAAAGTTTAAGTGGGTAGATTATCTGAAGATAAAAAGGGAGCGATTCCCTTTATGCTAGAATAGTAATTGACAAAACAACTTTCTAGGAGGAATCGCTCTTGAAATCTATTCTACAACAAATCAACACAGAAATGTTAACTTCCTTTGGATCTGAGGTCAAAAAACTATTTAATGGTCAATTGGATTTCGCTGACTTAGTTCTACATGGGCAGGAGATTTTTAATTTAGCGTTATGCGATACGCTTGGTCTAGTCTTGACTCATCAGGACGATCGAATCAAAAACGGTTCTTTCTAACGTTTGGCGAATGGCCTTAAAATTTCTCGATAATCGCGAGTCTTGCTTCTGGAATTTGAGAAAT